>NZ_JAWOWK010000002.1:0-769735 GCF_033340375.1 Vibrio sp. 1167 | reverse complement strand
CCGGTACGGCAACGATAGTGGATGACGGCACGGGTCCAGGACCTGATCCGGATGATGACCGTCCAAGCGTGACTATTTCAGACGCTGGCACCATCAATGAGGGTGACATAGCGAATTTCAAAGTGACGCTGTCGAATGCCTCCGAGTCCACTGTTCAAGTCGAGCTAGGCCTGAACTTAGGTGACACCGAAGTTGGAGACTTAGGCACCTTAGAATACAACACAGGCTCCGGTTGGGTTGCAGTGCCAAACGATGGCGTAGTAACGGTGCCAGCTGGGCAAACCGAGTTTGATGTGCGCATTGCTTCCATTGATGACGCGGTGTACGAAGGCCCAGAAGATTTCAGTGTGACAGTGACTGGCATTGGTGCAGTGCAAGGCAGCGATACGGGGACGGCGACGATCGTGGACGACGGCAGTGGTCCGGGCCCTGATCCGGATGATGACCGTCCAAGCGTGACTATCTCAGATGCTGGCACCATCAATGAGGGTGAGACAGCGAACTTCAAAGTGACGCTGTCGAATGCCTCCGAGTCCACTGTTCAAGTCGAGCTAGGCCTGAACTTAGGTGACACCGAAGTTGGAGACTTAGGCACCCTAGAATACAACACGGGAAGTGGTTGGGTTGCAGTGCCAAACGATGGTGTGGTGACCGTGCCAGCTGGGCAAACCGAATTTGATGTGCGCATTGCTTCCATTGATGACGCTGTTTATGAAGGCCCTGAAGATTTCAGTGTCACGGTAACCGGCATTGGCGCAGTACAAGGCAGCGATACCGGTACGGCAACGATTGTGGATGACGGCAGTGGTCCGGGCCCTGATCCGGATGATGACCGTCCAAGCGTGACTATTTCAGACGCTGGCACCATCAATGAGGGGGATACGGCGAACTTCAAAGTCACCTTATCGAACGCGTCTGAAGCGGAAACGCAAGTGGAGCTGGGTCTTAATCTCGGCGATACCGAAGCCGGTGACTTAGGTACCTTGGAATACAACACAGGCTCCGGTTGGGTTGCAGTGCCAAACGATGGCGTAGTAACGGTGCCAGCAGGGCAAACCGAGTTTGATGTGCGTATCGCTGCCATTGATGATGCTGTTTATGAAGGCCCTGAAGATTTCAGTGTGACGGTAACCGGCATTGGCGCAGTACAAGGCAGCGATACGGGGACGGCAACGATTGTGGATGACGGCAGTGGTCCGGGCCCTGATCCGGATGATGACCGTCCAAGCGTGACTATTTCAGACGCTGGCACCATCAATGAGGGTGAGACAGCGAACTTCAAAGTGACGCTGTCGAATGCCTCCGAGTCCACTGTTCAAGTCGAGCTAGGCCTGAACTTAGGTGACACCGAAGTTGGAGACTTAGGCACCTTAGAATACAACACAGGCTCCGGTTGGGTTGCAGTGCCAAACGATGGTGTGGTGACCGTGCCAGCAGGGCAAACCGAGTTTGATGTGCGTATCGCTGCCATTGATGATGCTGTTTATGAAGGCCCTGAAGATTTCAGTGTGACGGTAACCGGCATTGGCGCAGTACAAGGCAGCGATACGGGGACAGCAACGATTGTGGATGACGGCAGTGGTCCGGGCCCTGATCCGGATGATGACCGTCCAAGCGTGACTATTTCAGACGCTGGCACCATCAATGAGGGTGAGACAGCGAACTTCAAAGTGACGCTGTCGAATGCCTCCGAGTCCACTGTTCAAGTCGAGCTAGGCCTGAACTTAGGTGACACCGAAGTTGGAGACTTAGGCACCTTAGAATACAACACAGGCTCCGGTTGGGTTGCAGTGCCAAACGATGGTGTGGTGACCGTGCCAGCAGGGCAAACTGAGTTTGATGTGCGTATTGCTTCCATTGATGATGCTGTTTATGAAGGCCCTGAAGATTTCAGCGTGACAGTAACCGGCATTGGTGCAGTGCAAGGCCGCGATACCGGTACGGCAACGATTATTGATAATGATGCTCCTCCTTCTATTTCAAATGTTGTGAATGCAGTTGTTTCGGAAGAAGGTTTAGCTAATGGTATCCCTGATAATACAGGAGCACCTTCAGACACCACTAACTCCGCAAGTTTCTCAGGAACATTCACAGTTGCCGATCCAGACACGGCGAATGTTTCAGTGGTATTGGCAGGCCCTAACAACCTAACATCAGGAGGGGAGCCTATATCGTGGACGTGGGACAACAGTACTCAAACGCTGACTGCGAAAACTGCTCACCTGAGCGTTGTTGCTACCGTTGTGCTGAGCGAGCTTTCAGCTTCAGGTCAAGGCTCTTGGGACTATACTATTACTCTGTTTGAGCCACTTGATCATCCTGTTAATGATGTGGAAGACATCATCAACTTTGATTTACAGATTTCTGTAAGTGATGGACAAACAACAACATCTCAAAGCTTAAATGTGGCCGTTGAAGATGATTGCCCATACGTGCCTGTTGTTGTTCAACCCGTCGATGTGTCGCTTACTGGTGCACCTAACGTTCTGACAGGGCGCATAGATTTTGCAGGAAGTGAGGCAGATGCAACCAGTCGAACATTTGGGGACGTTGTTGTGACTGCAAACGGTTTTGTGTCTGACGAATCTGTGATGCTGGGAACAGCTGAAATCAATCAATCATCAGAAGGGATTGGCGTTAAAAGTTCTGGTAACAACGGCTTCCAATTAGAAAACGAAGTCGATTATCGATTCGCGGGTAATGAGGGTGTATCAGAGCAGTTAATCATAGACTTAGGCAATAAAGTTGCTTACGGAGCAGAAATAGAATTTGAGAAAATGTTTGGTGGTGAACTTGAGAAAGGAATCGCATCTTTTTATAGAGATGGTGTATTAATTGCTCAGCAATCGTTCAGCTCTGACGCAAGCAGTGGTGATTACGCGGCAAATTTCAATGTTCAACAGGGAGGCTTTGATAAAATCATCCTCGAGGCGACCAGTAATGGCAATGGCCCGGATACTGAAGACAACAGTGACTTTACCGTTAAATCAATAACCTTTACAGGTGCGTACTCTGGCGTGCCAATTGCTAGTGCGGATGGGAACCTCGGTGCTGTATATGGAGCTGATGGCCCTGGTTCTATAGTCTTAAATGGAGGTGAGGCTGGTTTAGAGACTCTAGATGGTAAAGACGTGTTGATATACGTCGATCCACAAAACTCTAATAGACTGATTGCAGAGGCTGATGGAGAGCTTGCATTCGAAGTTCAACTTACACCTAGCACTGGAAAATGGGAGTTCTTCCAATACTTGCCTTTGACCTCACCTTATGGCGATGGGGATATCGATTTTAACTACACTATTACTGATAATGATGGCGACAGTAAAACGGGGTACTTTTCTGTCAACCCTTACGCCCCACCAATTGTAGAAGGTGTAACACTAAACGTTTCTGAGGAAGGCTTAAGCAACGCCATTGCTGATGACTCTGCTCTAAACGGCTTTGATGACACAACTGACTCGAGTACTGATGTAGAACAATTGACGCTGGGTCAAACCGTTGATTCTGTTACGCTCAGTGAACCATCTACAGCTCTTACTAGTAACGGTATCTCTGTAACGTGGACGTTATCAAATAACGACCAAATGCTTATCGGTTCAGCGAACGGTGAAGAGGTTATCAAAATATCAGTCAATGATACTGGAGTGGTATCTACGGAGCTTCTTGGTCCGATTGATCACTCCAACCCATCTGGAGAAGACACCTTAAATATTGAGGTGCCTGTGCTTGTCTCGAATGCTCGTGGTCTTACTAACTCCACAACGGTCAACGTTATTGTGGAAGATGACTCACCAGATTCTGCATCTATTATTCACGATGTAGTTGCAGAAACTAAAGAAAGTGCCAACGTTCAACTCATAATGGATGTCTCGGGTTCTATGCGAACGGATAATCGCTTGCAGATAATGAAAGATTCGGCAACTCAGTTATTGAATCAATATGAGTCTATCGGTCAAACGCGAGTTCAAATTATTACTTATAGCAGTACAGCATCCACTTACGCTATAGGTGCTGCGACGTGGCTGACGGTCGAGGAGGCCAAAGCGTATATTGAGACGCTAACTGCGGGTGGCGCGACTAACTATAACAACGCGCTAAATGAAGCAAAACAGTCATGGGATGATGTAGGTAAGTTAACCAGTGCGTCGAATGTTAGTTACTTCTTGTCAGATGGTCAGCCAAACCCTGCGTCATCATTTATAAACGACGCTCGCGAGCAGAGTTGGATTGATCACCTAACCGATCCTGATAATCAGATAACAGCCCTAGCGTATGGTATGGGCGTTAATCTTATGCCGGAGCAATTAGATCGCGTAGCATATGATGGCTTTTTGAATCAAGACCTTGATGGTGTTGTGGTTCCTGACGTAACTCAATTACCTCCGGTTATGTTGCAGTCAGTGATTCAACCTGTTGGGGGGAACTTGATGTATACCACTTCTCCAGATACAGGTATTGGTGCAGATGGTGGTTATATTAGCGAAATAGAACATGACGGTGTCACTTATTCGTTTGATGGTTCAGACCTAATAGTAACTGACAATAACGATGGTATTTCGCATGCATTTGACGACACAACGATGCAGCTTACTATCTATATCGACAGCAAACATACTCTGGAAATCGACTTAAACGACGGTGCGTATGCATTTTATGGTGCGGTGGGTGATACAGTTGAAACGTTAGACTTCGATTATGTATTGACGGATAACGATGGTGATCAAAGTGAGAACACCCTGCAATTCGTTATTGATGAAAACGGAGGAGTAAATGCTTCAAGTAATGGCTCTGCAAATATTATTGAAGCTGAAGTGGACGTAAGTCATGACATCTTGATCGGTAATGATAACGAGGCAGATGTCTTTAAATGGGTCAACGACTCCTTGGATACAGGAACAGATCTAATTAGAGGTTTTGAGAGAGATTTGGACACCTTAGATCTGAGTGAAGTCGTTGAAGATGCAGGGCACAATACGATAGAAGAACTTCTCAATAGTATTGACTTGAACATTGATGGCGATGACTTATCTCTAGAAATAACCCATAACGATGGAAACTCAATTCAAACTATCGTAATAGAAAACGGGGCGACAGAGTTTAGTGATTTAATCGTGGGAAATGCGGACTTTGAGAAAGATGTGTTATCCGCACTAACTAAGGTTAACTTAGAGCCATAATGAAAAAGGGCCAGTAGGCCCTTTTCTTTCTGCTTTGTCTTACTTATTCGTAGCCTAAAGCACTTTACATGCAAAACCTTTTAAGTAGAAACCTTCTGGATATGCGGTATCGGTTGGGTGGTCAGCGGCTTGCTCAAAACGCTCCACAAACTTTACTTGGCGGTTAGCGTCTACGGCTGCATCAGCGATGATTTTCTGGAACAGAACTTGATCCATCAAGCCAGAGCAC
The DNA here is from genome assembly GCF_033340375.1 of Vibrio sp. 1167. Taxonomy (NCBI): domain Bacteria; kingdom Pseudomonadati; phylum Pseudomonadota; class Gammaproteobacteria; order Vibrionales; family Vibrionaceae; genus Vibrio; species Vibrio sp. 1167. The sequence goes on along the minus strand of NZ_JAWOWK010000002.1, from coordinate 764,329 downwards.
GAGTAGGTCAGTAGCGTGCCGCCCGGTTTTAGAATTTGCATTGCTAGCATGTTGATGTCTTTGTAACCACGACATGCACCGTTTAGTTGTGCTTTGCTCTCTGCGAACTTCGGTGGGTCCATAATAACCACATCGAACTGAGTTCCTTGATCACGATACTCACGAAGCAGCTTAAACACGTCTGCATTTAGGAACACGGCACGCTTCTTCGAAATATCAAAATCGTTTAGCTCTGCGTTGAATTTTGCGGTATCTAAAGCAGGTTGTGACACGTCAGCGTTAATCACACGCTTTGCATCACCTTTTAGAGCGTAAAGTCCGAAGCCACCTGTGTAAGAGAAGCAGTTAAGAACTTCTTTGCCTTTCATATATTTCATCGCTTGCTGGCGACTATCTCGTTGATCTAGGTAGAAACCTGTTTTGTGTCCGCCAACGATATCTACACTAATCTTTACGCCATTTTCTTCGATGACGACCGATTTAGGTGGCTCTTCGCCGTGCAAAACGCCCGTGCTCTCTTTTAAACCTTCTTTTTTACGAACGGCTACGTCAGAGCGCTCGTACACATTACAATCAGGGAAGTACTCAACCAGAGCGTCAACAATAGCCTGCTTATTGTGTTCTGCGCCAGCACTGAGAAGTTGGCACACAAAGAAATTTTGGTAACGGTCGATCGTAACGCCAGGTAAGCCGTCAGACTCTGCTGCGATAAGGCGATAACCCGTAAGGCCATCACGTTTGATAATGTCTTCACGAAGAAGTTGTGCGTCTTTAAGTCGTTTAACGAAAAACGCGGTGTCGATTTCTTCTTTATCAAAACTCCAAATACGAGCACGAATTTGTGAAGCTGGCGAATATGCCGCCTTAGCTAGCCATTTACCGTCGTGAGTGAATACATCAACCGTTTCGCCAAGAGCAGGTTCGCCCTCAACTTTGTTGATGCCTCGAGAGAAGATCCAAGGGTGCTTGCGCTTGACCGATTTCTCACGACCTTTAACCAAATAGATAGCAGCTGTCATTTCATTAGCTCTTGTTGAATTTTGAAAGGGGCGTATTGTCCGGGATGTAAATGGTAAAAGCAATATCCCTCGGCAATCCAGTACATTGTAGTGACTTTTAAATACAAAAAAGGTCACTAAAGTGACCCTTTTATTGAATTTGCTGTAATAGATTCCGTTGCTATGCTTTAAGTCCAGTAAGTAGTGCTTCCATTGTGTCGCTTTGCTTACGCAGTTGATCAACGTTTTGTGAAGTCGTGCTTATCATATTGCACACGTTATCTGCTTGAACTCGAATTTCTTCAACGCTTGAGGCGATATTGTCCGCGACTACACCTTGCTCTTCAGCTGCTGTTGCAATTTGAATGCTACTGTCGGAGATAGTTTGATTTTTATCTGCCAAAGAGCCGATTTCGTGATTCACTTCCGTCATGAGGTTTTGTCCCTCATTTGCGTTATTAACTGTCACTTCCATCAGCTTAGTAAGTGACTGACTATTACGCTGTAACGATTCAATCATCGTTTGGATTTCAACTGTCGCTTGCTGAGTGCGTCCCGCAAGAGCGCGAACCTCATCCGCAACGACCGCAAATCCACGACCTTGTTCTCCAGCACGTGCAGCTTCAATAGCCGCGTTCAGAGCAAGTAGGTTGGTTTGCTCGGAGATCCCATTGATGGTTGTCACTACTTCATCAATTTGTGCTGCATTGGCATCTAACTCGGCAACGGCTTGAGACGCAGATTGAATCTCATTAGAAAGGTTCGAAATCGAGTGAAGCGTATTCTCAACTTTCACTTGTCCAGACTGAGCCACGTTACGTGCATCATCGGTTTGCGTGCTTGAATCGTGAGCTAGTGTCGCGACTTCTCGAATCGTTGATGCCATCTGTTCAGTTGCACTCGCAAGAGAGTTGAGGTGTTCCTGCTGAGTCGCTGAAATATCTGAACTGTGATGAATCGATTGATTCAGATCTGAGCTAATTTGTTGCATTAAAGCCACAGACTCTTGAATCGACAGCACCATTTGTTGCTCTCGTTCTGCAACTTTGTCTATCGTAATAGCAATTTCACTAAACTCGTCGCGAACAGGGAAGAAGTTCATTCTCGCAGTTAAGTCGCCACCCGCAAGGGTGTTTAATGCTTTGTTCATCGTGAACATCGCGCCGCCAATAAACGTCATGATGTAGTAAACGCCAAGAGCAAGAATAAACAAGCTCACACAGATGATGCTCACTTGAGTCGTTGATAGGGCAGTCCATAAAGAAAGTTCATGGTTCGCAACCAAACTGTACGCACCATTTAAAACAGACACGGATTGCGAACCAGAGCCAATAGAAACGGTTTCTGAACCCGCTATGAGGCTTGCTACTTGAGATTGAGAAAGGTTGCCTGCCTCTATCAGACCTTTCATAAGCATGAGCTCTTCTTGGTACATACTTGAGATCAGTGTATTAGCCGCGCTATTAAGGACGAGAGTGAGAATGACTAAAGCAAGAAGAGGGAGAACGAAGAGCAAATAGAACTTTTCTTGAATCTTTAAGTGAATGAGATACTTATCAATCCAGCGGAATGGAATTTCTTTCATAATTATAATAACCGTGCAAAAACCCACTATCCTTAGTGGGGTGAATAGACGAAAAGAATATATCACTCAGTAAAAAGAAGCGGTACAAAGATGAACGTAAAGTGTGAGAGATTTATAGTAAAAGGTCATGTTCAAGGCGTGGGCTTTCGTTACCATACTTCCCATCAAGGATTGAAGCTAGGGTTAACAGGTTATGCGAAGAACCTAAACAATGGTGATGTTGAAGTGATGGCGTGTGGAACAGACGCGCAAATAGTTGCGTTTTCGGAATGGTTACAAGAAGGACCGCGAACGGCAACAGTAGAGCATGTGATGCAGGAACCTGCGTCGTATAAGCCGTTACGCGGTTTTAAAATTTTATGAATCTACAAGCATTTAGCTGGCTTTGGTAGGCCGGCTAATTTGGTTGCTTGTTTGGCTGGCCCCTTTTTAAACAGCTTGAATAGATACTTACTGTTACCTTTTTCTGGGCCGTGCGCTTTTTCCATCGCTTTCACAAGCATACGCACTGCAGGGGAGGTATTAAACTCTTCATAAAAGTCTCGCACAAAATGCACAACTTCCAAATGAGCATCCGTAAGCTCGATGTCTTCTTCTTTTGCTAAAAGCTCAATCATACCTTCTTCCCATTGAGTATGATCCAATAAGTAGCCTTGAGCATCCGTTTCAATTTCTTTGCCGTTGTAAACGAACATAACGTTTTATCCGTTAAGTAAACATGGATGTTTATAGATTAGCGACAGCCGAGAATGTTCTCAACAAAAGAATCTCGAAGTCGTATCGAGCGAATCAAAAGCGTACAAAATGGTGAGTGTTTTTGACTGAGCTAGGCACTTTGATATAAATGCTCTTTTATTCAAATAAATAGGAAACTATTCAGTTTGTTAGAAATTTTACGGGGTGAGTACCAACGAAATTGCATGGATATCCAGGCTTATTCATTTTTGTTTTGGTTTTTTCTTGGCTACTTGTCTGATTATGGGATTTTATGGGTGAATGAATAGCTGACAACGTTGTGTTTGTTTTCATAGACCGATATTCTCTTTGATTGATGAAAAGCATGTATTCAGGTTAGAAACAACAATGATGACAAGGAGTTAGTCATGTCGAAACAACGTTACATTGAGATTAATGACAATGTAAAATCCACTTGGTCCATCGAGCGTATTTGGCAACTTGCAGAATCCTTACCTGTAGAAGAAATTTCGATTGATGATATCAAAGGCCCAAATGAAGTGACTTGGTTTAGTCATGAAGGGCCACAGCCAACCTGCCGTGAAATTGCAAAACATTGCCAACGAATCAACAATGCTGATTTGTCGTATCCGGTAATCTTAACCAGTGACTATCGTGTTTTTGACGGTATGCACCGAATCGCCAAGCAAATCATGTTAGGAGAGGAAACGATCAAAGTGAGACGCTTTAGAGAAAATCCAAAAGCTGACGAAGTTATCGAGTTGTCAGTAGAGCAGGCGTAATACACTGAATTGCACACAAAGAAAAAGCCCGAAGGAATTACCTTCGGGCTTTTTGATTCTACTTAACGAGAAACGATTAATCGTCGTTCATAATACCTAGAATGCTTAGTAGGCTGATGAAGATGTTGTAGATTGATACATACAAAGTTACTGTCGCAGAGATATAGTTTGTTTCACCGCCACGAATAATGCTTTGTGTTGTCATCAGGATCGCCATAGTAGAGAAAATGATAAACAAGCTGCTCAACGCCAAGTGTAAAAGGGTTGATTGAATAAAGAAGCTTGCAATCATGCCCACAACCAGCACAACAAATAGTGATAGCATTAAGCCACCCATCATCGATAGGTCACGTTTCGTTGTTAGTGCGTATGCCGATGCTGCCATGAAAGATAGTGCCGTACCACCGAGTGCGGTTAATACGATATCGCCCATGCCTGCACCGATGTACATGTTTAGAATAGGGCCAACGGTGTAACCTAAGAAGCCAGTAAATAGGAACGTAAACACAAGGCCAAGACTGTTGTTACGGTTTTTTTCTGTTAAGAATAATAGGCCGTAGAAACCAACCAGCATTAGGATGATACCTGGATGTGGAAGGTTAAATGCCATTGCAACGCCAGCAACGACTGCCGACCATAAAAGTGTCATTGAAAGTAGAGCGTAAGTATTACGCAATACTTTGTTCGTTTGTAGAGCACTTTCTTGAGTTGAAGTGCGGGTAAACATTGGACTGTTCATAATCTTCCTCGATAAGAGACTTTCTTTTAAGTACATTTATGGGATTGAAAGTTCAAAAAATCAAGCCCTAACCATACGTAACTTAGATAAAATAATAATAGAAATAAGATGTTATGTATTTGGCAACTTGTAACACAATATTACTGCCTAGCATAGCTATGTTGATTCTTACACAGATTTTTGAATTTAGTAACAAAAAGCACTGGCTTCATAGAAACCAGTGCTTTTTTATGTCGATTCGGCTAAATCTTAGTGGTGTAAGATTTGCGCTAGGAAGTTTTGGGTCCTATCCGATTGAGGATTCTCAAAGAAGTCGACCGGGTTGTTTTCTTCGATGATCTCTCCTGCGTCCATGAATATCACGCGATCGGCAACCTCTTTAGCAAAGCCCATTTCATGTGTCACACATAGCATAGTCATGCCTTCCTCGGCGAGTTCGACCATTACATCCAGTACTTCGCGAACCATTTCCGGGTCGAGTGCAGATGTTGGCTCATCAAAAAGCATGACTTTAGGGTTCATACACAAAGAGCGAGCAATCGCCACACGTTGTTGCTGGCCACCAGACAGCTGACCGGGATACTTCTCCGCTTGGTCTGGAATTTTAACACGTTCCAGATATTTCATCGCAACGGCTTCTGCCTCATCTTTTGGCATCTTCTTCACCCAGATAGGCGCGAGCGTACAGTTTTCCAGTACGGTTAAATGAGGGAAGAGATTAAAGTGTTGAAAGCACATGCCCACTTCTCGGCGTACTGCTTCAATGTTCTTTAAGTCTTCAGTTAATTCCGTACCAGAGACGTAAATGCTGCCTGCTTGGTGCTCTTCAAGGCGGTTAATACAGCGAATCATCGTTGATTTTCCCGACCCAGATGGGCCACAGATAACGATTTTCTCGCCGCGCTTAACGTCGAGGTTAATATTTTTTAGTACGTGAAACTCACCATACCATTTATTCATGTCCTTCAATTGGATCATGTAATCTTGTTGTTGCGTCATAATACGTCCTTGATCTTGATGAGTTATCGTTTGTGACCGGTATGAAGTTTGTTTTCAAGCCATATCGAATAGCGCGACATGCCAAAACAAAATACCCAAAACACTAACGCGACAAATACATAACTTTCTGTAGCAAAACCTAACCATTCAGGGTCGGTGTTTGCTGCTTGCCCTATACCGAGTACGTCAAACATACCAATGATGAGTACCAAACTGGTGTCTTTAAACAAACCGATGAAGGTGTTCACGATAGAAGGAATAGTAATCTTTAGCGCCTGTGGCAAGATAATCAGCCCAGTCTTTTTCCAGTAACTTAACCCAAGCGCATCAGCGGCTTCATATTGACCTTTCGGAATGGCTTGTAGACCACCGCGTACCACTTCTGCCATGTAAGCGGAGGCAAACATAACCACACCGATAAGGGCGCGAATCAGTTTATCTGTCTCTGAACCTTCAGACATAAATAATGGAAGCATAACCGAAGCCATGAACAAAACCGTAATCAGCGGAACGCCACGCCAAACTTCAATGTAGACGGTACAAATGCTGCGAATGATCGGCATCTCTGAACGTCTACCAAGCGCAAGCACCACACCAATTGGCAATGAAACTACGATACCAACTAGCGCAATAATGAGCGTAACGAGTAGTCCACCCCACTTGTGTGTATCTACCACTTCTAGTCCAAAGACACCACCGTATAAAAGTCCAGCGATGATGAATGGGTAGATGTTTACGAAGAAAAGCCAAATCCACATCCGTTTCGGTGTCTTCTCATACGCGAGTAAAACAGTAAATATGGCTAATGTGATATAGAACAGGCGAGGGCGCCATAGTTCGGACTCTGGATAAAAACCATACATGAACTGCTCCCAGCGCACGCTGATAAATACCCAGCAAGCACCATCTCGGCTACAGTCGTCACGCGTTGAGCCAATCCAGTCTGCGTTAATAAACGCCCAATCCACGATATACCATATTGCAGTTACGACAATATACGCAAGAATGACAGTAACAATGGAATTGATAGGGCCATTAAATAGATTTTTCCGCATCCAACCAACGAAGCCTACAGTATTGGCGGGTGGCGGGAGATCCGGTTGAAATTGATGAGTACTCATATTATCTCTCCACCAGCGCGACTTTACGGTTATACAAGTTCATTAATGCAGACGTAATCAGACTTAATGTCAAGTACACGCCCATCGTCATCGCAATGATCTCAATCGCTTGTCCCGTTTGGTTCAGGGTAGTACCAGCAAACACAGAGACAAGATCTGGGTAACCAATCGCCATCGCTAACGATGAGTTTTTGGTGAGGTTGAGATATTGACTGGTTAAAGGTGGAATAATAATTCGTAACGCTTGAGGAATGACAACAAGCTTTAAAGTTTTCGAGCGTGGTAAGCCTAGCGACATCGCTGCTTCGGTTTGACCATGACTAACCGCATTAATACCAGAGCGAACAATCTCAGCAATGAAAGAAGCTGTATAAACACTCAATGCCAAAAGTAGCGCAGCCAATTCAGGAATAATGCTAATACCACCTCGGAAGTTAAACCCTTTTAGTTCAGGATAATTCAGTGAAATTGGCATACCAGCAAGGAAGTACACAACCAATGGAAGGCCAACAACTAAACCCAAAACTATTCTTCCCATTGGGGTTTGTTGCCCAGTGAGACGTTGCTTATTATTCGCCCATACATTAATTAATAAGCTTGCGATTACCCCGAAGATTAACGCGGCAATAACGTAGCTACTGCCGGGTTCCATAGTCGGTGCAGGGAAATATAAGCCACGAACGTTCAGGAAAATAGCTTCACCAAGACTTAAGCTTTGGCGTGGTGAGGGTAATGCTTGAAGAACAGCGAAATACCAGAAGAATATTTGCAGAAGAAGGGGGATATTTCGGAAAGTTTCGATATAAACTGCCGCTAAACGACTAACTAACCAGTTAGAAGAAAGGCGGGCAACCCCCATGGTAAAGCCAATCACAGTAGCCAGAATAATACCTAATACGGAGACTAACGCCGTATTAAGAAGGCCGATGATAAATGTTCTACCGTAAGAGTACGTTTCATCGTATTCAATTAGTGTTAACCCAATACCAAACCCGGCTTCTTGATTCAGAAAACCGAAGCCCGTTGCAATACCACGAGCATCTAAGTTATTGAGAGCGTTGTTTACAATCGTGTAAAAGAAAAATACCAGTGCAGCAATGGCAATGATCTGGAAAATAGCAGAACGAAAGGCAGGATTATAAATCAGGCTCTTGCTTCCGCTTGGTTTGGACATCGTACTTGGCGATGCATCTTGTGTCGGTTTCATACAGCGATAACCTCAAACCTTAGTTATAGATATCGGCCTGTATAAAGAAGTTTCGTCCTTGCTGGCTAAAGAATAACGCTCCATGTCTGGTGACGTACGAACCTTTAAAGCCGTTCCACCAAGCGAGCGCTTTTCGCCATCCAATGAGCGATCCTTACTCATACAGTGAGATATAATCAAGAAAAAGGGCGGCATGAACCGCCCTGATTAACTCTTTCTATCGGATTGGTGGCGCGTACATAAAGCCGCCTGCATTCCATAGCGCATTAACGCCACGAGAGATTTCTAACGGCGAACCAGTACCGACTGTACGTTCGAAGCTTTCACCATAGTTACCAACTTGTTTGATAACCTGGTAGCCCCAATCGTCGCGGATACCCAACCCTTTGCCTTTAGGGCCATCAACACCAAGGATACGTTTGATGTTTGGATCTGTTGACTTCAGCATTTCATCCGCATTCTTCGAACTAATACCGTATTCTTCAGCGTTAATCATCGCAGACAATGTCCACTTAGCGATGTTAAACCATTGATCATCGCCTTGACGAACGACTGGACCTAGTGGCTCTTTAGAGATGATTTCTGGAAGAACGGCCGCAGAGGACGGATCTTTCAAATTCAAACGCAGTGCATAAAGGCCAGATTGGTCAGTTGTTAATACGTCACAGCGTCCCGCATCAAAACCTTTCGAAGTTTGCGCCGCTGTGTCGAATACCACAGGTTTGTACGCCATGCCTTGGTTGCGGAAATAATCTGCAAGGTTTAGCTCGGTTGTTGTACCTGATTGAACACATACCGACGCACCATCAAGCTCTTTAGCACTTGATATACCAAGTTCCTTCTTCACCATAAAACCTTGACCGTCGTAGTAGTTCACACCTACGAAGTTTAGGCCCAGTGCAGTGTCACGGTGGAGAGTCCAGGTCGTGTTACGGGAAAGCACATCAATCTCACCAGATTGAAGCGCAGTGAAACGTTCTTTTGCGGTTAGGGGTACATATTTAACTTTCGTTTTATCCCCAAGAACGGCTGCAGCCAGTGCTTGGCAATATTCTACGTCGATACCTTCCCATTCGCCTTTTGAGTTAGGGTTAGAGAAACCAGGTAGACCGGTACTTACACCACAAGTAAGAAAACCTTGTTTTGTGACTTTGTCCAGAGTAGTGTCTGCTGCTTGAGCTGATGTTGCCATCATCGCAGTAGAAGCCGCTACGACGGAAGCAAGAACTGTGAGTTTATTTGCCATTTGTATCCTTCCTGTATGATCCATGTTTAATCAGGAGTGACCTGAAATAACGTGTCCAATTCGTTAGAGTTATCGTCCTACGTGATTGATTTTCGAAGAAACGGCATTCGATAGATCAACCAGTTATAAGCGTAGGAAAGGATCTGTTAATTCTCAAATATATAATTTAAATGAAGTTTTGAGAGAACTTACAAAGTGCCTTGAGATTTAGAATGACGAAATGTTAATTGTTTGTAAATAGTGCAATTCATGGACAATTTGGTGCATCAGAACAATCAATAGAAGAGTGAACAATACAAAAGAATAAAAAGTTGTTATTAAAACTGTCATTAGCTGAGCAAGGTGAAGTTCAGTAAAAATTCAAACAAAAATTATTTGTGATACCGAAACAGGGTGATGAGCTTGCCCCATTTTTGGTAGCATGGTCTACAACAGCTAATTAGAGTAATCATGGATTGAAATGCGATATTTTCCTCTGTTCTTAGATTTAATTAATAAACCCGTTCTCGTCGTGGGTGGCGGTGAGGTGGCAAGCCGAAAGGTGGAAGCGTTGCTAAAGGCTGGGGCGGATGTGACTATCGTTTCTCCGACGTTGGTTGATTTTCTGTCTAAGCTTGCTTCTGAGCATCAACTGCGCTGGGTACAACGTTTCTATTCGAGTGACATTGTCACTAAAAACTTTGTTCAAGTGTGGGCGACGACAGACAATCCTGAGCTAAATCACCAAGTGTACAAAGATGCCAAAGAGCTAGGCATCTTGGTTAACGTTGTGGATGATAAGCCTTATTGTGATTTCATCACGCCGTCAATGATTAATCGTGGCCGCATCCAAATCGCTATCTCTAGTGGTGGAGCTTCGCCAGTTTTAATTCGAAACATCCGTGAAAAGCTTGAATCGATACTGCCACAAAACATGGGGTTGATGGCGGATTTTGCTAACTCAAAGCGAAACTCAATTAAAGAGGCACTGCCTAGCGTCGATTTACGCCGCAAGTTTTGGGAGCAATTTTTCTCGAATCCCGAGGTGGAAAACGCGCGAGATAATCGTGAGTTAGAAGCAATTTACCAAGCGACCATGGCAACACCTTTAGATGAAAAGGGAAGTTGTACTTGGATACATGTTGGGAAAGATGTTGAGATGTTGCCAATAAAAGCCGTACGCTATATGCAACAAGCGGAGCTGGCTCTGTACTCAACTCGATGTGAAGCGAATGTGTTAGAACTAATACGCAGAGATGCAGAAAGAGAAGCTTTCTCGAGCGCTGCTGAGCTTTCGGATATGCTGGCCAAGGCTAAAGCTGAAAAGCTTCGAATTTGCGTGTTCATACCACAAGGAACGAGCGAATTCGTATTGCTGCAAGGGCAGGACTTGGTTATCTAGCAATGCCAAATGCTAAAAGTGGATACGTAGTTCGTTACACAAAAGCCAATAAAAAACGCCAGCGGATTATGCGCTGGCGTTTTTACTTACTTCTCAGATTGATTAATCACGGAAGTTGTTAAACTGGAATGGGATACCCATCTCTGCTTCACGAATCGCTGCCATTGTCGCTTGCAGGTCGTCGCGTTTCTTACCAGTAACACGTACTTTGTCGCCTTGAATAGAAGCTTGTACTTTTAACTTTGCGTCTTTGATAAGTTTCACTACTTTTTTCGCCGTTGGAGTATCAATACCTTGACGGAAAAGCAGAGTTTGGTGCCAGTTTTTACCAGTAACGTCTGGGTCTTGTGCATCCATTGCGTTCGCGTCAATGTTACGCTTCGCTAAGTGGCCGCGTAAAATGTCGCGCATTTGCTTAAGTTGGAAGTCACCTTCCGCAGACATTTTTACGTTTTCTTCTACTAGCTCAAAGCTCGCATTTACGTTGCGGAAATCGAAACGAGTAGACAATTCACGGTTAGCGTTATCAACGGCGTTACGTAGTTCAACCGTATCGATTTCAGAAACAATATCAAACGATGGCATGAAGATTCCTTGATTATTTTGTTATAGGGACTTTCGGGACTTAACAGCGCTTGCCAGCATATCTAGCATTGTAGCAGTGTCTTCCCAACCTAGGCATGGATCTGTAATAGACTGACCATACGTTAGGTTATTGATGTCAGTCATTGGCTGATTGCCTTCAAGAATAAAGCTTTCAGCCATGATACCCGCAATACGAGTGCTGCCTGACTTAATTTGGTTACAAATGTCTTGAGCTACGTCGATTTGTTTTCTGTGTTGCTTCTGACAGTTTGCATGGCTGAAATCCACAACCAAACGTTGTGGCAATCCAAACTCAGCTAAAGCATCACATGCTTGTTTGACTGATGCTTCATCAAAGTTAGGGCCTTTTTCTCCACCGCGCAGAATAATATGACCGTAAGGGTTGCCACTTGTGCGGTAAACCGTCATTCGACCGTTCTTATCTGGCGAGTAGAAGTAATGCGATGCTTTCGATGCGCGAATTGCATCAATTGCAATTTTTACGTTGCCATTTGTGCCATTTTTGAAACCAACTGGGCAAGATAGTGCCGACGCCATTTCACGGTGAATTTGTGATTCCGTTGTGCGAGCACCAATCGCGCCCCAAGTGATCAAATCCGCGATGTATTGGCCAGTGATCATATCAAGAAACTCAGTAGCAGTCGCAAGACCAAGCTTGTTGATATCCAGTAGTAGTTTACGAGCTTTATGAAGACCAGCTTCAAGTGCGTAAGAACCATCTAGGTTAGGGTCCGTAATCAAACCTTTCCAACCAACTACTGTACGAGGCTTTTCAAAGTAAGTACGCATCACGATAAACAGTTCGTCTTTGTACTTGTCTTGGATTTCACTCAGGCGAGTGGCGTAATCAATGGCAGCTTCAGTGTCGTGAACAGAACACGGACCTACAATCGCAAGAAGGCGATCGTCTTCACCCGATAAAATGTTTTCAATCTGACGACGAGATTGAGCGATACGGTCTGCAACGTCATCCGTAATAGGATGTACACTACCTAGCTCTGCTGGGGTAGGCATTGGACCCAAAGGTTGGGTTCTCAATTCATCTGTTTTTATAGGCATGTTATAGCTTTATTCTCTATTGCGAAGGGGTAAAGATAACGGAATTACAGGCAGGAATAAACCGTTTCACGGGAATCTTCGCCAGGAAATACCGAATTGTATACAAAGGTGTAGGTATTCATTTAAATGACTTATGTATAAATGACAAAACTTGATCATTAAATCAATATATATACATTTGAATTTATAACCATTTTATCTATCTCGTTGTAAGGTAATCTAAGTAACTGCGATAAACTTCATACCTTACGGGTGACGCCGTCACTTTATGAGGGTTAAATAACTCGTGAGATCGAGCTTTTGTTAACATTTCTTTGACATCTATTTCTTTCGTTGATTAACTGGTCTGACTAGATTGGTAAGGAGACCAAAATGTTATCAGCTCTACGTCGTGCGAATTTGTATCTAAATCTGTTTGGCTTTTCGAAAGTGCCGCTGATTTGGCTTTGCCACCCTAAAATCATTGCGATAGATAGCAAGCATGTTGAGGTTCGTATCCCATTGCGCAGAAGAACGAAGAACCACCTGAATAGCATGTATTTCGGCGCTTTAGCCGTTGGCGCTGATGTTGCTGGTGGTTTTCTTGCTATGAGTAAAGCGCAAGAAAAGGGAGAAGCGATCTCGCTAGCATTTAAAGGTGTGAAAGCCGAGTTTTTAAAGCGCCCGGAAGCCGATGTGCACTTTGTTTGTAACGATGGTCATGTCATTGATGAGATGCTCGAGCACACCTTGGCAACGGGTGAACGAGTAAATCGTGACGTAAAAATTGTCGCGCTGTGTCCTAACTTACATGGTGACGAGCCAATGGCTGAATTCTCGCTTACTCTTTCGATAAAAAAAGCAGCCCAACAAAGAAAAGAGGCTGCTTAGTGGTTTGTGGCTCGTTTGTTTAAAGGCGTTGGCTTAATTGAGTTCAATCTTCTCGATAGAGACGATTTTGGAGCGATTTAAGACCACTTTCCAGCGGTAATAAACAGGCTCATCGGTGTGGTTGTCCTCTTTGACAATCACATTGAGCAAATGACGTTTCTCTACTGACTCTTTGGTTACTTGACCTTCATTTAAACGATAAACTCGGTTTGAGCTTTTATCCATCAAGCGGATGATAGGGCGTAAACTGATGTTCAATGTTTCTCTCGTTTGTTCGTAACCACTCAAGAAAAGAGAGGTCGCCATTTCGGTTTTCTCGTGATAATGAAGAATCTGCTCTTCACGTTGCACGACGCGTTTTTTACGTATTCTTTGAATCTTATCCGGCAAGCTACTTAAGGTACGATAATCGAGCCACTCCAATTTTTTGCCAACCACTTTTTTCGTCGTTGGATCAACATACTTCTTACGCCATTTTGGCTTGCCTTTACGGATCCATCGCCACATGGCATCGCGTAAATCATCTTTAAAGATTTCTCGTAAAGCGTAAATAAAAGACATCGCAATAATGAATGAGGCAGAAATTTCCCCCAGATAATCGCGAGCGAGAATCACGGTCGAGGTCACGACAACCATCACTAAACCGGTTGCAATACCTTTGATAGCGCGCTTAATGTTGTTACCCATCGATATGGTTTCTTCACGAAGCACGATAGGGTGTTCAATCAATCGCCTTAGCAAGCGCATTTTGTTAGATAGGCGAGTAACGTCTTCAACGACTCTTGATGAGTTGTATTTGTTGAGTTTACGATGGGCTTGCTCTTTCTCACATAGCGTGATCAGACGCTTTTTGATCGTGCCATAGTCGCCTTCACGTGGTAGATGGGCCACCAGTGACAGGAACTTTTGCTCGGTATACCAAGACAGATAGTTATCGATGTTAACGTAGTAGCGTTTTAAGTTCTCTTCATAAGGAATAGAACGCCGCAAGCGCTTTAAGATCTCAAGCGTGAGCTCGATAACTTCGTCCACTTCATCTTCCGTTACGGAGTTGTTCTCATGCTTGTTTAAACTTGCTACCGCTTTGTCTAGCGCGATAACGTATTGGTAAGCGAACAAACTCAAACTTACTCGGTATTGCTGATTCGACAGGCGTCCACGTTTGGCAAGTCGACTGTGTACTAGCGGAAGAAGGATTTCAGTACTGTAATAAGATCGTTGCTGTGTGATTGAGGTGTAATAAAATTCGGATTCACTGATGATATCGGCGTTTAAACCAAGCTCACCAGGTATAAAAAAGTAAATATCTAGGTCGACACTTTTGCTCTTTGCGAGTGCATGACTGATTTTTAATGTTATTGAGTCTTGTTTATCGACGGTGACCAAAGAAAGCTCCTGACTTTGCTAAAGCATTCTTAACTTATGCGTTCCGTTGAGCAGGTAAGTATAAGAGTGCTAAAAGAGTGACTGGGGCATATAGCTGAACGACAACAGCATAACAGAGCACTATGCTTTTCTCTCTGATTTTCTTGTTAGTTTAGGTATAATTCCACGTAAATTTAAAAAGAGACAAAATCAATGATTAAAATTGGTCAAATTAACAGCTTAGAAGTCATTAAAAAGGCTGATTTTGGCGTATTTCTGGATGGCGATGATTACGGTTCTGTTCTACTACCTAGTAAGTATGTACCAGAGGGTACTGAAATTGGTGAGCATGTAGACGTATTTCTGTACTTCGATTCAGAAAGCCAACTTGCTGCGACCATTGAAAGACCAATTGCCCAAGTGGGTGAATGGGGTTTAATGAAGATTGAGGGTGTGAATGCGACAGGTGCTTTTGTAAATTGGGGCATCAAAGAAAAGGACTTACTGATTCCTTTTAGTGAGCAACGCACTCGCTTCTCTGCCGGACAAACCATTTTAGTGTATGTTTATACCGACAAAGCGTCAGGTCGCATTGTTGGTACGACTAAGTTCAATAAATGGTTAGATAAAACTCCAGCGAATTATGAAGTTAACGAACAAGTTGATTTGATCATCGCAGAGCGTAGTCAACTTGGTTATAAAGCTATCGTTAACGGTAAGCATTGGGGCATGATTTTCCCATCGGATGTTTTTGGTAAGCTTTACATCGGTAAAAAGCTGAAAGGCTTTATTAAGCACATTCGTGAAGATGGTAAAATCGACCTTGCTCTACAAAAAGTAGGTGTGGCGAAAATGGACGATCTTTCTAGTAAGATCCTTGACCTGCTAGAGAAGAAAGGCGGATTTTTGCCTTTGAATGACAAGTCGTCTCCTGAAGCGATTTTTGATGCTTTCCGCACAAGTAAAGGGACTTATAAAAAGACCATCGGTGGCTTATACAAGCAGGGTAAAATTGTCATTGAGAAAGACGGTATTCGTCTAGCGTAGTCCAAACTCCCGTATAGCGGATCTACAGCCAAAAAAACGGCCCAAACTTTTCCTTTTTTTGGGCCTAGGGGAAACGGCTCCGCAGAGCCTGCGCTAAACTTGTCCAACAATAATTTTGTTGGTGAACATAGAGAGAAATGCCACATCAAAGCATTACTTTGATACAACTAGTTTAGTACAGCGTGTCCGGATCGCTAGCGAGCCCACTTGCTTTCATACTTACGAATTAAAAAGCCATCGCAAATACGATGGCTTTTCATTTATTTATGGTTCGTTACGTCTTTTAAAATAAGTTCTTATCTCGTACTAATTCGCGAGGGAGACCATTCTTTATTCGGTTGCTTACCCACTTGCCAAGGCCAATAACTGCGCCTTGATAGGTGACAAGCACTTCGCCTTTACCTGTTTTCATTCCCTCAGGAATGGTTTGTGGGCGAACATCACGCCCCATGTACCATTCGCGCGCTTCTTCAATACTGAGTTCAATGGCGTTGCTTTCAGAACCTGTCGCCAGGGCAGTCGCGACTTGGTGTTGCCAACGGTAGCCATTTTTATGGGCTTCCGCGATCTTTATACCCATACGGGAGAAGCGTAATTCGCCGATCATCGCTTCTAAAGCATTAGGGAATAACCAGACATCTTTATCGCGAAGCCATACAGAACTGTCATTTGGAAGTTTAATACCTAACGCGCTTTGGAGTTGTTGAGCAATTTCTGTCGATTCTTTTTTTGAAGTTTTAGCAAAGGGGAATTTCCCCATGCGCTTTTTGACTTCTGGCGCCTCAACAGCAGCCAGTTTGCGAATTCTTGCAACAAAGAACCCTTCACAGTCGTAGACCTGTGGGAAAATATGCAAAAAGCCTTCTTCAGTTAGAGCTGCCTCTGCGTTTTCAAACAAGTTCTCAAGGCTTTCAAACTCTACAGCATCCCCAAAGGTTTCTTTCAAGTGTTGACAAACTTGTTGGTTTTCTTCTGTACTGAGCGTACATGTTGAGTAAACCATCACACCACCGGGCTTTAATGCATGGAAGGCGCTTTCAATAAGATCTTTCTGTGTGTCAGCGATGTCGAGTACGGAAGCTTGCGTCCAGTTTTTCATCGCATCTTCGTCTTTGCGAACGGTGCCTTCTCCAGAGCAAGGCGCGTCGAGCAAAACCGCATCAAATTGTTCTGGTAGCCAACCGCCAAAAACGCGTCCATCGAAGTTACTTAGTGCGGCGTTACGTACCCCACAACGTTCCACATTAGCGTGCAGTACTTTTACACGACTTGCGGCGTATTCATTGGCCACAAGTACACCTTCGTTGTTCATTAAAGCTGCAATTTGAGTGGTTTTTGAGCCTGGAGCGGCTGCGGTATCTAACACGGCATCGTAAGATTCATCATTCATAAACAGAGCAGATACCGGCATCATCGAACTGGCTTCTTGAATGTAGAATAAGCCAGACATGTGTTCTGCTGTGTTGCCTAATGGTACAACTGACTCATCCGCTTCAATCCAAAACCCCGTGTCACACCAAGGCACAGGAGAAAGCTTCCAGCCTTTTGCTTCTGCTCGTTCTAGAAACGCTTCAACACTGATCTTCAACGTATTAACTCGAATACTTTTGCGCAGTGGCTTTTGGCACGACGCGATAAAGTCTTCCATGTTGAGGTGAGCAGGAAGGATAGTTTGGATTTTTTCCAGAAACGCGTCTGGGATGTAAACATTAGGATGCAATGTGGGATCTCGTTTGCAGAATTTGTGGCAAATAATATACGAAAGCGAAGCAGAAACGAATAGTGACAAGGGCCGAGCGATAAAAAAGAGCAGCGATTGCTGCTCTTTTAAAGTGATCAAACTTCAATTGTACGTGAATTGAGCTTTATTCTACGGCTTCGGAATTGCTGTACGCCATTGAGTCCAACCTTCTTCAGCTTGTGGATACAAAAAGAAAGATTGCCCACTCTTTGCCGCTGGTGGAATAGTCGATTGCTCTGGCGTTGAAAACGCAATTCCTCCGCGAACTAAACTATCAAAGGTTCCCGCTTTGATGTTAGCGCCGGTAAGCCCGATGGAAACATCTACTCCTGAAACATTCCAGAACACACTGTTTTGACGAACGAGGTAAGCATATTCAGGCTGTATTTTGATAGTCGTGAGGATGCGATCAGCAAATTCTCCTAGGCTTACGTCGGTCACTTGGCCAACTTCCATCTGGCGGTAAAGAATAGGGGTACCGACTTGTACTGAGCCTCTCTGTTCACTTTGTAACGTAAACATGATTCCATGCACGCGTTCTGAACTATTTTCTAATTGAAAATCAAATTTAGCTTTACCTTTACCTGGCTCAACACTGATGGATTTCGAAACCAACGCCCCGAGGTTTTTAACGCCACCTAAACCAATTTCTGGTTCAGTTAGCCAAAAATGTGAGCCTTCAACTGCAATGTTTTCTACGTATTCAGGTAGGATCCTTGCAGTGACTTCAACCATGTTACGACGAAAATTCGGTACAACCAGAGTGATTTCACCAACTTTAACACCTTGATATTCAATCGGCATTCCTTTAGCAATCTCTTGCGAACCGTCGGTTTCTAAAGCAATGACGCGCCCAAACTTGCGAGCGGTTTTTTGATCAGAATACAGCTTCCAGTTTTCTCCGATTTTGTTTTCAACGCCTGGTACGGAGTCAAAAGCGATGCCACCTTCGATTAACGATTTTAAAGGGTGCGCTTTCACACTGACTCCGGCTAATGATGCATCTATCTCAATCCCTGAACGATTCCAAAAAACGGTTTGTGGCGTTACAAGATAAGCGAAGCGGTTTTCGATAGTAGCCTTAATTAGTACTCCGCCATCAACTAGCTGGAAATCGGAGACGTTACCAACTGGAAGATTACGATAGAGTAGAGGGCTGCCTTTGGAAATCGGCGGCAATTCAGAAGCAAATAGTGTTAGAGCCCTAGAGCCACTTTGATTGTACTGCGCCAATTCAGCCAATGATTCATTTTGGAATAGTTGATACTCTTTTTGAATATCCTGCTTGCCTTCGCTCACAAAACTAATTGACCCGGTTAACAACTGCTTTGCGGGAGGAACGGTAACGCTGAGCCCGGATTCAGTTAACTCTGCTGATGCACTGCCGGTTACATAAAAACGATTGTTTGATTTGATCAGATGTTTGTATTCATGGTCAATCAATACATCCATAAATACTTCGTGTTGTGATTTTTTATCTTCCTTAACTAGGCCCACTTTGATGATTGAACCAACAACGATGCCTTTATAAAGTACATTGGCACCGCTATCTAGGCCAAACGAATTGTCGGACACCAACCGAATCGCGATGGACTTTTCTTGCTGTTGGTTAAACACGTTTTTACGAATGGCAGTAAAGCGGCGAGAGCGTTCACCCGCGCCCGGCACGATCGTTAAGAAGTTCCCTCGCACTAAATTAGCAATGTTTTCTACACCAGAGAGGGACACTTTTGCTTCTTCTAAGACAAATCGAGTACCTGTCGTCAGCATGTCACTAAAAGCGGGTTGAATTGCCGCTGACGCCAATATCACTTCTCGGCCTTCGGAAAGGCTCAAGTCCGTAACTTGGCCAATTTCGATTCCGCGATACATAATTGGAGCGCCTTCTCCGCTGATCTTGCTGTCATCAGGTAGGACGATTTTAACCGCGATGCCTCGACCAGCAGTTTTCAAATCTTTATACAAACGGAACTCGGTGTTCTCTTCTACAGGCTCACCATCATCCGGAGAGTCGACGGCGATGGCGCCACCTAGTAAGGCACTCATGCTTTCTAGTCTTACATCGACACCTTCAAAACCGATGCTGGCACCAATTCCACTGACGTTCCAGAATCGACTGCGGTTGTTAATGATATGTCGGTATTGATCCTGAATGTTGGCCTGAATAGTGATAGATTTTGCATCTTCATCTAGCTGGTAACTGTACACTTCACCGATTGGGATTTTCTTATAAACAATTTGAGAGCCAACCGATACACCACCTAAATCACGGCTTTTGAGCTTAATATTCAAACCTTGAGAAACGCGTAAATCTGTTGGAGCAGAGTCTAACGCATGGAATGTTGTCTCAAACTCTTGACCATCTCCGGGTTGAATCGAGATGTAGTTACCTGAGACGAGCGCATCCAGTCCGGAAACTCCCGTTAGGCTAGCTGTTGGTTTTACTAACCAAAAGCGTGTTTTATCGTTCAGTAACTTTGCAGCTTCAGGATAGATATCAGCATCGACATAAATACTGCCGAGATCTTCGGTGAGGTTAATGTCTCTTACCATGCCGACTTCTAATCCTTGGTAACGGATAGTGGTTCGGCCGGCGACAAGACCAGCGGCATCAGAAAAATAGATTTGCACTCGTTGTCCTGCATCGTGTATCGACTTCACTACAAGCCAGCCAGCTAAGACCATGGTCAAAATTGGCAACAGCCAAAGAGGAGATATGCCTTTACTCCGCTTTACATCTGGTACGTATGACGTTTGAGAACTGTTCTGATCACTCATTCATTGACTCTTTTTCTGATTGTTTTGGGCTTGTTTGGTCCCAGATTAGCCTTGGATCAATACTTTCTGCTGCAAGCATGGTCAACACTACGACAACACCAAATGCTACGGCGCCATATCCTGGTGTGAAATCCAGTATCTGACCACGATCGACTAACGTCATCATGATAGAAATAACAAACAAATCCATCACAGACCATTTACCGATCCATTTAACAACAAAGTAAACCATCATTCGTTGTCTCTTAAACACCGAACGTTTGAATTGGATGCAAAGCATGATGTAGGCGAGCCCAAGTATTTTAATCACCGGGACAACGATACTGGCAACAAAAATGATCGCAGCGATTCCATACATGCCGCTTTTTACCAAACCAGCCACGCCTGAAAAAATAGTGTCCTCCAAACGCTTACCATTGGTAAGCAAGATGGAAATAGGGATCAGGTTAGCGGGGAAGATGGCGACCGTTGCTGCGATGAGGTAAGCCCATGTTTTCTGAATGGAGTTTGGCTTGCGATGATATAACTCGTGATGACAACGTTGGCAATGGTGGCCTTCAGGCTGGGACAAGTGGCATTCATGGCAATGCACATCTTTATGCTCAAAAGCATATAAACTTTCTGGTTTCCAAGCTTCCCAATAACGACGCACGCTGATTCTTGAAACTAACAAAACGGTAAATATCTGCAAAAGAACCAGACCAATTAACCCTGGACCGACGAAAATGTCGGAATAATCTTGGAGTTTAAAACAGGAAATGGCGATGCTAACTAAGAACACATCCAACATAACCCAATGCTTCAAATGTTGAATTAGCCACAGTGAGATACGAAGCCCACGGAACCATCGTTGATGTAAAGAAATATGTGCCGTTACCACTGAAACACAAACCGTCAGTGGCGCAAGAGAGCTACAAAATAGAATGAGCAATGAAAGAAGAACAAATCCTTCTTCCATCAATGTGATCATCCCTGAAGGTAGGGTTGCCGGAATCATCACACCAAAGAGTCGGATGCTAATAAAGTTAAAAAAGTGCGATGGAATAAATAGTAGGATGCAGGTTATCGCGACGGCTAGATTACCAGAGAGGCTAGGGCTACCTCCGCGATATAATTGTGTACCACAACGAGGGCAGTGTGCATTTTTGCCATGGGGTAAGTCGACGATGTCGACAGGCAATTCACAACCTTGGCACAAACGTACGTTGTTGGGTTGCATGGCGTGCTTAGACAGAGAGGTCATAACGACCTCTCTAGCTTGAACGATTTAAGCGTGGGACTGTATGCCCCCATATAAGGTTTGATATAAGCCTTCTTGCTCAACTAACTCACCATGAGTACCTGTTTGCGTCACTTTCCCATCTTCAAGCACGTAGATCAAATCGGCTTGTTTAACAGCGGACAGTCGGTGCGCAACGATTAATGTTGTTCTACCACGTAAGAACTCGGTCAGTGCTTTGTGTAAAGCCGCTTCAGTAGCGGTATCTAGCGCAGACGTGGCTTCGTCTAAAATAACAAATTGAGGATTACTCAGCACCATTCTAGCAATGGCCAGCCGTTGTCGTTGACCTCCTGACAAACGAATGCCATTACGACCAACTTGAGTATCCAAGCCGTGGTTCAGTTGAGAAATAACATCTTGCAGCTGAGCCACTTCAAGCGCACGCCAAAGTGACATTTCGTCAAAATCCCCACCAAGCGTTAGATTATGCCTCAAGGTGTCGTTAAATAGTATAGGTTGCTGTAATACCACGGCAATTTTGTCGCGAATTACTTCAAAACCAATATCTTCTGTTAATTCATCATTAAAGCGAATGCTACCGGAGTTTTGACGGTAAACCCCAATAAGTAATTGTATCAAGGTTGACTTACCACCGCCGCTTGCACCAACTAACGCCACTTTCTTTCCTGCCGGCATATGTAAAGAAAGATTATCTAGGACTTTGTTTTCATTATTGTAAGAGAAATTAATGTTTTCTACTTTAACATCAACTTCTCTACCTTCTTTGAAAGGATTTACCTTAGGAACCGGTCTCTGCTCTTCTTCTAACTCTAATAAGTCGTTGATGCGTTTTAATGCGGCTTTAGCGCTGTACCAAGAAAACTGAATCCCAAGCAACTCTTGAACAGGAGAAAGCATGAACCATAGGTAACCAAAAACGGCAAATATTTGGCCAATAGTAAGGTCACTGAACATGACCATTAACATTGCGACAGCTCTGAATAATTCAAAGCCGATCAAAAAGAGAAGAAAAGAAACGCGACCAGCCGCTTCAGATTGCCAAGCATACTTGTCTGCATCAACGCGAACTTGGTTCGCACTGTCTTTGAGTTGCTGGAGAAATTCTCGCTCTTTATTGGCCGCGCGTAGTTGGTAGATTCCATCTAATGTTTCAACTAAACGGTTTTGGAAAATTTCAAAAGAATGATTTTCCTTCCGTTTCAGATGTTTAACCATACTGCCTAGTTTACGTGAGAAGTAAATGACAATAGGGTTAACTAACAGGATAAACAGACCAAGTCGCCAATCGAGCCAAAGTAGAACGATAGCAGTACCAATAACAGTCAGAAAACTGATAACGAATTTTGCTAACGTAGAACCAATAAATTTATCAATGGTCTCAATGTCAGTGATAAGGTGTGCGTTGATTCCTCCGCTACCTTTGGTCTCGTATTGTCGGATGCTGATACGGCCGAGTTTGTCGATCATTTTACTGCGCATCTCAAACGTGATGGTTTTTGAAACAAGCGTAAATTGTCGGCTTTGAAGGATATTTAATCCTTGGCTCGCAGCTCGCATAAGAACAACCAAGAACAGGGTGAAGAAAATATAGCCTGTCGGAGTGTGCCACGCTTCAGGGAGAATGGCATTCATGGCATCTAAGCCTTTTGCAGGTTGGTCCAATAAGACCTCATCAACCATCAAAGGCATGAGGAGGGGAATTGGAACACTAATCAAGGTTGCAAGCACCGCTATCAAGTTCGCTATGATCAGCTTGGACTTGTGCTTTTTTACTTGTGTTATCAACCAAGAACGGCTAATAGTGTCATTTTTCAGAAGCATTGTAATTGAGAATAAGTCCTATTATAAAGTAGGGCTGCATTTTAGCGCCATACATTGAGAATGGAAGCTTTTATAGTAAGTAGGAAGTTAATATGAACTTAGAACAATACCAAAGACTAACCAAACAAGCTGTTGCTCTAATTGAGTCTGAACCAGACTTTATTGCGAACCTAGCAAACTTGAGCTCATTGCTTTTCATGGAACTTGACGATCTTAACTGGGCAGGCTTTTACCTAACAAAAGGTGAAGAGCTTGTTCTTGGTCCGTTCCAAGGAAAACCAGCTTGTGTTCGTATCCCAATGGGTCGAGGCGTCTGCGGTACTGCTGCACAAACTAATACTATACAAAGAGTATACGACGTTCACGAATTTGAGGGGCATATTGCGTGCGATGCAGCGAGCAATTCAGAAATTGTGATTCCATTTTCTATTAATGGAAAGGTGGTTGGTGTACTTGATATTGATAGTCCAAGTATTGGCCGATTTAATGAAACAGACGAAGAAGGTCTCACTCATTTCATGGTTGAAGTAGAAAAGCTGCTTAATTCACACGCGAACGACGCATAAATTAGCCTTCGAGTGTGGTTTTTCCTTGGCATGTCACTATAATACGAGAATATTTTTTCTTAATGCTCGCGGAAATCCGCTCAAATCAGGACCCCTCATGACTGAAAAGTTAAAAAACAGCAAAGAAGTTATTGCATATATTGCTGAATGTTTCCCTAAGTGCTTTACTTTAGAAGGTGAAGCAAAACCTCTGAAAATTGGTATTTTTCAAGATCTTGCGGAACGTCTAAATGAAGACGAAAAAGTAAGCAAAACACAGCTTCGTGCAGCGTTAAGACAGTACACTTCATCATGGCGTTACCTACACGGTGTAAAACCAGGTGCAGTACGTGTAGACCTAGATGGCAACCCTTGTGGTGAGCTAGAAGAAGAGCACGTTGAACACGCGAAAGCGACACTTGCAGAAAGCAAGGCGAAAGTTCAGGCTCGTCGTAAAGAACAAGCACAAAAAGCTCGTGAAGAGGGTAAGGCGAAAGCGAAACCTGCGGCTAAAAAGCCTCAACAGCCTCGTCGTACTAATAAACCAAAAGTACAAAAACCAACTAAGCCTGTAGAAACGCGCGCTCTAAATGCTGATGAAATCACAGTAGGTAACGCAGTTAACGTGAACATGGGCAAAGGAAACATGGCAGCGACCATTGTTGAAATCAATAAGGATGATGTACGTGTTCAACTTGCTAACGGCCTACAAATGGTTGTGAAAGCGGAGCACTTGCGCGCATAAAGGAGATACTCCTACGCATGAATTGCCGTTCAAAAGTGACCCTGATTGCTGCTAGCTTATGGCTAGCAGCATCAGCTCAGGCTCTTGAAGCCAAACTACATAAAGATGACCTGCCGGTTCTTTCTCCTGAAGTTCAGCATGAAACAGCTAGCAAACGAGTCACCTCGCGATTTACCCGCTCTCATTATAAGCACTTCAGCCTCAATGATGATTTCTCTAAAGCGATCTTTGAACGCTATGTAGAGTTGCTTGATTACAATAGAAATATTTTCACTCAAGCAGACATCGATTCATTTAAAAATTGGTCAGTCGAGCTTGATGATCAGCTTAAATCGGGCAACAACCAAATTGCTTTTGATGTTTACAACCTCTCAATGCAGAAGCGTTTCGATCGTTTTGCTTATGCGTTAACTCTACTCGATGAAGAGATCAAGTTTGATACCGATGACGAGATAGAGTTAGACCGCTCTGAGGCCGCATGGCCAAAAGACGAAGCAGAGCTCAACGAGTTGTGGCGCAAGCGTGTGAAATATGACGCGTTAAATCTGAAACTGACTGGCAAAGAGTGGCCAGAGATTAAAGAAGTTTTAGAGAAGCGTTATAACAACGCGATGAAACGCATCACACAAACCAACAATGAAGACGCATTTCAGTTGTATATGAATGCCTTCGCGCGACAGGTTGACCCTCATACAAGCTACCTTTCTCCACGTAATGCCGAGCAATTCCAATCGGAAATGAACCTTTCTCTAGAAGGCATCGGTGCCGTTTTGCAAATGACAGACGATTACACAGTAATTCGTTCACTTGTTGTTGGCGGTCCGGCCTCAAAGAGTAAGCAACTTGGTGAAGGGGACCGAATCACTGGTGTTGGACAAGACGGTGAAGAAATTGTCGACGTGATCGGTTGGCGTCTGGATGATGTTGTTCAGTTGATTAAAGGCCCTAAAGGCACAAAGGTTAATCTACAGATCTTGCCAGAAGGTAACGATGCGAAGAGTTACATTGTCACAATTGTTCGTGACAAAGTTCGCTTAGAAGATCGTGCGGTTAAGTCAGAAATCATCGAAAAAGACGGTAAGAAGATTGGTATTTTAGAAGTACCAAGTTTCTACGTCGGCTTATCGAAAGACACCGATAAATTACTAGCTGAGTTGAAAACCAAAAACGTTGACGGCGTAATCGTTGATCTACGTAACAATGGTGGTGGTGCGCTAACAGAAGCGACGGCATTGACAGGTTTATTCATTAAAGAAGGTCCTGTAGTTCAAGTTCGTGACAGCTATGGCCGCATCAAGGTGAATGCCGATACCGATGGAAAAGTGAGTTATGATGGCCCATTGACGGTATTGATTAACCGCTACAGTGCTTCAGCATCTGAAATTTTTGCAGCGGCAATGCAAGATTATAATCGTGCAATCATCTTAGGTGAAAACTCTTTCGGTAAAGGTACAGTTCAGCAACATCGTTCACTGAATCATATTTACGATCTTTTCGATAAAGAGCTAGGTTATGTTCAGTACACGATTCAGAAGTTTTATCGTATTGACGGTGGAAGTACGCAAAATCGTGGTGTTGCACCAGATATTTCGTACCCAACGCCAATAGAGGCTTCTGAAACAGGTGAAAGTGTTGAAGACAATGCTTTACCTTGGGATCAGATTGATAAAGCACAATATCAAACGTTTCCAAGTAACGACGCCTTAGTTGAAAAACTTACTGCTCTTCATAACAAGCGTATTTCTGATGAAATGGAGTTCCGCTTTATCAATGAAGACATCGAGAAATATCGTAAAGAAAAAGACGATAATACTTTGTCTTTGAACGAAAAAGTTCGTAAAGCTGAATCGGATAAAGCGGAAGCCCTTCGATTACAACGCATAAATGAACGTCAAGTTGCTTTGGGTAAAAAAGCATTCAAAACATTGGATGACATACCAAAAGACTACGAGGCTCCTGATGTTTATTTAGATGAGTCTGTCGCGATTATGGTCGATCTACTTAAGCAGGAAAATCAGTCATAATAACTGGCAATTTAGAATAAAAAGAGTGAGTCTTTCAGATTCACTCTTTTTTTATGCCTTTTTGTCTTCCGCTGTCTCGATATCGAGCAAGATATTCGCTTATTTTCCCCCAATAATTTACGTGATCTACATCTAAAATTTCGCGAAAGTGAGGACTACTGGCTAAGCTAAAAGAAAACGATAAGGATGCCGATATGAAGTGGTTCTTTATTTTACTTAGCTTTTGCTGCTTTAGTGTGTTTGGTGGAGAAAACACCAGAGAAGATGAATTAAGTCACTTTGACACGCCGTTTCTCATCGGAGACTGGTATTTGATGAACCCAAACCCCGAAGAGTCGGCTGAAAACTTTCGTGCGATCAAACTCTCATTAGGTTCTGACTACAGCTTTTCTATTGATATTCAAAAGAAAGACTATTCCGTTGACCATTGGGAAGGGCTGTATAACGCAAATGAAGACACCATCGTTCTTGGTTTAAACACCGACGAGCCTCAAATTTATGCCTATCGCAACAACCATAATACGCTTGATCTTAATAGTGTAACATTCACTAAGGGATTATCCAATTCACTTGCAGGTATTTGGTCTAGCTCTCACGTATCTGGCGACGGTCTTGTGGCAAACAACATTAATCAGATGGATTTGATACTTCAACCTGATTTCGTGTTCATGTTTAGGGTTTCGAACGAAGAAGGGGATGAGTCCATCAAACAAGGTGTGTTTTACACAGAAGATGAGTTTCTGGTTCTGTTGTATGAAAATGGCGAGCATGGAACCACGTATAAGCTCAACAAGAATGAGCTAACGATCGAAGATTCCAATGGTGATATGTACGCCGTACTCAATAGAGTTACGCCATGATGCCTTTAACATGCGCCAAATTACGCGTGCGTACGGTAAGTCATTAATGTTGTTTAAATGTTAATCAAAAAACGGAGCTAGAGCACTAAAAGCTCCGTTTTTTGATGGAAAGACTTGTATTCTGATACCACAACCCCTACAAATAGCTTATATAGTGATACCAGAACTGCATTTTTGATCATGCAGTCTGGTATTTTTGTTGTTCGACATACAAGGATTTATGCTCATGTCTCAAGCTCCCCTGGCCAAATATCGTAAAGATTATAAAGAGCCATCTCATGCGATTACTGATATCGATCTTACTTTTGATCTATATGACAATGACACAATCGTTACGGCGGTATCAAAAGTTGCTCAAAAAGGCGATACAACAACGCTAGAGCTCGATGGCGAAGGGCTTGAGCTACGCGCTGTAAAAGTAAATGGTGAGGATTGGGCTCATCACGAGGTGAAGGAGTCATCGCTGGTACTGACCGATCTTCCATCCGAGTTTGAACTTGAAATCGTCACCAAAATTGATCCTGAAGCGAATACAGCACTCGAAGGTTTGTACAAATCAGGCGGCGCATTTTGTACTCAGTGTGAGGCTGAGGGCTTCCGCCGTATCACGTACTATCTAGACCGTCCGGATGTTCTAGCAAAATACACAACAAAAGTGATCGCAGATAAAGCGGTTTATCCATATTTGCTGAGCAATGGTAACCGAATTGCAGAAGGCGATGCAGAGAACGGTCGTCACTGGGTTCAATGGCAGGATCCGCATCCAAAACCAGCTTACTTGTTCGCCCTTGTTGCAGGCGACTTTGATGTATTGCGTGACAAATATACAACGATGTCAGGTCGCAGTGTTGATTTAGAAATCTTTGTTGATAAAGGTAACTTAGATCGTGCAGGCCATGCGATGACATCGCTGATCAACTCGATGAAGTGGGATGAGGAACGCTTTGGCCTAGAATACGATCTGGATATTTACATGATCGTTGCTGTTGATTTCTTCAACATGGGTGCAATGGAAAACAAAGGCTTGAACATTTTTAACTCAAAATATGTGCTGGCGAACGATCAAACTGCGACAGATCGTGATTATTTAGGCATCGAAGCTGTGATCGGTCATGAGTACTTCCACAACTGGACTGGCAACCGTGTCACTTGTCGTGACTGGTTCCAACTAAGTCTAAAAGAAGGCTTAACCGTATTCCGAGACCAAGAATTCTCTTCTGACTTAGGCTCTCGTGCTGATAACCGTATTGATAACGTACGTATTATTCGTGGTCCTCAATTTGCGGAAGATGCAAGCCCAATGTCTCACCCGATTCGTCCTGACAAAGTCATTGAGATGAATAACTTCTACACGCTAACGGTGTATGAAAAGGGCAGCGAAGTTATTCGTATGTACCATACACTCCTTGGCGAAGAGGGCTTCCAAAAAGGAATGAAACTTTATTTTGAACGTCACGATGGTACCGCCGCGACGTGTGAAGACTTTGTTTCTGCAATGGAAGATGCCACCGGTGTTGATTTAAAACAGTTCCGTCTGTGGTACAGCCAATCGGGTACACCAACGCTGCGCGTAAATAGCGAATACAACGCTGATGCAAAAAATTACGCACTAACGGTAGAGCAATTTACGGAGCCGACGCAAGACCAAGCAGAAAAACAAGCGCTGCATATTCCGTTCGATATCGAGTTGTATGATTCGAAAGGTCGAGTTATCCCACTGGTGATTAACGGTGAATCAGTTAATAACGTGCTGGATATTAAACAAGATAAGCAAACGTTCGTATTTGAAAATGTCGAAGAACAGCCAGTGCCATCTTTGTTGCGTGAATTCTCGGCACCAGTCAAATTAGAATACGATTACAGCGATGACGAGTTAGTCTTCTTGATGAAGCACGCAACGAACGATTTTGCTCGATGGGACGCTAGCCAAATGCTATTGGCTAAATACATTCGTCAGAATGTGAAAAACGTTCAAGCGGGACAAGAAGTATCGCTTTCTGAAGGTGTGATAGATGCTTTCCGCGGTGTGCTGTTGGATGAAACGCTTGAGCCAGCTTTCATTGCTCAAGTTTTCTCTATGCCTTCAATCAATGAGATTACTGGTTGGTACCAACAAATTGATATCGATGCCGTAGACAAAGTGCTAAACAGCATTACAGTGTCACTTTCTAAGGAATTAGAAGATGAGCTAAGTGCGACTTATCACACGCTTAAGCAAACAGAGTATACGATCGACCATGCTGCTATTGGCAAGCGTGCTTTACGTAACCGTTGCCTACAATACCTAGCACATACGGCAAAAGGTAATGATTTAGTCAACGCACAATACGCATCTGCAAATAACATGACAGATACGATTGCTGCGATGAGTGCTGCAAATAACGCTCAGCTCGAGTGTCGTGAAGCACTTATGGCTGATTACAGCGATAAATGGAAGCACGATGGTTTGGTTATGGATAAGTGGTTTGCACTGCAAGGTAGCAATCCTGCAGAGGATGCTCTTGAAAAAGTAAAAGCAACCATGAACCACGAAGCATTTAGTTTGAAAAATCCGAACCGTACGCGCAGCTTAGTTGGCTCGTTCTTAAGTGCGAACCCTGTACGTTTCCATGATAAATCCGGTGTAGGTTACCAGTTTGCCGGTGAAATTCTTCGCCAACTAAATGATTCGAACCCACAAGTAGCTTCTCGAATGATTGATCCTTTACTTAAGTTCCGTAAATACGATGAAGCTCGCCAAGCAATGATTCGTGCAGAACTTGAAAAGCTCAAAGCAATGGATAATCTTGCTAAAGATCTATTCGAAAAAGTGACTAAAGCACTAGACGAATAGTAAACAACACAATAGGGTGGTCATTAAGGCCACCTTATTTGTTTATGTCACTTAGTTTTCACTTCATGAACTATTACTACTTCAATCTCAACATTTCATATCAAACGTTTTTATCTCATTATTCTGGTGCGGCAAGTGTTGTTCAAGTTGTCACACACAACGGTTTGCGTTTACAGTTACCCGCCGCGAGATTTAGACCATTTCTTAGTCAATTGGGCGTTAGAGGCCAGTTTAGACTAACAACTGACCAAAATAATAAGTTTCTTAAGTTAGAAACTCTGTGATGTATTGTATTTGCAGAGAGTTAAATAGGAATCTTAGTCACAGAATCGGACATTTCACCTCTTACCACTACGATTAGTTGTTAAACATTTGTAATTATGCTTTTACAATGGGCACATGCATTACCTATGCTTAGTTTCTAAGGTAACAACCTAGCTACTAAGTCCCCCTACAAAACAACAATTCTAATGTGGAGTGTGAATATGACCGCGCGTGAAAATGTAGTGCCGGTTCTGCTTGAAAAGGTTTACCAACTGATTCAAGACAAACTCGAGCTTTCTCACCAAACGCTTGTAACTAAACTTGCTCAACACTTATTCAGTAACATTGCTGATGATGATCTAATTCAGCGAAACGAATCCGACCTTTATGGTGCTGTCGTTAGCCTTTGGCACCATATCAATGAAAAAAAACCAGAAGAGATTTCGGTTCGAGTATTTAACCCGACCGTAAGTCGTCAAGGCTGGCAATCCACACACACAATCGTAGAAATTGTTGTTCCAGATAGTCCATTCTTAGTGGACTCAGTCAAAATGGCTTTAGCACGTTTGGATCTTGTTTGTCACCTAATGTTGAATAACCCAACACAGATTCAGCGTGATAAAAAAGGCCAAGTTACAGACGTAAACGGTGAGGGTGGTGTTCTTCAATCACTTTTCCACATAGAGGTAGACCGCCTTACTAGTAAAGACGAGATGCAAGCGCTTAAAGAAGAGCTGTTAAGAATTCTATCTGATACTCGCTTAGTCGTTGATGACTGGAAGCAGATGGTTGATAAGCTTAAGTTTGTTACTGATGAACTTGAGAAAAATAAAGATCGTGTTTCTATCCAAACTGATCGTATGGATGAAACGATCGCATTTCTTCGTTGGCTAGAAGATCATAACTTTACCTTTATGGGTTATAAAGATTATGACTTAAAAGAGGTCAATGGTGATACCGAACTTGTTCCTGCTAAAGAAAAAGGACTAGGTCTGTTTGCTGATGACAAGCGCGTGCGTAGCGTCAAGCTCTCTGAATTATCAGATTCAGCGCGATTAGAAGCGAAAAAACCATACGCTCTGATCATCACCAAAGGTAACAAAGCATCTCGTATCCACCGTCCGGCTTATACTGATTACATCGGTATTAAAAAGTTTGATGAAAACGGTAAAGTAATAGGTGAGCATCGCTTTACTGGTTTATATACCTCCGCCGTTTACAACCAAGCGGTACAAAGTATTCCTCTGATCCGTGAAAAAGTTGACCGTATCCTTGAAGCAAGTGGATACCGCCACGGATCATACTCATACAAAGCATTGCACAATATCTTAGAAAACTACCCACGCGACGAGTTGCTTCAAGCTAATGAAGAAGAGCTGCTTGAGGTGGGAATGGGTGTTGTACAAATGCAAGATCGTGACTTGCTGCGTTTGTTTGTTCGTAAAGACCCATTTGGTCGTTTCTTCAGTTGCATGGTTTATGTCACTAAAGATCGTTACAACACAGAATTGCGTCGTCAAACTCAACGCATTCTTAAGCAGTACTTTGGTTGCGAGCAAGAGGTTGAATTTACAACGTACTTCTCAGAAAGCCCACTAGCGAGAACACATTACATTGTTCGTGTAGACAATAACAACATTGACGTAGACGTGAAAAAGATCGAGCAAAATCTAATGGAAGTTTCTACCTCTTGGGATGACAGACTAAAAGAATCCATCATTGCTAACTTTGGTGAAAGTAAAGGCCTTCCTCTTTCAAAAGAATATATGAGTGCGTTCCCTCGCTCATACAAAGAGGACATGATGCCAGGTTCTGCGGTTGCAGATATCGAGCGCTTAGAAGCGTTAAGTGATGATAATAAACTTGGTATGTTGTTCTACCGACCTCAAGAAGAGGGAGCAGATTCCAAAGCTGTCCGCTTAAAGTTATATCATCGCGATGAACCAATTCACCTTTCTGACGTAATGCCGATGTTGGAAAACCTTGGTTTGCGTGTGATTGGCGAATCGCCATATGAGATCGAGAAAAACAACGGTCAGACCTTCTGGATCCTTGACTTCTCTATGCTGCATAAGAGCGAGAAAACCGTTGACCTTCGTGAAGCTCGTGATCGTTTCCAACAAGCATTTGCTGCCATTTGGGCGGGTAATCTTGAAAGTGATGGTTTCAACCGATTGTTATTAGGTGCGTCTTTATCTGGCCGTGAGATTTCCATTCTTCGCGCTTACGCACGATACATGCGCCAAGTCGGCTTCCCATTCAGTCAGCAGTACATCGAAGACACGCTAAGCCACTACCCAGACTTAGCGACAGGTCTAGTCAAGCTGTTCACCAAGCGATTTGATCCGAAACACAAAGGCAGCGAGAAAGGCCAAAACGATCTAATTAAAAAGCTAACAGAGCAGTTGGATCGTGTAGAGAGCTTGGATGATGATCGTATTATTCGTCGTTATATCGAAATGATCATGGCGACGCTTCGTACCAACTACTACCAAGTAGACGAGAATAAGCAGCCTAAGCCTTGGTTATCTTTGAAAATGAAGCCAAGCGATATTCCTGAGATTCCGCAGCCTGTACCTGCATTCGAGATCTTTGTTTACGCACCAGATATTGAAGGTGTTCACCTTCGTGGTGGAAAAGTGGCTCGTGGTGGTTTGCGTTGGTCAGATCGTCAAGAAGACTTCCGTACGGAGATTCTTGGCTTAGTGAAAGCGCAACAGGTTAAGAACACTGTAATTGTACCAGTGGGTGCAAAAGGCGGCTTCGTTTGTAAACGCCAGCCATCTCTCACCAGTCGTGATGAAATTTTTGCGGAAGGTCAGCGTTGTTACAAACGCTTTATCCGTGCACTGCTTGATGTGTCAGATAACATCATTGAAGGAGAGGTGGTACCACCACAAAACGTTGTTCGTCACGATGAAGATGACCCATATCTAGTAGTGGCTGCCGATAAAGGCACAGCAACCTTCTCAGATTTGGCAAACTCTGTTTCTGCAGAATACAACTTCTGGCTAGGTGACGCATTCGCTTCAGGTGGTTCAAACGGTTACGATCACAAAGCAATGGGAATCACCGCAAAAGGTGGTTGGGAATCTGTTAAACGTCACTTCCGTGAAATGGGCATCAACTGTCAGACCACTGATTTTACTGCAATCGGTGTAGGTGATATGGCAGGTGACGTGTTCGGTAACGGTATGCTGTTATCGAAGCATATTCGATTGCAAGCTGCGTTTAACCACATGCACATCTTTATTGATCCAAATCCAGATTCAGCCAGCAGCTGGGAAGAGCGTAACCGCTTGTTTAATTTGCCAAGATCAAGCTGGGAAGATTACAACAAAGACTTGATCTCTCAAGGTGGTGGCATCTTCTCTCGTCGATCAAAATCGATCCAGTTGACGCCAGAAATTCAGAAAATGTTAGGTACGAAGAAAGCATCTTTAGCGCCTAACGATCTGATAAAGATGATCTTGAAAATGAAAGTCGATCTTCTTTGGAACGGTGGTATCGGCACTTACGTTAAATCATCGACAGAAACTCATACAGATGTTGGTGACCGTGCTAACGACATGCTGCGCATTGACGGCCGTGACTTAAGAGCCAAAGTGGTTGGCGAAGGTGGTAACTTGGGTATGACTCAGCTTGGTCGTATCGAATACGCACTAACTGGCGGTCGAGTGAACACGGACTTCGTTGATAACGTAGGTGGCGTTGACTGTTCGGATAATGAAGTCAACATCAAGATCTTCCTCAATGGACTGGTTTCAAATGGCGATCTTACGGTTAAGCAACGTAACCAAATTCTAGAGTCTATGGAAGACGAAGTGGGTGAAATTGTCTTGGATGATGCTTACCGTCAGTCGGAGTCGATCTCTGTTACTGAACAGCAAGGTGTTGGCATTGTTAAGGAGCAAATTCGATTCATCCACACTATGGAGAAAGCAGGGTACTTGGACCGTGCTCTCGAATACATTCCTGATGATGAAACGCTAATCGAGCGTGAAAAACAGGGACTAGGTCTGACTCGCCCTGAGCTATCAGTGTTAGTTGCCTACGGTAAAATGGTACTTAAACAGCAACTTGTTACGGATGAAATCGCAAATGATGAATTCCATGCAAAACAACTTGTTGAATATTTCCCAAGTGCGTTACGACGTAACTATAAAGATCAAATGGTTAATCACCCACTGCGAGCTGAAATTATCGCTACAGCATTGGCTAACCAGATGGTTAATGAAATGGGCTGTAACTTCGTTACTCGTTTGCAAGAAGAAACTGGTGCAAGTGTTGTCGATATTGCCAACGCTTACAGTGCGGCTAGAGAAATCTTTGATTTAGAAGAAATCCTCAAGCAAACTCGCAAACTTGATAACGTTGCCACAGCGCAAGCTCAATACGAAATTATGTTTTACGTGCGCCGAGCACTGCGTCGAATTGCACGCTGGTTGCTTCGTAACCGTAGCGGCAAATGCACGGTCGGTGAGTTGATTGCTATCTACAAGCAAGATGTCAATGTTATCACTGAAACCCTAGACACTATGTTAGTTGAGTCTGAAGTTGAAGAACACAATGAGTTGGCTCAAGGTTGGATAGAGAAAGGGGTTGAAGAGAAACTCGCTCACCAAGTTGCCCGCTTATCAAGCTTACAATCTGCACTGGATATTTCATCAGTAGCAAGTGAAACAGGTAAAACGGTTGAGCAAGCATCGAAACTCTACTTTAACTTGGGTGACCGTTTATCGTTGCATTGGTTCTTGAAGCAAATTAATAGCCAAGCCGTTGATAACAACTGGCAAGCACTTGCAAGAGCGGCATTCCGTGAAGATCTGGACTGGCAACAACGTCAACTTACCGCTCAGGTACTGACTTGTGGCTGCTCAACCGAAGAGCTTGACGTGATGGCTGCGTTAGAAGATTGGATTGAAACTAACGAGCAATCGTTGCACCGCTGGGAGAGTATCTTAAACGAGTTCAAAGTTGGCTCAGTACACGAATTTGCTAAGTTCTCTGTAGCACTTCGAGAGCTAGTACTTTTAAACCTCAACTGCTCATCGAAAGAGTAGTGGAATAATCAAGTCATAAGTAAAAGCCTCGTTATTTAACGGGGCTTTTTATTATCTATTATTCACATTTGGAAAGAAAATAGTTACATTGTCACATTGAGTTGAAATTAAAACAGAGTGAAATCGATTGCTTTTAAGCGGTTAGTTACGATTTTTATCGCAGAAACTTGATTGTAATTGTTTGTTTTATATTTGAAAATCTTATAAAGATATAGGTTTTTACTTATTACGTTCATTTTCATTGAATTACGATGAAAAACGGTAAATAATATTGTCCCGTTTATACGGGGATTTTTTCTTTCGGAGGCACAATGCTTTACCGTCTAGCCAGAACTGGCTTTTTCCAACTCGATGCCGAGAAGGCACATGATCTTGCAATCAAGAACTTCCAACGCTTTAACGGCACACCACTTGATCTCTTTTACCGCCAACAGTTACCAACTCGTCCAGTTGAGTGTATGGGTCTAACATTCCGTAACCCTGTTGGTCTTGCGGCTGGTTTAGATAAAAACGGCGAATGTATTGAAGCATTTGATGCCATGGGCTTTGGCTTTGTCGAAGTCGGCACTGTAACGCCACGACCACAACCAGGTAATGATAAACCACGCCTATTCCGTTTAGTGGAAGCAGAAGGGATCATCAACCGCATGGGCTTTAATAACCTAGGCGTTGATAATTTGATCGAGAATGTTAAACGAGCAAAATTCAATTGTGTTCTCGGAATTAACATCGGTAAAAATAAAGATACGCCAATTGAGAAAGGGGCAGAGGACTACCTGATTTGTATGGAAAAAGTGTATGAGTATGCTGGCTATATTGCAGTAAACATCTCATCGCCAAACACTCCAGGTCTTCGTTCACTTCAATATGGTGAAGCGCTTGATGAACTGCTTTCCGAATTAAAGGCGAAACAAGCGGAGTTATCAGAGAAATACAACAAGTATGTCCCGTTAGCATTAAAGATTGCGCCAGATTTAAGTGACGATGAAATCTGCCAAATCTGCGATTCTTTATTGAAAAACAATATAGATGGTGTGATCGCGACTAACACAACTTTGGATCGCACGATCGTAGAAGGGATGAGACACGCCAATGAGGCAGGTGGCTTGAGTGGTCGCCCTGTGCAATCACGCTCTACGGAGGTCGTACGTAAGCTTCATGAAGAGCTTGGAGACAAACTTCCAATTATCGGTGTTGGTGGTGTAGATTCCTATGTTGCAGCCAAAGAAAAGATCATGGCAGGCGCTAAACTTGTTCAAGTCTACACTGGCTTTATTTACCACGGCCCTGGTCTCGTACGTGATATTGTTAAGAATCTTTAACATATACATCAAAAACTACTGAAAAATCAGTACCTGTTACATAAAAAAGAGGACTTTGTTTCCTCTTTTTTTTTATCCGTTCGTTTGTAGAATTTAAAAATCACGAGTAGGTAATTAAGCGTCTTACCTCTTTACCACTGATTTAACTAGTCAAGAGAGAACGGAATAATGCTTAAACCCAGCGACAAATGGAATTGGTATTTTGACGAGCAAAAAGCTTGCTTAATGCTGGATCTGGGGGAGGAAATGATTTTCCAAACCAATCTATCCCGAAAATTGTTGGTTAACTGTGCCTTCTCAAACAGTGAATTTACCGTTGATGACGCCAGCGCATTTCAAACGTTTAATGAGCGCATTCGCTGTCTCGATATCAGTGAATATCGCCAAGCTGAATTAACACTGTATTGTGTTGCTGCAAAGCGTTTTCATAAACCTGTACAGCCTAAGAGCTGGTTCTTCGATGCACAGTCCTCTGATTATGAACCTCAAGAAGGGGACATGGTCTTTCTCACAAATCAATATTCTGATGGTATGTTCATCGTTCTAGAACCAGGCGAAACATCGAGCTTATGTGCTTATGTTAACCAAGAAGCCTTTGTTCTTGATGGCAATAAGGCGCTTCAATTTGGGCAGCCGATTAAAGTAATGCATGATCGCATGGCTTGTGCAAACCACCTCTTTGCAATGACCCCTATGGCAATGGTGGGTTAAAGCTGTTTAATTTTTCTTTATTTCGTTCCTTTGTTTGCCTTAATCGACCTTATTGGGTCGATTTTTTTTGTCCTTTCCTCTGACACTCCAATCCGAAAGACCATGAAACTGTTTGTTTTCTATGCATGCAAACATGAAGCTGGTCACTTTTATTTTACTTATTTCAATTTGATTACTCCTTTAATTAGGCAACCTATCGCCTAAAACAACCCTATTTATTCCCCTATAAAGGGTATTTGTAAGTAATTTACACCAACCAATCCAGACTGGTATATACCAAAATGCATGTAAATAAGTATTCACTTCTTCTAAAGGAAACAAAATATGTTCATGAATGAAAAACATTCAAACTAAAGATGTTGAAAGTTTTAGATCATTTGAGTGGTGATGATTTGAACTAACGGGTGGGAAAATACCTTTAAAAACGAGGCATTGATCGTAAAGTCAGGTATAATTGAAGCCATTTTTTATCAGCGAAAGAACACTATGAATCAATATCTCGCGGTAACTTCAAATGGCATGGAAAATTTGCTTGTTGAAGAACTGACTAAACTAGGCATTGAAAATGCGAAACCAGTACAGGCAGGCGTAAAATTTAAAGCGACAAACGAACAGGTTTATCGCTGTTGTTTGTGGAGCCGTTTAGCGTCTCGATTTGTACGTGTTTTATCTGAGTTCACGTGTAACAACGACATGGACTTGTATCTATCCACTTCCACTATTAACTGGGTTAACCAATTTCATAGCTCTAAACGCTTTGTTGTGGACTTTAACGGCACAAACCGTGAGATTAGAAATAGCCAATACGGGGCTATGAAGGTCAAAGATGGCATCGTAGATTGCTTTGAGAATAAAGGCTTGCCACGTCCTAATATCAGCAAAGAACGCCCAGATATTCGTATTCACGTTCGTTTGCACAAAGATAAAGCGTTGCTTGGGATAGACATGGTAGGTAGTGGTCTTCATCAGCGTGGTTATCGACCAGAATCGGGTCGTGCGCCATTACGTGAAACGCTTGCTTCTGCGATTATCATGCGTTGTGGCTGGGATGGGCATCAACCACTACTCGATCCAATGTGTGGTTCTGGTACTTTGCTTATTGAAGCGGCAATGATGGCAGCCAACATGGCACCTGGCGTTAAGCGCAAACAATGGGGCTTCGAAGTTTTGGAAGACTTTGAACCGGAGACCTGGGCTGAGATTAAATCAGAGGCTAATGTTCAAGCTAGACGAGGTGTCAGGAAAGTTGACGCTAAGTTTTTTGGATTCGATAACGACCCCAAAGTATTAAAAGTCGCTCAAGAAAACGCCCGCAGAGCAGGTGTTGAAGAGTTGATTGAGTTTGCGCAAGGTGATGCTGCAACTATTACTCGTCCCGCAGGATTTGAACACGGTGTTATCGTTTCAAACCCACCTTACGGTGAGCGTCTAGGAACTGAGCCGGGGCTGATTGCGCTCTATACCGCATTCGGTGGACAGCTAAAATCTGAGTTTGGCGGATGTAAAGCATCTATCTTCTCTAGCTCAGACGAGCTCTTGAGTTGCCTTCGTATGCGCGCTGATAAACAGTTTAAATTGAACAATGGTGCGTTACCGTGTCACCAAAAGAACTACAGCATTGCCGAGCGCAACGCTGATGAAGTGAAAGGTGCAGATACTAACATTCAAATCGCACCAGACTTCTCAAACCGTTTGAAGAAAAACATTGGCAAGATTGGCAAGTGGGCGCGTAAAGAGAAACTAGACTGCTATCGTATCTACGATGCAGACCTTCCAGAATACAACGTAGCGATCGACGTGTACGGCGATCAAATTGTGATTCAAGAGTACGCAGCACCTAAGAACATCCCTGAAGAAAAAGCCAAGCGTCGTCTAACGGACATTATCCGTGCGACGATTCAGGTGACCGGTGTCGAAGCGAACAAAGTTGTACTGAAAGTTCGTGAGAAGCAGAAAGGTCGAAGCCAGTACCAAAAATTAGGTCAGGTATCAGAGACGCTCGAAGTAAACGAGTACGGTGTGAAGCTGATCGTGAACCTTCATGACTACCTAGACACAGGCCTGTTCTTGGATCATAAGATCACTCGTCGTCGTCTTGGCGAAATGGCACAGGGTAAAGATTTCCTTAACTTGTTTGCTTACACTGGTAGTGCAACAGTGCACGCTGCAGTTGGTGGTGCGCGTTCCACTACAACTGTCGATATGTCAAACACCTACTTGAACTGGGCGAAAGACAATATGCAGCTTAATGGCTGTGTAGGGCGCCAACATAAATATGAACAAGCGGACTGTTTGCAATGGCTAGAAAACGCAAAAAGTGAGTACGACTTGATCTTTATTGACCCACCTACGTTCTCTAACTCTAAGCGTATGGAAACATCATTCGATGTACAACGTGACCACATTAAGCTAATGAAGAACCTCAAACGTTTACTGAGAAGTGAAGGCACAATCGTATTTTCAAATAACAAACGTCACTTCAAGATGGATGAAGAATCACTCGCTGAATTGGGTTTGAAGGCTCAGAGTATTTCTTCTCAAACGTTACCATTAGATTTTGCGCGTAATAAACAGATTCATAACTGTTGGCTAGTAACGCACGCGTAGTATAAACAAAAGGATTAATACGTGCTGATATTGTATAGCACGGAGGGATGCCATCTTTGTGAGATGGCATTTGCTCTAGTAGACCAAGTCGGTTTGGCCGAGCAAACAGATATCATCGATATTGCGTTCGATGATGTACTATTTTCTCGTTACGGTGTCACAATACCCGTATTAAAATATCAAGATTCTGAGTTGAACTGGCCGTTTGACTTAGAACAACTCACACATTGGTTGGATAATAATGGCATTACTTACCATTCATAACGCACAACTTGCATTTGGTGACCACCCATTGCTAGACAAAGCGGAGTTCGCTCTTCAAGAAAACGAACGCGTTTGTTTAGTTGGTCGTAACGGAGCAGGTAAGTCCACGTTAATGAAAGTGCTTGCCGGCGACATTTTGATGGATGATGGCAAGATTCA
This sequence comes from Vibrio sp. 1167, assembly GCF_033340375.1. Taxonomy (NCBI): domain Bacteria; kingdom Pseudomonadati; phylum Pseudomonadota; class Gammaproteobacteria; order Vibrionales; family Vibrionaceae; genus Vibrio; species Vibrio sp. 1167. The sequence continues at coordinate 723,648 of NZ_JAWOWK010000002.1, read as the reverse complement.
AATAACTCAAGACGTAGTAGTTTCTCGGCTTGAACAAGATCCACCGCGCAATCAAGAGGGTACAGTTTACGAATACGTATCTGGCGGTTTGGCTGAAATCGGCGAACAATTGAAGATCTATCACGATCTTCTCGATCTTGTTGCTCAAGACCCAAGTGAGAAGAACATTAACCGTTTGGCGAAAGTTCAAGAGCAACTTGATCATTCTAACGCTTGGCGCTTTGATGACCGTGTTAAGAACGTACTTGGCTCTTTAAAACTAAGCCCAGAAACCAAACTGACCGATCTATCCGGTGGCTGGCAACGTAAAGCTGCTTTAGCTCGTGCGCTGGTTTGTGATCCTGATGTATTGCTTCTTGATGAACCAACAAACCATCTCGATGTGACAACGATCGAATGGTTAGAGAACTTCTTAAAAGACTTCAAAGGCTCGATCATCTTTATTTCTCACGACCGTGCATTCATCAAGTCGATGGCGACACGCATCGTTGACTTAGATCGCGGTCAATTAGCTTCTTTCCCTGGTAATTACGAACAGTATTTGAATGACAAAGAAGAAATGCTTCGCGTCGAAGAAATGCAAAATGCTGAGTTCGATAAGAAACTAGCTCAGGAAGAAGTGTGGATTCGTCAAGGCATTAAAGCACGTCGTACTCGTAATGAAGGCCGTGTTCGAGCCCTTAAAAAGCTTCGTGAAGAGCGTCGTGACCGTCGTGAAGTTCAAGGTAAAGTTAACCTAAACATCGATGATGCTTCTCGTTCAGGTAAGATTGTATTTGAAGCAGAAAATGTATCTTTTGCTTACGAAGGCAAGACAATTGTCGACGACTTTAGCTTTAACATCATGCGTGGTGACCGTATTGCACTTATCGGACCAAATGGCTGCGGTAAGAGTACGGTACTTAAATTGCTACTAGGGCAATTGGAAGCGCAGTCTGGTCGTTTACACTGCGGAACAAAATTAGAAGTCGCGTACTTTGATCAGTACCGAGAGATTTTGGATCCAGAAAAGACAGTGATCGACAACTTAGCGGATGGGAAACAAGAAGTAATGGTTGGGGGACGTCAGCGTCATGCGCTGAGTTATCTTCAAGACTTCTTATTTGCACCTAAGCGCGCCAGAACCCCGGTTAAGGCACTTTCTGGTGGTGAGAAAAACCGATTATTGCTAGCCCGTATCTTGTTGAAACCAAACAACTTACTTATTCTTGATGAACCAACTAACGATTTGGATATCGAAACGTTGGAACTTTTAGAAGAAATGCTTGCCAATTATCAGGGTACATTATTGTTAGTGAGTCACGACCGTGAGTTCGTAGACAACACAGTAACAACCAGCTGGATTTTTGAGGGTAACGGTATAATCGAAGAGTTCGTTGGTGGTTATCATGATGCTAAACAGCAGCGTGACCAAGTTCTTGCTTCGCGCAGTCAGGTTGAAAAACCAACGAAGAAAGAGAAAGTGGTTGAGGAAACTCCCAAAACTACGCAACCTAAGAACAATTCGAAGAAGTTATCGTATAAGCTGCAAAGAGAATTAGAGGCTCTACCAGCTAAACTTGAACAATTAGAGTCGGATATCGAGAGCCTTCAGGAGCAAGTGAACGATCCAGAGTTCTTTGCTAAACCTGTAGAGCAAACTCAGCCGGTATTGGAACAGCTTGCTGCACTAGAGCAGGAGTTGGAAATCGCATTCGAGAGATGGGAAGAACTCGAAGCAATGCAACAGGATAGTTAAGAATTCAATGAATTGTAGTAATAAATTCAAATTGACCGCCATTGCAATGATGGTTGGTACCACAATGAACGCACAGGCGGCATTGTATCAAGTTGTTGAGGTTTCACCTCAGGATCATGGTTCAAACGGTGACTACCAAACGGCTTACGGGGTTGCAATTCAACAGGGCGATGCAGGTACAGATCCTTCAACAGGTTCACCTTTCGCTTTAGGCTGCTTTGATGCAGCAGCAAACTGCACGCCAGAGCAGTTTAAACTTGCAATGGAAACTCGCACTACACCGATTTCAGCGACACAAGCCGTGGATGGGAACAGCTATCGTGAAGAAATCCCATTCGGATTAGACGCTGGCTTTTATTACATCCAAGAACTCAAAGACTTTGAGCGTTACTGTTACAACCAGCTTCGCTATTCCACCTGTGACTCTTGGGCTTCAGTAAACTGGACGCCGTGGAATAAAGAACGTAGTAAAGACTTTACTTCTAATGCGTTAGCGTTCATAGAAGAAGATTCTGCTGCTTATAAAAATGAATATAACAACGTTATCAACCAGCTTACCGAGGGTGGTGCAGCTGTCGGTAATCAGAGTAAAGTTAGCACAGAAAATACTTCTACATTAGAAACACGAAATACCGTAGTTGCACCAGTAGAGCCAAATATTCTTACTGGCGATAGTGACGCAAGTGTTGTGCAAAGCCATGCTTGGAGCACAGACGGCATTTTTACTGTTGGCAGTGTTTCTCGAACAGCAAGCAATACCAATGGATCTCACCATACATCAAAAGCAGCGATTTGGGATCAAAGCGGAACCGTCAGTGAATTGGCTTGGCCAAGTGGCACATCTAAAGATGGAGAAAGGTTAGCTCAAGGGAGCATGCGTGACCTTGTCACTGATGGAACTACGGTCTATGGCGTAGGTTACAACACTTACAGTGATGATAACTACCTGAATGCGACTGTTTTTGTCGGAACTCTAGAAGCCGAAGGTAGCGTTGAAAACGCAACTTGGAAAAACAAAGTTGTTGTAGGAGCTAGACAGCGCGAAGGTGATGATACGGTTCATACAAACTCACGATTAACCGACGTTAACTCTAATTTTGTTGCTATTGGTGAAGCAAAACGTTCGGGCGGATACTTAATGCCAACGGGCTCTGCTCCGAATCGTCTCTTTATCGTAGATGATGTTCGTAAGGATTCTATTAGCGCTTTTTACCCAACTACTGGCATTTTCTTTAGCGGTGCGGGCGGTAAGATGGGCGGTATCAACTCTTACAATGAAATCGTCGGGCAACTTGATGCGGAAACGACTCGTGAAGACGATGGCAAGCCACGTCGTAAGCGCGGTTTTATCTATCCATATAGCGTAGGTGGCGAGACTAGTGAACGTGCTGCAACATTATTCAATGGAAAAGCTTGGTTCCTAGACAGTTTGACTAATGGCGGTGATTACTCTGAACAAAACAATCAGTTCCGTATTATCGACGCAACTGATATCAATGATGCAGGTGTGATCTCTGGTACTGCTATGAAATGTGCAGGTGGTTATAGCACAACAGCAAACAATGCGACATGTAGCTCTGAAGAGCAAATTGTAGCAGTCAAACTAGTACCTATTGCTGACGCAACTAAGGACGACATCGTATCTCGAAGCATTGACTCAACGACGACAGAGCGTCAAGGTGCAGGCCTTGGTTGGTTAGCTTTGACCATGCTTGGATTGTTTGGGTTCCGTAGAAAATAGTTAAAAATCGTCAGTAATTTTTAAATCAAGCAGAGGCTCACACATTTGAGTCTCTGCTTTTTTTATGCCTTGAGAAATTGCCTACTTTGATCGATTCTTATAAGTGGAGTCATAAAAACTCCATCAAAGTTTCACAATAACAGCTGTACGTTAGTAAATGGACCTGTATGAGGAATTAACTATGAAGAGACAAAAGCGTGATCGCCTAGAACGAGCTCAATCTCAAGGCTACAAAGCTGGGTTGAATGGAAGGTCTCAAGAGGCTTGCCCATATCAACAAGTTGATGCTCGGTCGTATTGGTTAGGTGGTTGGCGTGATGCCAGAGATGAAAGACAATCTGGTCTCTACAAATAAACTCTCCACATACAAAAAGAAGGATTCGAAAGGGCTCTACGGAGCCTTTTCTACATTATAGGGACATAGGGAAGTAGGTTAACACTCGACAACAAAAAGGCTCCTAAATAGGAGCCTTAATAAATCGATTAAAATCGTGATTAGAAGCTTGAAGTGTCTTGGAACAAGCCAACTTTCAAATCTTTTGCTACGTAGATTTCTTTGCCGTCCACACATACACGACCGTCGGCCAAACCCATCACAAGTTTACGGTTTACAACGCGTTTCATGTGGATTTCGTACGTCACTTTTTTCGCTGTTGGCAGGATCTGACCTGTAAACTTCACTTCGCCAACACCCAGAGCACGACCTTTTCCTTTGCCACCAACCCAGCCAAGGAAGAAACCAACAAGTTGCCACATCGCATCAAGGCCAAGACAACCCGGCATTACTGGGTCGCCAGGGAAGTGGCAGTCAAAGAACCACAAATCTGGAGTAATATCCAATTCCGCCAAGATCAAACCTTTACCAAAATCGCCTTCAGTCTCAGACATTTTAGTAACACGATCCATCATTAGCATGTTTGGCGCAGGAAGCTGAGGGTAACCAGGCCCAAACAGTTCGCCTTGGCTAGAAGCAAGTAGATCGTCACGGTTATAAGAATCACGTTTGTTTTGCATTATCAATTACTCCAATTTTTGATAGCTGCATCTTAGTGAACACGTGTACGCTAAACAACTCCGATCAGTACTAGACAAACCAGTTTTTGATGCGCTGCACAATTCCTTCTGGATGCTCATGTCTTTCAAAGTTTTCAATACGTTCCGCTATTTTGCCAATAATGCTATCGTCTTCACCTCTAAAAGGTTTATTCATTACAATCGGAATAGCTTCATCTACGGTAGAAACGGACCAAATATGGAACTCACCATTTTTAATGCTTTCTATTACATCTTTATGTAATGCAAGATGTTTAAGGTTTGATTTTGGCATCACAACACCTTGATTTCCTGTAAAACCTTGATGTTTACAAACCTGATAAAAGCCTTCAATTTTTTCGTTCAAGCCACCGACGGCTTGCACTCGACCAAACTGATCAACAGCTCCTGTAACAGCAACTTGTTGATTAATTGGAGATTCAGATAAAGCACTCACCAAGCAACAAAGTTCTGCAAGAGATGCACTGTCACCATCAACTTCACTATAAGACTGTTCAAATACGATGGAGGCAGAGTAAGGCAGTGGTTCATCCAGTTTCAGAGCAGAGCTCAAGAAAGCTTGCATAATCATCATGCCTTTTGCATGTAGATTGCCTCCAAGCTCAGCTTTGCGCTCAACATCGGAAACATCGCCATCACCAAAATGAATTACACAAGATATTCGTGCAGGCTCACCATAGCTGACAGGGTGCCCAGCCATATCAATAACGGTTAGGCCATTGATTTGACCAACTTGTTCCCCAGTTGTCTCAATGATGACTTGGCCATCTAAAATATCGTACACGGCACGCTGAGGAAGGTAAGATTCTCGGTAATACTTGTCGTCAATCGCTTTATCTAACGACTTGTAATCTAATGCTCGGCCATCACTGAACTGGCTGGCAAGCGTTAGAAGTTGAGAGTGCCACATTACTCCTAAAGGCAGATAATGTTGATCTTCAGTAAATCTCATACCGGCCAGCAACAATCTTCTAAAACCACATTCGGTTAAGTGAGGCAGCTGATATTGAGAACATATCCAGTTCACTAAACCAAAGTAATCTGTCAAATTCTGCTCTGACAGATGAATATCTTCTTCAACTTCCGTATACATGGCAAAGCCAGAACAGAAGTCTTCATCGATGTATTCTAGCTCTGCTAACTGACTTCTTTCTCCTGTTACAATCAGTTTTACATCATAAGCTTTAGCTTGCGGTACTGAAGTAGGTAAACGAGTAGGGCTTAGGTTCAGTGGCTCGATAAGGTTTTGTTGAATTGCAGACTTTATATTTGGCCAAAGTCCTGGGTTAGCCAAAATTAGATTAGCCGGTACAATTAAGTAACCGCTATCTGCCTGTGAAATTAAGCCAGGTTGGAAGGCAATATCACCACTTAAATCGACACTGTAACGGTCAAATAAGCGTTTGGCATCAAGTGATTCCGACAAAACAATCGCAGCGTTAGACTGGCTCTGAAGAGCTTTACTGATGAACTCTCTATAGACAGAATTATCTACGCAGTTAATGAGTAGTACTCGCGTCAATCCAGAAATTTTTGAAAAACGAGATATCGTTGCCGACATTCTCGGTTGGAGCTCAGTAAAAGACTTCTTTGGTAACGAAGGTGCAGACTTTAAAAGTGCTTCGTACTGCTCAAGTGAAGGTGTTACGTCTTGCCAATTAAGTTGGTTCATTAAAATTCATCGTAATTCAATCTTGCCGACATTATAACGAAACGGACTATAACACCCTAGCACCAATTTGGTTTGCTCTCGGCATTCATCTCTCAATGAACAATACTTAGACAAATGAGTGATCAACATCGATACTTCTAAGAGTTTTATTTGCCCAAGTAAACCATCTGGGTTACGCTGTCACTAGGTTATGTTTATGGGTCGGAACAAATGAAATATCAGCAGCTTGAGAATCTAGAATGTGGGTGGAAATGGAAGTATCTCATCAAAAAATGGAAAGATGGTGAAGCGATTACCCGACATATTGATACAAGCGAAGCAGATGCAGCGGTCGCAGAACTAAAACGCCTTGAACACGAGCCTACACTTGTCTTAGCTTGGATAGAAAACCACATGTCAGAAGAGTTAGATAATAAACTCAAGCAGGCTATCCGAGCGAAACGGAAACGTCACTTCAATGCAGAGCAAGTCCATACAAAGAAGAAATCCATTGATTTAGATTACCGAGTTTGGGAAAAGCTTTCTAGTAGAGCGAATGAACTTGGTTGTACGTTATCTGACGCAATTGAATATTTGCTTTCCGAAGCGTCGAGAAGTGAAAAAGCGAGTCAAAAAGTTACCTCAATTAAAGAGGATTTGAGTAAATTGCTATCTAGCTAGGATAGGGAGTGCCAAATGTTATATGTAATCTTAATTGCAGCCATCGTGATCTTTTGGTTGATCGCAGTCGATAGGCCGGTGTTAAAAGTAAAGTTCGATAATGGCCATATTAGTAACGTAAAAGGGCATCTACCTCCTTCTTTCAAACACAACTTACAGGATATTAGTGAGCATAACCCGTTTACTGGTGAAATGAAGGTGTATAGCCAACGAACAGGAATGCGCTTAAGCTTTTCCAAAGGCATTCCCAAAAAAGTTCAACAGAGGATTCGTAACGTTTTTCCTCATCAGGGCTTCAAAGCAAACAAAGGCAAGAAGCGCGCTTAATTACATATCAGTTACTTCATCATGTTAAATGGGACGCAATGTGGCGTCCCATTTTCGTATCTACAGAAAAATTACTTATCATCGAACAATCCAACAACATAAACGGACCAAAACGATGAGATACGTTGTAACTTTAATGATACTGATCTTTGCAAGTACTTCAGTTTTTGCTGACGATTCAGAAACGAACCTGTTGGCTAAAAAGATTAAGACTAAGCTTCAAAAGAAAGTAGACAATAAGTTTGATGGCTACCAAGGGTATTGTGACGTCATGATAGAAATGGAGCACAAAAGTAAAAACGCAGTAATAAAAAGAGTAACAGGCAGTGGTGACCAAAAAGTGTGTAGGTACGTTAAGTCCAACTTGAAGAAAGGAAAACGCTATCGTTACAAATACCCCGAAAAGTACATTCGCCTCCATATAACCACAGGCTTATAAATGTTTCAGAACGCCTTGATTAAGAGCGAGTGAACTGAGCTCGTGATTTTTGGCAGATTTCGTTGCGGAGCGATTAGAGCGTTTAGCTGATTTTTGCTCAGCAGCGCGTTTGAGTTCGTTAAAGTAGTGATGACATTGAATGGCGAACTCAGTGAGTTGGCCATCATCACCATACATAGATTGATTCAGGTGCTTACAGAAGAACACGCCAGTAAGTCGAGGACTAAGCGCGCATCAATTTTCAATAAGAGATTTGATTTGCTTCGTAAGCATAACCACAAATTATTGTCTTTGATTAGTGATTAAGCACCTTTAATCAAAGTGGGTAACTCTCTTCTTTTCAAATTGGAGTCTCAGATCTAGTCTGAACTAATACAAAAATTCTGATGAATTAATCTTCAAATATATCGAGTAGATTTGTATCGAACGAAAGCCCCTTTAAATTGTGCTCTTCACATAACGATATGAGTTTGTCATCACAATAAATTGACGTACAACCTTCATCTTTTGATTTAAAGACATATTTATTTGAAAGATCGCTTTCTATAAATGCCAGTTTCTCTAATAATCCTTGTTCTCCGTCAATGTCTTCAAATTTGATTTTCTGCTTGTCTTCTTCTCCAAAGGACATCACGTTGAACACGGTAAAACTTTCATCATCGATTGTAATCGGTAAGAACTCACCGTCAGAATCAATTACATCTCGTACTACCTGATATGCATTTTCTCTCAAGACAAGAAATGTTCTCCATTTAGATATGTCTGGGATTGCTTCAGCAGATTTAAAGTGTTGAGTAAATGTTGCATATTCATTTACCCAAACATCTCTCAAGCTGGTTGAATCAACAGGGGCTCTTCGAAGTCGTCTTAACAACTTAAAGTCATCTGAATCGAGAGCTCTCTTATAAGGGTCATGCTCTAAGACCTTAAATTCTCGAGGTTTACTTTTTAATTTGTATACAGTCATACAGTAGGTTTCCAGTTAGCATCTTTCTTCTCAAGAATTTTCTCAGGATGAGAACTATCTTGTATTTGCTTTTTCAGCAGTTAAGCAGTGTGGACTTAAATACATTTTCACTATGCCTAATTCTTCCAAGCGTGCCAATCCAGTTCTGATAATTTGTACCATGTATTAGTGAATGAGGTGGAGCTTTTGGAGTAGTGTAGTGATCTTTATAAGCACTGGATCTAGGTAACCAAACACCATTAATTGCATCATTAATACCTATACCAAATTCGAACATTTGTAATTTTGCATCAATCATCGCAGTTACCTTACCGTTTCCCATCATAATCTGATGTGCTGCGTGATTTGGGCTAGGTTGAGGTTCTGCTACGGCATAAAGTATGCGAGACAAGTGCCGGTAGCTTATTCCAAGAATGGATGTGGCTTCTCGGCACTTTAACTTATTGTTTAACACATCTTGGATAATGGAGAAACGGTGCAATTCATGGTAGTTCATCGTAACTAACTTCCTAAATACCTCCAAGCAAACATAGGACAGATTCACTTGGAAATACTAGGACATTATCGCTTTGGGTTTACACTATTAGTGCGCATTATGTATATTATGTTAAATTAAATATCGCCGTACGCTAAATGTTGTCTGAGTATGCTCCTATTCCCCTGCAGATTTTAAATTTAAGGGCCTTACTGTGAGCATTAAACATAATGGTTATTTACCATAAAATACTTAATATAGATCTTAATAATCTATCGATTGTTAAGATCTATATTAACGCCTTTTTGCTTATTGAAATGACTGTATAGCTTCAAAGATATCTTGTCTTCTAACTGGCTTGGAAATGAATCCGTCCATGCCGGCATCCAGGCATTTATCTCTATCGCTTTCTAACGCATGTGCAGTTAACGCTATAATTGGGGTCCTGAGACCTTTATCTCGAATAAGTCTTGTTGCGGTAATTCCATCCATCACTGGCATCGAGACATCCATGAGAATCAAATCGATTAAATCCTCATTCTCTTCTAAAAATGTTAATGCCTCTGCTCCATGGCTTGCGATATGAACATTATGGCCAAGCTTATTTAAGATAAGCTTTATTACGAACTGATTCGACTCGGTATCTTCTACGACGAGAAGTTCCATTGCTTTTGTCGGTTGATTGGTTTCGATTCTAACTGGACGATTTTGATTACAACGAGTCAAAACTGGAATCGAAATCGTAAAGGTTGAACCAACATGCTCATCACTTTTAACGGCAATCTTTCCACGCATCATTTCAACTAAATGCTTGGTTATTGCGAGCCCCAGTCCTGTACCACCGAAGCGTCTCGTGATGGAACGGTCTCCTTGATGAAATGCCGTAAACAAATGCTCTTGCTTTGCTTTAGATATACCAATTCCAGTGTCAGATATTGAGATCACAAGTTCAGCATCTTGCTCAGATACAGAAACTTTTACTTCACCTTCGTCTGTAAACTTTATTGCATTCCCTATTAGATTAAACAGAATTTGAGATAACCGCGTGGAGTCAATCCAAAATTGTTTGTCATTAGTGACAGTACAGTTGAGCTTGAATTTAAGATTCTTCTTCTTAGCTATTTGTTTTTGCTGAGAAATAACAAAAGTGACAGTGTCTCTTAAGTTAATCCATTGTTCATTGAGCTGAAAGCGACCTGACTCGATTTTAGAAAGATCAAGAATGTCACTGATTATCGCGAGAAGTAACTCTGCAGAGCACTCCATTTGGCTCAAAGCATCAATTTGTTCTTCTGACAAGGTTGATTGCTTCAGTATATCTAGCATTCCAAGAACGGAATTTAAAGGGGTTCTTATTTCATGGCTCATCATCGCTAAGAACTCCGACTTAGACCGGTTCGCAAGCTCTGCTTCTTCTCTTGCTTTAGCGAGCTGAGTTGTTCTTACCTCAACGATACGTTGTAACTTCTCTTTGGTCTCGATATCAATGACCGCCCTTTCAATTAAGGGACGAAACCGCCTCAAGGTTTCCTTATTCTCTATGCTAAAGTGCCCTTTCTGAGCTCCAATAAGTAGGATTACGGTTTGCGTTACTTCTGAACGTATACCAGTTAAAACGACCGAGTTTACATGGCTTTTTATAAAGCTGTTTAAGTTAACAAACTCAGCGAGTTTATCTGGCTCGAACAGTAGAATGCATTCACCATTGAGAGCTCTTTGATAGGTGTTACCGTGTAACCAGGATACATTATCAAATACGCTATTAGTTGATATCAATGTCCTGAAGGGATATCGTTCGCCATCACGAGTCAGTACAATAAAATCATCGAAGTTGATGTACTTTTTGAGGACATTGTTTAATCCCGTAAATATCTCATGCCGATTCTTTGCCTCACTCATCGCAGATATCGCGGAAAGAATGGCCTTGTTTTCATCGGCGAGTAGTCGTTCTCTTTGTCTAGCCTGCTTTAGCTCAACTAACGCTTCTTGAAGCGCTTCCTGTTGATATATGTCTAAGTATTTATCTTTCATAAGGTTTATGGAATATAGCCGATGAAATCATCAGGTTTCCATGTCCATTCTCACCACCAATAAATCTACCTTGCTCGCCGAAAGTAAAAGGGCAAATAAAAGGCAAATGTTCTAGCTCTTGGTTAATTTGTTCACAAACGCTATTCATGTCTTGCATTAAGTGCAACATGGGACCTGCGCAAAAGATATTTATCACTCCAATTTTTCGAGACTCTTCTAATTTTTGGTTAAAAGCGGCATTGACGACTTTTGCAGCGCGCGCAACTAGATGCTCACGACTTCCTTTCATTAATGTGAGCTCGTCACCCTTTTCTATTCGTGTAAACAACTCGATTCCACCATCTTGTGTCTCACGGATCGGATGGGATAACTTGTAATATGGGCGATCATAGAGATGACCTGCGATCCGCCCTAATGGATAAGCACTCGAGTTTGTAAACAGCATATTATCTTTACCTACTTGGTTATCCTGGTGATTTGTCCACCTTCTATAAACATTGAGCGCAGGTTCGTTATCAATTTCAAGTAAGCATCTATCGTTGGTCTTGGTTGCAACACCTTTGATATTAGTTGGTGTATGTCCAGCGCTAAAAGCGATATCAACAGGTTGAGAGGAGTAAAAGAGAGTTAAGCTTAAACCTGAAGTTTGAGAGCCTTGGGCGGTTATCACAGACCATTTCCCAGCGATGTTATTATCAGCGGCCGAACCACCAATAATTGGAATTAGAGTTCCAAATCTTTCATCTATAGACGCAATGATTGATTCCTCTTGCCCTGGTGTGGCATGAAGTAGAATTAAGTTTGGTACCTCTCCTACACGGTTAGCGCTCTCAAGGGCCATATCCAAAGCCTTGGTGACGCTGTCACCTGAGTTGTGATTAGAAATACCAGTACCATAAGCATGAGGACCTGTATCATAAACAGCAAGTGCCGCAATTACTGGGCCTGTATGAAAGCCCTGATCTGTCATTACGGCTTGACATGAACTGGCGCCATGAAAAGGCACACCAGGAAAATGCGCAAGAAACGCTTCTCGAATCAACTCGAAATTGTATTCTTCCGTGTAGTAACACATCACGTAAGACAAGTTCTGTTGTGTCAATTCGGATCTGAGCGTTTTTATCGCTGAGTCTTCATCTTTAATATGAGTAAAAACTGATTGGCAATGCATACGATTTTATAATTGGATATCACTCTGCTGTTATACCATTCCAACCAATTTTCTCTAGGTAAGAAGGTGTTAATTTCATTAATAAGTTACGATTATCTCGTGATAGATCGTATTTATAATTGAACTACAACAATGTTTTCACCTTTTTTAAAGGTGATTTTTTTCGATTCAGGAATGATGTCCCATTCTACTGACTTATGCTTCTCGTTGAGATTGATAAAATTACCAGATTGATTTAGATCAATTTTTAGAGTGCTACTTTCTATCGTTTCGAGCGAAATTCCCATTGAGTCACGATTAATCGTGATTATTTCTCCTTCAATTGTTACATCGCATCGTTCTTTTTGTGAACAGTCAACGCTATTAACACTCTCGTGTGTAAAGGTACGCCAGAAAAATGCGCCTATTAAAACACTGAGCATGATTAAGATTTGTGCAAGTCGCGCCTTTGTTAACTTTTGTGCAGGCATAATTACTAATATCCTTGTTACAAACTTCAAACTTTTTAAATAAAAAATGATTTCCAGAGGTCCAGTAAGGTTACTACCCTGTCATTGAATTGTTAATTCAAGTATAGTGTCACGCTGAAAATGCCACTTTTTATTAAAGTCAGCAATGGAAATAAGGTGATGATAACACTTGAATTCTAGAGTTTACTTGGGTGGTGTTACGACGCAAGTCGTGTTGGAAGTAAAAGTGTAGTTAATTAGAAATTGGAAGCATGCAAATGAGCCAAGTAAAGCAGCTTGAACAAAACTACAACTATACAGTCGTTCGCCAATTTACCCTTGTGACCATTTTATGGGGCATAGTTGGTATGGCTGTTGGTGTTTTGATTGCCGCTCAATTAGTTTGGCCACAGCTAAACTTTGATACGCCGTGGTTGACGTACAGTCGCTTACGTCCACTGCATACTAATGCGGTAATTTTTGCGTTTGGTACCAGTGCTCTGTTCGCAACGTCTTATTATGTTGTACAGCGCACATGTCAAACACGTCTTTTTGGTGGCCCACTCGTTGCCTTCACCTTTTGGGGTTGGCAAGCAATCATCCTGGCAGCAGCCATTACTTTGCCTCTCGGTTTAACATCGGGTAAAGAGTATGCTGAGCTAGAATGGCCTATTGATATCGCAATTGCGCTAGTATGGGTATCATATGCGGTGGTGTTCTTCGGCACACTGGTGAAACGAAACACGTCACACATATATGTGGCAAACTGGTTCTTCGGTGCCTTTATTATCACAGTAGCAGTACTTCACATCGTGAACAGCATGGCTATTCCTGTGTCACTCGGTAAATCTTACTCGATTTACTCGGGCGCAGTGGATGCGATGGTTCAGTGGTGGTATGGACACAATGCGGTAGGTTTCCTACTGACCGCTGGTTTCCTAGGTATGATGTACTACTTCGTTCCTAAACAAGCTGAACGTCCTGTTTATTCTTACCGTCTATCTATCGTTCACTTCTGGGCACTTATTTCTCTATATATTTGGGCAGGCCCTCACCACCTTCATTATACAGCGCTACCAGACTGGACTCAGTCTCTAGGTATGGTTATGTCGCTGGTTCTATTTGCTCCTTCTTGGGGTGGTATGATCAACGGTATTATGACGTTATCTGGTGCATGGCATAAGCTTCGTTATGACCCTATCCTACGTTTCCTAATCGTTTCACTGTCGTTCTACGGTATGTCTACCTTTGAAGGCCCGATGATGTCGATTAAGACGGTTAACGCACTTTCTCACTACACAGACTGGACCATTGGTCACGTTCACTCTGGTGCGTTAGGTTGGGTTGCGATGGTTTCTATCGGCTCTGTATATCACTTGGTACCTCGCCTATTTGGCCAGGAGCGTATGTACTCTGTTGGTCTAGTTAATGTGCATTTCTGGCTAGCAACAATCGGTACCGTTCTTTACATCGTTGCGATGTGGATCTCTGGTGTAATGCAAGGTCTTATGTGGCGCGCGGTTAACTCTGACGGTACGCTAACTTACAGCTTTGTTGAGTCTGTAGAAGCGTCTTATCCGTTCTACTTTGTACGTTTCCTAGGCGGATTTATCTTCCTATCTGGTATGTTCCTAATGGCATATAACACGTACAAAACGGTAAGTGCACCAAAAGAAAGCCTAAAAGCTATCCCACATCCGGCATAAGGAGATTTAAGAATGAGTAATAATTCTAATAATCGCCATGAAATCTTAGAACGTAATGTCGGTTTGTTGGCTATTTTTATCGTGTTTGCTATCAGTTGGGGCGCTCTTGTAGAGATCACTCCTCTGATTTTCCAAAAGCAAACGACTGAACCTGTAGAAAATCTGCGTGCTTACACTCCTTTGGAGATGGAAGGCCGTGATATCTACATCCGTGAAGGTTGTAACGTTTGTCACAGCCAGATGGTTCGTCCTTTCCGCTCAGAGACTGAACGTTACGGTCACTACTCTGTTGCTGGTGAGAGTGTTTGGGAACACCCATTCCTTTGGGGCTCTAAGCGTACAGGCCCGGATTTAGCTCGTGTTGGTGGTCGTTATTCTGACGAATGGCACCGTGTTCACCTGTTAGATCCTCGTGAGCTTGTACCTGAGTCAAACATGCCAGGTTTCCCGTGGCTAGCTGAAAACGTTTTAGACGGTAAGCTAACTCAGAAGAAACTTGAGCTATTTCGTGATCAGTTCGGCGTTCCATACACTGATGAAGAGATCGCGAATTCGGCTAAAGAAGTAGAAGGTAAAACAGAGATGGATGCAATCATCGCTTACCTTCAGTCTCTTGGTCATGCAATGAAGTAAGGGGATCATATGGATTTCGGTACAATTCATAGTATTTATACCGTTGTACTCTTCGCTAGTTTTATTGGCATCGTATGGTGGGCATTTAGTAAAAAGCGTAAAGCACGCTTTGAAGAAGATGCCAACTTGGTGTTTGCTGACGAAGAACAAAAGACCCCTAATAACCAAGGAGTGAAGAAGTAATGACTACATTCTGGAGTCTCTGGATTATCGTGATTACTGTCGGTACGCTAGTAGGCTGTGCGATTCTCCTGACTTGGTGCGCTAAAGATAAAATGGGCGTCGAGGAAGGGGAAGACATGGGCCACGAGTACGATGGTATTCGCGAGCTAAACAACCCTCTACCAAAGTGGTGGACTTACCTGTTTGTAAGTACATTTGTGTTCGCAGCAGTTTACCTTGCCCTATTCCCAGGTCTAGGTAGCTTCAAGGGCTTTTTAAACTGGCAGAGTTCGGCTCAAACCGTTCGCTCACTAGAAGAGTCAAAAGAAGCCATCGCTGCAGCACAAGAGAACAAGCAACTAAACCAATATGCAAAAGAACTGGATGATGCCGACGCTTACTTCGGCGAAGCATTCCGTAAACTTGCGCACAATGACAGTGGCCTACGCCCAATTCCTGAAATTGCGCAAGATCCTGAAGCATTAAAAGTTGGTCAGCGTTTGTTTTTGCAAAACTGTTCTCAATGCCATGGCTCTGATGCACGTGGTCAGAAAGGCTTCCCTAACCTGACTGATGATGCATGGCTATATGGTGGCGAGCCAGCAGCGATCGTTACAACCATCATGCACGGCCGTATTGGTCAAATGCCAGCATGGAAAGATGCCCTTGGTGAGCAAGGTGTTCAAGAAGTTGTAAGTTACACACTTAGTCTATCTGGTCGTAAAGTAAATGCTCGTGAAGCCGCGGCAGGTAAAGCACGCTTCGTAGTGTGTGCAGCTTGTCATGGTACCGATGGTAAGGGTAACCCTGCAGTCGGTGCGCCTGACCTTACAGACCAAGACTGGTTATTTGGTGACTCTCGTGCAGCTGTAACAGAAACCGTAATGAACGGACGCTCAGGCGTAATGCCTGCGTGGAAAGACATTTTGGGTGAAGATAAAGTTCAGCTCGTTGCCTCATATGTCTGGAGTTTAAGTAACTCAGAGAGTAAGTAACTGAGATATTACGTAACATAGCAATAACAGCCCCTTTCATAGGGGCTGTCTTTCCTTTAAATTTAACGCCTTACATTTTTTCATTTAGCTGTTGAGAACTTTTTTATGGTAAAGCCTTGGTATAAACAATTTTGGCCGTGGTTCCTAATCATCCTTCCTCTTACTGTCGTAGTTTGGACTGTGATTACTGTGGTCGTTTTCTCGAACAACTCTGTTTCTTTAGTCGCCGAGGATTACTATAAAAAAGGCAAAGGCATTAATATCGACATTAGTAAAATGAATGTCGCTCGTGACCTAGGTCTTAACGCTGAGATTTCCTCTGAAAATAACAATGTTGTGATTGTTTTCGCTAAAGGGAAGCTACCTCATTACCCTGCTCTAACGGCCACTTTCACTCATCGTACTCTTCCTGATCGTGACTTCACAAAGCTTGTAACAGCGGATGCATCTGGTAATTACCGACTAAAAGCTGAGGAATCTATTCAAGGACCATGGTTTGTTGAACTACAACCACACGACAAGCAATGGATGATCCAAGGTAAAGTTGAGTTTCCTGCCTCTTCAACACCGTTAATGAAGTAAGCATATGTGTAAATCCTGTTATCACTGCGGTGAAGATGTACCAGCCAACACGGATTTCAAAGTAGAAATATTGGGTGAAATTCGCGACATGTGTTGTCCGGGCTGCGAAACTGTGGCGCAGACTATTGTCGATAGTGGTCTTGTATCATATTACCAATACCGCACTGCGCCTGCAGAAAAGGCAGATCTAGTACCAGAGCAACTCCAAGCTTTAATTCATTATGACAATGCGGATGTACAATCTGAATTCGTACGAAATCGCGAAAATGTTTCTGAAGTAACCCTTTCTTTGGAAGGCGTTTCATGTGCCGCTTGTGCGTGGTTAATCGAAAAGCAAGTTTCTAATACGGCCGGGTTGGTATCTATCCGTGTTAATACAACCACCAATCGAGCGTTACTAGCCTGGGATAAAACTCAGGTACGGTTAAGCGAGCTCCTTTCCGTTATTCATAAACTTGGTTACAAAGCTGCACCTTTTGAAGCAGATAAGCAAGAAGCCTCTTACCATCGAATGATGAAGCAATATCTATATCGGCTAGGTATTGCAGGTTTAGCAACCATGCAGGTCATGATGCTCGCCGTTGCACTGTATCTCGAAGTCTTTGGTGATTTAGAGCCAGAGTTTAAAAGTTACTTTCGTTGGGTAAGTTTGATTTTTGCTACTCCTGTTTTGCTTTATTCCGCTCTTCCATTTTACTTAAACGCATGGCGCAGTATCAAAGGCCGAACCCTTGGTATGGATGTCCCGGTTTCTATTGCGTTGATCTTTGCCTATGTTGCAAGTTTAGTTGCAACAGTAACTGAACAAGGCGAAGTCTTCTTTGAATCTATCTCGATGTTTACCTTCTTTTTGTTAGTAGGTCGATTCTTAGAGATGCGCGCTCGTCGCAAAGCTGCTGCAGCGAGTGGTAACCTTCTTAAGTTGATTCCTGCAATTGCTACAACGCTGGACGGTGATCAGATCCCCGTGAAGACGCTAAAAGTTGGCGATCGTATTCGCGTTCTACCTGGTGAACATATCCCCGCTGACGGTAAAGTTATTTCAGGCCGTATTCATATTGATGAATCCATGTTAACGGGTGAGTCAGTGCACGTTGTGAAACGAGAAGGCGATGTCGTCTATGCGGGAACACTAAACGGAGACGAATCATTTGAACTTGAGGTAGTAAGCTCAAAGGCCGATTCAATGATTTCTAACATCGTGCGTTTACAAGATGAAGCTCAACACTCCAAACCTAAAATTGCGGAAATTGCAGACATTGTCGCCCGTTACTTTGTTGGTGTGATTCTTATTATCTCTGCTGGTACTTGGTTTTACTGGCATCAAACAAAACCAGATGATGCGTTTTGGATCATGCTGTCTGTGTTAGTCGCTACGTGTCCATGTGCGCTATCTCTGGCCACTCCGACCGCTCTCACTTGTGCTACCTCTAGAATGGGTAATTTTGGCATTTTGCTTCGTAAAGGCCATGTGTTTGAGACATTATGTAAGATCAATCACTTAGTTGTAGATAAAACAGGCACTCTAACGAAAGGTGATATTGAGATCTGTGAAACAAAGGTACTTAGTGATCTCCCACAGAAAGATTGTCTATCACTAGCTGCAGCTTTAGAGGCTCATGCAAACCACCCTATCGCTCGTTCTTTTGCAACTTTCACCAATGATGACTTTATCGTGTCTGACGTGCAAAACGTGATTGGTTCAGGGATTGAGGGTATGTGGAATGGCAAAATCGTTAAGATAGGTAGTGCTGCTTTTGTTCAAGGCAAAGAAAGTCATGAAAGCCAGGCGGTCTATCTGTCGGTTGATGGCAAGCATGTCGCTAGCTTTTACTACCGCGACCCTATCCGAAAAGAAAGCAAAGCCTTTATTCAACGTTTTGCTGACGCTGGAATTAAGACAACCCTGCTAACTGGTGATTCTCTCTCAAACGCCCAACCAGTGGCAAATGAAATTGGTATCGATCACATCGTCGCGTCAGCAAAGCCAGAAGATAAGCTTGCATACCTTAAGAGCTTGGACGAAAACAGTATCACTATGATGGTTGGTGATGGAATCAATGACGCGCCGACTCTCGCCGGAGCTCACCTTTCTGTCGCAATGGGTGGTGGTACAGATGTCGCTAAAGCTTCTGCTGATATGACGTTACTTGGGGATAATCTCGAAAAACTACTAGAGGCACGTTTGCTTGCACTGCGTACAAGAAAGATTATTCGAGAAAACTTGGCTTGGTCTTTGGGTTACAACCTGTTAATTTTGCCTTTGGCGGTCGCAGGTTTAGTGGCTCCCTACATTGCAGTAGTTGGCATGTCTGCAAGCTCAATTATCGTTGTATCTAACTCTTTGCGCCTGCTCAAAGAGAAATAAGTAGAGAAAGCAAACATGGAAAGTCTTTATATATTGATTCCCATCGCTATCGTTCTCGTTTGTGTTGCTGTCGCCGTTTTTCTTTGGGCGGTAAGAAGCGATCAGTTTGAAGATCTTGAACGGCAAGGGCACAACATTCTTCTCGACGAAGAAGACCAATCTAATAGTGATAAAAAGTAGCGACCTTTATGACTCCTGATTTTATCGGTGCGTTGATGATCGGCTTAGTAGGAGCCGGTCATTGTATGGGTATGTGTGGTGGTATCGCGTCTCTACTTACCATGGGCTCTTCTGCTAAAAATAAAACTACCCCTCTTATCCCCCTCTTCTACAACCTCGGACGATTGATCAGTTATACCTTAATAGGAGCACTAGTGGGTGGTGCTATATCAGGTTTATCTGAGCTTAGTGGGTTAACGCATTCTCTTGCTTGGTTAAGGCTGATTGCTGCGTTATTCATGATTCTGGTCGCGCTGTATATTGCTAAATGGTGGCAAGGCTTACTTTTAATAGAAAAGCTAGGGCAGTATCTCTGGCGCTTTATCTCGCCGGCAGGGAAGAGTTTGTTGCCATTAAAGCATCCTCTTCACGCGTTGCCATTTGGCTTTATTTGGGGTTGGTTACCATGTGGTTTAGTTTATTCAGCGCTTACTTGGTCGGCGGTTTCTGGTAGTGCGATGAACGGCGGCCTAATTATGCTTGCGTTTGGGCTCGGAACGCTACCTGCAATGCTTATTATTGGATACGGTGCCAATCATTTTCAGAAATTACAAAAATCATTAATATTTAGAAATATTTCAGCATTAATCCTTATTGGCTATGGTACGTATACCGCTGTAGGAGCCTTAGCATTACTCGGTTTCATATAACGTTAAACTCTATTGAGGTGACATTTTTGCTACCCTTTAGGATTAAGCGATGCTAAAATATTGATGTATATCAAATAGTGAAAGGTTGTTATGATTTCTGAAAAACCTGCAACAAAGCGTATCCAATCAGGCGGTTGCGCCATTCATTGCCAAGATTGTAGCATTAGTCAACTGTGTATCCCGTTCACTCTAAATGAGGCAGAACTTGATCAGCTTGACCAAATCATCGAACGTAAGAAGCCTATTCAAAAAGGACAAGAGCTTTTTAAGGCCGGTGATGAGCTAAAATCGCTATACGCTATCCGCTCTGGTACCATCAAGAGCTATACGATCACAGAGCAAGGTGATGAGCAAATCACAGCGTTTCACTTAGCTGGAGACTTAGTCGGTTTCGATGCTATCACTGGTGACTCCCACCCTAGCTTTGCTCAAGCACTCGAAACGTCGATGGTATGTGAAATCCCATACGAAATTTTAGACGATCTATCGGGTAAAATGCCTAAGCTTCGCCAGCAAATCATGCGTTTGATGAGTAACGAAATTAAAGGTGATCAGGAAATGATTTTGCTTCTTTCTAAAAAGAACGCAGAAGAGCGACTAGCTGCTTTCCTTTACAACCTATCAACGCGTTTTTCTCAGCGTGGCTTCAGCCCTAGAGAGTTTCGTTTAACTATGACTCGTGGTGATATTGGCAACTACCTTGGTCTTACAGTCGAAACGATCAGTCGTTTGTTAGGTCGTTTCCAGAAATCAGAGATCCTAAGTGTAAAAGGTAAATATATCACTATCTTAGACCACGATGCATTGATGGAACTTGCTGGTGTAACTAAAGAATAATACACCCTAATTATTGATGTAGCTCGAAAATGAGCTACATCATATTTCTCATAAATTCCTTTCGAAAGTCCTCAAAAAGTTCTCCAAACTAAGCTACAGTAAAAATGTACGGTGAGAACTCCAAAATACTGATTTAATTTACATTCAGTATCTGGTTTTGCAATAGAAGTGGGCTTAGTTATGAGTATATACAGTAAGATCCTTGTTGTAGCTGACATCAATAATGATGAGCAGCCCGCACTTGCAAGAGCTGTTCAATTAGCTCAGAAAAGTGTATCTAGAAGCCGAATCACTTTCTTTTTATCCATTTACGATTTCTCGTATGACATGACGTCAATGCTATCAGTGGATGAAAGAGATGCTATGCGTCGAGGTGTCATTCATCAGCGTGAGCAGTGGATGCGTAAAATTGCTCAACCATACCTAAACGATGGCTTCGACTTTGATGTTTGTGTTGTCTGGCACAACCGCCCTTATGAGGCGATTATTGCTGAAGTCTATGCAGGCAATCATGACCTAGTCATCAAAGGCACACGTAAGCATGATGTTTTAGAGTCTGTCATTTTCACACCGACAGATTGGCACTTGTTGCGAAAATGCCCTATTCCAGTGCTTCTTATTAAGAATGCTGCTTGGCCGGAACAAGCAAGTATCCTTGCCTCAGTACATGTGGGCTCAGAAAACCCGACTCATATTGATCTCAACGATACGATGGTCGAGCGATTAAAAGAAATCACCACTCGGCTTGAGGCCAAGCCATATCTTGTTAACGCCTACCCCGTTACACCGGCGAACATTACGATTGAACTTCCTGAATTTGACCCAACGACTTATACCGATGCAGTGCGAGGTCATCATTTAACGGCTATGAAAGCACTACGCCAAAAACATGGTCTTGATGAAGAACAAACGATAGTTGAGCAAGGTTTACCTGAAGATGTCATTCCGGCAGCTGCAGAGCGCTTGAACGCAGCAATGGTTATTTTAGGTACCACAGGGCGAACAGGGCTTTCTGCTGTCTTTATTGGTAATACAGCGGAGCACGTAATTGATAAAATAAATTGCGACGTGTTGGCTCTAAAACCAAAAGGCTACATTAGCCCTCTCGACCCAAATACAGCAACCTAATCTCTCTTTAGTATTGCTATGTATTGAGCGCTTTCAAATAAGCGCTAATAAATCCCCCGAATACAGGGGGATTTTTGTTTGGGAACAGTTAAAGCGTTGGGTACAAAAAAGGAGGTCTAATTGACCTCCTTTTTTACGAGTTAGATGTTCGTAACATCGATGAACATCGATTCATCAATATTCGTCGAAGAAACGACAGCCTCATTAAATTCATACTCTTCGCGGTTACCTTCACGATCTAGCGGTAAGTTAACAAAGTCGAACAATTCGCGGTCTGCTAGTTGGCTTGGGCTTACGTTTTGAATTGATTTAAAAATTGCTTCCACACGCCCTGGCGTCTTCTTATCCCATTCAATCAACATTGCTTTTATAGATTGACGCTGAAGGTTCTCTTGAGAGCCACAAAGGTTACACGGAATTATTGGGAAATCCTTGTGCTCAGCGTATTTGATCAGATCTTTTTCACGACAGTAAGTCAATGGACGAATGACCACGTTACGACCATCATCAGAGCGTAGCTTTGGTGGCATCGCTTTAAGGCGAGAGCCGTGGAACATATTCAAGAACATTGTTTCGACGATGTCATCCATGTGATGACCTAGCGCAAGCTTAGTTGCACCAATCTTCTCTGCAAATGAATACAGCGTACCACGTCGCAGGCGTGAACACAGACCACAAGTGGTTTTGCCTTCTGGTACCTTCTCTTTTACGACGGAATACGTGTCCTTATCGACGATATAGTAAGGGATATTCAGTGTTTCGAAATACTCTGGCAGAATGTGCTCAGGGAAGCCCGGTTGTTTTTGGTCTAGGTTTACCGCAACCACTTCAAATTTGATCGGTGCGGCTTTTTGAAGATTCAGCAGGATATCAAGCATCGCGAATGAATCTTTACCACCGCTAATACATGCCATTACAACATCGCCTTCTTCGATCATGTTGTAATCAGTAATGGCATTTCCAACATGTCTTCTTAGGCGTTTCTGAAGCTTGTTGAATTCTAGGGTTTCTTTTCTTGTATCTATTTGGTTCATTGCGGGCTCTCACATCGCCGATAAATCGACTAGGACTTCCTAACATGGGTTTCTTTGGGGCGTGGATTATACGAGCTTTTTACGCAGGATTAAATGTTTGTCTTATTGAGTCTTTAAGAAAAGAGTGTGAAAGATACTTTAGTTACGGTCAAAATTAAAAAAGAGCTGCGATTGCAGCCCTTTCTAAACGTTCAGTGTTCATTTCTTTGCGTTAGGTAGATAAGGTAACACTCGCATCGTCGGTTCTGGTAGTGTCATTGTGCCACCTTGCCCTATTTCACTTAGTGCGACTTGTATCTTGCCATTGACAATTGGCTTTTCGGTTCCGTTTGAGAAAATCACTTTATCATTCAGTTGATTTGCAAACTCCATCGTCACACCTTGAACCTCCGGTGTAAACCAACCCGCAAACATACCGCCTAAATCTTCCAGCATCGTCTGCATTTGAGGTAAAAGAGGCTTAAGTTGGTCGTAAGAAACGTTACCCTGTAATGGTTCTTTGGTCATCACAACAAGTGAGTAATCGCAACGTGTATCTTTTGGGGTATCGACAAAAACCAACGGATTCGCTGACTTTAAGTTTTTATCAACAGGTAAAGGCAACTCTTGTGAAGCAGGGATAACAAACTCTTCATAGTGCTCTTCTTTTTCCATCCAAGCTTTTTCTATCATACAAATTTGTTTAGTTTTTGCGTCCACAAAAAAGACACCAACTTTCACATCGTCATGCCCTTCTTTATTGTTGTTTTTTAGTTGAGTATATAACTTTGAGTACGTGAACATGTACTCTTTAGCTTGGGTTATCGGCGATGCAAGAATTAGCGCCGCACTTCCCAACAGACTTAGGCTTAACTTTTTCATTTTATCCGTTATTTTATTGCGTCCAGTAGGCGTTGTTATGACGAATCATAGCGCGAAGATCGTGTACATAGGCGATGCCACGTTCAGAATAGGCTAGCAACCCATGCGTTAACTCTGACGCGGTTGCGACCGTTAACAAGCCCTTGTTCTTTTCAGCCAGAGATGTTCTGATTTCACGCAGGTCTGCATACGCTGGGTTTCGATTAACATTCATAAAGTAGCCATGAACAGACTGTTGTACAGAATCGAATTTTTCAACTTCATGAACTTTGTTAGCGCCACGTTGCGCTGGAACAATTCCACAGCCCTTTTTATAACACCATTGGCCGAACAAGTTGTTTGCTTGAGTAGCAAAACGAGAAGTGCCCCACGCAGATTCATTTGCCGCTTGAGTTAGAACCAACGCTTCTGGTAAGACGTTCACTCTCACAAGCATCTCGTCTAGCCATGCTTGATCAATCTTATCGTTACTCAAGGGCAACGAATACAGAGATGATAACCGCTGAGCATACTCTTGTTGTTCTTGCGTCACTTGTCCCACCTTTAAAGAGGTAAGAAAGGCCCGCTCATGACGAATTCGTTGATTCTCAAGAGCAATTTTAGGCCTTAAAAAATCAAAAAAAGCAGCTTTTTTCTCTTTCGTATCTTTTATTGAATTGAAGTCTGGGATATTACCGATGTATGGCAAGTGTGATAAATCGACATGCTTAATCTTGCCAGAGAGTACGTCAGGATTTTCCACATATTTAAACTGTTTCTCGTAGTGTAAATATGGGCCTATAGAAATGAAAGTGGCGGCTATACAGGTTGCCGCCACTCGTAAACTTATTGATTTCAAAGAATTAGGCATCAAACACCTGTGAGTTACCATCGTGATCATTATCGTTTTTCTGTGTTGTAACGATCTTAAGCTTAATTCCAAACATTTCGCGGTAGAGTATGCCTTTCAAATGGAAGAAGAATGGCAGCACAAAAATCAAGCCAATACCGTAGAACATTGCTGCAATAATAAACATTAACATCACGCCTAAGTAAAGCCCCGCGACCACAAAAATCTTCTTGTTGATTGCGCGAAGTGATAACAGCAACGCTTGCATTGGTGGCACCCTTTTCTCACAAATCAACAAGATAGAGTGACTAAATGCCAAGGAAAGATACAGCGACAGTAAAGGAAAAATCATACCAACCACACCTTGTAGCATTAAGCTCATGAGCGTTGCTAGGATAACAGGAATGGTGAACTGCAACCCCTTTCCAACATGGCGCAACTTAGTCTTTAAGCCAGCGACATGACTCATAGCCATCAAACTTATCCCCGCATAAATTGGGGCGCTAATCACCTCATAACTGAAATTCGCGACATAAATAGAAGACACAATATCGTTTGTGAACGACTCTGGGTTCTCAAACGCATCAAGAATAACGGTCAAATCGCCCAACTGCAGTTTTAATGCAATATAGAAAATACCTAACTGGACAAAAAGCAATACAATAATGGCAGGAGAAAATGATAAAAAGTGCTGGATGGTTGCTCGCCAAGCTTCGTTAAAAACCGCGCCAGCTTTAAGCTCGTAGTTGCCAGACAAAGCTCGCTCTACACTCCCCCCAAGATTGAAATCTTTCTCAAAATCGTCGTTCATAGTTTATCCAAGACTAACTTGTAAAATTTTGACTGGAATTCCAGTCAATTAATGTAATCGTCATTATAAAGAAATCTTTCCACATCTAACATCACAACTCACCTACAATCCTTGCAATCTCAACTGTATGGTTGATAATTGACCACTTTCAAGGTCATGAAATTGAAACAATTGTTGAACAAAGTTTAGTGCTATCAAACTGTGTCTAGATGCCAATTAATCTCATAAAAACAGTATGGTAAGGAATGATGGCTTTTTCCTGCAAAATTATTTCTGTTTCAAGATAAGAAAATGCTTTAATTTCACACTTTTGGTGATTATGATGCGCGCCTCAAAAGTGAATGGTTAGTGTCACATCAGCTGGGATAATCCCGGCTTGAACGTGGGGGAAATACAGACGTTGAACGCAAAACCGCAAGCAGGAAAGCCAGTTATTCGTTTATCTGGTATTAGTAAAAGTTTCGATGGTAAGGAAATCATCGGTAATTTAAATCTGGATGTTAATCATGGTGAATTTCTGACGATTCTCGGGCCTTCTGGTTGTGGTAAGACAACAGTTTTACGCATGATTGCAGGTTTTGAAACGGCAGATAACGGTCAAATTATTTTGGATGACCAGGATGTAACACAGGTTCCTGCAGAGCAAAGGCACGTCAACACGGTATTTCAAAGTTACGCATTGTTTCCACACATGACCGTATATGAGAATGTCGCTTTTGGTCTTCGTATGCAGAAAACGCCTACTGCGGACATTGAACCACGAGTAATGGAAGCGCTACGCATGGTGCGCCTAGAAAAAATGGCACAGCGTAAGCCTCATCAGCTTTCTGGTGGTCAGCAACAACGTATCGCCATTGCGCGTGCGGTTGTTAACAAACCAAAAGTACTGCTGCTAGATGAATCTCTATCTGCACTTGATTACAAACTGCGTAAGCAAATGCAAATCGAGCTTAAACAGCTTCAGCGTCAACTTGGTATTACCTTTATCTTCGTTACGCACGATCAGGAAGAAGCCCTATCGATGTCTGACCGCATTATTGTTATGCGCGACGGTGTTATCGAGCAGGATGGTTCTCCACGTGAGATTTACGAAGAGCCGAAGAACCTATTTGTTGCTCGCTTTATCGGTGAGATCAACGTATTCAACGCAACAATGCTAGAGCGTATCGACGAGAAACGTATCCGTGCAGAAATCGAAGGTGTCGAGTCTGTTGTTTACTACGATCAGGAAGCGCAAGCAGGTGAAAAACTGCAAGTACTACTTCGCCCAGAAGACTTACGTATCGAAGAGATCAAAGAGTCTGAAGAAAAAGGCATCGTAGGTCACGTAACAGAGCGGACCTATAAAGGTATGACGCTTGATTCAGTTATCCAATTGGATTCAGGCATGCGTGTAATGGTTAGCGAATTCTTTAACGAAGATGATCCTGATGTGGACCACTCACTTGGCCAGAAAGTCGCTATCACTTGGGTTGAGAGCTGGGAGGTAGTCCTCAATGATAAGCAAGAAGATTAATCTTCAAAACGCGATCATTACCTTAATCGTCGGTTGGTTAACACTTTTCGTGTTGGTACCAAATGTGATGATTATCGGTACGAGTTTCTTAACGCGTGATGAAGCAAACTTAATCGAAATGACATTTACTTTCGACAACTACTTACGTCTACTCGATCCCTTGTATGCGAAAGTGCTGATGCACTCGTTCTACATGGCGATCGTGGCGACGTTGTTGTGTTTAGTAATTGGTTACCCATTTGCTTACATCATAGCGAAAATGCCAGAGAAATGGCGCCCATTCATGTTGTTCTTAGTTATCGTACCTTTTTGGACAAACTCTCTTATCCGTACTTACGGCCTGAAGATTGTTCTGGGTACACAAGGTATTTTGAACAAATCATTAATGGCGATGGAAATCATCGATAAGCCATTACGTATTATGTACACCGAAACAGCAGTAATGATTGGTCTTGTGTACATCCTGCTTCCATTTATGATTCTGCCGCTTTACTCGGCAATCGAGAAGTTGGACAACACTTATATCGAGGCGGCGAAAGATCTTGGTGCGAACAAGTTCCAAACCATTACGAAAGTGATTCTACCTCTGACAATGCCTGGCATTATCGGTGGTTGTTTGTTGGTTCTGCTACCAGCACTAGGTATGTTCTACATCTCTGACCTTCTTGGTGGTGCGAAGAACCTACTGATTGGTAACGTTATTAAGAGCCAAGTATTGAACGCTCGTGACTGGCCATTTGGTGCTGCGACCAGTATCGCCCTCACCTTCGCAATGGCTGTGATGCTTTACGCTTACTACAGAGCAGGCAAACTATTGAATAAGAAAGTGGAGCTAGACTAATGGGACGCACAGTTAGATTTAGCTTTATGGCGCTGGTGTATGCATTTTTGTATCTGCCAATCATCGTCTTAATTGTTAACTCATTTAATGCCAACAAATTTGGTATGAAATGGGGTGGTTTCACCACGAAATGGTACGAAACCTTAGTAAACAACGATAGCCTAATGCAAGCTGCATGGCATTCATTGAACGTAGCGGTATTCTCAGCGACAGCAGCAACCATCATTGGTAGCTTAACGGCCGTTGCCCTATTCCGTTACTCGTTCAAAGGTAAAGGTGCGGTAAACGGCATGCTGTTTGTCGTGATGATGTCTCCAGATATTGTTATGGCGATTTCATTACTTGCTCTGTTCCTGGTATTAGGCGCACAGCTTGGCTTCTTTACACTATTGATTGCTCACATCACCTTTTGTCTACCATTCGTTGTGGTAACTGTATACAGCCGCTTAAATGGCTTTGATGTGAAAATGTTGGAAGCAGCAAAAGACCTTGGTGCAAGCGAGTGGGTTATCTTGAAACAGATCATCCTTCCTCTCGCTAAACCAGCGGTTGCCGCAGGTTGGCTATTGAGCTTTACCCTGTCTTTGGACGATGTGATCATCAGCTCGTTTGTAACGGGTCCAACATACGAAATCTTGCCATTGAAGATTTACTCCATGGTTAAGGTGGGCATTTCACCGGAAGTGAACGCCCTAGCAACGGTGATGTTGATTGTTTCTTTGGTCTTGGTAGTAATTTCTCAGTTGCTAGCAAGAGAAAAAGTGAAGTAGAATCCGCACCTGTTAACATCACGAAACAGAATGGTTACATGCCATTCTGTTTTTCTATCTATCGTCCAAAATTGGACAACGTTTGGTTTGGAGCTAACGTCAATGAAAAAATGGGCTACTCTATTAGCTGGTAGTGCATGTGCGCTTTCTCTGTTCTCTGGTACAGCGACAGCGGATGATAAAGAACTAGTATTTATGAACTGGGGTCCTTACATCAACAGTAATATCCTAGAGCAATTTACTAAAGAAACTGGCATCAAAGTGATCTACTCGACTTACGAGTCGAACGAAACTTTGTATGCAAAGCTAAAAACCCATAACCAAGGTTATGACCTAGTAGTACCTTCAACGTACTTCGTGGCGAAGATGCGTGACGAAGGCATGCTACAAAAGATCGATAAGACTAAGCTGAAAAACTTCGGCAACCTAGATAAAAACTACCTAGACAAGCCTTACGATCCAAGTAACGACTACTCTATCCCACACGTTGTTGCGATTACAGGCCTAGCGGTTAACGCAGATATGTACGATCCAAACGACTTCCAAAGCTGGGCTGACCTATGGAAGCCTGAGCTTGAAGGTCAAGTAATGTTGATGGACGACACTCGTGAAGTGTTCCATATCGCTCTGCGTAAACTTGGCTACTCAGGTAACTCAAAAGACCCTAAGCAAATCGATGAAGCGTACGCTGAGCTACAAAAGTTGATGCCTAACGTTTTAGTTTTCAACTCTGACAACCCTGGCGCACCTTACATGTCTGGTGAAGTGGGCGTTGGTATGCTTTGGAACGGTAGCGCCGCAGCGGCACAAAGTGAAGGCCTGAACCTTAAACTCGTTTTTCCTAAAGAAGGCGGTATCGGCTGGGTTGATAACTTCGCTATCTCTTCCGGTGCGAAGAACGTAGAAGCCGCTCACAAGATGATTGACTTCCTACTGCGCCCAGAAATCGCAGAGCAAATCTCTCGTGATACTGGCTACCTAACGGCGGTGGAAGAATCGAATGCTAAGTTTAAAGACGTTGCCCCACTGTTCCCTTCTCAAGAAGACCTTGACCGCGTTGAATGGCAAGATGCGGTTGGTGATCTAACCGTTAAGTACGAAGATTATTTCCTCAAGCTGAAAGCGGGACAATAATCTAGCTTGTGTAACAAGTCATCAACCATAGGAAAATAGGCAGCAATACGCTGCCTATTTTTGTCTTAGGCTGATATAATCGCGCGTTGCTAGGTTTATTTGTCTTGGTATCATAGATTTATCGTCTCATAACAAGGAGACAACGATATTCAAGCTAAATGAACATATTTGTGCTTACTGCGATTTGGCTCAACTTGATAACTCCAGCTAGTATTGACTTGTCCAATCGCGAAACAAAACGGAAAACAAATGAAAAGTAAATTCTACGCAAGCGCTCTATGTGCAGCGACGCTCATCGCTACCCCTGCAATGGCTGCTGATCAAGAACTGTATTTCTACAACTGGTCGGAATACATTCCAAACGAAGTTCTTGAAGACTTTACAAAAGAAACCGGAATCAAAGTTATTTACTCTACATACGAATCTAACGAGAGTATGTACGCAAAACTAAAAACTCAAGGTTCTGGTTACGACTTGGTAGTACCGTCTACCTATTTCGTCTCTAAAATGCGTAAAGAAGGCATGCTACAACAGATAGACAAAGAGAAATTATCTCATTTTGCCGATCTTGATACTAACTTCCTAAACAAACCGTTCGATCCGAACAACAACTACTCTATCCCATACATTTGGGGGGCGACCGGTATTGGTATCAATGCTGACATGCTAGACAAGTCATCGGTTTCTAAATGGGATGATTTCTGGGATAGCAAGTGGGAAGGTCAACTAATGCTGATGGATGATTCTCGCGAAGTATTCCACATTGCATTGACTAAGCTTGGTTACTCACCAAACACGACTAACCCAGAAGAAATCAAAGCCGCTTACGAAGAACTGAAAAAGCTAATGCCAAACGTATTAGTATTTAACTCAGACTTTCCTGCAAACCCTTACCTTGCGGGTGAAGTTTCACTAGGCATGCTTTGGAACGGTTCTGCATACATGGCTCGTCAAGAAGGCGCGAACATCGACATCATCTGGCCAGAAAAAGGCACTATCTTCTGGATGGACAGCCTAGCAATTCCAACTGGCGCAAAGAACGTTGACGCCGCTCATAAGATGATCGATTTCCTACTACGTCCTGAGAATGCAGCTAAAATCGCACTAGAGATTGGTTACCCTACTCCAGTTAAAACGGCACACGATCTGCTACCGAAAGAATTTGCTAATGATCCAAGCATCTTCCCACCACAAGAAGTGATGGACAGCGGTACTTGGCAAGATGAAGTTGGCGAAGCGAGCGTAATGTACGATGAGTACTTCCAAAAGCTAAAAGTGAACAACTAATTCGTTAGTTTTAAAGATATGAAAAAGCGGCTCATGAGCCGCTTTTTTGCTCTTAATGACAAGACAAAAACTCTTCCTGTTGAAGTTATTACGCTCTTTCTTTTCCTTCTAGAGCCAGTATCTCGTCAACTAATTTTGGAACCTCAACGCTTGCTTTTCCGTAGCGTTTTTCCTCAAATTCACTTTCTACCGCACTAGGTTCTAGGTTAATTTCAATGGTATGTGCGCCGTGCATTTTTGCATCATGAACAAAACCTGCTGCGGGATACACAACGCCAGAAGTCCCAATCGAAATAAACAAATCTGCTTCTTCTAATGACGCGTAGATATCACCCATTCGCAGTGGCATTTCACCAAACCAAACAATATGTGGTCGCATTTGTGAAGGGATCTGACAACAATGACAAAGCTCGCCGGTCTTAATGTCCTCATTGTGCTCTACTACTTGGTTAGATTCACTACAGCGGGCCTTGAGCAACTCACCATGCATGTGAATCACATTCTGACTGCCTCCTCTTTCGTGAAGGTTGTCTATATTTTGAGTGATGACCGTCACTTTACCTTCTAACTCAGCCTCTAAACGACCCAATGCTTCATGCGCTGCATTAGGCTTTATCGCATTATCTTGAAGTTTCTTGCGGCGTTGGTTGTAAAAATCTTGAACAAGGTCCGGATCGCGAGCAAACCCTTCAGGTGTTGCTACATCTTCAATACGGTGATTCTCCCAAAGGCCATCTTGCGCACGAAATGTTTGAATACCAGATTCGGCCGAGATACCTGCACCAGTAAGTACTACAATATTTCTATAAGGGAAATTCATAACTCATCCTTGCTGTTTTTTCATTAGCTTAACACTGAAAGAATAGCAACA
Organism: Vibrio sp. 1167; assembly: GCF_033340375.1. Classification (NCBI taxonomy): domain Bacteria; kingdom Pseudomonadati; phylum Pseudomonadota; class Gammaproteobacteria; order Vibrionales; family Vibrionaceae; genus Vibrio; species Vibrio sp. 1167. The sequence goes on along the minus strand of NZ_JAWOWK010000002.1, from coordinate 691,691 downwards.
GTAGTAATATGGATTAGACCATAGTCGTAATGGTCACTATTAGAATTACAATTTAAGAGGAACAGCAATGAGACAAGTATCTCTAACGTTTACATTGCTTCTGACTTTGGCAGGCTGTCAACTTACCAATGTTGAAGGCGAAGTCGATGATGTAAAGGTAAGAGTCAGCACCAATGATGATGACCATCGAGGTAATGGTAATTTCTGTCCTCCGGGCCAAGCCAAGAAAGACAACTGCTAAAAGAGCGGCTTTATGCCGCTCCCATATTGGCCTCAATCCTCGTTGGTCGAAGATATTTTATGAATGGCTAGGTCAGCGCCATTGAATTCGTCTTCTTCTGAAAGCCTCAGTCCCATACTGGTATTAATCGCACCGTAGACTACAAGTGCACCAAGCGCTGCGATGGAAAGGCCCAAAAGCGTTCCTAGAAGCTGAACGATAATGCTCACGCCACCTAGCCCACCCAATGCGCTTTGACCAAAAATCCCAGCGGCAATACCACCCCAAGCGCCACATACACCGTGTAAAGGCCAGACACCTAGCACATCATCAATCTTGGTTTTGTTTTGTAGGTGGGTAAAAAGATAAACAAATAGCACGCCAGCAATCGCACCTGTCACTAAAGCACCGATAGGATGCATTAAGTCTGAGCCCGCACATACAGCAACCAAGCCAGCTAGTGGGCCGTTATGAATAAAGCCAGGGTCATTCTTACCAGCCAACAGTGACGCGACAATGCCCCCGACCATTGCCATCAATGAGTTCATAGCCACCAAGCCACTTATGCCTGACACAGTTTGAGCTGACATGACGTTGAAGCCAAACCACCCCACACATAAGACCCAAGCTCCCAAAGCCAAAAACGGAATATTCGAAGGTGCAAAGTTGGTGTGCTTTCCTGCTCGAACTCTGCCTTTTCTCATGCCCAAAAACACGACGGCAACAAGCGCTATCCAGCCGCCAACACCATGCACAACGACTGAACCTGCAAAATCGTGGAAGCCATAACCAAAGGTATTTTCAAACCAAGCTTGAACACCAAAGTTTCCGTTCCAGATCATTCCCTCAAATAGTGGGTATACAATACCGACAGTGAAAAATGTTGCGATTAAAATCGGATAAAAACGAGCTCGTTCTGCGATACCACCTGAAACAATAGCGGGAATCGCTGCAGCGAAGGTCAGCAAGAAAAAGAACTTCACTAACTCGTAACCATTGCCTTGAGATAATGTCTCAGCATCAGCGAAGAAGGTGCCGCCATAAGCGACCCAGTATCCAATGAAAAAATACGCGATGGCGGATATACCGAAATCGGCCAAGATTTTAACTAAAGCATTAACTTGGTTCTTTTGGCGCACGGTTCCTACTTCAAGAAAAGCAAAACCAGCATGCATCAAAAAAACCATGATTGCGCCAAGTAGTAAGAAAAGTGTGTCGGAACTTTGCGTGAGAGTTTGTACAGCGCCGTGTACCTGATTGGCAGTTACACTCATTATGATTGTCTCCGTTGATCTGTAGCGCACTTATCCTGTGCATCAAAGTTAGGCTCATCACCAATTTGGTGAACTTAATTTATAGAGCGTCTAACAGAGCAATTCTCATTCCATAATTTATATTTCTAACACTTACGCTTTAATTTATTGTTTTGTATGAACTTTAATAAAATTACGTATTCTTGAAATGGTGTTTAACATGCTAATAAATGCACCAATATGGTTTTAGTGCACCAACACAATGCGCACTATATGGTTCAACAAACAGCAAACTCTCTACCATAAACGTAAAAGCCACCCCATGAGAGGTGGCTTATATACTGAATTGCTAACTAAAGGAGTTTATCGAGTGATCTTCCCTGCTTTTACATCTTCTAGCCAACGCCCTTCAACAAGATAAGGTGGAAGCCAACCGGTTTCAACAGATAGACGGTTGCCTTTGTCGTACCATATTAACTTCTACTAAGCGTGCCTATTGTGCTCTTTAATCATTTCTGCGATTTCCTTGCGTCCCCACTCATAAGTAAACGCTATAGCGTCCATGTCTTTCATAGAGTTACCAGTATATTTTACCTTTGTATCTATACCAGCTTTTAGTAATAGCTCCACAATATTTTTATGACCTGCATGGATCGCAGCAAACAATGGGTTGCGGTCTGGTTCAGATATATCCATCACTGCATTTCTTTCTAGAAAATAGGTAAGTAAGTCTAAATGACCTTCATATGCAGCTGTATTTAAAGGAGTTACACCTGAAGGCCCCCCCTTAACATTTACATCAATACCTAGATTCACCAGAAGCTCTACAATTTTATCTTGCCCTTGCTCCGTTGCGATATGCAACCAAGAACCCAGAGGCGTAATTAGATGAAGTAATTTGTCATCTCCTGAGAGAATTTTTTCAACCTCACTCACGTCACCGGATCTAATCGCGGCCATTACATCTTTTGCGCTATGCTCACCTGCCATATTTATCTCCTCAGCTGCGGTTTTAACCAGTAATTTTAAAGCATTAACTATATCACCGCGTTTACCCAACATTTATCTGTCACTTTAAGAGTATCAACAACCTGCCGCAACGCATAAATATCATACTGACCTTGAATCCGATTTGGAGCCCACACTAAGTTCTCCCTGCGGATTGCTATTAGCTCTTTGCGCTCATCTAAATCTTCATTGATATACATTTGGTAGTCAGCGACATCATTTGGTGTCAATTGAGGTTCCGCCTTTCTCCTCATGCTAACTTTCTTTTTATTATCAGACATTTAATCCAGTCCTAATTCTACGTTAAATTCTTTTACATTAACTGAAGAAACCTCTCCAGCATCAGAAATAGCCGCTGCGGTGTGAATATATCTAACAGGAGTTTTTTTTCTCAATGCTTTTTATACTTCTGGCCGCTTTCCATTCGGTTGTATCTTTGTCCTTTTGAGCCATTGGAACAGTAATTGCAGTTGCATATTCAGTTGTCCCTTGCTGATATGCCATGTTACCTATCTTACGGCTGCGCAGCGGGCTGCTCCCTCCTTTGGCCTCAACAATTATAATTTCACCTAGTGGCGGCTCTGCCACCTAGTAAACCATATCAAAATCGCCCGGCTTCTAAATTTACCTTAGGGATGAAGCAGCTTAGCATTAGGACGTTTACTCCGGACAAAGTCATCCGCGGCTAACTCACCAATTTTTGCAGATTTCTGATTAATCTTGGCGATTTGAGCGTTATATCCATCTTCGCCAGTTCGAGCCTTCCTAGCCTCTTAACGTTCTTTCAAACACTCTTCAATTTTTGCTTTGTTTCGTTTTATTAGCTCATAATCACTCATATAGATTTCTGAGTTTTTTTATACTCTGCTTTATTCAGCACAAGATCTTCAGTGAAGATCGTGCAACCTTCTTCCCCGCCAACTTTCTCAGAGTCAAAAACATGCGCATTGACAAATTCCTCAATCCCAACAACATACTGCACTTCGTGTCTGCTGCCATCTTCTCCGACGGATGACTCTTTTGCAGCGTTTAAAATCTGATCGCAAACCTCTTGGGGGACATCGCTTTGGGCCTGATACTCTGCCTACATTTGACCCAAGCGTTTTAGCCCTTCTTCACACAAGAAGCCTGTTGGGTCAATCCACTGGATAGGATTGACTGCATATTGGTAATGCCACTATTGACAGTTCAACTAACAAGCTCCCAATCATAAATATAAAAGCCACCTCGTAAGAGATGGCTAAAAAAATACCCGAGGAGCTCTAAAAAGGACGCCATTCACTTTCTGACTTAAATACCACTCCTGAAAAATCTTTGTTCTCGATTAATTCAGCCAGTTTTTCATCGACACATAATAACCACTCGATAGCATCCAGTTGAAATATAGTTTTCTGCATTTCAATATCTTTCTTAAGGACAACTCGATCAATTGAATCAACCTCTCCATCAAACTCACTAAATATTGAATGATTTCTATCCAGTAAATCGCAAATCGCAAGAACATTTAAAAAATAGTATTCACCAAAACTTTTACCTTGGTAATTAACCTCAATCGGTAGGAATTCAACTTCACTCGTTTGTGTGTGCTTAGAAATTAAATCAGATAACCGTCGACTCACGATTAATAAAGGACCACTAAGAAAACTATCCGCAGGCTTGTCATCTGATATGACATCAATAGTAACTTTTGGCCATTTGTCTCCTAGGGCAACGCCTCCCGTCAGATTCAATCCTATTAATACACTAGACTGCGTTACTTTGCCTTGAGTAAAATCGGAGTCTCTATCTACCTTGTTGGTCCAAATTTTAAGTGTCATTACTACTTCCTACTTTTCCATTGCGGATCATCCAATTGCGATCGAGCTTCATTCTTTTCCAGAGCATTCCTAATGTTACTTTCTGTTTTTCCAATTTCATCTACAAAAATCATATCATCGATCAAACCACGACCATACTTAGTTTACAACGCTCTCATTTCTCGTCGAACTAAAGCACCTGAGAACCTTGGTGCCTTGCACTTAGATGTCTACCCACGTGTCAGGGAAGGCCTATTTCGACAGATGTTTTAATATTAGTTGGAAGTGCAATCCCATTTGCACCTCTGTTAATGTTGTAATCAAGTTCGGTAGCTCTATGCATGACCGGATATTCCTGAGCAATATTGATACTAATTTGGTGATTTCCAGCATGGTTTTCAGGTAACCCGCCAACTATTTCGTTATTTAACTTGAGCCCACAACCTCTTCTTAAAGAACCGCCATAATAATTCGCAACACTCCCCTCCTTTGAGTTTTATTTAAGGGGATGATTTGGACAATTTCCTCTATACCTACAACATATTGAACTTTGCGTTTACTACCATCTGAATGATTGATATAACGATGAAAAGTAACTTCGTTCTTCTCGCAATCAATATGGTCTAAATCGTATTCATATCGAATATGATTTTTAACTTTGGGTTTTCTGATAATGCCACGAATGATTGGTCGTTCGGCAAACAACAAACTCCCCACCATAAATATAAAGCCATTTCAAGAGAAAGATGGCTTATAGACTGAATTGCTAACTAAAGGGTGTTATTGAGTGATCTTCCCTGCTTTTACATCTTCTAGCCAACGTCCTTCAACAAGATAGGGTGGAAGCCAACCGGTTTCAACAGATAGACGGTTGCCTCTGTCGTACCACATGCAAGCCATGCCAAGCAGAGGGAAATTAATGAACGTGCGGAGCCCTATTCTATCTGGCCCTAATTCTCTAAGATGATATTTCTCTTGGAACTGTAGGTTTTTAACGAGCACTTCCTCAAAATCATAACCAATATTAGTAGTGAGCGCTGCGAAGGTTTCTAGGATCCCCATCGCAATTTCCAACGCCCAATTATCCCCTTGAGCTACCGCTGCGTCCATTGCTGCAACCAGCTTATTAGGATAATCCGATGTGCGGTTGTGGAACGACTGAATGACGTCTACTAGCATATAAGACAGCTCACCCGCTTTGGTAGAGCTCTGTCTCATCAAAGAAATCGAAAAGTTCGCTAACACATCCATGCTAGCTTTGTCACGAACGATGACAGAGGTAAAATACGCATCTAGCCACATTGAGGGGCAAATGAAGCCTGTTTTTAAAATACCTTCGCCTTTCCATGTTACTTCTGGATAATCAGGTAATTTAATGCTTTGAGGCTCGCTTGGCTTGATGGCAAGTTGATGGTAAAAAGCACGCATCAATGATGATTCATATAGACATAGCGTGCCGATTCTCTCATCATCGTCTAATGGAGGTAACCATGTATACAGACGGAGCTGATAAGAAATACCATCGCTCAAGTAAACCAAGTTTTCTCTTTTTATAGATATGCGCCTTTTCCTTTTGTCTAAACTCTCTTTTATTTCTTCTCGATAAGCTTCTCTTTCAAAATCACTTAGTTCAACATGAGCTACTCGTTCAACCTTTTTTACCTCTGAGCTATCAACCACTTCTGAACTCTCCTATATCTATATCAAACTCTTTTGCTTTGAACTTGGAAACCTTACCGCTAGAGGGTATTTCTGCTTGTGTATGTAATTTCAGTTGGTGCCTCGTAAATCATATCAAAGTCGCCTGGCTTCGAAATTGAGGCTCTATGTAACAACAGTTCAAAGGCTGAGCATATATTCCAAAAATGCCTCAAATGTTGTCCATGATTGGGCTTCTTTACCAAACAATTCATCTATGAAAAGGGCTACTTGCCCCGATCTTTCTGATTCATTTGAAAATAAAAAGTAGTAGCCACCTCCGGCATAGCGCTCTAATACGCAACCGTTTTGTGGTATTTTCTCAAAATCACTCGGTATCTCATCCTCGCGAAGTTCAAGAGTGCGCTCAACTGTAAGATAGTCCTCATCTTCAGAGTATCCATAAATCGTATGACCAAACCACTCAACGTAACCATATTTTCTTAGAAAAACTTTATATGGCTCCGGAAAGGATAATCCTAGCTGATTTTCCATTTCATGAATTGATACGTCATTCAACTCTCCAAAGCACTCAAACCCTTCTTTTTCGGTGAATTGATCGAGCATTACGTCTAAGCTTCTCATATTTAAAACTCTATTTTTGATATATATTTTGCCTTCATCGTACCAGTGCAATCGCTTGTTGTACTTCTGATGAGGCTTGGAATTCATTACCCTGAAGTTATTGAACGAGTTATCCCCTTTCCGAAATAAAAGAGGTCTTATGGTGAATGATTAAATCCGTCGAGAAGTCTTCCTGATTTAATCATTTTGAACAACTGCTTTGAAGTAAAACGCTTCGCTGCCTCTTTTGTAATCGCGTAACAACGAACCCCTCACCATAAACTTATAAGCCACCTCGTAAAAGATGGCTTATAAGTAAAGAGAATTTATCTAGTGATCTTCCCTGCTTTTACATCTTCTAGCCAACGTCCTTCAACGAGATAGGGTGGAAGCCAACCGGTTTCAATAGATAGACGGTTGCCTTTGTCGTACCACATACATGCCATGCCAAGCAGAGGGAAGTTGATAAAAGTTCTGATGCCTATCCTATCTGGTCCCAATTCTCGAAGATGATATTTCTCTTGGAACTGTAGGTTTTTAACGAGCACTTCCTCAAAATCATAACCAATATTAGTAGTGAGCGCTGCGAAGGTTTCTAGGATCCCCATCGCAATTTCCAACGCCCAGTTATCCCCTTGAGCTACCGCCGCGTCCATTGCTGCAACCAGCTTATCTGGGTAGTCCGATGTGCGGTTGTGGAACGACTGAATGACGTCTACTAGCATATAAGATAACTCGCCCGCTTTGGTAGAACTCTGTCTCATCAAAGAAATCGGAAAGTTTGCCAATATGTCCATGCTAGGTTTATCACGCACAGTCACCGAAGTAAAATAAGCATCTAGCCATCGATTAGGGTGTAAACATCCAGTTTTCAAAATACCTTCGCCTTTCCATGTCACTTCTGGATAATCAGGTAATTTAACGCTTTGAGGTTCATTTGGTTTAATGGCAAGTTGATGGTAAAAAGCACGCATCAATGATGCCTCATAAAGGCAAAGTGTTCCGATTTGTTCAGTTTCTATTGAAGATGGAAAGCAACTATACCACCTCACTTGTTCTGAAACGTCGTCGCTAAGAGCGACTAAGTTCTCCCTGCGGATTGCTATTAGCTTTTTGCGCTCATCTAAATCTTCATTGATATACATTTGGTAGTCAGCGACATCATTTGGTGTCAATTGAGGTTCCGCCTTTCTCCTCATGCTAACTTTCTTTTTATTATCAGACATTTAATCCAGTCCTAATTCTACGTTAAATTCTTTTACATTAACTGAAGAAACCTCTCCAGCATCAGAAATAGCCGCTGCGGTGTGAATATATCTAACAGGAGTTTTTTTTCTCAATGCTTTTTATACTTCTGGCCGCTTTCTATTCGGTTGTATCTTTGTCCTTTTGAGCCATTAGATCAGTAGTTGCAGTTGCATATTCAGTTGTCCCTTGCTGATATGCCATATTTCCAACCTTACGGCTGTCTAGTGGGCTAATACCTCTTAACGTCTACGAGAATAATTTCCCTGGGTTTTGGGTTCTTCTACAAGGTAGGCCATACCGTAGTCTCCTGGTTGTAAGAAAACACGCCATTATTTTTTAGGGGACAACTCCTAGTTAAGTGACATACCGTTGAGTCTTAGCCATAAAATGCCATGTGTCACGAAACATGAACGCCAAAAATAGAGATCTAACCTATTTTTTCCAGTACCCTCTAGATGCTCGCTCTGGGATTACCAGATTCCAAACAGATTTACTGCCTATAGATTCGTAAAACTCGGCGGCCCCGATCTCTTTAGTGGACGGCTGAAACCAATGAGGTTGAGGCACTTTTTTAGAATTCCATTAGAAACTGCCATAGCAATTGCTGTTTCACAGCACTCAACGTCGGTCAAGCCTTTGAAGGGGCCCTCCTTATATAAAATAAGTTTTTTCCGAGCCACTATATTGAGCAATTACAGACGTAACTGCCTTTCTATCACCATTATTTATTTTCAAAGTAAGCCCTGACTTTCCTAGCAAGGCTTTTAAATCGCACTCATTATTAGTAACCCACTTTTTAAGAGCCATATCATTAATAATGTTATCTCTGAAATTTATGAGTATAGTCACAAGATCATCTTCAAAATTCATTTTATCCTCAACTTTGTAATGGGATAACCTAGCTATCGTCCCAACTTTTAGTTTCTCCTAGAAATTGATTAACTCCACCTTCACCGACTGCTGGGTAAAAATCGCTCGTAGGCTCCCATCCAACGCTTAATGCCCCCAAAAAGGGCGAGATACCGTTAGTTTTATTAATTCATTGACTGGAATTTTGACTAGAGCTTCTGATATGTTTTTTACCTTTTGGCTTTCGGATTTTGACTTGCGAGAGAACGCCATCTTCTCCGACGGATGACTCTTTTGCTGCCTCTAAAATCTGATCGCAAACCTCTTGGGGGAAAGTTATTTTGTGCCTGATACTCTGCCAACATTTGCTGTAAGCGTTTTTCACAGAGGAAACCTGTTGAGTCAATCCACTAGATGGAGTTGATTGAATATCGGTAAACATATAATCCACCTCGTGAAAGGTGGATTATTTACTGAATTGCTAACTAAAGGATTTATCGAGTGATCTTCCCTGCTTTTACATCTTCTAACCAATGTCCTTCGACGAGATAAGGAGGAAGCCAACTGGTTTCAATAGATAGACGGTTGCCTTTGTCATACCACATACATGCCATACCAAGCAGAGGGAAAGATATGAAGGTTTCTATAGAAATTAAGCCCTCTGGCTTATCGAGCCTCATTTGGTATTGCTCTTGGAACTGTAGGTTCTTAATGAGTACTTCTTCAAAGTCATAACCGATGTCAGTTGTCAGGGCCGCAAAAGTTTCCAAAATACCCATGGCGATTTCTAATGCCCAATCATCACCCTGAGAAACTGCCGCGTCCATCGCGGCCACCAGTTTATCAGGGTAGTCCGACGTGCGGTTATGGAACGACTGAATGACATCTACTAGCATATAAGACAGCTCACCCGCTTTGGTAGAGCTCTGTCTCATCAAAGAAACCGGAAAGTTCGCCAATACATCCATGCTAGGTTTATCACGCACAATCACCGAAGTAAAATAAGCATCAAGCCACATTGAAGGACAAATAAAGCCTGTTTTAAAAATACCTTCACCATCCCATGTCACTTCTGGATAGCCGAGTATCTGGATACTTAATTCTTCATTGGGATTCATAGCAAGTTGATGATAACAGGCTCCCATTAAAGAAGTTTCGTAAAGACGTAATGTACAAATTTGTTCGTCTTCATGCGTAGTTTGAAACCAGGTATACCAGCGAGCCTGGTCGATGGCAAAATCACCAAGACTAACCAAGTTTTCTCGCCTGACCTTAAGACCTTCTTTTCTGTTATCTAAAACCCGGTTTATAAAATTTTTTTTACTCACAATGGCTTGTGTGTCAAGTTCAGGATTTGCTTTGCGCTCTACAATCTTGATCGATTCTTTACTTTGCATTTTGACTTAATCCTTTTGAATCAATTTTAAACTCTACTACTTCTACTACTACGTCTGAGGGCTTCAAGCTATTCGAGTAAAAGGGCTTAGGTATCTTTAAAAAGGACACATAATGCCAAGTGTAACGCAACAAAACGTCAGAAATGATGACCTAGCTCCCTTTGAATCTTAGCGAATTATATTTCCGGCTTTTACATCCTCTAACCAACACCCTTCGACGAGATAGGGAGGAAGCCAACCAGTTTCGACAGATAAACGGTTGCCTTTGTCGTACCACATACAAGCCATGCCAAGCAGAGGGAAGTTAATAAAAGTGCGGATGCCTGTCCTATCTGGTCCTAATTCTCGAAGATGATATTTTTCTTGGAATTGTAGGTTTTTGACTAGCACTTCCTCAAAGTCATAACCAATGTTAGTAGTGAGCGCTGCGAAGGTCTCTAGGATCCCCATCGCAATTTCCGACGCCCAGTTATCCCCTTGAGCTACCGCTGCGTCCATTGCTGCAACCAGCTTATCAGGATAATCCGATGTGCGATTGTGGAACGACTGAATGACGTCTACTAGCATATAAGACAGCTCACCCGCTTTGGTAGAGCTCTGTCTCATCAAAGAAATCGGAAAGTTCGCCAATACGTCCAAGCTAGGTTTATCACGAACGATGACAGAGGTAAAATACGCATCTAGCCACATTGAAGGACAAATGAAACCTGTTTTTAAAATACCTTCGCCTTTCCATGTTACTTCAGGATAGTCGAGGATCTTTATGGTTAATTTATCATTGGGATGCATTGCAAGGCTATGATAACAAGCACTCATCAACGAAGTTTCATAAAGGCGTAATGTACAAATTTTTTCGTCTTCACATGAAGCTTGATACCACGTAAACCAGCGCACTTGCTCGAATGCATAATCTCCAAAGCTAATCAAGTTCTCTCGCCTAATTTTGAGCCCTTCTTTTCTTTTATCTAAGATTCGATTGATATAATCTTTCTCAGAAGCAATGCTATTATCATCTAACCTGGGCCTTGCTGTACGCTCTATAATTTTGGCTGGCTTTTTACCTTGCATTGTTGAACTAACCCTTCTTAATCAATTTTAAACTCAGCTATTCCTAGTTTTATATCTGATGCATCTCTGATTTTTTTCGCAGCTATTTTTTCTGTCGTTTCATCTTCGTTTTCAGACATTAGCTTAGTGATTTCTTCAGCATATTTGCTAGACCCTTGCTGATACGCTTCGTTTCCAATCTTACGGCTGCCCATAGGGCAGCTACCCCCCTTTGGCCTCAACAATTATAATTTCACCTGGTGGCGGCTCTTCCACCTCGTAAACCATATCAAAATCGCCCGGCTTCGAAATTGAGGTTCCAATATCTTTGGGATGAAGCAGCTCAGCATTAGGACGTTTACTCCGAACAAAGTCATCCGCGGCTAACTCACCAATTTTTGCAGATTGCTGATTAATCTTGGCGATTTGAACGTTATTATACTGAATTGCTAACTAAAGGGTTTTATCGTGTGATCTTCCCTGCTTTTACTTCTTCTAACCAACACCCTTCGACGAGATATGGAGGAAGCCAACCAGTTTCGACAGATAAACGGTTGCCTTTGTCGTACCACATACAAGCCATGCCAAGCAGAGGGAAAGAGATGAAGGTTTCTATAGAAATTAAGTCCTCTGGCTTATCGAGCCTCATTTGGTATTGCTCTTGGAACTGTAGGTTTTTAACTAATACTTCTTCAAAGTCATAACCGATGTCAGTTGTCAGGGCAGCAAAAGTTTCCAAAATACCCATGGCGATTTCTAACGCCCAGTCATTACCCTGAGCAACTGCCGCGTCCATCGCGGCCACCAGTTTATCAGGGTAGTCCGATGTGCGGTTATGGAACGACTGAATGACATCTACTAACATATAAGACAGCTCACCCACTTTGGTAGAGCTCTGTCTCATCAGAGAAATCGGAAAGTTCGCCAATACGTCCATACTTGGCCTGTCACGCACAATTGCCGATATAAAATAAGTATCCAGCCACATTGAAGGACAAATGAAGCCCATTTCTAAGATACCTTCACCATCCCATGTTACTTCTGGATAACCGAGTATCTGAACAGTTAATGGCTCATTCGGAAACATAGCCAGCCGATGATAACAAGCCCCCATTAATGAAGTTTCATAAAGACGTAATGTACAAATTTGTTCGTCTTCATGTGAGGTTTGAAACCAGGTATACCAGCGAACCTGGTCAATGGCAAAATCACCAAAACTAACCAAGTTTTCTCGCCTGACTTTAAGACCTTCTTTTCGCTGTTCTAATATCTTATTGATGAATTCTTTCTCAGAATAAACTCCACTTTCACTCAGCTCAGGATCTGCTTTGCGTTCTACAATTTTGATTGTTCCTTTACTTTGCATTTTAACGTAGTCCTTTGGAATCAATTTTAAACTCTGCTACTTCTACTACTACGTCTGAGCGCTTCAAGCTATTCGAGTAAAAGGGCTTAGGTATCTTTAAAAAGGACACATAATGCCAAGTATAACGCAACAAAACGTCAGAAATGATGACCTAGCTCCCTTTAAAGCTTAGCGAATTATATTTCCGGCTTTTACATCCTCTAACCAACACCCTTCGACGAGATAGGGAGGAAGCCAACCAGTTTCGACAGATAAACGGTTGCCTTTGTCGTACCACATACAAGCCATGCCAAGCAGTGGGAAGTTAATAAAAGTGCGGATGCCTATCCTATCTGATCCTAATTCTCGAAGATGATATTTTTCTTGGAATTGTAAGTTTTTGACTAGCACTTCCTCAAAGTCATAACCAATGTTAGTAGTGAGCGCTGCGAAGGTTTCTAGGATCCCCATCGCAATTTCCGACGCCCAGTTATCCCCTTGAGTTACCGCTGCGTCCATTGCTGCAACCAGCTTATCAGGATAACCCGATGTGCGATTGTGGAACGACTGAATGACGTCTACTAGCATATAAGACAGCTCACCCGCTTTGGTAGAGCTCTGTCTCATCAAAGAAATCGGAAAGTTCGCCAATACGTCCAAGCTAGGTTTATCACGAACGATGACAGAGGTAAAATACGCATCTAGCCACATTGAAGGACAAATGAAACCTGTTTTTAAAATACCTTCGCCTTTCCAAGTTATTTCAGGATGATCAGGTACCTTAACCGTCAAAGGGCTTTCAGGTTTTTGAGCTAGTCGATGATAGCTAGCTTGCATTATCGAGGCTTCAAATAGACGCAGCGTTCCTATTCGGTCATTTAGTTCAGACACTGGAAACAAAGTATATAACCTAACTTGCTCCCAAACCCCGTCTGTTAGATATATCAAGTTTTCGCGCTTTATTGTGATACGATGTTTTCTTTTCTCTAAGTTTTTTTCTATTTGTTTTGTATAGTAATTAAGTTCCTCAGTATTCAACTCGTAGGCTGCTTTTCTATTTATCTTTTTCATACTAACTTTACTTCCCTTAACCTAATTCTTCGAGGCTAATATCAAACTCTTTTACATTCACTTTAGATACGCCATCTGAAGCATCAATTTCTGTTGTACCAGCTTTTTGTTCAGACATTAATTTAACGATTTCCGCCGCATATTTGCTTGTCCCTTGCTGATATGCTTCATTGCCAATTTTACGACTGCCGAGCGGCCTGCTGCCACCCTTAGCCTCGACGATGATGATTTCTTCAGTATCATCTGAGAGGTACACCATATTGAAATCACCTGGTTTCGATCCCTAAGTTGCAAGGTCTTTGGGATGGCTCAACTTAGCATTAGGGCGTATATTCCGAATAAAGTCATCCGCGACCAACTCACCAATTTTTGCAGACTGCTGGTTAATATTACCAATTTGAGCGTGATATCCCTCTTTGCTAGCTCGAGCGTCCATTGCCTCTTGACGCTCTTTCAAGCATTCATCAATTTTTGCTTTGTTTCTTTCTGTTAGCTCATAATCACTCGTATTGAGTTCAGACTTTTTTATACTATGCCAGTATTGGCTGCCCCAAACCTGTTGGGTCAATCCACTGGATATGGTGGACTGCATATTGGTAATGCCACCAATGATGGAGCGTTCAACAAACAACAAGCTCCCCACCTCAAACGTAAAAGCCACCCCATGAGAGATGGCTTGTATATTGATTTGCTAAAGGAGTTTATCGAATGATCTTCCCTGCTTTTACATCTTCTAGCCAACGTCCTTCGACGAGATAAGCTGGAAGCCAACCAGTTTCAACTGACAAACGGTTGCCTTTGTCGTACCACATACAGGCCATGCCAAGAAGAGGGAAAGATATGAAAGTTTCTATAGAAATCAAGTCCTCTGGCTTATCGAGCCTCATTTGGTATTTCTCTTGGAAATGTAGGTTTTTAACGAGCACTTCCTCAAAATCATAACCAATATTAGTAGTGAGCGCTGCGAAGGTTTCTAGGACCCCCATCGCAATTTCCAACGCCCAGTTATCCCCTTGAGCTACCGCTGCGTCCATTGCTGCAACCAGCTTATCAGGATAATCCGATGTGCGATTGTGGAACGACTGAATGACGTCTACTAGCATATAAGACAGCTCACCCGCTTTGGTAGAGCTCTGTCTCATCAAAGAAATCGGAAAGTTCGCCAATACGTCTAAACTTAGCCTGTCACGCACAACTGTCGATATGAAATACATATCAATCCATCTATTAGGATTTATGCACCCCGTTTTTAAAATACCTTCCCCGTCCCACTTTACTTCAGGATAGTCGAGAATCTTTATAGTTAATTCACCATTGGGATTCCTAGCAAGTCGATGATAACAAGCGCCCATTAGAGAAGTTTCGTAAAGACGTAATGTACAAATTTGTTCGTCTTCATGCGAGGTTTGAAACCAGGTATACCAGCGAACCTGGTCAATGGCGAAATCACCAAGACTGACCAGGTTTTCCCGCCGGATTTTAAGGCCTTCTTTTCTTTTATCTAATATTTTATTGATAAATTCTTTCTCAGAAGAAACCCCACTTTCACTCAACTCAGGGTTTGCTTTGCGTTCTACAACTTTACTTTGCATTTTAAATTAGCCCTTTAGAATTAATTTTAAACTCTGCCACTTTTAGTTTTACATCCGATGCATCCCCGTTCTCTTGAATGCTTGCTTGAGTATGTATATATCGAATAGGTATGCCGGATA
Organism: Vibrio sp. 1167; assembly: GCF_033340375.1. Lineage (NCBI taxonomy): Bacteria > Pseudomonadati > Pseudomonadota > Gammaproteobacteria > Vibrionales > Vibrionaceae > Vibrio > Vibrio sp. 1167. Next base: position 676,483 of record NZ_JAWOWK010000002.1, on the reverse strand, counting down.
AAGCTGCATCTTGGATTTGTCTTGCTGTTATTTTTCAGTCGTCCCTTCCTTTTTTCAGACATTAGGTTGGTGATTTCTGCAGTGTATTCGATATGCCATATTTCCAATTTTTCTGCTACCCAGCGGGCTGCTACCCCCTTTAGCCTCAACAATGATAATTTCACCTGGTGGAGACTCTTCCACATCGTAAACCATATCAAAGTCGCCCGGCTTCGAAATTGAGGTTCCAATATCTTTGGGATAAAGCAGCTTAGCATTAGGACGCTTACTCCGGACAACGTCATTTGCGGCCAACTCACCAATTTCTGCAGATTGCCGATTAATCTTGGCGATTTGAAAGTTATTATACTGAATTGCTAACTAAAGGAGTTTATCTAGTGATCTTCCCTGCTTTTACATCTTCTAGCCAACGCCCCTCGACGAGATAAGGAGGAAGCCAACCGGTTTTAATAGATAAACGGTTGCCTTTGTCGTACCACATACAGGCCATGCCAAGAAGAGGGAAGGATATGAAAGTTTCTATAGAAATCAAGTCCTCTGGCTTATCAAGCCTCATTTGGTATTTCTCTTGGAACTGTAGGTTTTTAACGAGCATTTCCTCAAAGTCATAACCAATGTCGGTAGTGAGCGCCGCGAAGGTTTCTAGGATCCCCATCGCAATTTCCAACGCCCAGTTATCCCCTTGGGCTACCGCTGCGTCCATTGCTGTAACCAGCTTATCAGGATAATCCGGTGTGCGATTATGAAACGACTGGATGACATCTACTAACATGTAAGACAGCTCACCCGCTTTAGTAGAGCTCTGTCTCATCAAAGAAATCGGAAAGTTCGCCAACACATCCATGCTAGCTTTGTCACGGACGATGACAGAGGTAAAATAGGCATCTAGCCACATTGAAGGACAAATGAAGCCTGTTTTTAAAATACCTTCGCCTTTCCAGGTCACTTCTGGGTATCTAGGTAATTGAATACTTTGAGGTTCGTCAGGCCTCATCGCTAACTGATGATAAAACGCGCGCATTAATGACGCTTCATACAGGCAAAGTGTTCCGATTTGTTCATTTTCTATGGAGTGTGGGAACCACGAGTACCATCTCACTAGATAAAACGATTCATCACTTAAAGCAACTAAGTTTTCTCTACGAATACTGATTACCTCTTTGCGCGTGTCAAGGTCTTCATCAATATCAGAACTATAGCCTTTGATTAACTCCGAGGTCAGCTTTGGATCAGCATTTCTTTTTATTTTAATTTTGTCAGACATTTTAAAACTTCCCTAAATCTACATTAAATTCTTTTACTTTAATCTTTGAAACTTTCCCTGGTTCAGAGATTGGGGTTTTAGTATGTATCTATCTAATTGGGCGTCCACTCCTCGAAGCGTTTCTTATTGATTTAGCTGTTTCCCACTCTGTTGTATTTCGCCCATTCCTAGACATCTTACCAACTATTGCCGCTGCATATTTAGACGTTCCTTGCTGACATGCTTCGTTTCCTATTTTTCTACTACCCAAAGGACTGCTCCCCCTTTGGCCTCAACAATGATAATTTCACCTAGTGGTGGCTCTTCCACCTCGTAAACCATATCAAAGTCGCCCGGCTTCGAAATTGAGGTTCCAATATCTTTGGGATGAAGCAGCTTAGCATTAGGACGTTTACTCCGAACAAAGTCATCCTCGACCGTTTCACAATTTTTGCCGATTGTCTATTGATTTTACTTATTTGCGCGTTATATCCATCTTGGCCAATCCGAGCGTCCATTGCCTCTTGACGCTCTTTCAAGCATTCATCAATTTTTGCTTTGTTTCTTTCTGTTAGCTCATAATCACTCGTATTGAGTTCAGACTTTTTTATACTATGTCAGCATTGGCTGCCCCAAACCTGTTGGGTCAACCCACTGGATATGGTGGACTGCATATTGGTAATGCCACCCCATGAGAGATGGCTTATATATTGATTTGCTAAAGGAGTTTATCGAATGATCTTCCCTGCTTTTACATCTTCTAACCAACGTCCTTCGATGAGATAGTGAGGAAGCCAACCAGTTTCAACAGATAGACGGTTGCCTTTGTCGTACCACATGCAAGCCATGCCAAGCAGAGGGAAATTAATAAACGTGCGGATCCCTATTCTATCTGGTCCTAATTCTCGAAGATGATATTTCTCTTGAAACTGTAGGTTTTTAACGAGCACTTCCTCAAAATCATAACCAATGTTAGTAGTGAGCGCTGCGAAGGTTTCTAGGATCCCCATCGCAATTCCCAACGCCCAGTTATCCCCTTGAGCTACCGCTGCGTCCATTGCTGCAACCAGCTTATCAGGATAATCCGGTGTGCGGTTGTGGAACGACTGAATGACGTCTACTAGCATATAAGACAGCTCACCCGCTTTGGTAGAGCTCTGCCTCATCAAAGAAATTGGAAAGTTCGCCAATATGTCCATACTTGGCCTGTCACGCACAATTGTCGATATGAAATACATATCAAGCCATCTATTAAGATTTATGCACCCCGTTTTTAAAATGCCTTCCCCGTCCCACTTTACTTCAGGATAGTCGAGAATCTTGATAGTTAATTCATCATTGGGATTCATAGCAAGTCGATGATAACAAGCGCCCATTAGAGAAGTTTCGTAAAGACGTAATGTACAAATTTGTTCGTCTTCATGCGAGGTTTGAAACCAGGTATACCAGCGAACCTGGTCAATGGCGAAATCACCAAGACTGACCAGGTTTTCCCGCCTGATTTTAAGACCCTCTTTTCGCTGATCTAGTATCTTATTGATAAATTCTTTCTCAGAAGAAACTCCACTTTCACTCAACTCAGGGTTTGCTTTGCGTTCTACAACTTTACTTTGCATTTTAACTTAGTCCTTTGGAATCAATTTTAAATTCTGACACTTCTACTTTTACATCTGAGACATTCCCACCTTCAGGGATGTTTGCTTGAGTATGTATATATCGAATAGGTATACCGAACGAAGCTGCATGTTGAATTTTTCTTGCTGTTATTTTTTCAGTCGTCCCTTCCTTTTTTTCAGACATTAGGTTGGTGATTTCTGCAGTGTATTCCGTTGTCCCTTGCTGATATGCCATATTTCCAATTTTTCTACTACCCAAAGGACTGCTCCCCCCTTTGGCCTCAACAATGATAATTTCACCTGGTGGTGGCTCTTCCACCTCGTAAACCATATCAAAGTCGCCCGGCTTCGAAATTGAGGTTCCAATATCTTTGGGATGAAGCAGCTTAGCATTAGGACGTTTACTCCGGACAAAGTCATCCGCGGCTAACTCACCAATTTTTGCAGACTGTTGGTTAATATTGCCAATTTGAGCATTATATCCCTCTTCGCCAGTTCGAGCGTCCATTGCCTCTTGACGCTCTTTCAAGCATTCATCAATTTTTGCTTTGTTTTTTTCTGTTAGCTCATAATCACTCATATTGAGTTCTGAGTTTTCTTTATACTCTGCTTTATTCAGCACAAGATCTTCAGTGAAGATCGTGCAACCTTTCTCCCCACCAACTTTCTCAGAGTCAAAAACATGCGCATTGACAAACTCCTCAATCCCAACAACATACTGCACTTCGTGTCTGGTGCCATCTGAATGATTAATATGACGATAAAAAGTAATCTCGTTTCTCTCGCAATCGATATGGTCTAAATCGTATTCATATCGGATATGATTTTTACCTTTTGGGGAACGTTATTTGCGCCTGATACTCTGCCAGCATTTGCTGTAAGCATTTTAACCCTTCTTCACAGAGGAAACCTGTTGGGTCAATCCACTAGATGGGGTTGATTGAATATCGGTAAACATATAAGCCACCTCGTGAAAGGTGGCTTATATACTGAATTTCTAACTAAATGATAATTTATCGAGTGATCTTCCCTGCTTTTACTTCTTCTAGCCAACGCCCCTCGACGAGATAAGGAGGAAGCCAACCGGTTTCAATAGATAAACGGTTGCCTTTGTCGTACCACATACAAGCCATGCCAAGCAGAGGGAAATTAATGAACGTGCGGATGCCTATCCTATCTGGTCCTAATTCTCTAAGATGATATTTCTCTTGAAACTGTAGGTTTTTAACGAGCACTTCCTCAAAATCATAACCAATGTCAGTAGAGAGCGCTGCGAAGGTTTCTAGGATCCCCATCGCAATTTCCAACGCCCAGTTATCCCCTTGAGCTACCGCTGCGTCCATTGCTGCAACCAGCTTATCAGGATAATCCGATGTGCGATTGTGGAACGACTGAATGACGTCTACTAGCATATAAGACAGCTCACCCGCTTTGGTAGAGCTCTGTATCATCAAAGAAATCGGAAAGTTCGCCAATGCGTCTAAACTTGGCCTGTCACGCACAATTGCCGATATAAAATACATATCAATCCATCTATTAGGATTTATGCACCCCGTTTTTAAAATGCCTTCCCCGTCCCACTTTACTTCAGGATAGTCAAGGATCTTGATAGTTAATTCTTCATTGGGATTCATAGCAAGTTGATGATAACAGGCTCCCATTAAAGAAGTTTCATAAAGGCGTAATGTACAAATTTGTTCGTCTTCATGAGAGGCTTGAAACCAGGTATACCAGCGAACCTGGTCAATGGCAAAATCACCAAGACTAACCAAGTTTTCTCGCCTGACTTTAAGACCTTCTTTTCTGTTATCTAAAACCCGGTTTATAAATTTTTTCCGATTCACAATGGCTTGTGTGTCAAGTTCAGGATTTGCTTTTCGCTCTAAAAATTTGACCGATTCTTTACTTTGCATTTTGACTTAATCCTTTTGAATCAATTTTAAACTCTGCCACTTCTAGTTTTACATCTGAGGCCTTACCACTTTCAGGGATATTCGCTTGAGTATGTATATATCGAATAGTTCTGCCGGATAAAGCGGCGTATTGAATTTCGTCGGCAGCTAATTTTTCAGTCGTTCCTTCCTTTTTTTCAGACATTAGGTTGGTGATTTCGGCAGTGTATTCCGTTGTCCCTTGCTGATATGCCATATTTCCAATTTTTCTGCTACCCAGCGGGCTGCTACCCCCTTTGGCCTCAACAATTATAATTTCACCTGGTGGCGGCTCTTCCACCTCGTAAACCATATCAAAATCGCCCGGCTTCGAAATTGAGGTTCCAATATCTTTGGGATGAAGCAGCTTAGCATTAGGACGTTTACTCCGGACAAAGTCATCCGCGGCTAACTCACCAATTTTTGCAGACTGTTGGTTAATATTGCCAATTTGAGCATTATATCCCTCTTCGCCAGTTCGAGCGTCCATTGCCTCTTGACGCTCTTTCAAGCATTCATCAATTTTTGCTTTGTTTTTTTCTGTTAGCTCATAATCACTCATATTGAGTTCTGAGTTTTCTTTATACTCTGCTTTATTCAGCACAAGATCTTCAGTGAAGATCGTGCAACCTTCTTCCTCGCCAACTTTCTCTGAGTCAAAAACATGCGCATTTACAAATTCCTCAATCCCAACAACATACTGCACTTCGTGTCTGCTGCCATCTGAATGATTGATATGACGATAAAAAGTAATCTCGTTTCTCTCACAATGAATATGGTCTAAATCGTATTCATATCGAATATTGTTTTTACCTTTGGGTTTTCGGATTTTGACTTGCGAACGAACGCCATCTTCTCCGACAGATGACTCTTTTGCTGCTTCTAAAATCTGATCGCAAACCTCTTGGGGAACGTTGTTTTGCGCCTGATACTCAGCCAGCATTTTCTGCAAGCGTTTTAGCCCTTCTTCACAAAGAAAACCTGTTGGGTCAATCCACTGGATGGGGTTGATTGAATATCGGTAAACATATAAGCCACCTCGTGAAAGGTGGCTTATATACTGAATTTCTATATAAATGATAATTTATCGTGTGATCTTCCCTACTTTTACATCTTCTAGCCAACGCCCTTCAACGAGATAAGGAGGAAGCCAACCGGTTTCAACAGATAAACAGTTACCTTTGTCGTACCACATACAAGCCATGCCAAGCAGAGGGAAAGAGATGAAGGTTTCGATTGAAATCAATTTTTTAGGAGCATCCAAGCGCATTTGATATTGCTCCTGGAACTGCAGGTTCTTAATGAGTACCTCTTCAAAGTCATAATCAATATCGGTTGTCAGGGCGGCAAAGGTTTCTAAAATGCCCATGGCGATTTCTAATGCCCAGTCATCACCCTGAGCAACTGCAGCGTCCATTGCTGCGACTAGCTTATCGGGGTAATCCGATGTGCGGTTGTGGAATGACTGAATCACATCCACCAGCATGTAAGAAAGCTCACCAGCCTTCGTAGAACTTTGTTTCATCAGAGAAATCGGAAAGCTCGCCAATACGTCCATACTTGGCCTGTCACGCACGATCACCGAAGTGAAATAAGCATCAAGCCATCGGTTAGGGTGTAAACACCCCGTTTTTAAAATACCTTCACCTTTCCAGGTTACTTCCGGGTATCCAGGTAATTGAATACTTTGAGGCTCGTCAGGTCTCATGGCGAGCTGATGATAAAATGCACGCATTAATGATGCTTCATATAGACATAGTGTGCCGGTTCTCTCATCATCATTTAATGGAGGTAGCCATGTATACAGGCGAATTTGCTCAGACACATCATCACTCAAATAAACCAAGTTTTCTCTTTTTATCGCAATGCGCCTTTTTCGTTTATCTAAGTTCTCTTTTACTTCTTCTCTGTAAGCATCTATTGCCGCTTGAGTTAGACTAATATGAGCCAATCGCTCAATCTTTTTTAATTCCTTGGCATCAAACATTTCCAAATTCTCCCATGTCTATATCAAATTCTTTCGCTTTAATTTTCGAGACTTTACCATCTGAAGATATTTCTGCTTGTGTATGAATATAACGAATCGGAATATCATCTTTGATAGCGGATTTGATGTGATTTGCAGCAATCTTTTCCGTTGTACCTTGTTCTTGCTTAGACATCTCACCAATAATTGCTGCTGTATATTCAGTTGTCCCTTGCTGATATGCCATATTTCCAATTTTACGACTGCCGAGCGGGCTGCTGCCACCCTTAGCCTCGACGATGATGATTTCTTCAGGATCATCTGAGAGGTACACCATATCGAAATCACCTGGTTTCGATCCCGAAGTTGCAAGGTCTTTGGGATGGATCAACTTAGCATTAGGGCGTATATTCCGAACAAAGTCATCCGCGACCAACTCACCAATTTTTGCTGACTGCTGGTTAATTTTAGCAATTTGGGCGTTATGCCCTTCTTCGCCGCTACGCGCATCCATTGCCTTTTGACGTTCTGCTAAACACTCATCAACCTTTTGTTTGCATTCTTCAGAAAGTTTGTATTTCTCATCCTCATCCTTATTATTGAATTCGAATTCTGAGTTATCCTTGTAATCCGCTTTATTCAGCACTAGGTCCTCGGTGAAGATGGTGCAGGCCTTATCGCCACCGACCTTCTCTGAATCAAACACGTGAGCATTAACAAACTCTTCTATCCCGACTACGTACTGCACTTCATGTTTGCTTCCGTCAGAATGATTAATGTGGCGATAAAAAGTAATCTCGTTCTTCTCGCAATCAATATGGTCTAAATCGTATTCATATCGAATATGATTTTTACCTTTGGGTTTTCGGATTTTGACTTGCGAGCGAACGCCATCTTCTCCGACGGATGACTCTTTTGCTGCTTCTAAAATCTGATCGCAAACCTCTTGGGGGACATCGCTTTGCGCCTGATACTCTGCCAACATTTGACCCAAGCGTTTTAGCCCTTCTTCACATAGGAAACCTGTTGGGTCAATCCATTGAATTGGGTTGACTGCATATTGGTAATGGTTAATGCCACCAGCAATAGATATCGGATCTTGTTGGATAAAGCGTCCTAGCTTAGGATCGTAATACCGAGCGAGGTTGTAGTGTAAGTCGGTTTCTTGATCGAAGTACTGTCCTTGAAAACGCAGTGGATTTGCTACATTTTCAATATGTACATGAGCAAAGCCGTTAGCATCGTAACTGGCACTCCATACAACATTCCCTTCGCAATCGATTAGTCGCTCTGGTTTACCAACTTGATCGCACTGGTACCAATAAATAACGTCATTTTCTAGCAGTGCCACTGGCGTGTAGGTTTCGGGTTGATATAGGTACCAGCGGAAAGCACCTGAAGAGCGTTCACCAATTAAACGTTCCCCTTCCCACAAGAACTCCGTAACGCCTTGTTGTGTAATTTTCTTCGTCCTGCGCCCTAATGCATCATATTCATATTGACTGATACCATCGTCGGTGTGAACTTCAATGAGCTGATTTAACGCATCAAATACGCGAGTCTGAACGTGTCCTTGCCCCTCACGTTTTGTCTGGTTTCCTTGCGCGTCATATTTGAACCGTACATCATCGTGTACTTCAATACGATCAGCGAATACCTCTGAAGTTGGCAAAGTAGGATTGCCAAAACTATCGTATTCAAATTTAGTCACATCTCCGGAAGCATTGACTCGTTTAAGTTGCCCTAAGGTATCGTACTGATAGTGCGTTGCTCCTGCCGTATTATCAATGATTGATGAAATACGGTTTTGTGCGTTGTAAACGTACTTTTTCTCTCTATCTGGCCAATGCTGTTCAACCAAACGACCAACACCATCATAAATGATGCGCTCATTAAAATATGCCGTTTCAATTTGGGAAACTCGTCCCATTTCATCGTAATGAAATTTGATTTGAGGTAAATCTAGGTTTCCAAACCGAATCGCTGAAAAACGCCCATATCGATCATAAGAGAAGTTCAGCTCCGTATTATCTGGCAGTACCTGAGATACGCGTTGGCCAACTCTGTTAAACTCCTGCGCTATCTCAAACTGACCTTGAATGCGCTTTGTTAAATGCCCGAATGAAGAGTATTGGTATTGCAGTGTTTGATGGCGATTGGATGCGAAAGTAAGTCGCCCACTAAGCGTATAATTGAAGTGGTGCTCTACAATACTGCTAGCATTTCCTGCTTTGACGTGCTTGAGATAACCCGCAGCGTCATAGCGGTACAGCACGGTCCTATCGGCGACTTGCTTACGATGGATCCGCCCCATATCGTCATAATCAAATTGGCTTTGTAGATTATCAAACCCAATAGTTCCTGATAGCTGGCCTTCATCGTCATACAGGAATTCGAACTCTAAGCCGTCACTCCGAACTAATTTAGTCAGGTTACGTTGTTGATCGTATTCGTAAGAAATATGGCTGCCATCGGGAAAGATGACTGCTTCTTGTTGCGCGAGTGCTCCCCATTGATACGAGGTAATGCCTGCTGGCGTCCGAATCTGAGCAACACGACTGTGCTCATCGTAAGAATATTCTTCGCTATAACCGACTTTGTCTTCGTCGTTAAAATAACGAACTGATGTACGCCTGCCGAATTGATCATAAGCGAGTTGAGCAATACACCCATCGGGATAAGCGACGCCATTCACTAGATCTTCTTCGTTGTAGCTGTAACGAAGTAATGTACCGTCTATTTCATTCGCGATAAGTCTTTGTTGTTCATCCCACCACCACTGACTTTTCTTACCATCTTCAGACTCTTTTTTGACGACTTGACCGTGTTTATCGTAATCATACTCCGTGACACAGCCGAACTGATCGGTATCCCAAACTCTTTGACCGAGACTATTGTAGTAAGCCTTCTCGATATCCCCGTCAGGTGAAACCGTTTTAACTAACTTACCTAAGCCGTCATAGCCATATTGAATTTCTTTGCCAGAGGAATGAAACTTAGAAACTAATTGACCATGCTGATTATATTGATAATTGACCGTTGACTGATCAGGATAGATAGCTTGTGCTTTTCGTCCCAATTCATCATATTGCCATCGCCAAGTTCTACCTGTGGGGCTTATTTTCTCGAGTAAGTTACCCTGCTCGTCATGCAAGAAAGACCATTGATGATCTAACGAGTCAGAATAAGAAGAATGATTTCCCTGATAATGGAAGCGATAGTCATAAATTCCTGCGTCCCCAACGTTTCTGATGCACTTCGCTTTTGCACCTTCGCCATCCCATTCAAAATAATGAGTAAAGCCAGTTGGTCGTACACGCTTAATAATTAAATGGCCGAGGTATTGATACTGTTCCTTTAGGCCCAAATGATTAGTTGCACTGACCAAATCATCGTGCTCATCATAGGTATAAGCTGCCAGAACTTTTTGGGACTTTGCATTAAGCAGTTCTACAAGGCGTCCTTGCTTATCATATTGACATTCAAGAACCGGACGCTTGTTATATGCGATCTCGATCAATCGATGGTTTCGAGAATACTGCAATTGAAACGTTGAAAACGTGCCATTTCTAACTTGTTTAGCTAGCCAACGATCATCTTTTTGCTCAAACCGATATTGATGCCCACTAGCGAGCGTTACAATCCGAGTTGTTGAGCTCAGGAAATAACAGCTCGCACCAGCGTATATCTGGTAACTTGTTGCTCCAATATCTACTGGCTCAAATTCTGTGATATCTGCCTTATCGTCAACAAACTCCCAAGCGATAACGTTGTCTTTCTCGTCGGTCTTCTCGCGTAATTCAAACTGAAATGCATGTCGCCAACCAAAGCCCATTCCATGATTTACATCCGACTGCGAAGAGCGGTAAGTACGCTGCCAAGTAGTACCTTGTTGTAGCTCGATATCATAGAGTTCGAGAATTTCTTCACCCGTCACAAGTGATACAGGATCACCGGCTTTCTCATGTTTTTCGCTGCTTTGTTGCTGAGGCTTGGCGGATGCGGCACTTCTGCCACTCTTTTTATTCGACTTCCCCTTTCCCTTCGATGGTTTTGCATTGACGGTATTTTGAGTCGGTGGAGGCGTAACCGCTGACGAGAGTGCGTAGTTTTCGCCGGTAGGTACAATTCGAGCGACATGCAAATCACCGTTCATCAAAGCATTGGCAAACGTTGAATTATAGTGTTGGGAAGTAAGCTCACCGTCAGGTATGTTTGGCTTGAATTGACCAATCGCATAGAACAAGTCCTCGACAGAGCGAAGGTCAAGCTCACCAAAGCTCTCAAGAAACTCTATTGCCTCTTGTTTGGTCACGAATGTTTTAGGTTCGCCGCTAGTAAGTAACTGACCAGAGAAGTGATAACTTTCGCCAAAGCGATTCGTGATAGGAATGACGAATTGAGGGATCATAGCCGTAACGTGTTTGTCCTTTTCTTACCTTGCCGCATCATTTAATGCTCGTTTCGCTCTTTTTATTTGTGAGAGCAAGATGCCTTAATCAAACATCCTCCGATAGAGATTCCTCTGTATGCGTAGACTGAATGTATTGATGGCAATTTTCACGTATGCAACTCTTTGAATTTCTGAGCGCAGCGTACTTTAACGGGACGATGAATCCTGAGTAAATGAACAATAGCGTGAGTGAGACTAATGTCTCATCGTGACGCGATTTTTTTACATGTTTCTTACTTAACTATGATTTTCTGCCCAGTTACGTAAATTCACTCAATAAGTTGCATCAAGTATCACCACTGCGACTAAGTGCTTCATATTTGAGACAAAACAGCAACAAAAAAACCGCCTATTACGGCGGTTTTGCTTAAAGAATACTGATTAAAGGTTTGGACCTGTCGATGGTCTGTGTGGTTGGTTATTGAGCAGTTGCTGCATCCCTTGAAACATTCGCATAAACCACACCAGGATGGCTAATGCAGCAAACACCATCCCTACCCAAGGAATAAAGTAAGCGATGGTTTCAAGCAAAGTACTATGCAACCAATAATCACTCACGCCAACGAGTACACCGTTAGAAGTCGCGACGGTGACGATCAACACAACAAAAAACGTCAGGTAGAGAAAGAAGGTGCGAATTAAACCGTAGTAATGAGAAATCACTACGTCGCTGTCTTCTCCCTTATCTAATCGGTAACCCGCATAGATAATTGCGATAACGCCTGAGATCAGAAACGTAAACGGGGTCAGACAGCTCAGGATGTACGCAACCCAAATCCCGTTATGAGGTTTGTTCATTCGCTTTCGCTCCTTTTACTTCCGTTTGTGCCGTATCTGTTTCACCCATCGCTTCTTTGGACTTCACTTCCTCATACCAAAGATCGTGATGCTCTTTCGCCCATGTTTCATCAACTTCACCTGTCACCATGCCTTCTAGCGCACCTTCCATACCGAATAGACCAATATAGATGTGGAAGATAAAACCACAGATTAGAATCAGCGCCGAAATCGCATGAACTAAGTTAGAAAGCTCCATGTCACGGCGAGTTTGGCCAAAGATAGGAAAGTCCAGAACTAAGCCACTCACTGCCGCGATAGCACCAAAGAAGATTAACAACCAATAGATTGCCTTCTCACCACCGTTTGAGAAACCAGCTGACGGATGTGTGCCTTTGTGTTTACCAACCATGCCGCCCATTTTCATAAACCAACGAACATCTGTCATGTTTGGAATCGACTTGCGCCACCATTTAAAGAGCACGAGCATCAGTAAAATGAAGAACAATGGTCCCATGTAATTGTGGTACTGCTTCGCCAACATGACGATAAAGCCCCAGAACTCAGTAGGAACGTACGGTTTTAAGAAGTGCTTACCGTAAACCAGCATCAAACCACTGAATGCCAGCGTTAAGAATGTAAACGCCATACTCCAGTGAAGCGCGCGGTCTAAACGAGACCAACGCTTCATTTTTTTACCAGTACGCGGCTTGCTAAGCATCAAAGGACCAACGAATACGTAAGCCATGATTACCATTGCAATACTGCCGAAAATCGCGACAGCACCCGCTGGAGACATCCATTTCTCTTTTAGAATGTACCAAGTCTCACCAGGTTTACTGATCAATACGCCATGTTCTGGCGATTGAGACGTGGTGTAGCCTTCTTGCCCCTCTCTGACTTCGCGCCAATAGTCTGCCCCGGCGAGTTGCGTGATCTCCTGTTGAATAACTTTAGAAGATTGTTCCTCTGCTGAAGCAGGCATTGCGAAAGTCAGCAGCAATGCTGTCATCATTGACAGCATTGCTAAAGATGCACGTTTAAGCGTGTTTAACATGTGCCTCTCCTTACTTAGCTTTTCGTCGCATCGTAAGAAAGATCGTTTCCGTCTGTCCAACCTGCGTTTTTCGCGCCGCGTTCTACCACACGTTGACGGAAAATGTCAGAGACTTTCTCTGCGTCACCCGCAAGCAGCGCTTTAGTTGAACAAAGCGATGCACACATCGGTAACTTGCCTTCTGCGATACGGTTCGCACCGTATTTTTGACGTTCTTCCTCAGAGCCAGGCTCTGTTTCTGGGCCGCCCGCGCAGAAAGTACATTTATCCATTTTGCCACGTTCACCAAACGCTTCTTGTTTAGGAAATTGAGGTGCGCCAAACGGACAAGCAAACAAACAGTAACCACAACCGATACACAGATCTTTATTGTGAAGAACGATGCCGTCTTCGGTATGTTCGAAACAGTCTGCTGGACAAACTGCCATACAAGGTGCATCGGTACAGTGCATACAAGCAACAGAGATAGAGTTTTCACCAGCTTCACCGTCGTTTAGTGTTACCACGCGGCGACGTTGAATGCCCCATTCAAGCGCATCGTCGTTTTCGTTCTTACATGCAGTAACACAGCCGTTACACTCGATACAGCGTTTGGTGTCACATAGAAATTTCATTCGTGCCATTGTCAGACTCCTTACGCTTTACGAATGTTACATAGGGTTACTTTGGTTTCCTGCATCAAGGTAACCGGGTCGTAACCGTAAGTGGTTGCCGTGTTAGCCGATTCGCCAACAACGTAAGGTTGTGTACCTTCTGGGTATTTAGGGCGTAGGTCTTCACCTTCGAACTTACCGCCAAAGTGGAACGGAATGAACGCCAAACCAGGTTTCACACGACGTGTTACCATCGCTTTCACCTTGATTCGTCCTTTCTCTGCACCTTCAACCCAAACATCATCACCATCTCTAAAGCCAAGATCGTTCGCGTCTTTCGGGTTCACTTCAACAAACATTTCTTGTTGAAGCTCGGCAAGCCAAGGGTTTGAACGCGTCTCTTCACCACCACCTTCGTATTCAACCAGACGGCCAGAAGTCAGAACGATTGGGTACTCGCCCGATTTGTCTTGCTCTTGAATGGATTTATACAACGTAGGAACACGGAAGATTGCATCTTTGTCTTCCCAAGTTGGGTAATCCGTTACAAGGTCACGACGTGGTGTGTAAAGTGGTTCACGATGCAGTGGCACACGGTCTGGGAACGTCCAAACAATCGCACGCGCTTTCGCGTTACCAAATGGAATACAACCGTGCTTGATCGCGACACGCTGAATACCGCCAGAAAGGTCAGTCTTCCAGTTTTTACCCTCTGCTGCCACTTTCTCTTCAGCAGTTAAGTCGTCCCACCAACCAAGTTGTTTCAACAACTTGTCAGTGAACTCTGGGTAACCGTCTTTGATTTCACAGCCTTTCGAATAACTGTCTTCTGCAAGAAGGCTCTTGCCTTCAAATTCCACACCAAAGCGCGTACGGAAGTTACCGCCACCTTCTGCAACCGTCTTAGACGTATCGTACAGAATGTGTGTACCTGGGTGTTTCATTTCTGGTGTGCCCCAGCATGGCCAAGGTAGACCATATGTTTCACCGTTGACAGGACCACCTTCCGCTTCCAATGTGGTTTTGTGGAACGTATGCCAGTTTTGTTGGTGCGCTTTCAAACGCTCTGGGCTTTGGCCTGTGTAACCAATCGTCCACATGCCTTTGTTGAATTCACGCGTTAGGTCTTCAATCACCGGCTGGTTGTTTTCAACACGGATGTTTTTGAACAGAAGATCGGAATAGCCCAGTTTCTTCGAAAGCAGGTACATGATTTCGTGGTCTGGTTTTGATTCAAACAAAGGTTCAATCACCTGATCACGCCATTGTAGGGAACGGTTAGATGCGGTAACGCTGCCGTGTGTTTCAAACTGTGTTGTTGCAGGAAGCAGGTAAACGCCGTCGGTACGGTCGTTCATTACCGCAGCAACCGTTGGGTAAGGGTCCACAATCACCATCATGTCCAACTTCTGCATCGCTTTTTTCATCTCAACACCACGTGTTTGAGAGTTCACTGCGTGTCCCCAGTAGAACATTGCACGGATGTTTTCGCGCTGACGAATGTTGTCTTTGTTTTCCAGTACACCATCAACCCAACGAGATACAGGAATACCTGCACTGTGCATTGGTTTCTGACCGCTGTAAGCGTTGTCATCGAAACGACCTTTGATCCATTCGTAATCGATTTCCCACACTTTTGACCAATGACGCCAAGCGCCTTCAGAAAGGCCGTAGTAGCCCGGTAGCGTGTCAGAAAGTACGCCAAGGTCGGTTGCGCCTTGTACGTTATCGTGACCACGGAAGATGTTTGCGCCGCCGCCTGATTTACCAATGTTACCAAGCGCTAGCTCAAGCACACAGTAAGCACGTGTGTTGTTGTTACCAGTAGTATGCTGAGTACCACCCATACACCAAACAATACAGCCTGGGCGATTTTCAGAAAGCAGTTTTGCTGTTTGGTAAACGTCTTCTTCTCTTACGCCTGTTACGCGCTCAACTTCTGCTGGCGTCCATTTCGCCACTTCAGCACGGATCTCATCCATACCGAATACACGTTGACGGATGAACTCTTTATCTTCCCATTGGTTTTCGAAGATGTGCCACAACACACCCCAAATGAATGCTACGTCAGAACCAGGACGAAGTGATACATAGTGATCCGATTTTGCTGCCGTACGTGTACGACGAGGATCCGCTACGACGATCTTACAGTTGTTCTTCTCTTTCGCGATCAGAATGTGCTGCATCGCCACTGGGTGTGCTTCAGCTGGGTTTGAACCAATGAACAGCATCGACTTACAGTTGTGCATGTCATTGAAAGAGTTGGTCATCGCACCGTAACCCCAAGTGTTTGCTACACCCGCCACGGTTGTTGAGTGACAAATACGCGCTTGGTGGTCAACGTTGTTCGTACCCCAAAGTGATGCCATTTTGCGGAACAAGTACGCTTGTTCGTTGCTGTGCTTTGCGCTTCCCAAGAAGTAAACCGAATCAGGCCCAGACTCTTTGCGGATGTCCATCACCTTGTTACCGATTTCTTCGATCGCTTGATCCCAAGAAAGCTTTTTCCACTTACCGTTTTCAAGCTTCATTGGGTATTTAAGACGGCGCTCACCGTGGCCATGTTCACGCAGTGCTGCGCCTTTTGCACAGTGACCACCGGCGTTAAATGGGTGGTCGAATGCAGGCTCTTGACCCGTCCAAACACCATTTTGAACTTCTGCGTAAATACCACAACCCACTGAACAGTGAGAACAGATAGTACGTTTTACTTCTGTTTTCGCTTCTGGATCGACTGATTTTGCTTGCGCTTTTTTCATCATTCCCGGTGCGAATAGACTAGCACCAACCACTGCACCACCAGCGGCAAGCGAAGTGTTTTTCATGAATGCACGACGAGATACGCCAAGCTGGTTCGTTTCTTTGCTCACACTGTCGGAGCGTTTGACAAGTTTCATCCGTTATCTCCTAAAGTGTGTCGTAGTAATCGCGAATGTGTTGTGTTTCACGATACCCTTTCTTCTTCACGTCTTTTTCAGAAGGCTCAACCGTTTCTGAAGCAACGGCCACTTTCGTGGTTCCCGCAACAACAGCACCGGCAACGGCAGCGGTTGTGAAGCCTTTTAGGAGATCCCTACGGCTCGTGTTTATTTCTTTATTATCTTTCATCATTGCTTCCTTACCTTACGGTAGATCTTTGGAGACTCATGCCTCTCTATCGATATGACCAAGTACTGCTCGATTACTCGTAATCAGTGACGTTTTTCACATCAATTTTTAATTTGTTCTTACTGCTTTTGGTGTTCACGCTAAAGCGCACTTGCTCTAACGTTAAAAACGCGTCGCAAAGCTGTGCAGCTGGCTTGTAGAAGTTCACGCTTTCTGCGCTCTCTAGTTGGCGCGTAAAAGATTGGAACCAAGGGGCGATGTGTTTGTTAAACACCGCTTGTTGAAGTTCTTCCTCTTCACCTGTCAGCATTGCCATCACTTCGCACAGTGCAGAAATATGGTCTTCAGGCTCTTTCACGTTCTCTTCTCGTTCGATGCCTAAAAGATCCAAATCGCGACGAATTTCCGCTAACGGTTTTTCCATCATCGAGCCAGTGCGATGCCAAGATCCGAATGGCACAACTTCACCACGTCCAATGCCAATAAACAGATCTTGATATTCTTCTTCTAACGCTTCTCGCTGCGCTTCGTTCGCGGCTTGTTGCAGTGCGAGCCAAGCTTTTTGCATCGCGCTCTCAGACGGTTCAATTTCTAGCGATTTCAGGAACGCCAGCATTTCATCACTAGGCGCACTACGAAAAAGTGCAGATAGAACGAGATAAATGTCTGTTCTCAGTGTTTGTTCTTGTTGTGTGTCCACTGCGAGCTCCTAGTATTTTAATTGTTTCATTGGGTCTTCTGCCATCGACTCAAACATGTCGATCACACGGCAGTCTTCACACATCGCGATACGATTGATCGCCGCTTCATCAGAGAAATGAGAGTGACCGCGTAACTTGTTTTGTAGCATGTCGATCATCGATTGCGGAGCAAAGGGCTTGTGACAACGAATGCACTCGGCTGCCTTTTCTTCATGAATCACAACCGCTTTCTGGCGTTCTTCTTTCACCCAGTTCATACGAGGAGTAAGCGTCAGCACTTTCTCTGGACACGCTTTCTCGCACAGCCCACATTGAATGCAGTCTTGCTCGACGAATTTAAGCGACGGAGATCGACCGTCCGTATGCAATGCACGTGTTGGACACACCGCCACACAGCTCATACACAACGTACAACCTTTACTTTCACAAGAGACTGTGCCGTAAGGTGCGTTCGCTGGAAGTTCAACAATGTTCTCAACTGGAATACGTGATGCGGACAACGCATCCAACGCCGTAAATAGACGCTGACGTTTGTTGCCTTGCAAGTCTCCTAATGCCAAATCAAAAGACTCGGTACAAAGTGTCGGAGCACCTTCACGTAGTGACTCTAGATACAGAATGTCGATGGTTTCTTTGGCGATACCAAGCTGACCGAGCAGCTCTTGAGCAATACCTACTTCGCTATTAAGCACACGAATAATGGTTTGAGGCATAAAACGTGAAGCCGCAAACAGCACCTGAGTAGCACCATTCACAAGCGCGGCGAACCAAGTATCAATACCAACCGAAGGCAGTTCTTCCACCACAATTGGAATCACATTATCTGGCAGTGCTTTTAGTGCCATCACGTTGTAGCTCTCGTGGCGAGAACTGCAAATCAATACGATAGGATCTAAACCACCCGCTTGCTCATAGTTGGCGAGCGTACGTTCAATAAACTTTTGCGTATCTTCAGGGTTTGGCAGTGCGTAATGAATCGCTTCTGTCGGACACGCTGTAGCACAAGTACCCACGCCTTGACATAGGTATGGGTTGATCTCGATGCGATGGCCCGTTTTGTCGCTGCCTTCACTCGATAGTGCCCCTGCCGGACAAGCATCCACACACCGTTCGCAACCTTTTACGCCACGAGAGCTGTGTGCACATAAATCGGTATCTAAACGGAAAAATTTCGGTTTATCGAACGTCCCCATTAAGGTTGGAATCTCTTCCAACGCTTCAGCCAGTTTCGGATAGCCACGACCTACTGGGTAGTAGCCCGGTACTGGGACTTCTTCCGACATGCAGCTGTTAAGGCAAAGATCGAGTACGATATCGAAACAATCGCTATTGATCGCGACCTTGGCAAGATTGTTGGTCGAACCATGATTTTCAATCAGAACTTCAAACGTACCTAAGAACCCTGAAACCTGAACCGAATTGGCGTAATAAAGCTCGGGATTTGTGCCCTTTTCGCCATCGGTAGAAAGCAGCGTTAGGCTGTTCATTTGCGACAATTGCGCTGCCGCACTTTCGATGATTGCTGTTGGGCCCACAATCAAAGTATTACCGCCGCTTTCATAGCTTACGGTTGGTGGAATAAGATTGGTCAACTCTACGGTATTTTCGAAAGCGTACAGCCTCGCTTTACCGTTATTGGAAGTTGCTTGTTCTAATAATTGTTTCAGCATTGCTCAATTCCATTTATGAACATGGATAGTCTTTTCCATCTCTTAGTGTAGTTAGCGCCGGAGATTCTGCTGATTAACTTATCAATGAGCATTCTTATTCCGCCATCTATAGGCGATGAATACTACGCAGTGCGTCCGTACTAACTTCAACCAGATTGGTATTGAGCAACAGAAAGCAAGCGTCATGCCAATAAAATATCAACTAAAAATCAATAGGTTATCAATTTTACTGGCAAATAGTAGGGATAAAAAAACCGGTTGAGACATTTTGTCTCAGCCGGCTCATTGAGTGTTTAGTCAAAATGTACCTATTCTTTGTGTGGTATATTTTGTCTCACCTCGTTAGGCTGTGATTCTTCAGCAAAAGTATCACCTTCGCCAGGAACTGTATTTATATACAGTTTATTTTCATCTTGAGTAATTTGGCCACTTTTGTCGGTGTTTGACTCTGCGTCTTCAACTACCTCAGATGCGATATCGTTAGCGTTAAGCTCAGACCCTTGCGCAGTTTCAGCGTCTGGTTCGTCTTCCACTTTGTCTTTAACCCAATCACGCAGCGTCTCAGCGACGTCTTGAGAAAGTGACTTTAAGTTACTGTAATCATCATCGTAATCGTCTAGGCCGTCACGCACGTTAAATTCTTCGGACAAGAACATTTTGCGCAGCGCGGCTTTCTTAACGCTTTCTGAAGCTTCAGAAACCAGCAGTTGCGCCACAGACATTTCTTCGGTTTTTTCAGTCTCTACACTCGCGGTAATGTCTGGAGCCTGACTATCCTCATCGATGTTCAAAGCATCTGAGCTTTCGTCAGCGTTTGAAAGCGCTGTGACATTATCTTCGGATTGCTCCGTCTCTGCTATCGGCGTAATCTCTTCATCATGTTGGGAAGATTCTTCTAGTTTACGTTTCGACCAACGGCTTAAAAAACTAGTTGCCATTTGCTCTGCCTGCTCCTTTGCGTTTCTTGCGTCTTACTTCTAACAACTCACCGTGACGACCAATAAAGGCTTCCATCCAAGCCTGAACGGCTAACGGCATATCGTTAGATAGTACAAGGTTATCACCATCCATATATTGCGCCGCAACAGATTGTGAGGCCGTCAGTAGCTGTATCGCTGGTTTTTCACCAGACTCGACGTTATCCATCACTAAAAAGAGTTTAGGTTGCTGAGAGCTTAAGTTAAAACGGTAGTCTGTACGCTCGTCTTTATGTAATTGCAACAGACAAACATCTGGAGTCTCTTCCGTCGGATTCAGCGCAAATCCTGTCAACTGCCATTGGGTTGTCACCCAAATCCCTGTACTGATCTCATGCTCAACAAGCTCTACGCCGATTGGCCATGTATCCTCAGTCTTTTCGTAATTTTTTTCGAAATCTTTCTTATCCGACATAACTCACCCAGTCTTTCTATTTTTGGTCTGAAAACACACAGGACATTTTGCCCCCGTTTTCGACCATTTTTATTGTCTTCGAAGCAATAAACGCGCCAAGCTGATATAACTTAGTCTATATACTCCCTCAGGCTATAAGTACCAAACTAGACGAAACTCAAATGTATTGATGTGTCATTACTGCGAACTCGCAGTTTTAATGCATTGTTGACATAAAACCTCGCAATTTCTGTGGGAACCGCTATTTTGGAATGAGATTTGCTAGCCACTTAAAAAGCTAAAATGCGTAGCAACCTAACGCTCTTAATCACTAGGACACGACTGTGCTGAAACCAAACATTATTAAAACCAGTGAAAATCCCCTGCAAACCATTGAAGTCGATGTGTACGACGAGTACGGCGAAAAACTGACAAAGCAAATCGCGTGCGAGCGTCCTCTTACGGTCATGCTGAACTGGAAAGAAGTGGTCACGCTCATGACGCTAGGTTCGCGTCCAGAAGCACTAGTACTGGGTTATTTAAAAAACCAAAGCTTCCTGTCCGATCCAGCCGCGATTGAATCCGTTATTATTGACTGGGAAACGCATTCCGCAGCGGTGATTACTAAAGAAAACACTGAACACTTAGAAGGCGCCCTGAAAAAGAAAACCGTCACCTCAGGTTGTGGCCAAGGCACTATGTATGGCAACGTGATGAAGCAGCTTGAAAATTATCAAGTGCCTCAAGCTTCTCTTAAGCAGTCAGAAATTTATTCTGCGCTGGAAGCGTTAACCCATTACAACGACACCTACAAAAAAGCGGGCGCAGTACACGGCTGTGCGGTTTGCAAAGGAAATGAGGTGTTATCATTTGTGGAAGATGTCGGCCGTCACAACGCAGTGGATACACTTGCAGGTGAGATGTGGCTCAAAGAAGAAACAGGTGAAGATAAAATTTTCTACACAACTGGTCGCCTTACA
Organism: Vibrio sp. 1167; assembly: GCF_033340375.1. Classification (NCBI taxonomy): domain Bacteria; kingdom Pseudomonadati; phylum Pseudomonadota; class Gammaproteobacteria; order Vibrionales; family Vibrionaceae; genus Vibrio; species Vibrio sp. 1167. The sequence continues at coordinate 655,017 of NZ_JAWOWK010000002.1, read as the reverse complement.
TCAGAGATGGTGATTAAAGTGGCTCAAATGGGCATTCCTGTTCTGCTTTCTCGCTCTGGCGTTACTCAAATGGGGTTAGATCTAGCGAAGCAATTTGGTATTACAACCATTGCGCGTGCGAAAGGTTTGCGCTTCCAAGTTTTTACAGGAGCCGACAAGGTTGAATTTGATGTAAAAGGCAACCAATAACACCTTTTCAGTGTAAACTAAAACCAATAATGCGGATTCACAGAGGATGTGGACTATGAATAATGACCAATTGTGGAATTTTCTGCTTACGCCCAGCGGTATCATGCTTTCTATGATTATTACCTTTGGCGTAGTCGGGCTCTATGCGTATATAACAGGTCAGTTTAAGGATTAAGGCCAAATATCAAAAAAGCCTCGCTAAATAGCGAGGCTTTTGCTTTTTAAACGCTTTGCGAGTAATTACGCGTCAACACCACGAGATTTTAGGAACTCAGAGTAAGTGCCTTTAAAGTCTGTGATTTTACCATCGCGGATTTCGATAATACGCGTTGCTAGTGAGTCTACGAATACACGGTCGTGAGAGACGAAGAACAACGTGCCTTTGTATTGCTCAAGCGCCGTGTTCAAAGATTCGATCGATTCCATGTCCATGTGGTTGGTTGGTTCGTCCATTAGCAGCATGTTTGGCTTGTGCATCATTAGCTTACCAAGCAGCATACGACCTTGCTCACCACCAGACAGTACTTTTACTGACTTCTTAATGTCATCTTGACCAAATAGCATACGACCAAGGAAACCACGAACGACTTGCTCGTCATCACCTTCTTGACGCCATTGACCCATCCAATCCGTTAGGTTCATGTCTTCTGCAAAGTCATGCGCGTGGTCTTGCGCGTAGTAACCGATGTTTGCATTTTCAGACCATTTGAACTCACCAGCACGCGGTTCAAGTACACCAGCAAGCGTGTTTAGAAGTGTTGTTTTACCCACACCATTTTCACCGATGATCGCAACGCGCTCTCCCACTTCAAAAATTGCATTGAAGTCTGAGAACAAGTCCTCTTCAAAACCTTGGCTCAGGTTTTCTACAATCAGAGCGTTACGGAACAGCTCTTTAGACTGTTCAAAACGAATGAATGGGTTTTGACGGCTAGACGCTTTCACTTCGTCCAGTTTGATCTTGTCGATTTGCTTCGCACGAGATGTCGCTTGTTTTGCTTTCGATGCGTTTGCAGAGAAACGTGCAACGAACGTTTGTAGCTCAGCGATTTGTGCTTTCTTCTTCGCGTTGTCGTTTAGTAGACGTTCGCGAGCTTGAGAAGCCGCCGTCATGTACTCGTCGTAGTTACCAGGGTAAACGCGTAGCTCACCGTAGTCCAAGTCAGCCATGTGTGTACATACTGAGTTTAGGAAGTGACGGTCGTGCGAAATGATGATCATTGTGCAGTTACGCGCGTTTAGCGTATCTTCCAACCAACGGATTGTGTCCATGTCCAAGTTGTTGGTAGGTTCGTCAAGAAGCATCACATCTGGGTCTGCGAATAGAACCTGCGCTAGAAGCACACGAAGTTTCCAGCCTGGTGCTACTTCACTCATTAGACCGAAATGTTGCTCCATTGGGATACCTACAGCAAGAAGAAGCTCGCCCGCTTTGGCTTCTGCCATGTAGCCGTCCATTTCAGCAAACTGAACTTCTAAGTCAGCCACTTTCATGCCGTCTTCTTCGCTCATCTCAGCAAGTGAGTAGATGCGGTCACGCTCTTTCTTCACTTCCCATAGCTCTTTATGGCCCATGATGACGGTATCGATTACCGTAAATTCTTCGTAAGCGAACTGGTCCTGGTTCAGTTTTGCAACGCGCTCGTTTGGATCGTAGCTTACGTTACCGCTGGTTTGCTCAAGCTCGCCGCTGAGGATCTTCATAAAGGTTGATTTACCACAACCGTTAGCTCCAATTAAGCCATAGCGATTGCCTTCGCCGAACTTAACTGAAATGTTTTCGAATAGCGGCTTAGCGCCGAATTGTTGAGTAATATTCGCTGTGGAGATCAAAACCTTTACCTTAGCAATTGGGGTGTATTTAGAAAAACCGGGCAACGGTACTTGTTCATGCTACATACTGCAAGTGTTGTTTTTATTAATTCACTCCAAGTGAAATCATTGTAAGGTTTCTAAGAAGCAAAAGCGTAAACATAAATGCGTCATTAAATACAAAAAAGAGCCACTATCGTCAGTGGCTCTTTTTCCATTAATGCTTCAAAAAAGTGACTAAGCGATGTTCGTCACCTCTAGGATCAGTTCGGCTTTTTTAGGTAAATAAATACTGAATTTACTGCCTGTTCCCCATTCAGACTCTGCTTTTAACTCACCACCCGTTTGGCTGAGAATACTTTGGGAGACCGATAGCCCTAACCCTGTGCCTTCTCGTTTCGTTGTGTAAAATGGCGAGAAGATTCGACTCAAGTTTTCTGGTTTAATACCGCAGCCCTCATCGATAACATGAATCGCAGCTCCTTTCACTTCGCCCTCTTCAATCCAGTCTTCACTGACTACTGTTAAAGTTCCTTTACCGCTCATTGCGTGAATGGCGTTCATTTGCAAATTAACTAAGATTTGTAGCAAGTGGTGACGGTTTATCTCAACGGACGTATGCGCTTGTAGGTCAGTCACAAACTCAACGTCGCGTTTCTTGGTGCCAGTTTTAACCAAGGTGATGCTTTCATCAATAATAGGATTGACATGTTGCCAAGTGATTTCATCTTGAACACCGCCTTGGCGACTGTATTGCAATAAACTGCGTGTGATATTGCGGATACGATCAATTTGCGCGTGAATCGCATCAATCTCCTCTTGTACTCGACTTGCATCGTCACCCAATTCAAAATGGATCAATTCTACGTTGCCAAGAATCACGGCGGTTGGGTTATTAATTTCGTGAGCAATCCCCGCGGTGAGTTCTCCCAATGCTGCCAGTTTTTCATGAACAACGAGTTTGTCGCGGGTTTGGTTGAGCAATTGAATATGCAGTTCAAGATCTTGGGTTTTTTCTCTCAGGCTTGCCGTACGCTCTTGAACTTTGCATTCAAGTTGAGCTGCGGAGTTTTTCAGTTCAATTTTGCGCTCTTCTAGCGCGTCTAACATATCATCAAACTGTCTGGCTAACTGCGCAAGTTCATGATCGGCATCTAATCCTAACGGGCCAATCCGTTTTTCTTTACCTTGTTGGACCTGCTTCACCACTTTATGAATGCGTTCGATCGGTCGAAACAGATCATAAGAACCGCGATATACCATCACGCCGGAAACCAGCAATAACATAACCGTAATCAAGCTGATTTCGGCAATGTTCGTCATGTAGGCTTTAACGAATGGCCACATGAGGTAACCCGTATAAAGCATACCAATAACATTGTCGTATTGGTCTTTGATTGGTTGATACGCCGTAATATACCAAGCGTCATACACATAAGCGCGATCAACCCACTGTTCACCCTTCGAAAGTACTTGGTTATACACTTCTGCGCTCACGCGAGTGCCTATGGCGCGCCCTAGCCTATGATCGCTGTCTAAAGGAACGTTGGTGCTCACACGCAAATCATCGAGAAATACCGTCAACGTACCCACAGGGCGAAGGCGGTCATTATCACTTAAGTAAATGAGATCGCGGATTTGATCCACCAGCACTGTGCTGTTGTTAAGGAGCAAACCACCATCCAGAAAGCCGATCAAATCGTTCGCTTGGCTGTATACCGGAATCACGGTTCGACTGACTAACCCACGCGCCTCCCTGTCACCATCAGCAAGAATAGGCACTTCTGCTCGTTTGGCGAGTTCAGGATCGAGGCGTTCGAGTTCTTCTTTATTGAGTACATCAAAAAACGATTCGCGCTTGGTGAGATCCATAAAGCGAAATTTGTTTTCCATGGAATTAACGCGTTGGAAAGAGAGAAAATCTAAAGCATATCTTTTCTTCTGCTCTGTGACCCACTTTTGCAGGTCACCTTGTGGCGTTCCTTTATTAATGCGAATACGGAAATCGTACGAATCGGCAAACGCCCGCACGTAATTGGCTTGCTTTTGCTGTAACAACGTTACACTGTTATTTGCAACACCAAGACGTTCCGAGACATCAAGCAGCGCATTTTGCCACGTGTAATGAATAGACCAATAAATGGTAATGCCGATCAGAGCTAACAACGTGAGGAAAATCGGCGCAGAGGTTAAGAATAACAAACGATAACGCACCATGGTTTTAAAACGGTGCGTCCATTTTGACAATCCTTTGTGCTGTGGGCCGTTAGTCGGCATATTCCTCATCCTCAGAATCCCATTCTTTGTATTTACGTTCTAAGGTCTTGCGAGCTACGCCCAAGTCACGAGCAGCAGCAGACTTATTGCCTTCATGCAAGTTAACGACTTGTTTAATATGTGCTTTCTCGACTTCTTTTAACGTCCAGCTGTTTGGATAGCCTTCGCCAGTAAATTCTTTGCCTTCTCTAAAGGTTGGTAACTCAGCAGAGTGAGAAACAGTAATCGATACATTAGGCAGTGAATGCCCGCCATTCAGCTCTCGCCAATAGTGTGCAGGTGGTTTGCCAAGCAAGATACAACGCTCAATCAAGTTTTTCAGCTCACGAATGTTTCCCGGCCAATCGTACTCACTCATGGCTTCCATGTCCTCGTGCGCCCATTTGGGCGCAGGCATACCGAGCTCGCGCGTCAGCATGTTGCTGAAAAATGGCACCAACTCAAATAAGTCGGTTTTGCGCTCTCGCAGCGGACACACTTCAATTTTCAGAACGTTTAAACGGTAATAGAGGTCACTGCGGAAATTACCTTGATTGACCTCTTCTTGCAGGTTTCGGTTGGTTGCCGCTACGATACGGACATCAATACTGATCTCTCTTTCTGAACCGACAGGGCGAATCGTACGCTGCTCTAACACACGTAATAATGATGCCTGCATTGCAAGTGGCATCTCCCCGATTTCGTCAAGAAATAAGGTGCCACCGTTAGCAACACGGAACAAACCTTCACGCGATTTTTTTGCACCGGTAAACGCGCCCGATGTATGACCAAACAACTCACTCTCTAAAAGCTCAGGTGCAATCGCGCCGCAGTTGATTGGCACAAACGGGCCCGTTCTCCCACTCGCCTGGTGGATACCTCGTGCAACTAGCTCTTTACCCGTACCCGACTCACCTTCCACCAAAACAGAAGCGCGTGATGGTGCAAATTGGTTAATAAGTTGCTTAAGCAGGCGCGTTTTTTCTGAGCCGCCGATGATCTCTGAGGTATTGTGACGTTGGTAATCGCGTGTCATGGCGTACTGCATGCGTTCGTTCAAACGGCGATCCATACAGCGACTGACCGCTTTTAACATCTGCTCAAGGTTGAATGGTTTGAGGATAAAGTCGGAAGCACCGAGCTGTAGCGCTCGAATGGCAATTTCTAAATCCGCATAACCCGTCATAAAAATCACATCGGCACGTTTGTCATCATCTTCAAACGCTTCTTCCCACTCAATTCCAGAACGCCCTGGCAGATTAATATCCAGTAAGATCAGATCATAATGTCGAGAATTACGCAGTTGTTCTGCTTCTTCGATGCTACCAGCTGTATCGACATGTGAAAAAAGCTTACCCAATGCCTTTTTCAAGATGGCTTGCATGCCTAATTCATCATCGACGACCAGTACGGAAAAGGCGCTATATTGTTGGTTTGTACTAAGATGGGATTGAGTAGACATATTTACCCCAGATGGATTTCGATGGGACAGAGTGTACCAAGTTTAAACAGAGATACCCTACAAAAAGTGCGACATTTTGTACCAACGCAAACTTTTATGCAAATAACCCCATGATTTAGTGCATAAACCAAGCACTTTAAGCTTGTAAAAGGTTGGCATCTTGTTTGCTATAAGGTGGATACGGAGCGCATTTAAGTGATCTCAGGATGTTGATGTTTGCTTATTCCAACACCCTGAGACAACTTGCGTATTACGCTAATCGCTCTCGTCCAAAAAGGCTTCTCCCTAAAACCTGGAGAGATTCCAAAGAATCATTGGAAAGGAACACATAAAAATGAAAAAAATTGCGCTAACTCTGGCTGCAACGTCAATCACGCTTGTAAGTTACTCTGCGTTTTCTGCTCAAGACGGAGAACACGTTCGCCTTGCAACCACAACCAGTACTTACCATTCAGGTTTACTTGATTACCTGCTTCCACAATTTGAAAAAGACACGGGCTACAAAGTCGATGTTATTGCTGCAGGTACTGGTAAAGCCTTAAAAATGGGCGAAAACGGTGACGTAGATTTGGTGATGACACATGCACCAAAAGCTGAAGGCGCATTTGTTGAGAAAGGCTACGGCGTTTTACCTCGCAAGCTAATGTACAACGACTTTGTGATTGTAGGCCCGAAAGCTGACCCAGCAACAATCAAAAATGACGAAGGCGTGTTAGATGTATTCAAAGAGATCGCAAACAAAAACGCAACGTTCATCTCTCGCGGCGATGATTCTGGTACACACAAAAAAGAAATGGGCTTCTGGGCTCAAACTAAAATCGAACCGAACTTTGGTGGCTACCGTAGCGTAGGTCAAGGTATGGGCCCAACTCTAAACATGGCGTCTGAAATGCAAGGCTACACCATGACGGATCGCGGCACATGGCTGGCTTACCAAAACAAATTGGATCTAGAAATTCTGTTCCAAGGCGATGAAAAACTGTTTAACCCGTACCAAGTTATTCTTGTTAACCCTGAGCGTTACCCAACGATTAACTACCAAGGTGCGAAGGCATTCAGTGATTGGTTGGTAAACCCTCGCGGACAGGAACTTATCAATGGTTTCCGCCTAAACGGTAAACAACTGTTTGTTGCGAATGCTGAGAGCAAATAACGCAATATGAATCTTGCTGATACAACACTGGAAGCGCTTCGCTTACTGGTGAATTTTGATGCAGACCTATGGGAGATCGTTGCGGTCTCCTTTAGTGTTTCTATCACGGCAATATCCCTAGTGGTATTGCCGGCTATTTTGATGTCCTTTGTACTGGCGTATACCGACTTTCGCGGTAAATGGTTTTTGTTGTCGATCGTAAATACGCTGCAAGCGGTCCCTACCGTGGTGATTGGCCTGTTGCTGTACATGTTGCTGTCGCGTGCTGGCCCTTGGGGAGACTGGCAAATGCTGTTCACTCAGAAGGCAATGATCTTCGGCCAAATGGTGATCTGCTTCCCTGTTTTGGTATCGATGATGCATGGTGCATTACAATCTAGCGACCGTCGTGCAGTGGAAACTGCCATCACGCTGGGCGTCTCCATTCCGCGCTTGGCAGCTACGATGATTTGGGAAACCCGCTTTCCTCTACTTGCGGCTATCATTGCAGGGTTTTCACGTATCGTGACCGAGGTGGGCTGCTCAATGATGGTTGGTGGGAACATTATGGGCGTGACGCGAAATATTCCCACGGCTATCGCAATGGAAAGCAGTAAAGGTGCTTTTGCGCAAGGAGTTGCATTAGGAATTGTATTACTATCTTTAGCGTTGGCTCTAAACTTCTTCTTATCAAGCATGAGAGGCAAAGGCTACCTCAGAACATAGAACATGAAGCAAACAAACGACTCACCATTAACCCCATGTCGAGGCGAATTATGACTATAAAAATCACCGCCGAACAGTTATCCATGCGCTTTAAAGAGCGTGTGCTTTTCCACATCCCTGAGTTAGCCATCGGCCCAAATGATGCCATTTATCTCAAGGGTGACAATGGTGTGGGCAAAACTACCCTACTCAAAATCCTTGCTGGCTTGCTCAAACCCTCTACTGGTGATGTTGTTGCGCCAAAAGATACGTGGCTAAAAAGACTGACGCGTCGCAATGGTCGTGTCGATGTGATTTATCTCCACCAATCCCCTTACCTTTTTGACGGCACTGTATATGAAAACGTAGTCTATGGAGTGAAATATCAACAAGACACGCAAAAAGATAAGCGAGCTCAAGTTATTCACGCGCTGCGCATGGTAGGTTTAGAAACCTTAGCGGACGAACATATTTCCGTGTTGTCCGGCGGTGAAAAACAGCGCGTTGCCATGGCAAGGGCTTGGATCTTAAAACCGTCGATTTTGTTGATGGATGAGCCAAGTGCGTCTTTAGACCAAGAATCCATTGAACGATTGGTGGTGATGGCGAAAGATCTTTTGGATCGTGGTTCCAGTATCGTGGTGACAAGCCATCAGGCCAACGCACTGACCGACTTATGTAAAAAACAGTGGTGGATTAAAGACAAGACTTTGATAGAGTCTCCTCTGTTGTATGTCATACCAAAAGAAACATCCCAAGAGAATGCATATGCTTCAACCAACACAAACTAGTTGGGTCATTTTGGCTGGTGGCCAAGCCAGCCGTATGGGTGGAAAAGATAAAGGTCTGATTGAGTTAAATCATAAGCCACTCATCGAGCACGTTATTGAACGTTTATCTCCACAAACTCCACGCATTTTAATTAATGCCAACCGAAACCAAGATGCGTACAGCAAATTTGGTTTCGTATTTAGTGATCAATTCAAAGATTTCCCTGGGCCTATGGGCGGTATTCACGCGGGTTTGATGCATTCTGAAACCGACTGGGTCGGATTTGTACCTTGCGATAGTCCACAAATTAACACCGACCTTGTCGAGCGTTTCTGCCAGGCCGTCAAAGAAGACAGCGATATTTTGGTCGCGCATGATGGTGACCATCAGCAACCTGTTTTTACGCTCTACCACAAGCGCGTACTGCCAAAACTCACCGCGTTTTTAGAACGTGGCGACCGCAAAATCATTCTGCTCTACAAAGAGTGCAACACCAGTTACGTTGACTTTAGCGACTCACCAAACTGTTTCGTCAACTTGAACACTCCGGAAGAACTGGCGCAATTTGGACAATTAGAATCATGAAACACACGCTAAACATTCCTATTCTTGGTTTTGCAGCTTATTCAGGCACAGGCAAAACCACGCTACTTGAAGCCCTATTGCCAAAGCTGACCGAAGCAGGTTTACGCATTGGCATGCTAAAACATGCGCACCACAACTTCGATGTCGATAAGCCGGGTAAAGACAGCTACCGTTTACGCAAAGCTGGCGCATCTCAAATGCTGATTGCTTCTCGCAACCGTTTTGCGTTAATGACAGAAACGCCAGAAGCCGAAGCGGAGTTTGAATTCCTATTAACACGTTTTGATGAAGACATGCTTGATGTGGTTTTGGTCGAAGGCTGCAAAAACATCGCGTTTCCTAAAATCGAATTGCACCGTGAAGAAGTCGGCAAGCCTTGGCTTTATCCAAACGATGAAAACATCATCGCTATCGCTTCAGACGGCGGCGAGTTGGACTCTGAACTGCCACAAATGAACATCAATGATCTTGAAGCGATTGCTCAGTTCGTTATTCAGTATGTTCAAGAAGCGAAAGCACCAAAAAACAAAGAGAAAGAAGCCGCATGTTGCGACACACTTTCTCCTGCTTTCCTTTCTGTGGTTCAAGGCCAAGAGAAAATCCTTTCTTTGGTGAACACGGTTTCGGAAATAGAAGCATGCAAGATTGAAAACGCCTATGGCCGCGTTCTTGCGGAACATATCGTTTCACCAGTAAATGTGCCGCAATACACCAACTCCGCGATGGACGGTTATGCCATCCGCAGTGATGATGTTGACCGTGATAGCTACCAAGTGGTTGTTGAAGTGATGGCGGGCCATGCTTACGATCAACCTCTGGACGTTGGTCAAGCGGTGAAGATCATGACTGGCGCACCAACACCACGTAACGGCGACACAGTGGTCATGCGTGAGCAAGCCTCTCAAGAAGGTGACAAGGTCACCTTTAACGGTGCGAATATCAAAGCAGGCCAAAACGTTCGTCAAGCAGGTGAAGATCTCGCTATCGGCAGTGACGTCTTTACCGCAGGCACTCGCCTAGCCTCTCCAGAAATGGGCATGATCGCTTCGCTTGGTTTTGGTGAAGCGAATGTGTTCCGCAAAGTGAAAGTTGCCGTGTTCTCCACCGGTGACGAAGTACAAGCGCCGGGAACAGAGCAAAAAGCGAATTCTATCTACGATTCCAACCGTTTTACCATCATGGGCATGCTTGAAAAGCTCGGCTGCGAGATCTTGGACTTCGGTATTCTGGAAGACAACGAAAAGTTAATGATTGAAGCGTTGGAAAACGCATCGGCGCAAGCGGACGTGGTTATGACTTCTGGTGGCGTATCTGTTGGTGATGCGGATTACATCAAACTTGCCTTGGATAAACTTGGTCAAATAGATTTTTGGCGAATCAACATGCGTCCGGGACGTCCATTAGCGTTTGGTCAAATCAACAACAAGCCGTTCTTTGGTCTGCCGGGCAACCCTGTTGCCGTGATGGTTTCATTCATCAACTTTGTCGAGCCTGCACTGCGTAAGATGCAAGGCGAACAAGGCTGGAAGCCTCTGAAAGTGAATGCCATTGCGACTGAAAACCTTCGCTCTCGACAAGGTCGTACCGAGTTTAGCCGTGGCGTCTATGAACTGGATGCAACTGGCCGTTTAACCGTTCGTACAACAGGCAAGCAAGGATCTGGTATTTTGCGTTCAATGAGTGAGGCGAACTGTTTGATCGAAATCTCCCCAGCTATTGATACAGTTAAAGCGGGAGAAAGCGTGACAATTATCCCACTTCAAGGCAGAATCTAGCTCAAACTAGAAATTCAAAGGTCAGCGAGTCTGGCCTTTTTGTTTAATACCGAAACCTTTTCAGAGAGACAGCTATGGCTCGCACCATTCTTTACACTTACAAAGACCAAGACAAAGAACTGACGTTCTCATACCAGCAACACCGCAACATTCAAGAAGCAGTTGCAGAAGCCGAAGGTATCGATATCACTGAGTTCCTAAAGATGGAGCAACAAATCGAAGCAGTGTCTGACACTAAAGCAGTGCGCAACTACCGCGACAACTACTTCAGAAAATTAGGCTTTAGTAAAATCACCCTAGCTCAAAAAGAAAACCTCGGCGTAGGCAAAAAGAATAAATAAGCTTAGCTGCAAACAGAAAACTCACGATTCGCCGTGAGTTTTTATGCATGCTACTTTTGTTCATGATCCATACCCGAGGATACCGAAATTACTTAGGTATATGAGTTACTTGGGTATATGAGTTACTTCAATTATAAGTAAAAAGCCCCGTTTTACCTTGATGGTCTAAACGGGGCTTTAAATTTCTTACTTTGTATCGAGTAAGGTTTCAGTCGCTACTTGATGTTTAAGAACGCAGCGCCGCGTACACCACCTGAATCACCGTGTTTTGCTTTGATGATCTTAGGACACTTAGCCACAGACAATAAGTGTTTAGGGATGCGTTTTGGCATCTCTTCGTAAATCAATTCGAAGTTAGATAAGCCTCCACCAAGTACAACGGTGTGTGGGTCTGTTGCAGTAAACAGGTTTGCAAAGCAGATTGCTAGCAGCTCCATAAAGCGCTCGACGTGCTCTACTGCTTTCTCTTCACCCTCTGCGTGCGCTTTAATAATGTCGATCGCTTTCTTCTCTTCGCCGTAGTAATGCGCGTAAAGAAGCTCGAAACCACGACCCGATAGGTAACTATCTAAACAGCCTTTGTTGCCACAGCCACAGCCAAGTAATGGTGCGTTTTCGCCCAGGTGGAACCATGCGTCGATAGGAAGACGTGTGTGACCCACCTCACCCGCTACGTGGTTGCGGCCAGAGAATACTTTGCCTTCGTAGATAAAGCCGCCACCAAAACCAGTACCAAGGATCAAACCTAGTACAGATGGTTCATCTTGAAGATCTTCGTCCCAGGCTTCAGAAAGCGCGAAACAGTTTGCATCGTTTTCAATTTTTACGCTGCGACCGATTTTAGCTTCCAGATCAGCACGAAGTGGTTTGCCTTTTGCCGCAGGAACGTTAACTGTTAGTACCGTTGCATCATCGGCATCTTCCATACCTGGTAGGCCAAGACCAATCGTACCTTCGCAGCCAAACTCTGTATCGTATTTGTTCACCAATTCCGCAATGGTATCAACCAGCAGCTCGTAGTTGTCTGTTGGTGTAGGTACACGTTCCGTCGCTACACGCTCAAGCTTCTCGTTAAATGCACCAAATTCAATTTTAGTGCCGCCGACATCAAAGCCGTAATACATGTATTTCTCTCCTAAAAAATGCTTCAAACGACTCTCAAAAATGGCTAGAGTCAAAAGTATAAACTGATGGCATTATCCATATCTGTACGCCTGCAAACCGTGACCGAATGCAGATTTATCCCCTCACCGAAGCCAGTTGAACAACATACCATCAACAAAAGCTCATTCCTTAGAGTCAGCTCTCGGTTTTCATCCACTCTTTGAAACGTTTCAAGTGTGGCTGGTTAGGGTCGTTTTTGACTCGAGTCTTGCTCAGCATGTAAGTTTCTCTGAAGGCTTCAAACCACAATTGAAGGCATTCCGCAGCTTTCGGCTCACCAGCTTGTTTTAAAACTAATGTCGCGACTTCGGCGGTTGAAAGATGCTGCTCATTCTCGGAGCGGCGCATGATGTATTCAGACAGAGATTCCGGCTCAATGGAAAGCACAGGCAAAGATTTAAGAAAATCAGAACGACGGAATATCTTTCGCGCCTCACGCCAGCTACCATCAATAAAGATCAGCAACCATTTTTTGTTCTCGACATCTTCTTTTACCAATCGCCCTGGCTCTAGATCTTCAATTAAACGAGAGGGATCATCCACATAGTCTGCAGGAAATACAATCACCGGTTGGTAACTGTCATCCTGTAGTAGCGCTAGCATCTCTTCAGACGGTTCTGTTCGGTTCCATTGATACACGTAAGTCTCTTGAATCGTATCAGCGATTAGACGACCGGTATTACTTGGCTTAAACACTTCGTTTTCAGAAACAATCAACATACATGCAATATTGGCCTTGATGTTTGGCTGAAGGTCGCACAAACAGTGTTGCTCAGAAACCTGGCAATATTGACAACGAACCACTTTACATCCACGCGCGTTGAAAGGCTTGGTTGAGATAGATTGTCGGTACTGATATAAACGGTGGAAAGCGTGAATTCTCATGGTAAGTAATGCCAAGTAAAAAGTAGAGCGCGATTCTACTGATATTATGGTTTCGCCTCAAGATAAGCCCATCAGCAGTGTGTTGAAATAATTTCACTCTTATCTCGGTCATAGATAAAGAAATAAATAAGGGAATGACAGTGACAGAAACGACATTTCAAGAACCCTCATGGCTCAGATTAGGCTTTTTCCTTGGCGTATTATTGCTTTGTGCCATTTGGGAGAACAAATTGCCTAGAAAAACACTGACCGCTTCGCGCAGGTTTCGCTGGGTCAATAACTTGTCATTGGTTGCTTTTAACAGCCTAGTTATTGCTTTAATCATGCCTATCGCCGCCTTTCAAGCTGCGGTCATAGCTCAGGAGCAACAATGGGGGCTGCTGAATATTCTGTCCCTCCCCGCTTGGTTAAATATTTTTCTAACCGTCATTTTGCTTGATTTCGTCATTTACGCTCAGCATGTTGTCTTTCATCATGTAAAACCGCTGTGGAAGATTCACCGAATGCATCACGCCGATCTCGACATAGACGTCACCACAGGCGCACGCTTTCATCCCTTCGAAATAATCATTTCAATGGGAGTAAAAATTGCAGCCGTGTTTATCTTAGGTGTTTCACCTATCGGAATTGTGGTATTTGAAATTGTGCTTAATGCGAGCGCGATGTTTAATCACAGTAATGCAAAACTGGCTTTATCTATGGACCAAAAACTGCGAAACGTCATCGTTACACCAGACATGCATCGCGTGCACCATTCAGTGATAGTAAAAGAGACCCACTCAAACTTTGGTTTTTTCCTTTCAGTTTGGGACCGCTTTTTTGGGACATACCGAGCTCAGCCTAAGTTGGGTCATGAAGATGTTGTTATTGGTGTGCCGGAAATTAGAGACGAAGAAGAGCAAAGATTAGATAAGCTGTTAACGCAGCCCTTTCGCTACAATAAAGAGAAGAAGTAATGGTTGAAAAAATATTGTTGGATGAAGTATGTCAACAAAACGAATAGACCAAGCCTAAACCCCTGTTAAACACTACTTCATCCTCATGATGTGTAAGAACAGATTAGTTTTCTGCTAGCTGACGCTTTTTGTTTAACTGAGTAATACCAACAAATAAACCAACAACACCAAGCACTGCACATGCCAAAGCATTGGTGTTCATTACTTGCTGTGCCTCTATTGAGCTGTATAGAAAAGCAAGGCTGAAGAAAGTGGTGGCAAAGCTCAAACCTGTCAGTACGCTGAAACCAGCAAAACTGGCCAAGTCTTTAAAATCGTTCATAACGAGTCCCTGTTTACAATCCTTAATCGAGTGTTGTGAAAATAATAATTAACGAAATATTTGGCGCGATTGACTATGTTTTCGCGCATTCCATAACCAGATAGATACCCCAAATGAGAACCCTAAAAACAGTGTCTTCATTTGTAGGGCGACGTTGTTATCTAATATTTCTAATGTATAGTGAGCGTGGGAACTAAAGATAACATTGGTTATAAGAATCAATAACATAACGACTAGGCCAGAGCGGCGATGCTTGACCAATAGATACGCTGCTAATAAGTCTAACAGCCCCAACGAGCTCCAATACATATTCAACCAGCGTGGCGCAAAATCGTAAGGTAAAAAGCCACCAACAATGTTGTCATAAAGATGAACCACTCCGCCAACTGTCATAAAAAGGCATAAGAGAAACACGACGAATTTATCCATTACCGTTTCCTTATCTGAATGAATGAGCAAAGCATATAGAAGTCACTTAAACATTTGTAATCCCATCGCCATTTTTGAGATCGACAGTGCCATTATCAACACGATGAGAACAGTAACGGCTGCTCTACCTTCTTTATTTAGCATAGTGTTTGCTTTGTCATTGTCCCAAATCCGCCAATGCAACGACAGAATCCTCCTTTAAATCACGCCTTGGTTTATCAACTCTCGTACCTTTTCCAGCCCGCGCTGAAACACAGTATGTGCATTCGCGGGAAGGCCGCTCTCGACATCGTGCCAGAAGAACGCGAAATCATGTCCACCATCGTCTTGCGTATGAAACAGCCATGAATTAGCGAGGTCAGCACACTCACACAAAACAAAATGCCATACTTGATTTTGAAAGCCACTGTCCCATGAGCATAAATATCGTGCGGAACGAACATGTGTGATACCAGACTCCTCAGCGAGCTCCCGCTTGGCCGCTATGATGTAACTTTCATCAAACACTTCAACAGTGCCCTTGACGAGCTGAACACCCACCAACGGATGTTTAAAAAGTAGGATCTCTTGATTTTGATTACGTAGAACGACGGGGCAAACTTTATCGATCACAAAACCACTCCTTATGGTTCAAGCAAAAGGCTTTAGCTTTCTCTGGATATAAAGAAATCGAGTGAAGTTGCTCTACACGCACCCACTTCAAATGGTACTGATTAACATCTGATTTTCTGATTTGCTCTGGCCCACTCCCTAGTTTCACTTTTAAGTTCCCTACATAAGAAAGAAAATAGGTTTCTAAGCGACCTTGATTTTCGAGTTCCAAAACTTTCTTAACCGAACCAAGTTCTATTGAGGTTTCTTCCCGCGCTTCTCTTTTAGCAGCTTCAACAGGTTCCTCACCTGCTTCAACACTGCCTCCAGGGAAAACCCAATACTGTCTGTCGTTTCGAACGCGATGGATAAGCAAAAGTTCTTGGTGATGATTAACTAGTATGAGGCTGGCTCTTTGTGATAACTGCATGATTCATTCCTTTGAATTCTGGCGACATTCTAGTCAACGAGTCCCTCGAACAAAGCATTAACAACTAAACCCTTTAGAAATGAACGAGATGAGATGTAACTCACTTTTGCAATGCAAATAGGAGCCATTAAATGAGTAGCCGTAACAAAAAAGCAGAACCGAGGTTCTGCTTTTAGTCGGTGGAAACATCTCATTTACTTAGTCTGATGAAGCTCATACTTGTGCAGCATTGCTTGCTGGTGCCCAGCAATTTCCGCCACTTGCTCAGAACTCTCAACCATAGACTCAAGCTGCAGCTTTGTGCGTTCGCCAAGATCAGAAATATGTGTGATGGATTGAGATACATCTGCCGTCGCTCGTTCTTGTTCTTCTGTAGCAACTGAGATTTGCTCAACACGTTCTTGAATGTACTTAACCGCGAGGTTGATATCAGAGAATGTCGATTTCACTTCATTGCTGGACTTTAGCGCGTGGGTCATTTCTTCTCTTGAATCATTAACTGCTTGGCGCGAACGCTCTGCGGCAGTAATAAGCTCGCTCATCATTTCTCGGATGTTCGTAGTTTGTTGAGAGGTATCACTTGCAAGTTTGCGAACTTCATCAGCGACAACCGCAAATCCACGCCCTTGCTCACCAGCACGGGCAGCCTCTATTGCTGCGTTGAGAGCAAGTAAGTTGGTGTTGTCCGCGATCCCACTGATCATATCGACCATTTCACGAATCTGTTTTACACGCTGGTCTAGCTCTAACATTGACTGTTCATTTACATCCAAAGAGCTTTCTAATGACTCCAAACGTTCGCGGTTTTGTTCCACGACTTGAACCCCTTTTTCAGTGTGTTGGGTTGCAAGGAGCGAGTCCTGTGAAGATGCATTTGTCACCATTGCTATTTCACGAATAGAGGCTTCAAGCTGCGTTATGGTCGTGATCATACTCGACAACGCTTCATTTTGTGTTGCCAACCCATCACTTGTTTGTTCGGCTGCACTGTGACTTACTTCTGCCGTCTGATAAAGCGTTTCACAATTGCGCGTCACCGTTTGAATGGAGTCATGTGTGGAATCGATTACTTGATTCAACTTTCGTGCTACTTCTTTCAGCTCATAGGGGCCAACTTCTTCTGCCTTGTCACGAAAATCATGTTCGGTAAGTGCTGAAAGACGCGTTAGTACATTCCTTAACCCTCGGTTTGTCCATGACTTGAGACTAAACCAAGTAACAAGAATAATAAAAGAAATCACACACGCCGCAAACACGAGCACAACGCTCACCGATTCAATGGTCTCGTTGACCACCCGCTCCTTTTCATCGATCAACTGACCAGCGGTTTGGGAGATTTGATCAAGTAACCGCATGGTTTCATCCGCAAGCATCGAAGCCTGTTTAAACTCTGAACGTTGCAATTCCCCTTGTTCTAGTTTGGCGAGGATCAAACGCAGCACGCCCTTTTCACTAAAGCCTTGTTTCACCATCTCATATGGTGCGGTTAAGCTTGCATATTCACTTACTTCAGGATGGAAAGATTGGAAGTCTTCATAGGCGAGTTTAATACCTGCTATGCGATTTCGCATTTCTCGGTATTCTTTTTCGGCTTTGTTTAATTCTGAGTGCATCATCATGACTAAGAACGTACTTTCCATTGAGCTTGCAGAAGCAATGAAACGGTTAGCGGCATCGCTCGACTCAGGATTATCAGCACTAAGGAACGAACTGATTCGATTCATTTCCGGGCCGATAGAGCTAAGCCCATAGCGAAAACCACCAACAGCGGCATCAATATCCATTTGAATTTGTATCACCGAAGATTGCTTCAACAAAATGGACTGCGTGATGTTATGTAAACGCGCTAGTTTGGTGTCTAACTCCTCCGAGAGTTGCTGAGCTACACCAGACGCTTTCACAACCAAAGTTGTGCTTTGAGTTGCAAGAGAGTCGATTTGCTCTTTTACGAGAGGCAACTCTTTCGGCTCAGTAATCTGCATACCATGGTTGAGTAGCTTAACCATCTCCAATACATTCCTGGTTAACTTTGCGTTTGCCATCGCGATTGGTAATGCTTTTTGCGACAAGTCTTCAAATTGTTCCCCTACCTGTTCCATTCCTTTGAAACTTGAGACAGAAAGGGCTATAACAAGAGCAATGATAGTTAAAAATGTTGCACTGACAGCCTGAATCAGTGAAAGTGATGTGCGTGAGCGTTTTCGCTTTGCCATAATCAATTTTTATTCTTTCTTAAGGTTGAATCGGTTCTGCAGTGATTCCGTCACATTTGTGAGACAAAACCGTGATTTGCAGCCCATACTATGGATTGGTTATGACACTAATATTTCAGTTGTGAGTCATAGAGATGACAGGTGGTGATTTGCGTCGAGTATATTTTCCTTTGATAATCAGTGTGCTACTAAGCGCCTGCTCTTCTGGGCCTGAGCCTAGTGAGCAAGCTCAAGTGACAGCACCTACAAATCAGCTATTGTCGGACAACCCCGACTTGTTCGAGTTTTACACAGAGTGGCACGGCACGCCTTATCGCTTAGGCGGGACACAGAAATCTGGAATTGATTGCTCAGCATTTGTACAAAAAGCGTTTATTGAGGCTTATCAGCTCTCGTTACCAAGGACAACGAGGCAGCAATCAACGCAAGGTGTGGAGTTAAGTTGGACGGATGCCAAGCAAGGGGATCTAGTGTTTTTTAAAACAAGACGTACAACTTATCATGTCGGAATTTACTTGGGTAACAAGCAGTTCATGCATGCATCGACGTCTAGAGGTGTGATTATTTCAAGAATCGACAACCCATACTGGGCATCTAAGTTTTGGCAAATAAGAAGAGTTACAATGTAACTCTTCTTACTCTTAACCGGACATTGCTGTAAGTTAAAACAATATCAGTCGTAAGTCGCAACAGCATTATCGAACAGATTTTTGACCAGAGCGATGTATTCATCAAGGAACGTGATCTGTTCATTGGTCGCTTTTTTATGCCATACCCCAGCCAATATCTCACCAAGATCTTCAACAACTGCATCAGCCTCTTTCAACAATTTGAAACGTACGCTCGAGTGAAGTTCTGGATTTTGCTCAAAAATCGCCATGATGTTTGAAGCCACCATATCGGTGACAACATCTTCGATGCTTTCGGATCCAGTGTCGCCAATTTCGGTCGTAAAAATATCTAGATTTAGAGACAAGTGCTCGATAAGAGCGAGATATCCATCGGTTTCTAAAACCACTGTTTTTCTCCGTTTATTGCAAGCCTTCGAAGCTGAAAGCAGAATAGTTTCAATAGTAAGACATGCCGAGAAAATTTCATTAACTTATTTCATATTAACAAACATTCACGAACCAACTGGATGATTTTCAAACAATTGAGCTTTGCTTCACTGAATTCGGATACAGGGTTTCTTCAAACCTTTTTATATTTCAGCCATTTTCATGCAAACAGGTTTGGTTACGACCATTTTCTTTTGCACGATACAGCGCAGCATCGGCACTCTTTAACCATTGAGTGTGAGTTTCAAAATAAGGCTTATACTCGCAAACACCAATACTTATCGTGTAATTAATCAAAAAATCTTCCACTTTCACGATCTCTTGCTCAATTCTTTTGCGCAAACGCTCTGCGAAATAGCAAGCTTGCTCCTGGTTTGTGTGAGGAAGTAGTACCGTAAACTCTTCACCACCAAAACGACCGCAGATGTCACTGCTTCTTGCTGTTTTTCTCAACAAGGCAGAGGTTCGACGAATGACTTCGTCCCCTGTCGGGTGACCATAAGTATCATTCACCTTCTTAAAGTGGTCGATATCGAATATTACTAATGAGCATGGTCCGTCGATAACTTTTAAGTGAGCAAACTCATCTTTCAATGATTGCTCCCAATAAGCGCGATTAAATAAACCTGTTAAACCATCTTTGCGACTGATTTCCGACAAATGTTGATTTGTTTCTTTCAAATGAATGCGATTTCTCGCAGTTTCAGAAACATCATTGACTTGAATCGCTATGTGGCTGACCTCTCCTGAGAGCCCAATTAACGGCGTGATCACGATATCTTGATACATAAAATCACTGCTGTTTGAAACCGGAGAAAAATTGTTGAACTTAAAAAGATACGGTCGGTTTTCCCAGCTAGAAAAAGAACGAGTTTCCAGATCGGCGGCAGCTTTTATCTTGGTTTCTAGCCAAGTTCTTGGCAGCTCTTCAAAATGCTCAAATAAACATTCACCAAGAATTTCTTGTGATAGAATGCCACTGTATGACTGCATAAAACTGTTCCACACACACACTTTATACTCTTGATCCAAAACAATAAGCCCTGAATCCATCGTATCGAGAATTTGTGTGACCCAATGAAAGTCTGCTATGTCCAGCGTGATATCGGACATTAGATTAGCTCCATGATTTCATAGATTATTTCTACGGATGGCTTATCAATTAAAAACAGTACCTCGCACTCGAAATCGAGCGCTTCTGCCATGTAGGTGTATTCGATAGTAAAGAGCTCACCCAACTCGCCTTGCTCTTCACAATAAGGTGTTAAGGTATCCACAATGCCTGGCTGACGAAGTGAGAACTGCTTGTCGAGTTGATCGCCCAATGATGTGAGAAATGACGAAACCAGTAGGTTAGAGATATTCAAGATGATTTCATTATGAGGCGTAAACTCAAGGAGGTAACCTAATTTTTCCCCAATCTGATTGATATCCCTACCACGTAAGCACACCAGTGCCTCTCCGTGAATACCACCACCGACAAACCTCTGCGCTACCGCAACGGAACTGTCACGCCCAACCACATCAACCAGTGTCATATGAAGCTCGCCGTAGGACAACGGTCCAACATGAGGAACAGGAAGTTGTATGAACTCATGTAAATGGTCGGCCATAATCGCAGCCCCTTTACCAAGGGCAATGTTCGCAATTTCACGGAATTTGGCTAGTAAGGAAAGCTCTTCGCAACCCTGGTTTTTAGAATCAACCGAATGACTAGGTTTGAACGCATAATGCAGTCCTAATTGTTCGTATAGTGGGAGCACCTGCTCTTCTGTCAGAGGCTTAGCGATAAAAGCTTGAGCACCAAGATCGAGACAGCGCTGTTTTGCCTCTTGTTGAACATCTCCAGAAATAATGACGATGTTGGTCGGGTACTGACTAACAGGTAATGATTCGAGGACCTCAAAACCATCCATTATGGGCATCGTTAAATCGAGAAACAAAATATCGATATTTTGCTCAGCAAGAATATTAAGCGCCTCATAACCATCTTGCGCTTCAATAAGATGCAATGATGTATCTTGTACGATAGAACGCGCAATAAGCTTTCTTGCAACAGCTGAGTCATCACATATCAGTATTTTCATGCCACCAATGGAACTAACGTCAAAAAAATCATAATACCTGTTGTAAACGTTCATCTCCATATGCTAAGCCAACAAATCAGAGGCTTATAAGCGATTTGATTCACATTTATACAAATTGACTACACTAAGAGGAAGGTTTCTTTACTAAGTATGCTCAACATAGCGCCAACTCCCTGCTATTTATCCTAAACTATTGGTGGTCAAATAGATTCGCGAGGTTTTGTATGTGGCAAGCAATATCGCAACAGCTTTCTGATACTTTATTGTTCGATTACCAGATCACGGAAAAAGTAAGGCTGTCTGGTGGGGATATCAGTGAAAGCTACATGATCAATGATGGCGAGCAACGTTATTTTGTGAAAATTAACGATCGCGAGTTTTTGTCTAAATTTGAGGTAGAAGCTGAAAGCCTGCATCTTTTGCGTGAAACATCAACCCTATTTGTACCTGAGGTGGTATTGGTTGGTAAAACCAAAAATGCCTCATTCCTAATTCTTAACTACCTTCCAACGAAACCATTAGAAGATGGTCCCAACAGCTTTAAATTTGGGCAGCAATTAGCTCACCTACACCAGTGGGGCGAGCAAAAAGAGTTTGGTTTTGATACCGACAACTATCTCGGTTCGACTCTACAGCCCAACAAATGGCACAAGAAATGGTGTGTATTCTTTGCTGAGCAACGCATAGGTTGGCAATTACAGCTCCTTAAAGAAAAAGGCGTCACCTTGGTTGATATCGATGACTTTATCGACGTCGTAAAACAGCGGCTAGCAAACCATGCTCCGAAACCTTCTTTGTTGCATGGCGATTTATGGAATGGAAATGCGGCACTCACTGCATTCGGTCCTATCTGTTACGATCCTGCGTGCTATTGGGGGGACAGGGAGTGTGATATTGCGATGACAGAGCTTTTTGGTGGATTTCAGCCAGAATTTTATCAAGGCTACGAATCGGTTATGCCACTTTCTTCAAGCTATGAGGAACGTAAAGATATCTATAACCTTTACCATGTTCTCAACCATTGTAATTTGTTTGGCGGCCATTACTTGGAACAGGCTCAACTGGTTATTAATAAAATCATTTCTTATTAATTTGGAAGCCACTGCATATTTCAAGATGTAAAATCTCGAGGCACATCACTACAGAAAATCACCCTAAGCTCAAGGTTGAGTTTGGGGTCAAGTTTTGTACTTATTTCGACTCAATTAGCAACAACTCTGCCTAATATCAAAGGAGACTTAACTTTGGATTGTGCCTATTTTCCTTGTAGGCAAAGTAAGTAAAGGGCTGTACTTCATTGATGAATAGTGTGTTTAAAAGCCCTGCGAGATTAGGAGTTGTTGTATGAAAAATTATACCGAAAGGTATGTAAAGTGCCCGCATTGCGGACACTCTATCGGCATTACATTAGATGCAAGTAATGGTGACCAAGAGTTTTATGATGATTGCCCAGCTTGTTGCCACGCTATCCACCTAAATATGCGAGTGGATGAGTTACAAGATAAGGTCGAACTATTTATCGATGACAATTACGAATAACAGCTCGAGCATGTGAACATCAGAAATATAAAAACGCTTAAATGAAAAAGGAGCACTAGGCTCCTTTTTCTCATTCTAAAGCTGTTTTGCTGCAAGAACGCGCTCAACAGTATCAACAATTGCTTGAGTCTGAGGATCAAACTCAATATTAACACGCTCCCCTACTTGTCTCACTCCGAAAAGCGTTCGCTGCAAGGTTTCTGGAATTAGGTGTACCGAAAAACGACACGCTTCAACTTCACCAATAGTTAGCGAGCAGCCATCTAAACCAATGTAACCTTTCGCTAATACATATTTCATTGATTCTTGCGGCAGTTGGAACCAAATCGTGCGGTTATTGGGCGTATCGATGATATCGACAATATCTGCCGTTAAACTAATATGACCAGACATACTATGCCCGCCTATTTCGTCACCAAACTTAGCCGCGCGCTCAATGTTTACGCTATCCCCTTCCACCAGCCGACCTAAATTAGTAAGAGCCAATGTCGCTTGCATTAAATCAAAACTGGTAAGGTTGCCTTCGATCTTAGTCACAGTTAGACAACATCCGTTGTGTGCAACGGATGCACCAATTTCTAACCCTTTACAAAGTTCATCGCTTAACTCGACAACGTGCGTTTGAAAGCGTTCTTTTTTATCAATTTTAACGACCTTCGCCGTACCCTGAACTATTCCTGTAAACATTTCTTTTTACCTATTGATTTAATACCAACTGTAGTCGAAGACTAAGCCCTAAACACTGCGCTACAGGTCGGAAATAAAGACCTCAGGCGATAAAGCCATGGCTTAATGAACACTGGTTTGTTCTCATGCATGCTTCAACATTACCATGATTCGCTGCTGTTCTCAGTAAAAGCGTATCCTTAGCGTGGAGAGCGTCCAGTCAGTGTTATCGACTATTCACTACCTAGCTATGGAATATAAACATACAATTGTTTATCATTTGCGCGGAGTTTCTCCGAGGCATTTTTTCACCTTATCGTGACTAAAATCAACCATCAGATCCGTTCACCACATCTTTTGCCCTCGAGTACTCTCATTCTTTCAACTTATTGTTCCGCTCTGGAGTATTTTTCGTGCATCGCTATAAAGAAGAAGCATCAAGTCTTATCAAATTGGCGACCCCGGTATTGATCGCATCTGTCGCTCAAACTGGTATGGGGTTTGTTGATACCGTAATGGCTGGCGGCGTTAGCGCCACCGACATGGCTGCGGTTTCTGTCGCTTCAAGTATTTGGCTACCATCCATTTTGTTTGGGGTGGGTTTATTAATGGCATTGGTCCCTGTTGTCGCACAGTTAAATGGCTCTGGTCGTCGAGTGAAAATCCCGTTTGAAATTCAGCAAGGCGTCGTTTTGGCATTGCTGATCAGTGTGCCGATAATTGCAGTCCTGCTTCAAACCCAGTTTATTCTCGGGCTGATGGATGTTGAAGCACTGATGGCTGAAAAAACGGTGGGATACATTCATGCCGTTATATTAGCAGTACCCGCTTTTTTACTTTTCCAAACGCTTAGAAGCTTTACGGATGGTATGTCATTGACGAAACCGGCAATGGTTATTGGCTTTATCGGTTTGCTGCTCAACATTCCTCTAAACTGGATTTTCGTGTACGGCAAGTTTGGTGCACCTGAATTAGGCGGTGTTGGCTGTGGTGTAGCAACCACGATTGTTTACTGGGTCATGTTTGCCATGCTATTGCTGTATGTGATGACATCAGAGCGATTGAAAAGCATCAACCTATTTGGAGAATGGCATCGCCCACAATGGAAAGCGCAAGTTCGTCTATTCAAGCTCGGCTTTCCTGTTGCAGCAGCGCTGTTTTTTGAAGTGACACTGTTTGCTGTTGTTGCACTGCTCGTTTCACCACTGGGTCCTATCATTGTGGCAGCGCATCAAGTCGCGATTAACTTCTCCTCGTTGGTATTTATGCTACCAATGAGTATTGGTGCAGCAGTAAGCATTCGTGTCGGCCATCGACTTGGTGAAGAAAACGTCGATGGCGCGCGCGTAGCGTCACGAGTCGGCATTATGGTTGGTCTAGCATTGTCCGTTCTCACAGCGATTTTAACCGTCTTGTCTCGTGAGTGGATCGCCGAGCTTTATACTAGCAACCCAGAGGTAATCACTCTAGCGATGCACCTGCTCGTGTTTGCCGCTGTTTATCAATGTACGGATGCGGTTCAAGTGATCGCAGCTGGTGCATTACGCGGCTATAAAGACATGCGAGCTATCTTCAACCGTACTTTTATTGCTTATTGGATTCTTGGGCTGCCAATTGGTTACGTCCTTGGCCGTACAGACTGGATTGTCGAGCCAATGGGAGCACAAGGCTTCTGGCTTGGTTTTATCATCGGCCTATCTTCTGCGGCCTTTCTGTTAGGCGTCAGAATGCGTTGGATGCATCGCCAAGAGCCAGAAGTGCAATTGAACTTTTCAGTTCAATAAAAAGTAAAAAAGCCAGCATCCGCTGGCTTTTTTGATCGAATAATCACACGGTTGAGTATACTTATAACAAGATTACGAAGCGGTTGATTTTGCTCTCTAGACAACGGATACGAAGTTATAAAAAAGGATATTTGTGCGGTCTATTTTATTGTTCTTAATCTTGATTCTTAATGGTTGTGATAACTGGTTTAATCCAGAGAACGCCATGTTTGATAAGTATCATCAACGTGTAGCCAATGTATTGGAAGCTCCTGCTATTCCAATAACATTACAGTCTACGGTAACGATTCCTGCGAAACGCGTTTTGTTCGAGCCATTGCCAAGGCTATCTATTGGCCTGCTAGAGAGCTATCAATTACGACAGTGCGGACTCTTTAATTTACTTGCCGAGAAAAACTCACAACTTGGAAAGGTGCAGGATGCCTTTCATGATTTTGATTATCAAACTGCCCTTTTAAGAGTCATGAATCGATGTTTATCCGAATTTCCACTTAGCGATGAAGAACGCGCGACATTGACAGAGCTTTACGCAACCAAGTGGCAACATTTAGACATTCATCTCGACAACTTACTACTCGTAAGTGATGCCATGCAAAAGCAACTAACTGCCTCTGATTGGCTATCTCAAGACACGACGAATGATATTGCACGCATTAACGATGTCTATCGTATTTTCAGCGAAATGTATGATTTACCCCACCGCGCGGTCTCACGTCTACCCGATGTGGAAGTTACGCAATATCAAGAAGAGTTAGAGAAATCTCGTTTACTCGGACGACTTTACTATTCAATGGTAAATACATCCCTTTGGTTAAAAGCGACAACTCAGCTACTTGAGCAGAACCAGAGCAATGTATTGTGCGGGCCGAACAGAGACACCACTCAGTTCCGCTACTTAAGAAATGTCTTTCAATCCATTTACGTTGAAGAAGTGCAACCTTATTTGGCTTATTTAGACAGTACCTATCAACAACTTAATGATGGTGCCACTTTGGTGGAGAACCGTATGCAACTCCATGGTCACCAGTATGGCATCATTGAGGCACATAGGACATTTAGGCAAGAAACCCTAAACCACGTTCAGTTTTGGCAGGGTCTCTTCAAACGATGTGGCGTAACCGTTGGCAACTAGTAAGTGCAGAGCGTTCTATTCCTTCAACCTTTCACGCAAGAATCGAGCAAAACGTGGTTTACCAGTATGTGTAAAACCGTTATATCTAAATGTAATGGTTGAACCAATTTTCGGAGGCTGGCGACGCACTTCATCGGTAAATCCGCTACCGATGTAAAACTCAATGCCATTTGGTAAGCGAACTAACATTGCTCCCATCATACCTAATAAGCGCCCTGTTCCTGGCTTATAACCCACAACTAACGCTTCATCATCTGCGTATCGTTTTAGTTTAAGCAAATCACTACCGCGTCCAGCCTGATAGCGGCTTGATACCTTCCGCAACATCACCCCTTCACCGTCGGATATTGAAATTTTATCCAACTGTGTAAACAGATGAGCTTCATTTTGAATCGCTCGGTGCTCGACATATTTGATATGAGGCTGGTCGACTTCAAGCACTAAATCTTTGATGTTGTAATAACGCTTCCGATAATCACCAGCGGAATATGGCATATCAAAGATCATAAAGTCGATGTGTCGCCAAGCAGACTCTACAGGAGTTTTATCTAACACCGTTTGCTGAACAAGATGGAAATTACCTCTCCCAGCCCAAAGCTCACCGTCCAACGGATAATCAGGCAAAGGTCCTGTAAACCAATCTGGGGCGTAGATTCGATTACCATTTCTCGTCACGAGATGTTGCCCAGTCCAATAAGCGCGAACACCATCAAGTTTTTCGCTATACCAATATTCAGACACATCAATGCCATCCTGATAGCTTTGTGCAAGAGAAACTGGTGGTGCGAGAGACGTATCCGCTTGAAGCTGTGAAGACGCTGCCATAACAGCCAGCGCAATTAATGTCATTTTTAATGGCATAAGAAGACCTTGTACAAAAAATCGTCTTTATTGAAACGTAAGTCCTCTCGATGACCTATTTATTACTAGTTATTCTTCGACTCATAACAATCAACATTAGTTATAATTTGCAAAGATAATCATAAACTTTAGACAGGTTTTGCATTTAGTCGTTACACGCTATTCACGTAAGGCGGATGGTTCGTCAATCGAGTTGGAATCTAATCATGACGAACCTCCCCGCTCTAACGACTTCTTTCGGCTCAACACCTCTTATAAGCAAACCATTTCTCTGTGCGTTTTTGATTCTCAATTTGAGAATCAGTCCTTTCTCAAATTGAACAATATCATTAACAATATTTAACTATTTGATTTTTAATTAATTTCAAATTGGCACGTTACCTGCTCTATATCCAATTAGAAAAACAAACGGAGACAGAGTCATGGAATTACGCAAACTAGAAATCAATCAAGACAAGTTAGCCATTGAGTTTTTTGGTGACTTAGACGCAAGTGGCTGTCGACAAGCACAACATCACATTGATGAGGTAATTCACAACAATCATCACAAAGAAGTCGAAATTAACTTACAGCACGTCCAATTTCTTGATTCTTCAGGGATTGGTGCCATTGTTTACTTATATAAGCGTCTAGTTGAACGTGAAAGAAGCATGAGTATTGAAAACGTATCAGGCCAACCTTTAGAAATCATGAGCTTGCTTCGTATCAACCATGCCA
The DNA here is from genome assembly GCF_033340375.1 of Vibrio sp. 1167. Classification (NCBI taxonomy): domain Bacteria; kingdom Pseudomonadati; phylum Pseudomonadota; class Gammaproteobacteria; order Vibrionales; family Vibrionaceae; genus Vibrio; species Vibrio sp. 1167. The sequence goes on along the minus strand of NZ_JAWOWK010000002.1, from coordinate 627,155 downwards.
TTCCCGTTAACTCAAAAGGACACTAAAAATACCGGTTTAAACGGAGGTTGGCATGGTAAATCTTATACGACGATATGCAGTAAGCGGTCTTGTTGTCGGCATGTTTGGTTGTTCGTCGTTTGACTACCCAGAACACGGGAAAGGTGGCTTGGCGGAAAGCTATCAAGATATCTCGATCGAGAATTATCAGTTTTCCCCAGTGATGCCTGACGAGCCTTTAGGTCCAGAACATGGGTTAAGGTTTGATTGGCAACTGACCAAGTTACATCTAGACGCACTAATCCAAGAGGGCGCGCGCTGGTGTTTTCCTGCGGCAGTTGTTCAGGCCCTTGAAAAACAAAATAGAATTGCGCGCGAGTTAGAAGGTGGGCTTTTACTCGACGCTGCCAACGACCTTGTGATTCAGCGTCGACGCTTAAACCAGCTCGAACAACAACTCGACTACGTACTGAGCCAAACCACTTGCACACCGCCCGATGATATTGAAGCACTACGTAGCGACCTAAACATAGTCTCGGATATCTATGCACTACTTAATATCGACAACCAGTTTGCTGTCGATTCAGCAGAAATCAACCCGAAGTACATGGGACATTTGGCAGAAGCAGCCTACATTTTACGTGACCACCCTAACCTATCTCTTGTAGTAACGGGGCATGCGGATGCAACTGGAACACCCGATTACAACCAGAAACTTGCTCAAGCGCGTGCGGAACAAGTAAAGCGTTACCTAACCGTATTTGGTATCACTTCAGAGAGAGTCACTACCAAATCTGTCGGGGATAACCTGCCACTCTATGAAGGTGAAACATCTGCCGTGCGTTTAACTAATCGTCGAGTAAGCATCGAGGTTATTAGCCCTAATTCAGATAGCGATACCTCAATAAACCGCAACCCAACGGCAGGAGGCGCGCTATGAACACGATGAAACCATTTATCCTCTTAATGTTGTTGTGTCTGGTCGCGTGGGTACCATCTTCCATAGCGGATGAGAGCAATACTGTTAAGGTCGGTGATTTAATACAGATTAACTTACCCGGAGAGGCGTCGTTAAACCAAGGGTTTCAGGTTGATCGTCGTGGACGAATTAATTTACCAGAAGTCGGCCCTGTATTAGTGGCCGGCTACAATGAACAACAACTCCAAGACGTGATTATCGACAGGCTAAAGACCGTGTATCGTGACGTTAACAACGCTCGAGTTTTTATTAAACAGCAACAGTTGTTAGTGTCCGTTCAAGGCTACGTGGTCAAACCCGGTGAATATACCTTACCTTCTGGGTCCAACATTCAAATGTTTGTGTACGAAGCTGGCGGCCTGCGCGCAGGGGCTCAGCTCGATAAAATGATCGTGAAACGTGGAAATAAAAACATTGAATTTGACTACAAACGCTTCCTTGATACGGGTGACAATAGCCAGCTGCCAAAACTAGAATCACTGGATGTCTTATTTGTCCCCGCTTCCCCACTCGTAGGGAATATTGAGCAAGAGTTTGATGCAGCAAAACTCGCGAATTCAGGTGACAGCGCAGATTCCGCTCGTGCAATCAAAGTCTTTGGTGAAGTCAACGCACCTGGCTCGTTCTCATACAAGCCAAACACCACGCTAGTTGATGTCGTAATGCGAGCTGGCGGCGTGACACGATATGCCAGTGTTGAGCAAATTCGCGTGATAACAAACAATAACCCAACCATGTTTAACCTGAAAAAGTACCTTGATACTGGAGACCAAAGCCTACTGCCGGAGATCCTGCCAGGTGCCACCATCTTTGTCCCAAAACAGGAAGAAGAAATCAAAGCAGGTGCAAATGTGGTTTACGTGATGGGTGAAGTCGCCCATCCTGGGGCATACGAAGGCAAGCAAGGCGCTAGCTTCATGGATATCCTCGCCAACGCTGGCGGGCCCACTCGATACGCGGAATCTCGCCAAATTCGCGTTATAAAAGCCGATGGCAAAGTCATCAAATTCGATCTTACCGCGCATACAGAAGGACTATCTTCAACCAGACCACCAAATGTTGGACCGGGAGACGCGATTTTCGTGCCGGAGAAAACCGATTTCAATGAGAAGTCTTGGTTAAAAGTAGCACCTAGTCGAGCGGTCGCAGTGATGGGAGAAGTTGTTCGCCCTGGACGTATCGAGTGGTCAGACGAAATGGATTTGATTGATCTGCTTGCACACGTTGGTGGCCCAACTCGACGAGCTGATACCACCAAAATTGAAGTCGCCAATAACGGTCAAATGACACAATTTGACTTAGACCAATACATTCTGGATGGCTCACCAACATCAAGCCTACCTCGAGTTTCCGCTGGTACAGTCGTAAGGGTACATGCATTGCCTGACGACCCATCCGATAATAAGTCGCAATGGGTAAGCCAAAGCTCTGACGCATCGATATACGTTTTCGGGCAAATCAATGCACCTGGGCGCTATCGTTTCACCGAAGATATGCATTTTCTGGATATTTTGTCTGCCGCCGATGGACCGACAATGGATGCAGATATTCACAACATTCGTGTCACACACCGAGGCCTAGGTTATGCCAAAGTGAGTAAATTGAATTTATCGATGTACTTTGAAACAGGCGATGAGTCAATTCTGCCCCACGTTCGTCCTGGTGATACCATTTACATTCCAGAAAAAAACAAAAACTGGTTAGATCGTTCAAAAGAATCCACGGTACGCGTATTAGGTGAAGTAAGAGACCCAGGGCGGTACGTATTCAATGACAACATGACTGTGCTTGATCTCTTAGCGGAAGCAGGAGGACCAACTGATAATGCCTACCTTGAAAAGATCAGTGTGGTCAATATGTCTTGCTGCCAGGGCCAAGCCCGAACATTTGATTTGGTGAACTTTAGTAAAACAGCCAACATTTATGAGCTGCCAGTCATTCGCGCAGGCGACACGATTTACATTCCCCATAAAGACGAAAGCTTTGTTGAAAAAGCTAGGGCCGGATTAAGAGATGTTTTACAAATCACCACAACCATCGTGTTAATAGGAGCGTTGTAATGACTATTCCTGCAACTCACGCTGAGATTGAACAAATTTATCTTCAGAGTGAACAGAAAGGCCACAAAACGATTTGTGTTGTGGGTTGTAAATCTGAAGATGGTGTCACTTCCGTGGCTTCATCTCTTGCAGAGCGCTTGGTTTTAGCAGGCCACAATACTTTGTATGTAGACCTCAACTTATTCAAACCCGCTTATCACACTGTTCACGAATTTGATGATGACGAGAAGGTTGGCCATTTGATCACACGAGAGAATACACATCAAACTTTAGTCGGCCTCCCAGCTCCATCTCTCGCCAGTACTCAGTTAGCGTACCGAGACCCAACAACGCTGAAACAAAACATTGCACAATGGTTAACGCAGTACGAGCGCGTCGTGATAGATACATCACCACTTCTTAGTGTCAACCGAAGCAATATTGCGCCTCAAGTGATTGCTGGCGTATGTGATGCTACTTTGTTAGTAGCGCATTATGGCTCTACGACTGCAACCCAGCTCGAGCAAGCCAAAAAGCTACTCGATGCTAGCGATGCGAACTTGATTGGTTCTGTACTGAACATGAAGCACACTCCAAGCCTGAAAGATGAGTTAATCCGCCAAGTTTCCAAGCTGCGTTTCTTACCAAAAAAGTGGAAAGAAAAACTGTCTCAGCAAATTAAAAAAAGCGAACTGTTTATGTTATAGGGAGCGCTATTATGACGATAAATAATACATTGACTATCGAGCAAGAATTAGTGGATGAGCATATTCTTCAGCAAATGATCAAAGATACGTGCGCCGAAATCATCCCTACCTTGATTGATCACTATGTCGAAGAGTCACGCGATCGCATGGAGAAAATAGAGCAAGCATTAAGCACAAAAGACCTTCAAACATTAGAGTTCGAGGTTCACACACTGGGCAGTTCTGCTCTCGCTTTAGGCAATCGAACGCTTTCAAGACAAGCAAGAATGATTGAGAAGTACTGTGTCGAAGGAAAAATACCAAAAGCATTGGAGCTTTGTGAAACACTTCCGCAACTCGCCAATGAATCGTTTGATGCGTTAGAAAAGCGAAAAGCTCAAGGGTTTGAGTAGTATCAGTGTCTTACTCCCTAGCGAAGCATCGCGTTTGATAAAGCGCGATGCCGACATCATCTCAGAAATTTAGGCTCCAAATTCAGTCACCCTCGCCAAGCCACACACCTTGAAATTATTTGGGTATAACTTAATCAATTAAAAAGTATGGATTTTTCGCAAATTTCCTACCTTGTGCTAATACTTAAATAACGCTTTTCTCAAATTGAGAATTTTCAGCACTAGAGAGCTATAAACCACTCATAATGCCAAATAGTAGTGCTGACAAAAATCATAAAAAATGAAACAAACTACGTTGGGATGGGACTATGAGACCAAGGGTGTTACTGGTAGAGGACTCTACTTCACTAGCCATACTTTATAAGCAGTATGTTAAAGACGAACCTTATGACATTTTTCATGTCGAGACAGGTCGCGAAGCGATTCAATTTATTGAAAGAAGCAAACCTCAGCTCATCATTCTCGATTTGAAACTGCCCGACATGTCTGGCGAAGACGTGCTGGATTGGATCAACCAGAATGACATTCCTACGTCCGTTATTATTGCTACGGCACACGGCAGCGTCGACTTAGCCGTTAATCTAATTCAAAAAGGTGCGGAAGATTTCTTAGAAAAGCCCATAAACGCTGATCGCCTAAAAACGTCAGTTGCATTGCACCTTAAACGCGCCAAATTGGAAGATTTGGTGGAAAATATTCAGTCCAAGTTTGATCGCCACAACTATCACGGATTCATCGGTTCAAGTCTCCCGATGCAGGCGGTATACAAGACCATTGATGCTGTTGCGCCAACTTCTGCCAGTGTGTTTATTGTGGGAGAAAGCGGCACAGGTAAAGAAGTTTGTGCTGAAGCCGTCCACCGCCAGAGCGACCGTAAAGACAAGCCTTTTATTGCAATTAACTGTGGGGCTATTCCACGAGATTTGATGGAAAGTGAGATTTTTGGTCACGTTAAAGGGGCCTTTACTGGAGCAACAACAGATCGAAAAGGTGCGGCGACGCTGGCACATGGTGGCACGCTTTTTCTTGATGAGCTGTGTGAAATGGAACTTGAGATGCAAAAGAAGTTGCTCCGCTTTCTACAAACGGGCACTTACACCCCTCTTGGTGGCACTCGAGAAATGAAAGTGGATGTGAGAATCATTTGTGCCACTAACCGAGATCCATTAACAGAAGTAGAAGAAGGTCGTTTTCGTGAAGACTTATACTACCGTGTGCACGTTATACCTATCGATATGCCCCCATTACGTGAACGAGGAAGTGACATCGTCACGCTTGCCAAGCACTTCTTGACCACTTACGCCAAACAGGACAAAAAGAAATTCTCAACAATCGACAGTGAAGCTCAACATACCATCAAGCATTACGAATGGCCGGGTAATGTAAGGCAACTACAAAACATCATACGTAACATTGTGGTGCTTAATAACGACGAAAAAGTCACGGTGAGCCACCTACCCGCTCAACTTACTAAAAAGTCTAAAGTGACGAAAACAACGACGCCTGCGCATGTTGCTCAAGAGTCAACAAACATTGCACCAATCACACCACCACCTGTTTATACTGAGGAACCTTCACCTTCTGCGGTCGAACCTTTGATTACCGCAGCGGAGCAGCCTGGTACACCGTCCTCTGCTGCTACCTCACCGTACTTTAACGCTGATGGAACCATTCGCCCTATGTGGCAAGTAGAGCGTGAAGCAATTCAAAACGCAATTGCGTACTGTGATGGCAACGTCCTCAACGCCGCTGTCATGCTGGAGTTAAGCCCATCTACGGTTTACCGAAAAAAACAAGCGTGGGAAGCGGATGAAATTAATCTCGAACAATCTTGATAAACCTGCCATTGGTGAAATTTGGATCTTGCTTGATAGCCGTCTATTCGGTGGCATTGAAAGTCACGTTATCGAGCTAGCTCGGGGATTAATCGCCTTTGGAAACAAAGCTCGAGTTGTGCTAACCACTGAGTATTCACCAGCTGCTCAGATTGTACAGAAGGCAAAAGAAGCCGCGATCCCTGTGAGTTACTTAAACTATTTGTCTGGCGAGCCCAATAAAGCTTTAAAAATTAAACACCTAACAAGCGCCGTCGCCAATCACCAACCCTCAGTGGTTCACTCCCATGGTTATAAAGCGTCGATTTTGTCGCGCTGCGCCAAACTGCTCACCCGTACGTTTCCTCGTTTGATTTCAACTTATCATGCTGGTGAATCGTCCTCAGGGAAGCTATGGCTATACGATTGGCTTGATAGAAGCTCAGGCTGCCTATCTGACCATTGCTTTGCTGTCAGTCCAAGTATTCAGCGCAAAGTTTTTTGTTCTTCAGAACTGCTGAATAACTTTGTTTCGATTCCCAACAGTCAACTCAACTATCAGGAGATCGCTTTTGTCGGCCGATTGAGTCAGGAAAAAGGCGCCGATCAATTTATTGAGGTAGCGAGGCTCTGTCCAACATTACAGTTTAGTGTGTACGGTGATGGCCCAGAAAAAGAGTCGCTTAATCAAACTGCCCCTTCAAACGTGACTTTCCTCGGCCATCAAACCGATATGGAAGGTGTTTGGGAAAATATCAGTGTACTTATCATTTCTTCTCGTTATGAGGGTCTTCCGATGGCGGCGCTTGAAGCCATGTCGAGAGGCATTGCCGTGATGAGCTTACGTGTAGGTCGTCTTCCAGATATTATCCAAACGGGTAAAAATGGTTTTATCGTCGAAGACATTCCCTCTCTTGCTAAATGTCTTCATGACTGGATATCGATTGGTGAAGCGCAACAATCACTCATTCGCCAGAATGCTCGACAAACCATCATTGATGATTTCTCAGCGCAAAGTGTGATTCCCGTATTGCTACAAAAATATCAAATTGAAACGGATCACTAATCCATATTGGTTCTCAATATGAGAATGATGGGTTCCAAACATAAATATCATATAAGATTCAATCACATAAACTAATGGCATATTTTGGCATCTCTATTGCAGCTCAGCAGTTAACGCAGATTAATGATGAGACAGAGGTGACTTATGACTACGCCAAAACGCATTCTATATGTTCATTATGGTGATAATTGGATTCGCGGCAGTGAAGTGGTGCTTCTGGATCTCATTTCAGGAATCGACCGCAATAAGTTTGAGCCATTCGTATGGTCAAACTGCCAACCATTAATCGATAAGTGCCAATCGCTCGGAATTGAAGCGGAACATTCAGCCTTCAATTTGGTGGGTGGTTGGAGCGCTCCACGCTGGGATATTAGCGGGTGGAATAGCCTTATCAAACAAGGATCAGATTTGATCGAAAAGCACAGCATCGACTTGGTACACGTCAATAGCGGCGGCCCTTGTCAATGGATGTGTTTGGCTGCTCGCATGAATCATATACCACTTGTCACGCAACTTCATTGCCATTATACATTGCGCGATCGCTTCTCTCTCGGACTTCACCTCTCTCCAAAATTGATTTGCGTTAGCAAAGATGTTGGACGCGAAATTCTTCAGGACGGCTACCCACAAAACCAACTTCATGTCGTACACAACGGCGTGTCACTTCAAGGCGTGGATACACCCATCGACATTAAAGATAGCCTCGGAATCCCATCACAGGCCTTTACCTTTCTGTCGGTGGGTTCGCTGATTAAGCGCAAAGGGTTCGACCGCCTTATTCGCGCAATGCGCATGCACAACTACCACCACCGCAACCCTCACCTTGTTATTGTTGGTGACGGCGAAGAAAGAGAAGCATTGCAACAGCTTGCCGCGGATCTTGGTATCCAAGAACGAGTGCACTTTGTCGGAGAGCAACACAATGCCGGAGCGTGGATGTGTGGTAATGCAGACGCTTTTATTAGCGGCGCCTATGAAGAGGCCTTTGGCCTCGTGCTCGGGGAAGCGGCTTTAGCTCAACTGCCTATCGTGGCTCCTAAAACGGGAGGCATTCCTGAGTTGTTCGAGCATAATCACTCTGCATTGCTGTACCAGAACAGTGGAATGGCGAGCCTGTTAAACGCGATTCAACAAGTCATGCAAGACGCGGCATTAAGAAACAAGCTGGCGGAAAACGCTTACCTACATGCTAGCCAGCACTTAACGACGACTGCATCTATCAACGCTATTGAACGTATTTACGAAGGTGAACTTAATAACAACGCCATTACACCAATGCCAATGACTCACTGCATGAAGCCTCTTTCACGCTGGTTGAGCATCAATTGAGGAGCCCGGTCATGAAACGTGTATTGATGTTCGACGCCATCCCAATGCAAGGTGGATCCAAAATCGCGAATGCAGAGCTCCTTAAGCAGTGCGATAAGCTGAACGTGATTGGTTATCTACTCACTACAAATCCAGAGCATTGGGCGTCACTGCTTAGTGATACACCGCGTGTGCAAGTTATAAAAATAAAACCATCACCATTTAACTCGACTCATGGACTGACCTACTGGTTGATGAACGCTTACTACTTTCTCCAACTTCTCTACGCGTGCATGAAGCTGCCAAAAATAGATAGCTTTTTGGGCCTATCTTGCCCAAGTAATGATATGCCTTTGTACTTACTACGATTAATTAGCAAAAAGCCTGTGGTACAGATGGTTCATGGCCCTATTGGACGATCGAGATCTGCTGGCTACTGCTTAGTAAAAGCATCGGCAATTTACTACTTGGCAAACACCCGCGAATCAATGGTAGAAGCATTACAGGCCTACCTCAAAACAGAGAAGCCAGCCACCGAACGCTATTGGTGTGGTTTGAATACATCTACATTTGTTAATGGATTATCGAAAGATCGCTGGCCAAAACAAGCGAATCCGATTTCAAGCCGCGTTTTCTGGGCAGCTAGCTTACTAAAATGGAAGAACATCGATCTTTTGCTTGATGCTTTAACACTTGATGAGTCGAAAAAGATCAAATCCACCGTGTGTTACATCAATCCTAACGTGGCAGGTGTGGAATATTCAACACCGGACTTCAACACACAAGGTGTTGAATGGCATGAGTGCCCAAACAACTTAGATGAATTGCGTTCACAGTGTGGTGTGTTTGTTTCCACCAGTCTCAACGAACCTTTTGGGTTATCTATTTTGGAAGCGCTCGCTGCAGGTATGTGTGTCGTCATTCCACACGATGATAGTTATTGGGACCGCGTGTTAACTCACGGCCGAAATTGTATTAAATACACGCCTAACAATGTGGCTTCGTTGCACAACGCAATTCGCCTTTTGAATGAATCGCCGTGGATGAAAGTAACGATGGGTATCGAAGCACTCAATGTTTCTCAACTATACACAGCCGAACGTTGTTATTTGCCAATCGCCCAGCACCTTGCTGCCGAAATTGCTACCAACAATGATTGCACACTCAAGACACCGCGAGACATCAAAGGATATGACCATGTCTAAAGCAATGACCAACATGACGCTATTTGCTATCGCCTTAGTGATCAATAAAAGCATCAGCCTAATCATGCTGCCTGTATTGCCCCACTTTCTCTCACCAGAACAAATGGGCAAGCTTGAGCTTCTAACAACCTTTGGTGTTGTTACGACCTTGTTTGTCAGTTTCGCTTTGCATGAAGCGCTTTATCGATTCGTCGGCGTTGAAAAGGATAAAAATACGCGCACAAGCCTACTAAACCAGCTGTACTCACTTGCTTTACTCATCGCTGGCGTCGTCGCTCTTAGCTTGCTCACTATCATTTTAATCGCCCCCATTCCCGCGCCTTTTACGCGAGTCGAATTTGCTATTGTTATGTTTGCCATCGTTCTAGAAGGCAGTATTGCAATCGGCACTGCCTGGTTAAGAACACAAGACGACAAAGCAAGAACACTGCTTAACGTCATGGTCACTACCACCATTTTTCAGGTCATTTTTATCGTCGCGGCGCTGTCTGTTCATCCCCATGTTATTTCTGTTTTGTGGGGGGGCTTGTTGGCTGCTATTACTCAATTTGTTTGGCTGCACATCGCTAACCATTACAACGTCACTCTTCCTAAGCTGACATTGGCAAAACAATACCTAAACTACTGCCTACCAATGATGATGGCCGGTTTAGTAGCATTTTGTCTCAATGGCGCTGAGCGCTGGTTCATTGGTGCCAACACTTCTCTTGCGACGTTAGGGATTTACGCGATAGCGGTAAAATTTGCAGTGGGCATGTGTATTTTAGTGCAGCCGTTTGGCATGTGGTGGATGCCACGTCGATTTAACTACTTAGAAGGGCGCAAGAACACTGAAGCAGTGCGCATCACACACTTAGGTATGATTTACATTACAGGTTTGAGTGTAGTGGTCGGCACATTAGCAATGGTGATGATCACCCACTTACTGCCAGAAACCTATCATGAGGCGGTACTATTCAGCTTATTCTTGCTACCTATCGCCATGTTAAAAGAATGGAGCGAACTCATTAATATTTCCATTTTGTACAAGCGTCGTACTCGCTGGCTACTGGGTATAAATGTCGTCTCTGCGTGCGTTGCGATTGCTTTGCTGTTTGGCTTATCTTCTCTGGGTATTTATGGGGTGTTCATTGCGCTTTATTACGCACAACTGTGTAAGCTGGGCCTGACTTATGTAGTAGGCCAACAATGTATGGCGTTGCCTTTCCACCTAAGTCTGATGGTTTTATTACAGATTATATCCGGTGTGGCACTGTTCCTGCTTCACTCTTCACAATCAATAGGCATCGCCATCGCAATTTGCATTTTGACATGCAGTTTGCTGGCAGGGATAGCCACTCGCTACATGAGTAAAGAGACGCTAAATGCTCTCACTCGATACATAGTGAAAAGGCGTGGACAGGTGAAGAGATACTCGTTATGAATGAAACCAAGGTGAGAACAAAACAGTCCATCGCAGCACTGACGATCACTGTCGGTATCGGCCTGCTTTGGGTTGTTATGCCTCATCCCATTTTGATTGTTGCGTTGTGTTTCGCACCACTCGCGTTACTGTTTGTTCTCAATCAAACGTTTTGGCTTGTCACACTGTTCGTTATTTTTTCATTCTTTCGTATTCACGAAGCCTTTCCTGTTATCTATAACTTCAAGATCCCATTACTGTTATCACTGGGGGCACTCGCCGCACTCGCTTTTCACCTTCTTATAAGCCGCCAGATTACAGCTTTTTGGCACCCTTCATTAAAGTGGCTGTGTATATTTTGGGGTCTGGTGATCATCGGAATAATATTCGCTTCCAGTCGTGATATCGCAATAACGGTGTTCAAAAATACCTATTGGAAAATCATCATTATGACGTTGGCCATCACCTGGCTTATTACTAAACCTTCACAGCTCGCTCAGATGTCAAAAGCAATTATTTTCGCCGGATTATTGATTGGCTTAGTGGCATTACAAAACGCTGCGAATGGCATTGATTTAGTCGAAGGAACGCGCGTGTCAATAGGACGATCCATAGGTTCAGTACTTGGCGATCCTAACGATTTGGCACTAGTGCTGATGTTTCCCCTTGCCTTTACCGTTAGTCAATTGATGGAGAAGCATTCCCCCAAGCATCTCAGGCTCTTTGCCCTTATCACCTGTTTGGTTTTGTTCTTTGCGATCATTGAGACTCAGAGCCGCGGTGGGTTACTCGGTTCACTGTCTGTATTTGCCTACTTTGCTTTTAAACACATCAAAAGCAAAACATTAGTCTTGGTACTAGGCGCCGTAGCAGCCATCGTACTCTACGCATTCGCTGGTATTTCAGGACGAGAATCGGGGGGAGCCGCTGAGGATGGTATAGATGCCTCTGCGATGGGGCGACTTTATGCGTGGGAAGCGGCATTTAAAATGGCGCTGCATCACCCGTTGACTGGCGTAGGTCTAGATAACTTTTACTTTAATTACTATTTCTACAGCCCACACTGGGATGGTATCAACCACGCGGTCCATAGTACTTGGTTTGGCGTGTTGGCAGAAACGGGTTTTGTCGGACTCGCGGTGTTCATTACTTTAATTGTGTCATTGATCCGCACCTCTTTGCATTCCATCTCATTGTTGACACCAAAATCAGATTACACCCTCTCTGTAGGAGCAAACGCCGTGTTAAGTGGGCTTATCGGTACCATCGTATCAGGTACGTTTCTGACTCAAGGTTTCACTTGGCCAATTTACATTCTAGCGGCATTAACAGTTGTCGTTAGCCGTATTGTTCAAAGTGACTGTCAAAATGAGAAATCCTAGTTTCAAACATAAACAAAACCCATAACTCACTGTTTTAAAATGGCTAATTCCTTGGCACGCATTGTGATTACTCACTTAATTAGTAATCAAATAACCAAGACTCAAGGAGAGCCACATGACGGACATCGTAGTATTTGGAGAAGATTTTGGAGGGTTACCCTCTTCCACTCAGCATATTGTCAAGCGACTAGCAGCGAACCATCGAATCCTTTGGGTGAACTCCATTGGCCTTCGTCAACCTAAGCTGGATTCTAAAGACATACAACGTGCGTTAAACAAACTCACTCGTGTATTTCATAACGTAGGCTCACACAAGCCAACATTGGACTCTGAAACAAACCCAAACATTCACATCATCAACTTGCTCACCATTCCTGCCCCTAGTTCTGCATTAGCAAGAAAAGTGGCCGCTAAGATGATGAAACACCAACTCAACAAACAATTACAAGCTCTTGGTTTTGATAAGCCTGTATTTTGGACGTCGCTCCCGACTGCTGCCGATCTTTGTGCAGAAATGAACCCACGTGGACTGATTTACTATTGTGGCGATGACTTTAGCGCTTTAGCTGGTGTTGACCACGACACGGTAGCCAAGCACGAACGTACTCTTGTTAATGCGGCCAGCGTTATCTTTACGGCAAGCGAAACGCTCTCCACCAAATTTCCATCACATAAAACCGTCACTTTGCCTCATGGTGTCGACGTTAGTCTGTTTTCTGAGCCAGCACCGAAGGCCAAAGACTTGCCTGACAACGGCCGCAAAGTGCTGGGCTTTTATGGCAGTTTGTCTGAATGGTTAGATTACGACTTAATTGCCCAAGTCGCAGACCAAGCACCTGACTGGGATCTGGTTTTCATCGGCCCCAACGAACTCAGTGACAATCCGCTACCTCAAAGAAGTAACGTTTACTATCTCGGCCCAAGAGCTCATCACACTTTGCCAAGCTACTCTCAACACTGGGACGCAAGCTGGTTGCCCTTTGTTAATAACGCTCAAATCAAAGCGTGTAACCCCCTCAAGCTTCTTGAGTATTTGGCAACGGGAACCCCCGTTATTAGCACGTCGTTTCCTGCATTAATGCCGTACAAGCATATGCTCCACATAGTTCAAAATGTCGAAGATGTATGCGCCAGTCTCGATCACCTGATCCCACCCCCGGCAAACTCAAAGCAATATGTTCAACAGCAAAGCTGGGAAGCAAGAGCCAACCAAGTTGAGAAATTAGTGAGGACGCTATGAACGATTTGAGAGAGAACCTTAGTGTATTACTACATGGCGCTTGGCGACGTCGTTACATGATCGTTATCCCTATGCTTGTCTTGCCTGTGCTGGGTTTCATCGTAAGTAAACTGGTTCCGACGACTTATGTTGCTCATACCAGCATGCTTATTCAAGAGACAGCGAAAATGAACCCGTTCCTTCAAGACCTTGCCGTCTCAACAATGCTTAAAGACCGATTGAGCGCACTCAGTACTCTGCTAAAAAGCCGACACGTTTTGTATTCTGTCGCAAAAGAACAATCGCTGATCAATGACGAGATGAGTGCAAAAGAGCAAGAGTTCATCATAAAAGATCTTGCGTCGCGCCTGTCTGTTCAGCCACTCGGTAAAGACTTCATTCAAATTCAATTGCAAAGTGGTAAATCAGAAGGAATGGAGTCGATGCTGCTCTCTGTCAGAGAGCATTTTGTCGAACAGCTTTTGGCTCCTGAGCGTTCTTCGATTAAAGATTCGAGTCATTTTTTGACTATCCATATCAACAAACGCAGAGAAGAACTAGACAAGGCAGAGCAAGCCTTTGCAGAGTATAAAAATACTTACTCAGACGCGACACCCGAAATGCAAGCTCAAAGCCTTACTCGCCTTGCTAGCCTCAAACAAACGCTAGCCGAAAAGGAGGCGGAGCTTGCTGGTGTTTCACGAAGTCTAGGCAGTTTGGATCAACAACTATCCAAAACGAACCCAGTTATCGGTAAACTGGAAGAGCAAATCATCGACATTCGTAGTGAACTTACCCTGCTTCGCGCTAAATACACAGAGGCGCATAGTTTAGTGCAAGGTAAGTTGCGAGAATTAAACCGGTTGGAGCAGGAACGCTCGGTACTCTTGAACTCTAAACAACCGGAACTAAACAGTGCTCAACTATGGGATATCGCGAGCAATACCACAGTAAACAGTCTTGGCGAAGCACAGCCTCTACTTGTCTCCCAACTACATCAATTACAAATGATGCGCGGACGTTTTGAAGCACTTACGGAAGAAACCAACAGCTTGCGAGACATGATCCAAGAATTAGAGCGAAATGCGCACCAATTTGGGAGCACAGCAACAGAAATCAACCGCTTAGCTCGTGACGTCGCAGTGAAGAGAGAAATGTATGATGAACTCGTCGAACGCTATGAGATGGCCCAACTAACGGGTTCTTTGGGAGAGTTTGAAGAGAATAAGCGCGTAAAAATCATTGATGAACCGTTCACGCCAACGATTCCAACTAACTTACCTAGTTTTGTATTTGTCATTTTAGGATTTATTGGTGGCGCTGGTTTAGGCATTGGATTAGCGACGATACTAGAGTTAGCCGATAACTCTATCCGCTCTAAAAGAGCATTAGAAAAACACCTTGGTGTTCCTGTCATCACCACTTTACCTAACGTAGTGTACGGAAACTAACCGCCATAAGAACTCATTTACAAGCACTCGGTCGGCGAGTGCTTTTCTTTTACTACTGCCTTATACAGCCTCATAGCATGTCCACTAATATGAATCTCAAATTGAGAATAAACATAAAGCCTCACAAACATCAATATTAACTTATTGTTTTTAAATAATTAATTTTTTGGCACGCAGTCTGCTATTCCTAAATAAACAAAGAACTCAACGAGGGTTTGAAAATGGAATTCAGACAAAAACACAATAACACTAAGCACAGCAAAAAAGTGATATTACACGTCGTGCAACACTTAGCTCCTGGTGGTTTAGAAACGCTCGTACTAGAAATGCTTCGTTTTGCGCAGCCAAACCATTCCGTTTTTGTCGTGAGCTTAGAAGGAAGCAAAGAACATGCACTACAAGGCTGGCAAAAACTATTGTCCTACCAAGGCCAACTGCACTTTCTTAATAAGAAACCTGGATTCAGCGGAAAAACCATCAGTACGCTGACTTCCATGCTCAAAGGACTTAAGCCTGATGTGGTCCACACTCACCATATCGGACCACTCTTATATGGTGGGATTGCGGCACGTTTAGCGCACGTACCTGTAGTTATTCATACCGAACACGACGCATGGCACCTTAATAACAAAAAATCAACTCGACTGCAGTCCCTACTGCTAAAAATGATTCGTCCACATGTGGTTGCCGATGCGAACTTTGTCGCCGAACAAATCCAGACAAAACTGAATTACCGCAAAGTCTGCACCATTCACAATGGAATCGATTGCCAGAAGTTTAAAAGCGGTGACCAAACGGCAACAAGACACTTGTTTGAACTTCCAACCGACAAAATCGTGATTGGCGTTGCCGGGCGTCTAGAAGCAGTTAAAGGCCATAAAGTGCTTATCGAAGCCTTCTCTCATCTTACGCCAAACACACACCTAGCAATAGCCGGTGATGGTTCTCAGCGAACTCAATTGGAAGCACAAGTTAGAACGTTAAAACTTGAAGATCGAGTAACCTTTTTAGGTTTGGTGGACGATATGCCCAGCTTTTACCAAAGCCTAGACTTGTTTTGCTTACCATCACTTCAAGAGGGCTTTCCTCTCTCAACCCTCGAGGCTCAAGCATGTGACATTCCTTGCGTCGCGACGGATGTTGGCGGCGTGAAAGAGACGCTCTGTCCGAACAACAGCACACTGGTTGAAGCAAATCGCGTGTTTTCGTTGGCCGAAGCGTTATCACAACAACTGGAATCATCACACCGCTCTCCTCGAACTTTTATTCTCAAACACTTTGATATCAGAGACATGGTGAGTCGCTACTCACGTTTGGCCAAGGAGGCTAGCTATGAATGATTTACTTTGGATTATAGGGTTTGGTTTATCCGCATTTTTGATTGTCTATCATCACGTTGGGTACCCACTGCTCCTTAAATGGCTTCCTTTAAAACAGCAAGACGAAACCAAAGCACCATTTGTAGAGCGAGCTTACAAAGCCTCCAAAGCAGATAACCAGCTACCCTCTATTACTGTCATCGTGCCCGCCTACAATGAAGAACAATGGATAGCAGAGAAGATCCGTAACCTTGCGAGCCTAGATTACCCGAGGGATAAATTAAGGGTAGTGATCGCATGTGATGGCTGCACAGATAACACAGCCGAGATTGCTCAAGCGACAATTCAAGAAGCAATCTGCTCTGATACTCTGTTCATTATTAATGATCACCAAGTCAATCGCGGTAAAGTTGCCCTACTCAACGAAGAAATGCGTCATGTTAGCTCGGACATTACCGCACTGAGTGACACGTCGGCATTGATTTCTTGCGATTCTCTGTTGCTAGCTAGTCAGCATTATCAAAATGAGAACGTTGGAGTGGTTAACGCAACATATCAAATAATGAGCACTGATAACCAAGGTGAAGCGGCGTATTGGCAATACCAGTCTCGAGTAAAGCACCAAGAATCCTTGTTAGGTTCAACGATTGGTTCCCACGGTGCGTTTTACACTTTCAGAACTCACTTATTTGAACCACTGGAAGTTAGCACCATTAATGACGACTTTATTCTCCCTATGAGAATCGTTTTGCGAGGCTATAGCGCTATTTACGAGCCAAACATGCTGGCTCTTGAACTAGAACAGAGCTCAGACAACGCAGATTTCAAGCGGCGCCTAAGAATTTCAGCGGGTAACATGCAGCAGCTCATGCAATTAAAGAAATTACTGCTACCTCGTTATCGTGGCACTGCCTTTGCATTTCTATCGGGAAAGGTTCTGCGCTTAGCAACACCCTATTTGATGATTGTTTGCTTTATTTGCTCACTACTACTGGCACACAATCCGCTGTTTCAAGTAATGCTGTCCGCACAAGTTGGTATTTATAGCATCGCGCTTATCACTTACTTGATGCCAGCACTTAACACAATTAAACCTTTTAAGCTGATTAGCTACATCGTCATTGGTCATCTCGCCAACTTTATCGGCGGTATGAAGTATTTACTCGGAATGGAAAATGGACGTTGGAAACGCGTCAACCAATAAGGAAAGCATCATGAAAAACTCACGCTACGATTCAAATGTATGCCACGCGAAAAGAACGTTTGATGTACTGGTTGCAATGCTTATTTTGGTCGTCACTGCACCACTTTTCCCATTTATCGCGCTAGCTATAAAAATCACATCGAAAGGCCCAGTGATCTATCGTCAACTGCGTGTTGGGCGCTGTACACCAGAAAAAATGGATCTTTTTCAAATCATGAAGTTTCGCACCATGTATATTGATGCAGAACAACGCTCTGGCGCAGTATGGGCAACTGAAAATGATCCCCGCATCACGCCAGTAGGACGCTTTTTACGCAAAACGCGTTTAGATGAACTACCTCAACTGTTTAATGTGTTGAGAGGTGAAATGTCGATGATTGGGCCGCGCCCAGAACGCCCAGCTTTCTACCAGAAATTAGAAGATGAAATCCCCTATTTTGTAGAGCGCACATATGGCGTGTTACCGGGTATCACAGGCTTAGCTCAGGTTAACCAAGGCTATGATGCATGCATTGAAGATGTAAGACGCAAAGTTGGGTTTGACCACAGTTACGCACTAAGCTTAGGTTCGTTTTACTCTTGGATTTCAATGGACCTTTCAATCATGAGCAAAACATTCGTTGTGATGATTGACGGACGAGGTCAATAACTTCCGGTTCTGGTAACGGTCACTCTTGCCACTGGCGTCGCATCTTTTCTATCGTCGCTGGTGGCACATCATGAATGCTTTGATACGCTCCGTGGCACACTTTAATTTCCACCTCGATGCGCTTCTTCATGCAGTAGTCCATGTAACGCTTCATCTCCCAATGTCGAACAAACGTATTGCTCACAATCACGACTCTCCCTTTGTTCAACCACTTTCTAGTTTGCTGAAAACACCACTCATGCGCTTGAGGTAATTGAACTGGTTCAAAGTGATAATCACCTTCATCATTTTCAAAGTACATGTCAGCTTCAAAATGCTTAGCACCAAGCTCTATCGCTAGTTGTTTTGCTAAGGTTGTTTTACCTGAACCCGGAAGTCCACGAATAAGAATGAGTTTAGCCAGTGACATAACGCAGTTTAATGAGGTGGGAATAAGCCTAAACTGTAACGAAATTATTGGAAAAGAAAAGTAGAAATAAAAAATGCCGAGCACATTAGGCTCGGCATTTAAACTCAATCATGGATCGTGTTGTATTTATTTGTAAGCTGGCAGTTCTGTTCTTAACCCTTTCACCAAACTTACGCACATCAACAGCAGAACAAAAGTAAACGGTAATCCTGTTGCAACAACACCTGATTGCAATGCTTGCAGGGCTTCTTTACCACCAACCCAAAGCATTACGGCTGCAATTGCTCCTTCAATACACGCCCAGAAAATGCGTTGCGGTACTGGTGCATCAATCTTACCACCGGCGGTAATACTATCGATAACCAGCGAGCCAGAGTCTGACGATGTAATAAAGAATACCAGAATCAGCACGATAGAAAGCATTGAAATCACTGAGCTATACGGAAGCGCATCGTAAACATGGAACAGAGTCAATGAAATATCAGTTAGGCCATTTGCACCTAGCTCACCAACTTTATTCACCACTTGGTCAAGCGCAATACCACCAAACACAGACATCCAAATCAAAGTAACAACTGTAGGAATAACGATGACTGCGAATAAGAATTCTCGAACCGTACGACCTTTAGACACACGCGCGATAAACATACCAACAAACGGTGACCAAGATACCCACCAAGCCCAGTAGAATACCGTCCAGCCGTGCATCCAAGTTTCATCTTCACGACCGTGAGGGTTACTCAATGGAATAATATTTTCAATGTAAGCCATTGTTGTGTCGCGTAGCGAGCTCCATGCCGTATCAAACGTGATGAAGGTAATGAAAATAAGCAGCGCAAACGCAACCACCATATTGACGTTACTCAGTAGCTTAACACCACCATCAATACCACGAATCACTGATAGCACCGCGATAAAGGTAACGAAGGTGATCACAATCATTTGTGTACCAATGCCGCCTTCTAGACCAAAGACATGATTAATACCACTGGTCGCCTGCTGAGCCCCCAGACCTAGCGACGTTGCAAGACCAAATAGCGTCGACAAAACGGCAAGGATATCAATAACGTGACCTAACCAACCCCATGCACGGTCACCAAAAATTGGATAGAACGCCGCGCGCAATGAAAGTGGTAAACCTTTGTTAAAGGCAAAAAACGCTAATGCTAGTGCAACGAGTGCGTAAATACTCCAACCATGCACACCCCAGTGGAACATAGTGGCACCCATCGCGAGGGATTTTGCTTCTTCGGTGTATGGTACTGCGTTCAGTGGCATTCCCCACCAATCAGTGAAATACGCGGTCGGCTCAGCCACACTCCAGAACAGAAGACCAATACCCATACCCGCGGCGAAAAGCATCGACAACCAAGAAACGGTTGAGTGATCCGGCGTTGCTTCTTTGCCACCTAAGCGGATTTTACCTAGCGGAGAAAAAAGAAGAGCAACGGCGAACAATAAGAAGAAGTTTGTCGACCACATAAAAAACGCATCAAACTGTTCGATAATTCCGTTTTTTAGACCGTTTAATACGTCTCGAGCAGTGGTTGGCTCAACAAGAAGAAGTGAAATCAGACAGAAAACAACGAGCCCCGCACTAATGCCAAAAACCGGGTTATGTATATCGAATCCCCACTTTTGAACGTTATCCTGTCCAACCTGATAATCGGTTGTATCAATACTATATTTTTTAAATGCATTATCCATAAATACAAATTTAACGTGAATTTGAAACGCCCCTCAGGTGAGAAGAACTCCAATACCGCCCTCCATTAATTTGAACTCTAAAGTTTTAAAGCGGGAAGAATTTTAGCAGCAATCACATATTTTTGCAAAAAGTCGTGATTTATTGCATTTTAAGCTCAATTCGAGACAGATGAAGGGGAAATAATATCAACACAAAAATTATGAGGTCTAACGATTGATTTTGTCGTAGGTTGTAGACTAGAAAAGACACAAGAAATACTTAAGTTCATAGCCAGTCACTGCGCAAATAGAGAAGACCTGCGCTGATTTGGTTTCACAATTAACGACGAAACCAAATCAGCAAACCTTTCATCCAGCGAGCGTTATAAGAAATGGAAGGTGATGTTCCCTGTTACGCTGCTAACGGTATCGCTATCGCCTTCAATATCCACGCCAAACGCTTGATAACTCGCGCCCACAGACACATTGTCCAGCAAGAAGTATTCGGCACCAACACCATACATGTAAGAGACGCCATCATCTTTGTCTAAGTTTCTCAGTCCGCCGTCATAATCAACGTTGAATGCATTGATGCCGCCTTTTGCGTAAACGTGTAACGGGCCGAAGTCGATACTAGGTTTCGCCGCTAAATAGAATGAATCAAAATCAGCACTACCCCTGCTGCCACTCAAAGATAAATCCACTTTGCCGTGATTAAAGTAGCCTGCTTCAATGCCAATGAACGGCAAAATACCAGTACCGACATGAATACCGTAGGTTGTATCATTTTCGCTGTCGATATCGGACTGACCAATTTGGCCACCAGCGTAAATCCAAGAGTCAGCCATTGCTGACGTTGAGCACAACGTTAGAGCGAATAACGAGAGTGTTTTTTTCATACTATCCCTTCCTGATCGATTCCTAAGCGAAACATTACGCAAATATGCGCATTTAATCGCCACTATATATTGGAAAGCATAGGCATTTTAAGACTCTAAAAGTGAATAATTTATGTTCAAATTTTGTTTTGTGACTTCCAGACAAAAAAAACACCGACATAAAGCCGGTGTGTTTCATATGGTGTTAGAAAGCTTGACGCTTATAGGAAATGTAGTGTTGCGTTAACAGAGAACGTGCTGATATCGTCTTTACCAGCAGTGTAGTTCATGTAGCTAGCACCAACAGACATCGGGCCAAAAATGAAGTACTCAGCACCCACACCGTACATTAGGTCCAAATCGTCATCGTCTTTGCCGCCTTTCACTTTTTTGTCCCACTGATGGAAACCACCTTTTGCGTACACGTGTAGCGGACCGAAGTCGATGCTTGGCTTAAGTGCTGCGTAGTAAGAAGTTAGCTTAGTGTCTTGACCATTTACGTTGAACTCACCGTGTTGTGTTACACCAGCTTCAACACCAATGATAGGTAGAATGCCTGTACCAACGTGAACAGAGTATGATGTGTCCGTCTCACCTTTGTAGTCAGACTGACCTACTGTTGCACCACCGTAAATCCAAGAATCCGCCATTGCCGCAGAAGATGCGCCAAGTAGCGCCACTGCTAATAGAGTTTTTTTCATCATCTACCTTTACTCTTTATTATTCCCACGTCTGCATAACTCAGTCGTTGGTACTACAAATAAAGGGAGGCGAACTATTGCCTCCCAGAACTAAAAAATAATGCTTATTGAGTTACTAGCAATTAGTGTACCAGCAACTTCTTAAGCGATAATTACAAATCTGACACTATTTTACTGGTTGATTAGCAAGCATCAATCGCGTTTTTGACTCGTTTATCAGAAACAGGATAAGGAGTGCCTAATTGTTGAGCAAAGTAACTCACGCGAAGTTCTTCAATCATCCAACGCACTTCTTTTACATTTTCAGGAATGGCCACACCTTTCGGGATCTTGTTCAGCAACTCTTTATAGTCTTGAGTCACAGATTCAATCTTCAGCATATGTAAACGATCTTTGTTTGGATCGATAGGCAACTTCTCCATACGGCGCTCTATCGCGCGCATGTAGCGAAGAATATCAGGCAAGCGCTTCCAGCCACATTCCGTTGCAAAGCCTTTGAAGATCAAGCCTTCAATTTGTGCTTTGATATCGGACAGAGCAAACGCCATTGTGAAGTCGATCTTGCCTTTTAGCTTCTTATTGATGCTAAACGCCGTGGTCAGAATAGTCTCAACCTGTTGAGCAATCTCTACAACGGTGTCACCCAATTCAGCACGAACGTGTTCTTTCAACGCTTCGAACTTCTCTGGCTCCCAAACTAAACCACCCTGCTCTTCAATAAGCTTATCGACACCACAGGCAATGCAGTCATCTATCAGATCAAGCACTTTGCCGTATGGATTAAAGTACAGACCCAGCTTCGATTTGTTCGGTAAGTTGGCGTGCAAATATTTAATTGGCGACGGTACGTTCAATAAAATTAGGCGGCGCTGGCCAGCACGCATTGCGGTGATCTGCTCAAATTCGGTTTCGTAGAGTTTGATTTCAACGCTGTCTTTGGTATCAACAAGCGCCGGATACGCTTTTACATCGTAGCCGCCACGTTTTTGTTGATACACTTTCGGCAATTCTCCAAAACTCCACGTATGCAGACCTTGCTGTTCGATATCGTCATCCGCAACTTTGGAAAGCGTTTCTTGAACTTTGTCTTTCAAACTTTCTTTCAGTTCATGAAGGTCTTTGTTTTCCTTCAGTTTACGATTTCGGTGATCAACCGCACGAAACGTGACTTTCAAGTGCTCAGGTACTTGTTCCAAGTTCCAGTCTTCACGCAACACTTCTACGCCCGTCATGCGTCGCAACTCTTTCTCCAATGAATCTAACAGCGGCGCTTCCATTGGCGTAACGCGCGCTAAGAATGCATCGGCATAGTTCGGCGCAGGCACAAAGTTCTTACGAATTGTCTTTGGCAACGATTTAATCAAGCTAACCACAAGCTCATGGCGTAAACCTGGGATCTGCCAGTCAAAGCCCGCTGGTTCAACTTGGTTTAAAATCGGCAACGGCAAATGCACTGTGACACCGTCACTATCATCGCCTGGTTCAAATTGGTAACTCAATTTGAGCTTCAAACCATTTTGATGCCAGAAGTTCGGGTAATCCAAATCGGTCACATGGCTAGCATCACCCTTGAACAGCATCTCTTTTTCAAAGTTCAGCAGTTCCGGATTTTCTTTAGATGCCTTTTTCCACCACGTATCGAAATGCTTACCAGACACCACTTCGGTGCCAACGCGTTGGTCATAGAAATCAAACAGCTCATCATCATCCACTAAGATGTCTCGACGACGAGATTTATGCTCAAGCTCTTCCACTTCTTGTAAAAGCTTACGGTTTTGCTTAAAGAACGCGTGTTTGGTTTCCCATTCACCCTCAACCAATGCACTACGAATGAAGATTTCGCGACTTACGGTCGAATCGATACTGCCGTAGTTGACCAAGCGTTTCGGTACGATTGGTACGCCGTAAAGCATCACTTTTTCGTGCGCCATCACCGCAGCACGTTTCTTCGACCAATGTGGTTCGCTGTAACTGCGTTTAATAAGGTGTTTAGCTAACGGCTCAATCCATTCTGGCTGAATCTTTGCGATGATACGACCCCAAAGTTTTGAGGTTTCCACCAACTCAGCCGACATGATCCACTTAGGCTGTTTCTTGAATAGACCTGATGCAGGGAAGATATGGAAACGAGCATTACGCGCGCCTTGATATTCATTCTTTTCTTGGTCTTTCATGCCGATGTGCGACAGCAAACCAACCAAAATGGCACTGTGTACGCCATGGTAAGAAGCGGGCTCGTCGTTAAGCTTGAACTCCATCTCACGCATCGACTGATGAATTTGGAAGTACACATCTTGCCACTCGCGAACGCGCAAGTAGTTCAAATAGTCTTGCTTACACTGTTTGCGGAACTGATTGCTAGACAAGGCTTTTTGCTGCTTTTGGATGTATTCCCACAAATTCACAAATGTCAGGAAGTCCGACTCTTCATGGAAGAAGCGACGATGTTTATCGTCTGACGATTGTTGTTTGTCTGAAGGACGTTCGCGTGGATCTTGAATCGACAAGGCAGCTGCGATGATCATCACTTCTTTAAGCGCACCATATTTTGGCGCTTCCAATACCATACGCGCCAAGCGCGGATCGATTGGCAAACGCGCTAATTGGCGACCAATGGAAGTCAGGCGTTTTTTCGGATCTTTTACCTCAGAGTTAATCGCACCAAGCTCTTCCAGCAAACGCACGCCGTCTTGGATGTTACGTTTATCCGGTGCTTCCACAAACGGAAACGCTTGAATATCACCCAAACCAAGTGCCGTCATTTGCAAGATAACCGACGCTAGATTGGTACGTAGGATTTCAGGATCAGTAAACTCTGGGCGTGATTCAAAATCTTCCTCTGAGTACAGACGAATACAGATACCCTCTTCCACACGACCACAACGACCTTTACGCTGGTTCGCACTCGCCTGAGAAACTGGCTCGATTGGAAGACGCTGAACCTTAGTACGGTAACTGTATCGACTGATACGCGCCGTACCCGGGTCGATAACGTACTTAATGCCCGGAACAGTTAGCGAGGTTTCTGCCACGTTGGTTGCCAGTACAATTCGGCGACCAGTGTGAGGTTGGAAAATCTTATTCTGCTCACCTGCCGACAAACGCGCGTAAAGCGGCACAATTTCCGTGCTCTTCAGATTACGTTTGGACAATGCATCTGCGGTATCACGGATTTCACGTTCACCGTTCATGAAAATCAGGATGTCACCTAAACCTTCATCGCACAGTTCGTCTACCGCTTCGAAGATGCCTTCAAGCTGGTCACGATCATTGTCGTCATCACCGTTTAGTGGGCGGTAACGTGTTTCTACTGGGTAAGTACGACCCGATACTTCTATGATTGGTGCATTGTTGAAGTGTTTTGAGAAGCGTTCTGGGTCGATGGTTGCCGACGTGATGATCACTTTCAAATCAGGACGACGTGGCAGCAACTCTTTCAAGTAACCCAAGATGAAATCGATGTTAAGGCTGCGCTCGTGCGCTTCATCGATAATGATGGTGTCGTATTGATTCAAGAAACGGTCATGCTGAATTTCAGCCAACAAGATACCGTCCGTCATCAATTTGATTTGGGTATTTTCAGAGATCTGATCGTTGAATCGAACCTTGTAACCAACAAACTCACCAAGCTTGGTTTCCATCTCTTCGGCAATACGGTTAGCAACCGAACGCGCTGCAAGACGACGAGGCTGAGTATGACCAATCAGGCCAAATTTACCGCGACCAAGCTCAGCACAGATTTTTGGTAGCTGAGTGGTTTTACCAGAACCGGTTTCACCCGCGACGATAACCACTTGGTTTTCTTCGATCGCTTTCGCAATATCGTCGCGTTTTTGGCTTACAGGCAGGATTTCTGGGTATTCAATCGTTGGTTTGTAGTTGCTGCGCTGCTCTGCAACCATCATGGATTTTGCGATGTCTAATGCGATTTCGTCGAACACAGCATTACGCGCTGCGTCCTTCTTAATTTTGCTTGCACCAGAAATACGTTTACTCAAGCGGAAACGGTCGCGCATCATGCACTGATTCAGCGCTTTACGCAGAGATGCCGCGCTATTCACTTGAGCCTGAGGTGTTTGAGCTTGTTTCGCTGTCGCTTTTTGCGCACCATTTGACGGTGTCGCTTGCTCTTCAGCTAGATTCTTTTTTGGGGGCTGTGACGAAGTCAAAGCGTTTCCTATTCTTTTCATTACAAAAACTGCGCGGATTGTATCACACAAGATCTGTAACAAGATAACCGAAAGCTCATTCAATTTTTTCGAACATGTTCAGCGAATCGCTAGGCTT
Source organism: Vibrio sp. 1167 (assembly GCF_033340375.1). Lineage (NCBI taxonomy): Bacteria > Pseudomonadati > Pseudomonadota > Gammaproteobacteria > Vibrionales > Vibrionaceae > Vibrio > Vibrio sp. 1167. The sequence continues at coordinate 601,079 of NZ_JAWOWK010000002.1, read as the reverse complement.
TTGAACTCACTTACGTTGCTTATAATGGCTCCCATAGTCGAAAGCACTTATTTAAGGAATAACCATTATGTCTCGTGTACTAGCTCTAAAATCAAGCATCCTTGGCGATTACTCTCAATCAAATAAATTGGTTGAAAACTTCATCAAAAATGTAGACCAAGACAAGCTTACTGTTCGTGATTTGGCTGCAAACCCGCTACCTGTTTTGGACTTCGCCGTTGCGACTGCACTGCGCGCTACGGAAGATCTTTCACAAGAACAGCAAGCGGTGGTCGACCTGTCTGACACCCTTATTGAAGAAGTAAAGGCCGCAGACACTTTGGTTATTGCCGCTCCAATGTACAACTTCACCATTCCGACTCAGCTTAAAAACTGGATTGATTTGATTGCTCGTGCAGGCGTGACATTCAAATACACAGAAAACGGCGTTCAAGGTTTGATTGAAGGTAAAAAGGCGATTGTAATAACGACTCGTGGTGGTATTCATAAAGATTCACCAACTGACAACGTTACGCCGTACCTACGCACTGTACTGGGTTTTGTAGGAATCACTGATGTGGAGTTTGTTTACGCAGAAGCGCTAAACATGGGTGAAGATGCAGCCGCAAAAGGCATTTCAGAAGCGCAAAGCCAACTTGCAACAATGGCGTAAGTTAGAATAAACCAGAATACAAAAGGGATTGGTTCGCGCCAATCCCTTTTTAGATCAAGATGCCTTGATCGTATTTATAGGGTCTCTAACATCATCAAAAACGATTCACTTTCTCCAAGTTACGTATTGCATCGAGGTAGACTTTTTCTAAAGACCGCTCAGCTTCGCATATCATGTTCTCGATCATCGCATTAAACGCGACATCGCTACGCACTTCTATATTGTCTCCCGCCTTAACGTCAAGAGAGTTGACGTACAACACCAACCATTCATCGCCCTCCAAATGCCCTTCTCCGTGAATGGCAAAAAAGCGTTTAGCAAATTCAGCGTTGGTACAATTTATCGCTTCAATTTGAAGATTGAATGAGGAGTCGATACTCATGGTGCTCATGCCATCCGATTCATCAGATGCATCACAAACAGCCTTAACTCTGGCACGATATACGAAATTTCTCGTTGAAAGCAGCATAGTATTATTCATCATTACTCATAATGGGCGATAAATAAGTCAGTTGCAAATCCGACCTATATGCATCTCGCGATGCGCTAAAACTCGAACTGGAAATAAATAGTATTGTAGTTGCTCCCACCTTTAATTCGCCCAAACTGGGAAGCGCTTTCAAAAATCGCCGAGCGGTGATGCAATGAATAGCCCACCCACATATTGTTCCAGCTCTTTTGGTTGAAGAGATCGCCTACATTGACATCAAACGAGAAATCTAAGTAGTTGAGCAACTTGCTTGGTGTATAACCCTTGTCTTCCATTTCTGTGCCTTCAATATAGGTAATGCTATCAATGTATGACACACCTTCCGCTACACCAAATCGCCAAGTCGTAGGCCAATTAACCGTATAATAAGCCTTAATCGCCATGACGTATTCTGTGCTCGCAGACTGAACACTGGACGACCAGTGATGAACCAACCCTGGCGTTAAATAAATATCAAGAGGAAAACCAAACAGCTCATCCGTTAATGGATGCCCATAAAACAATGAAGTAAGTTGATTGTCGTATGGGTCTTTTTCTCTCTCAAAGCTAAATATTTCACCGATGTTCGAAGGCGTCGCCCAACCATGCGCAATACGTAGATATGCTTTATTGCTCAGTGTCGGTTTCGGAGCTTTGCTTTTATCGTTGAAAAAGCCAAAACCGACAAACACTTCTCCCTGATATCGATCTTCTACAAGCTGACTGTTGTAGGCGTTATCATCTAAGCGAGTAACACTCGTCTCACCCAATAAATACAAATTTGAAGTTACATGGTAACGCGCTTTAATACCAAGATTGGTGTCAAGCCCAGCTCCAATTCTCTCGCCAGTAATATCCTTAAAGGAATAATATTCACTATTGAAATCAGCGTCTTTGTATCGAATCGTAATCGATGGCTCTAATTCCCAATCACCAAATACATAATTGGCAGCAAAGCGGTAATTAGAGTGAAACTGGAGTTCGTCGTCCGTCATCAACTCTACTTCTGCGCGCCAAGTGTCGTTAATGCTATAACGCACTTGCCCACCGAAATCGACTCTGTCCCCTTCATTAGCATTTTGTAGCGACATGGGAATATCGACAAATCTCAATCGCATGAGTGCGCTCGCGCGCCAGTCGGAATCACTCTCGTTATACAAAAAAGCGCCACCTTCAATGCCATTGATATACACATGTTCGTTTTCAAAGAACATCATTGGTACAAATGTACTCACCGTAGAGTCATTATCGGCGGTGTAAAACGGAATCGATGCTGTGCGATACATCGCAGCAATCCCCCACGTTTGTTCGTCTGCACCATGCGCAGAAGAAACTGCCGCAGCTAAAGGTAAAGCGAGTGTTGTTAGAATTAATCTCTTCATGAGTTCGAAAAATGTTGGTTGAGAAGCAGGCAAACATCAATGATTTGCCATTAAAAGCTTATGTTCTGCTGATGATAGCCGTTACAATGGCAAATGTTGTCATCCTCGTGACAGTTTGAGTCCCATGATCATATTAATATTGCATGACTAGGTGAGCTTGTTTGCGAATATTTTACCATTACAACAAGCGCTTAAACTCTAGCTTAGTTCTAAATCAAACATAATGAAGTAAAAAGTGAAAGCATCAGAACTCATCTCTACCTTGAATCATTTACCCGCAGACACAGACCCAGACATTGTGATGGGAGAAGCATGGCTGCCAGAGAGGTTGATAGGGACTCAACTCGATGGTGACATGTTGTTTTTGCACTTTGATAATGCACCAGAAGATGGTCAAGGTGACGAAGAAGGGCGTGGCTTCGTCGAACACGAAATCGACTTAATTAGAACTCGGCTTCAGCAAATTTTGGATGAAGACAGTGATAACGCGTCAAAAGCCGATGCGATGCTTGGTTTGTTCCTTATGGGACATGAACTTAGTAGCTCGCAAGTTATCGAAATATTAGAAGAAGAAGCTGACACATAAGGAGCCGTTTTGCCAGCATTGATGAACACGACTGAAATTTCTTCACTTCCTCTTGTCGTTGCAGGTCCGATCCTACGTAAAGTGACCGCAACTGAAATCAATATTTGGCTAGTCACCACCCAACGCTTGGAGGGTATGGTGCAAATTACGGATGAAAATACCTCCATCCTTTATCAAGCCCCTTTAAGTGAACAAAAAGAACAGCTTCAAATCGGCCTCAATGCGTGGTGTTGCTTACTTAAATTAGAAGGCGAGTTTCCAACCCATCAAGCGTTACGCTATCAAATAAAAACGCAATATGGATTAGTGACGGAACTGCTCCCTCACCTGACTTATGAGCGAGATAATACGCCAAACTTGGGTATTGAGTTCCTCGTTAGTGAAAAAGCGGATTATCTCCTACATGGCTCTTGCCGTAATCCCCATCACTTCAGTGATGATACATTGGTCGCTGCGGATCATAAAATCGCGTCTCAATCCATTGAAGAAAGACCGGATATGCTCATCATGAGTGGTGATCAAATCTATGCAGACCATGTTGCAGGCCCCACTCTCGATGCCATTGAGCAAGTCATAGCTTTATTGGGTTTGCCAGGCGAAGAATTCGATCAAGCTCCGATAAAAAATACCAATGAGCTCTACCAACACCCTGCTTGCTATTATGGTCGAGATAAATTGTTGCCTCATTATGTGAGTGATGACAGTTTACTAAGTAAGTTTTTTCCACACCGAGGGACACCAATATTCAGCGCCAAAGAGTGTGAGAATCACCTAATAAGCTTTGCTGAGTGCTTTGCAATGTACTTATTGGTTTGGTCTCCGACCTTGTGGAAGCTTGTTCGAACGGATCGTTTATTAGAAAACGAATTTACTGTCGGCGGAGAAGTTCTTGAACCCAAATGGCAGCAGCAATGGCGCGAAGAAAAAAAACAAATTGATAAATTCGTCGCAGGTCTGGACAAGGTTCAACGCTTACTCGCTCACATTCCAACCTATATGATTTTTGATGATCACGATGTCACCGACGATTGGAATCTCACCATAGGCTGGGAACAAGCCGCATACAGCAACACGTTTGCAAAACGCATTATCGGTAATAGCTTGATTGCTTACTGGGTTTGCCAAGGTTGGGGAAATGCGCCAGAAAAATTCAATGATGAATTTATGAGCCTCGCTCAACGCTTTATCGATGAGCGAACCTCGCAAACCCAAGATGCATTTATTCAATATTTGTATCGCTTTGAGAATTGGCACTACACCATTCCTACGACACCAAAAGTTGTCGTGCTAGATACACGAACCAGACGCTGGCGTTCTGAGTCTAAAATGAACAAACCTTCTGGCTTAATGGACTGGGAAGCGATGATTGAGTTCCATCAGGAGCTCGTGCATCAAGACAAGGTTGTTATTGTTTCTGCCGCGCCAATGTTTGGTGTGAAATTTATCGAAGCACTACAACGTGTGGTGACCATGCTTGGTAAACCATTGATGGTTGATGCTGAAAACTGGATGGCTCACCCCGGAAGTGCGAATACTCTTATTAGTATTTTCACACACACAAAGACACCAACTAACTTTGTTATTCTCTCTGGCGACGTACACTACTCTTTTGCATACGATATTAAGCTCCGCTATCGAAAAAACAGTCCGAATATCTATCAAATCACCTGTAGTGGAATTAAAAATCAGTTCCCTACACAACTGCTCAATATTTGTGATGGCCTAGATAGACTGCTATACAGCCCTCGCTCACCTTTAAACTGGTTCACAAAACGTAAACGACTCAAGATTTACAAACGCGCACCAAGTACGCACAACTTTTATCGCTTGGTTAACCATAGTGCCATTGGTGAGCTACGCCTTGATGATGAAGGCAAACCAAGTCAAATTAGTATTCTGACGAGTGATGGTGACGAAGTTCATTTTCCACCGACACGTGCTGAAAGCTGAGTATCAATCCCAAAATGACTTGCCCTTTGTAAGAGGCAAGTCACCTTGAACTAACTCAGGAGTTTAGGTTTTTTGGGGAGAAAGTGGCCGTTCTTAAATGTCAACGGCGTACTAAATTTGGTATCGCACCTTGAGATCTTCCGTATTTATTACCATGTTAACCAAATAAACAATAGCTCGGTGTTCATTATGTTTAATTCTCTCACATCATTATTTAAACAACTCATTGATGGCTCTGATTTAAGCCAAACCAACACACTTTCCCCTAACATGGCTATCGCGTGTTTGCTTTGTGAAGTTTCTGGCGCAGACCATAGTGTCGATGATAGAGAACAAGAAACAAAGCGCTCTTTATTGATGAAACTGCTTTCGTTAAATGAAGAAGAATCAAATACTTTGTTAGAGCAAGCGCAACAGAAAATAAAAGATTCCGCTTCGCTGTACGACTTTACCTCTCAACTAAGAGAACTGACTCAAGAAACTCGTTACAACTTAATCAAAAGCATGTGGGAAGTCGCTTACGCAGACGGCGAAATTGACCCGCTAGAAGACGCGGTGATCCGTAAAACAGCAGAGCTACTCTATGTTGATCACAGCGAGTTCATTCGAGCGAAGTTACAGTCTCAGTAAAGTGACGAGATGAGTATATAAGGCTAACTCTAAGCTACCCCTAGAATGACAACAGATATCGCTTCTGTAGCCATAAAAAAACGCGCACTCTGCGCGTTTTTCAATAAGCCAACGACATTGTTATTAAAATACTGGTCAAGGTATGTGTTTAGCTCTTTCCACACTAAACAGACTGCATTACAAAACAACAATGGTTGGATGATTATTTAATTACAAGCTAGCTAGGTTCGAATAACTAAAACATGGTCAAAGCAAGCTTAGCTAAGTTGTATGCATCTACATAGCCAGAGTGTTGACGCCCTTCCCAGTCTATTCCTTTTGCTTCTTGAGCGGCTCGATGGCCTATACGTTTATCTTTAAGACGATTTTGAATACGGTAGAGTGTCGCTAAGTTGATGAACTCTGTGAACGGTGCTTCAATACCTTTTTGCTTACACTCTTCTAGAAGAATGAGGTCATCTCGCCCCCAAGATGCAAAGATTTTGTTGCGACCACCGAAGTTCTTAACCATGGATTTAAGCACTTCTTCTAGTGGGCGTCCTTGTTTTTCAATCTTACGTGGTGTGATGCCCGTTAACTCAGCGCAAAACAGAGACACTTCATCGTGTTCTGGTTTCACGTAGTATTGAGCACGCTTGACTATCTCACCTTTAGACAAATCTATTTCAGCTAAACCCACTTCGATAATTTCACCCGTGCTGCCGACGCCATTTTCGTTCCAGCAACACATTTCTAAATCGAAGCATACAATACGGTTATGGTTCATAGTTTGCCTTGGTTCCTAACATAAAATTTAAAGCGTGCGATTCTATCGTAACACGGCGTAAAACTCGAATTTGTGCGCCCATTTAATCGCCGATCGACACATTATTACGGCCGTTTTTTTTACTCAAATAGAGTTGACTGTCCATTTTGTGATACAAGCTCTCAGGATCTTCTTCTTTATGGATAACCGCACCGATACTCAACGTACAGATGATTGACGCATCACCATAATCAAAAGCCGTACTTGCCACAACACTCCGTAACTTTTCTAGGTAAGCTTCTAGCACCGCTCTATCAATGACTTTAGAAATAATACAAAACTCGTCACCACCAGCGCGGTAAAACTTATCTCCCGGTTTTAAATTAGCACTGACCAGCTTAGTGACATGTTGCAACGCTTCATCTCCACCTAAATGGCCGTGTTTGTCATTAATCACTTTGAAGTGGTCGATATCAAAACCAACCAAGGCGAAGTTAACACCTTTGTTTATCTGATTAAGCAAGTGATCGTTGAATGCTCGGCGATTCAGTAGTTGAGTTAGAGGGTCTCGCTCTGCCATTCTTTTTAATTCAACGGTTTTGAGCTCCAACATGACCGCTAAGCGCTCTTTTTCTCGAGACTGTAAATTTACAATCCAACTGATCAAAAAGGCGATTACCAATCCGGCTAGCGTCGTGCCCGCTAAAATAGAACGCTCCCAAGCTGAGACTGCGTCAGAAAGTTTAAAGTCAATACGCCATTCACGGTTAGGCAGTTGAATGGTTCGGCTTATAACGGTTCCTCGAATGTTATCCCAGCTAGCACTTTGAAAGAGAACAGGGTCATCTGCTGCGTCGAATCCCAAGTCTTCTACGCGCACCGACATATCGAGCTCCGTCGCGGTTTTCGTAATCAAATCCTCAAAGTAAACCGTACTTCGAATAACACCGGTCACTACTCCTAATAAATATTTGTTCTCGAAGTCGAACACTGGATGGAACACCAGCAACCCAGTCTTAGGTATGGACTTGTCATAACCATCTTGCAGTAAGCGAACTTTATCCGAGACATTCGCTCGCCCATTTTCGGAAATGTCATCCAAGATTAAATCGAAGCGTTTGCGCGAAAAATAGAAACCCAATAGAGAAAGGTTTTCCGGTGTTCTTGGGTAGATATCCGACGCGATGAAAATTGGCTCATTGTGTTCAAAAATGTACCCGTAGGTTTTGGGACCATCTTTAGGAACGGTAAACGGTTGGAAGTTTGGAAATTTTTGACGGGTCTTTAAAATATGTTCATCAAGATCTTCGAATTCGACCTTTTGCATCCATTGAAGTCCAATGAGACTTCGCGAGCTGTTAATCACTTGTTCCGCATACATCGGAAACGATGGCCAATAGCTTCGCTCAATCGAATGGAAAAAGTTTGCGCCCGCACCAATGAACTTTAGATCATTCTCGACGTTTGCTTTAAGTGATTCTGCTTGTCGGTCGGCTAAAGTATCAAACGTCGTCTGTGTATACCGTTGCTGCATTGTATAAGCAGCACCAACTACACCAGCAGTGACACATAAAGTCGCCAAAAAAGCTAAAATAGAGTCTGAATGTCGTTTTATAAAGCTCTTATGAGCGGTGCTTTGTGTCATATCGTAATTTTTGATACTTCCGTAAGTTAAACTTCGGGATCTATTGAAATACTGCGTTAGCAATGCACAAACATCAAGCAACAACCTATATTGGGGAGTCTGATCGTCGATTTTTCACGCTGTTCGTACGGTATAGTCACGAATTATTACAGCCTTAAGCCTTGAATATGCTACCATCCGTCATCATTTTAATGTCTAAACTTGGTGCAAGATCGCAAAGACGATCGTTTTAGTGAACAAATATGAGCCAATACTGAGCACCAATAAATCAATAGAAAGAGAAAAAACGTCATGAACATTGATTTGAACCTAATTCCTCAAACGTTCGATATGCTTCACGCTGGCCTAACCGCATCGAGCGTTTTGCTTCTTCTAGTTGCAGTGTCGCGCAAATCAAAAGTGGTCGAGAAAGTGGTAGAAAAACCAGTCGAGAAAATCGTCGAGGTTGAGAAACCAGTTGAGAAGATCGTTGAAGTAGAAAAAGTAGTGGAAGTAGAGAAAGTCGTTGAAAAAGTGGTGGAAGTTGAATCAAAACTTGCAACCGCGTCAACGGACTCTGCAATGCAGCTGCTTTCTATCATGCAACAAGAAGCTCGCCTGATTGACTTCCTAAAAGAAGACCTAACGTCATTCTCTGATGAAGAAGTAGGCGCAGCCGCTCGCGTAATCCACACTGGCGGTCAGAAAGTACTGAACGACTACGTGACGCTAGCGCATGTTCGTAACGAAGACGAAGAAACTCGCATTACGGTTGAAGAAGGCTTCAACCCACAAGAAATCCGCCTAACTGGCAACGTAACAGGCAGCGCGCCATTCAACGGCACGCTAGTTCACAAAGGCTGGAAAGCAACATCAATGACGTTGCCTAAACTTGCAGAGAACTACGATGCTTCTGTGATCGCTCCAGCTGAGGTTGAGCTGTAATGGAACACATGAACCAAGAAAACCATTCTCAACAAGCGTCTGTTGAAACTCAACAGACACCTAAATTCAGTGTTGGTATCGACTTAGGTACAACACACTGTGTCATGTCTTTTGTTGATACACACAACGAAGACGCTCGCGTTGAAGTGATGCCAATCCCGCAGTTGACTGCGCCGGGTACGGTAGAGACTCGTAGCCAATTAGGCTCTTTCCTTTACCAGCCGCACGAGCACGAAATGAACCCGCAATCACGCGTTCTTCCGTGGTCGAGCGAGCCAAAAGCTCTGGTTGGTGCGATTGCACGTAACCTAGGTTCGAAAACGCCAATTCGTCTTGTTGCAAGTGCGAAATCTTGGCTTTGCCACGCTGGTGTAAACCGTCGTGATGCTTTCCTGCCAGCAGGTAGCCCAGAAGAAGTGGAAAAAGTCTCCCCTCTTCGTGCGACAGAGCTTTACCTAGAGCATCTAAAAGACGCTTGGAATCACGCGAACCCAAATCACAACCTTGCCGATCAAGACGTGACTATTACGGTTCCTGCTTCTTTTGATCCTGCTGCTCGCGATCTAACTGCAGAAGCAGCACGTAACGTTGGCTTTGTGCACCTAACGCTTCTAGAAGAGCCACAAGCTGCGCTTTACAACTGGATCGATAACAGCAATGACAAATGGCGCGACGAAGTTGAAGTTGGCGACATCGTGCTTGTGGTCGATATCGGTGGTGGTACAACCGACCTTTCTTTGGTTGAAGTAACTGAAGACGACGGCAACCTAACTCTGAACCGTATCGCGGTAGGTGAACACATCCTACTTGGCGGTGACAACATGGATCTTGCACTTGCGTACCGCTTGAAAATGAAGCTAGCGCAAGAAGGCAAAGAGCTACAGCCATGGCAAGTTCAGGCAATGACACACGCATGTCGTGACGCGAAAGAAGCGTTATTGAACGACAGCGAACTTCAGTCAGTGCCAATCGTAGTACCAAGCCGTGGTTCTAAACTGCTTGGCGCAACGCTGAAAACAGAACTGACTCAAGAAGAAGTACAACAAACACTGGTTGACGGCTTCTTCCCTCAAGTTGCGATTACTGACCACCCTGTTCAACGTAACCGTGGTGCACTAACGCAAATGGGTCTGCCTTACGCACAAGATGCAGGCATTACTCGTCACATTGCAGCGTTCTTGTCTAAGCAAGCTAATGCCCTTTCTGCTTCAGGAAATGGCGCAGAAGCGGCTCAAGATTTCAACCCATTCGCTAACATGCCTGGTATGCCAGGTGCGGATGCAGCGCAATCAGCTGACTTCATCAAGCCAACGGCAATCCTATTCAACGGTGGTGTTCTGAAATCGAAACTTCTAGCAACTCGTCTAGAAGACACGATCAACGAATGGCTAATTGAAGCAGATGCTGAAATGGCAAAACGCCTAACAGGTGTGGATCTAGACCTTGCAGTAGCAAGCGGTGCGGCTTACTACGGCTCTGTACGTCGTGGTCAAGGTGTTCGTATCCGTGGTGGTATCGCTTCGGCTTACTACGTAGGTATCGAAAGTGCGATGCCAGCGATTCCGGGCATGGCGCCTCCAATGGAAGCACTGTGTGTTGCACCATTTGGTATGGAAGAAGGCTCAAGCGTTGACGTGCCAAGCCAAGAGTTTGGTTTGATCATCGGTCAGCCGGTTAACTTCCAATTCTTTGGCTCAACGGTTCGTCGTGATGACCTAGCGGGTACTCACCTAGACTACTGGGCACCAGAAGAGCTCGAAGAGCTACCAGAAATCCAAGTAACGCTGCCTGTCTCTGAAGGTCGTCGTGAAGGTGAAGTGGTTCCAGTTACCCTAGCTTCTCGCGTCACAGAGCTTGGTACGCTTTACTTAGAAGCCATTGCCGCTGATAACGGGCAAAAATGGCATGTTGAGTTCGATGTGCGCGAAGACGCGAAAAGCAACTCAAACGAAGAAGAATAAATAGAAATCAAACGGCATCCAATCGGGTGCCGTTTTTAAATACACGAAGGTTTGTATGGCATCTCCTCGTTTTCTTGTTGGTATTGACCTTGGCACCACAAACACTGTGGTGGCGTACTGTGAAATCACCGACAACCTTGAACAATCCGAAGTATCCCTATTCGACATCGACCAATTGATTGGTCCGGGTGAAGTGGTTCGTAAACCATTGCTGCCCTCATTCCGCTATCACCCTGCGGTTGGTCAAATCTCCCCTTCTGACCTAACACTCCCTTGGGAAAACGAACCTGTATCTGGCGATATTAGTAATGTAATCGTGGGTGAATGGGCTCGTGAATTAGGCGCTAAGGTGGAAGGACGTCAGGTATCCAGTGCTAAAAGCTGGCTATCACACCAAGCAGTGGATCGTAGTTCAGACATTCTTCCTTGGGCTGGTGCACAAGAAGTGGACAAAGTCTCTCCCGTCATTGCCAGCGCAAGCTACCTCAACCACATTCGTCAAGCATGGAACTACCGTCATCCTAGCAATAAGTTAGAAGACCAAGATGTGGTTGTGACCGTTCCAGCTTCGTTCGATGAAACCGCTCGTAAACTCACGCTTGAAGCTGCACAGCTGGCTGGTTTAAAGAAAATCGTCCTGCTCGAAGAACCACAAGCCGTATGTTACGACTGGTACGCACGCCACCAGCAAACCGCAGCTGATGAACTCAAAGAGTTACCGCTGATTCTGGTGTGTGATGTGGGCGGTGGTACTACCGACTTGAGCTTGATTGAAGCCAGTTTCTCTTCTCAAGATGAACTAGCCCTTGATCGTATTGGTGTTGGCGAACACTTAATGCTGGGCGGTGACAACCTCGACTTAGCATTAGCGCACCTTGCGGAAAGCCGCTTCAACCAGAGTAAGAAGCTCACTGCTGCAAGCCTGACTAAGTTGATTCAGCAAACTCGCAAGGCGAAAGAAAACCTACTTTCAGCGAGTGCACCTGAAGAAGTGAAGATCACCATGCTGGGCAGCGGCTCGAAACTTCTTGGCGGAACAAAGAGTATTGGGCTGAGCAAACAAGAAGTGCACCAAATCGCTTTGGATGGCTTCTTCCCGCTTTCTGATTTCAGTGAAGTACCAGACAAACGCCGCAGCGCCGTTGTCGAGTTTGGTCTTCCATACGTTGCTGACCCAGCTGTTAGCAAACACGTAGCCGAGTTCTTAACTCAGCACCAACAAGTTGCTCGTGCCGCTCTTCGCATTGAAGACGACAAACAAAATGCCATTCCGGTAGGTTTGCTACTCAACGGTGGTGTGTTCAACAGTGAGCTTGTGACTGAGCGTGTCACTACCCTCCTTTCCGATTGGCGCGGCGCTCCGGTTACGGTATTAGATAACCCACATCCAGATTGGTCTGTTGCCCTGGGTGCTGTTGCATTTGGTAAAGCACGTCGTGGTGCGCAGCTTAAAATTGGTGGCGGTGCAGCGCGTTCTTACTTCTTGCACCTTCAAGAGAAGAACAAGATGGGCAAAGCGCTCTGTTTGCTTGCAAAAGGGACAGAAGAAGGACACGAGATCCGCTTAAGTGGTCGTCGTTTCTCGCTTACCCTAGGTGAACCTGTTCGCTTTAACCTCCTGACTTCTACCCACGACACCTTAACCAATAACACCGCTATTCAAAATGGCGTGATGGTTGACGTTGACCCCGGCTTATTTGCTCCTCTTCCGCCTTATATCACCACCCTTGAAGGTGAAGGCGCTGAACTGCAAGCCAACCAGAAAGAGCGTGTAGAAGTACAACTGGCGTGTCAGTTGACCGAAGTCGGCACGCTTAAGATGGAATGTGTCAGCGCAGAAGACGATAGCAAACGTTGGGAGTTGGAGTTCGAAGTTCGTAACAAGCAAACCGACGACAACGAGCAAGTTAAGCTTCACCCTAAACTGAACGAATGTAAGGAGCTGATCGCTCGCCTTTACAGCGGTAATAAGAAAAGCGCGGAAAGTAAAGAGATCAAAACCTTAGCCAAAGATCTTGAGAAGAAACTGGGCAAACGTGATGAATGGGATTTCACGACCCTACGTCAACTGTTCGATACCTTTGCACAGGGTCGTAAGCGTCGTCGCCGTTCTGAACAACACGAGAAAAACTGGCTTCGTTTGGCTGGTTTTGCACTGCGTCCTGGCTTTGGCGATCCAACCGACTCATGGCGCATTGAGCAAGTTTGGGGTCTCTACCAACAAAACATTCAGTTCAAGAACCATCAAGGTTGGACTGACTGGTGGGTGTTCTGGCGTCGTATCGCAGGTGGTTTAAGCCAAGAGCAACAAGAGACCATCTTGGCGGACATCGCGAAATACCTACACCCTGGCGCGATGAAAAACCCACAGTCAGCCAAAGCGGCACAAGACATGGGTTATGAATCCATGGTTCGATTAGCGGCATCGCTTGAACACCTAGAAGTCGAAGACAAGGTTCTATTGGCTACGTGGTTCTTGAGCAAAGCCATCAACCATAACCAGTTCGAACAAGCACACTGGTGGGCAATGGGTCGCTTGGCATCACGTACGCCTTTGTATGGCAGCCAGCATAACGTCATTCCTCGTGAACAAGCGGAACAGTGGTTGCCTAAGCTGTTAGAGCAGAACTGGCAGAAAGAGCCAATGATCGCTTTCGCAGCCGTAATGATTTGTCGTAAGACGGGCGACCGCCTATTCGATATCTCAGACGACTACCGTGAGCAGGTACTGGCTAAGTTGAAGCAAAGCAAGGTACCTGAATCTTGGGTATCACTGGTTGAAGAAGTCAAAGAGCTATCTGAGAGCGAATCGAAGCGTATCTTCGGTGATGCACTACCAAGCGGTCTGACACTGGTAAATAACTAGGCTCTCACGCTTATAAACGCAACAAAGCCCTTCTCGTGAAGGGCTTTGTTTTATCTGATTCTAATAGCTGACGAAAGACGACTCGTTAGTTCATTTCCGTATTGATCACCACATCACGCGTTTCATTATCCATATCACTGATGCCGACCACTGAGATTTCACGGTCAGATAAATTCTCAATCATGCTGTCTTCTAACCCACCGTCCGTCATCCACGCATAGAATTTTTCCGCAATACGATCCGAACCTTCCCCGACAAACGTTAATGTGACCTTCTTCATTTGTGACACTCCATTAATTTACGATTCAGCCACTTAAGCGTAGTATGTTTCGCAAATATCGACATAAACTAGGACTAACTTCTTTTATGAGTATCGAAAAATTTGACGCGATTTATCAGCGCGCTGCCGAGCGTAAAGGTGGTGAAGATCAACTTGAAGCGCTTTTGTCTCATCCACTAAGCAAAGAAGAATTGGCGGCGATTCCAGATGACCGTTGGCTGGCCGCTTTTTCGATGAAGGTATTCCAAAGTGGGATTTCGTGGAGCGTGGTTCGCAACAAGTGGCCGAACTTCGAAGAAGTGTTCTTCGGATTTAAGATTGAGCCGTTGTTGATGCTGTCAGACGAGCAATGGGAAACCAAAGCAACCGACAAACGCATCATTCGCCACCTCACTAAAGTCATGTCGATTCCTGCTAATGCTCGTATGATCCACGAAGCAAAAATCGAATACGGCTCGTTTGGCAAAATGGTTGCCGATTGGCCGCAAGAGAAAATCACCGACCTATGGGCGTATTTGAAGAAACGCGGTAATCGCCTAGGTGGGAATACCGGTCCTTACACACTGCGTCAAATGGGCGTTGATACCTTTATCTTGTCTAGCGACGTTGAAGCTTACCTGCGTAATTGCAAGATCATTGAAGGTGGCAAAGATACGAAGAAATCGCTCGATGCCACCAACAAAGCGTTTGTTCAATGGCAGCAAGAAAGTGGTAGAAGCCTGTCTGAGATCAGCCAAATCATTGCGTTCAGCACTGGCGACAACCGCATTTAAGCCAGCTGAACATAAATAGAAACGGCGCATTAAATATTGTATTTAGTGCGCCGTTTTTATTTTCATTGGTCTATTTCACCTAAACACAAGCTTACTTTGAAGCCAGTGATTCCCACTCCGTCAGTAGCTGCATGATACGGTGAGAGTCTTCCCATGTGGCACAAGGGTTCTCTAACGATGTACGCCCCGCTTCAACCGCCTGGCGGATATTGCGCACTTGATAGTAAAAAGCATCCCCTGCTGCCGGAACAGACACTTCACGCTTCGACGTCTCGTAAATTTCCACACTAAACTGGTTATCTTGCGTTGGTAACCATGGATTCGAGTCTAACGTAATGCATCCTGTACTACCCAGGATGGTGAATTGGTGTTTTAATCCATGATCTTCGGCAGTGTGTACGCTCGCCGTTTGCTGCTCTCCGAATTGCATCATCAAGCTCGACTCGCAGATATTACCGTCATGGCCTCTTCGGCCAATCGCTGTCATAGAACGGTTCTCAAAAGCTTGCTCACCCAACATGGTTTTCACCACCAAGTGCACCAGTGACATTGGGTAGCAGCCCAAGTTATACAAAGCACCTTTACTGTCTGGATTCACAAACTGTGCAATCGACGCGATATAAGACGTATGGATCGAGCGAAGGTCACCAATCTCTCCCGATTTAAGCACCGAAACCAACTCGCTGATCAACGGGTGATGCAAGTACATCAAACCCTCAGCAAAGAATACCTTGTGCGATTCGACTGCTTTTAAGGCCAGCTCGGTTTTTTCCATATCTACCGACAGTGACTTCTCACAAAGAATCGCTTTACCCTGCTCTGCCGCTTTAACGATAAAGTCATGATGAAGGTGATTTGGCAATGCTATGTAAATAATGTCGACTTGCTCATCGGCAATCAACGCATCGTAATCGTTGAACGTATTCTCGATGCCATATTGCTCAGCGAATGTCTTTAAGTTCTGCTCCGAACGCCCAGCAACCGCGTACAGTTCACTCTTGTCATCGCCTTGGATTGCCTCAGCCATGACACCTGAGATAAAGCTTGTGCCTAAAATACCCCATTTCATGTTCGCCTCTCCTATTGAGCTTGGGTTTCGAATGCTTGAACTAACTCTGCCATTTCAGCTGCAATGAACGCTTGTGTATGCGGCATAGCAAAATGCGCTTCAATCGCGGTGCGGTTTTCATATCGCTCCCAAAGAATCACACGTTGTGGATCTTTAGAATCGTAGGTCGCATTCGCTTGCAAGCACCCCGCTTCGCTTTGCATATCAAGGCAAAATTGTTCAATGGCTTCAACTACTTGTTGTCTTGGCTTATCGGCATTCATTTTCAGTTCGGCGGTAACAAAAATCGTCTCATTCATGATGGATCTCTTTCTCCATTCTTAATCATACGCCCACTGTAATTAACCTCGTTTGATTGATAAACTCTGCTTTAGTTATTTCTTTATCAACTCTGGGTGTGCAATGGATAAATTAACAAGCATGAAAGTTTTCGCTTACGTGGTCGAACACGGCAGCTTTCGTAATGCTGCACACCACTTTGATATTTCACCGACTATGGTTGGCAAGCACGTGAGCTTTCTTGAGCAAAGCTTAGGTACACAGCTGATTCATCGCACCACGCGTAAACAGTCCCTGACCGAAGCTGGCAGACTCTACTACCAAGAGTGCCACCGCATTATTGAAGACATCACCAACGCAGAGAACCTGATCCAGACGCTGATCAACCGTCCAACCGGAACTGTAAAAGTTAACTGCCCTGTCACGTATGGCAAAAAGGTCATTGCTCCTATCGTGGCTGACTTCTTAGCTGAATTTCCCGATTTGAACGTTGAGCTGATGTTGGACAACAATTTGATTGACCCATATCGAAGCGAAGCTGACGTGATTATTCGAATCGGTGAGTTGGTCGATTCGTCGTTAGTCGCGAGAAAATTGGGTGAATACCACATGACTTACTGCGCCTCACCCTCTTATCTTAAGCTGCATGCCCCTATCCAATCGCTTGATGACCTTGAACATCATCATTGTTTGGGATTTCAGTACCACCAAGGGGAAAGCCAACAGGTGGTGAACATGCCATCTAATACCTTTGGAAACAGCAACACCCGATTAACGTCTAATAATGGTGATGTGCTTAAGTTTGCCGCGTTAAAAGGCTCTGGTGTTCTTCTGCAACCAAAGATCTTAGTTGAGCAGGAAATCCAATCTGGCGCCTTGGTAGAAATTCTCCATTCACACATTCCCAAGCCAAAACCGATCCACCTGCTTTACCGTTCAAAACAGCTTTCCCTTAAAAATCGCACCTTAGTCGATTTTGTTCTTTCGCATGTGAATCCGTAACGCCACACCATAAAGCGGCGACAATTTAACCATTTAATTAACTTTTATTGTCGATATGACAAATATTATTGCTTATTAATTGTCTTTATTTTTCATGTTGTTAGTAAAGAACGCTCATTTAGTGAACATCATTTATTGATTCACACCAATTGCATTGCTCTGACAAAGTGACTACGATTGCCGCCTTTCCTGAGTGAACTATCAAAAAAATATCGAGAAATTTAATCTAATTTCTCTTCCTGTTCGTGTGCAATCACAACATTTACACTCATTTCAAATTGCATAAGCACATTCCTTTGCTTATGAAAACGACATTGATTTCTCAACGCTTTTAGTCACGTATGTGACTTTTTGGCTTGAGAGAGATTTTTATTCAAGGTAGGTCACAAGGACGCTACCCCTTGACTGCATTTACTGGAGGATAAGATGCCTAAAGGTCTAATGCTGACTGACTTAGCCATCGCTGGCTTACTATTGATTTTGGCAAAAGTCATTCGCGTTCACGCGCCATTACTACAGCGTATGTACATTCCATCGGCGGTTCTCGCAGGATTATTCGGTCTAATTTTTGGACCAGCCCTGTTAGACGTACTGCCTTGGACCGATACGTTTACCGCTAACGCAAGCCTATTAACTGCTGCACTTTTTTCTGCGTTAGGTCTGGCAACGGATGTTCCATCACCTAAAGCCGTCGCACAGCGTGCTGGCTCATTGTGGGCATTTAACCAAATCGCTTCTGTTTCTCAGTGGTTGTTTGCGGCAATGTTTGGTCTAGTTCTCACAACCTTCTTCTGGCCAGAGATTAATCCTGGCTTTGGTGTGACAATGTCTGCGGGTTTTATGGGCGGACATGGCTCTGCATCTGTTGTTGGTGAAATCTTCACGGGGCTTGGCTGGGAAGATGGCTTCACACTTGGCTTAACGTTCGCAACCGTGGGTATTTTCATCTCGATTTCTGTCGGCATGCTCATGCTGCAATTCGCATTGAAGATGGGTTGGATTCGTAGCTTTACGACCTTCGACAGCATGGACGAACACGAACGCAAAGGCCTTGTTAAGCCTGATGATCAAGAACCGGTAATGAAAGACACCATGTCTTCCCTGTCGGTTGATTCTTTTGCGATTCACGCGGCGTTGGTTGTAGTGGTAACAGCTTTCTCGTATGTAGCGGCTAACTACTTATCTTCTTTCCACGATAAGGTACAAATCCCTACGTTCGTAACTGGCTTCCTTGGCGGCATGCTCGTGCGAATCGTCGCGAAACAAACGAAAGCTTCACGCTATCTTTGTGACGGTGCATTCAAACATGCTGCGGGCATCAGTACCGATTATTTGATTATCTTTGGTATCTCAGCCATCAAGATTACCGTCTTAGCCCAGTATTTAATGCCGATGGTAGTACTTGCAATCGGCGGTATCGCCTTCACACTATGGCTAATCTTCTGGGTTGCCCCACGTATCATGGGAGAAGATTGGTTCGAGAAAGGCATTTTCTCTTGGGGTTGGTTAACCGGTACAGTTGCCATGGGTATTGCGTTGCTTCGCATTGTTGATCCAAAAATGCGTAGCAAGGTGCTTGATGATTACGCCATCGCTTATGTCCCTGGCTCAATCACTGACATCTTTATCATCTCTTTGATGCCAATCGCGATGTATAACGGCATGCACTGGCAAGCGCTTGGTGTAGGATTAGGTTACATCGCAATTGTCTTATTTATTTGGCGATTCATTTTTAAACGTAACAGCAGTGCTCTGACACACGAATCTTAGTCGCTTTACTCGGGAGGATTTTATCCTCTCGAGTTCATTCCTTGGTTTTTATCAAAATCACTCCTCATCTCGAAAACAAGCAACTTGTTTTATATTTGAGATTTGCAATCCCGATCTCTTACTATCATCCTTTTTTAATACTTGACCTGAAAGTTTCTATATCAGAATAGCCGCCTATTCGTTTCTAAAACATGGAGAAAGGCTGTGCGTCGCTCTCAAGGATTTACTCTTATTGAACTCATTGTGTGCATCATCATTCTTGGTATTGTAAGCGTCGTTGCATTTCCTAAATTTCTTGGCTTACAAAAAGATGCCAGAGTGGCGGTTCTATATGGAGCCAGAGAAGCACTCATGACCGCCAACAACTTTGTCTACACCAAAGCAGTGATTCAATCTCAAGAGACAGTAGATGGCGGCATACAATATAACATTGATCTAGATAATGACGGCCATAACGACCTAATTGGTTACTTTGGATTTATCAAAAATGTTATTCCAGCAAAAGAGCTAGCAGGCTTTGATCCGCAACTCACTATCAACACTTGGTATGGGGTAGATAGCCCAGACGAGCCCTACTTCCTTATTGGTTTTGCAAACAAGCCTGTTGGTCCAGAACATATGTGTTATGTCGAAGTTTACTACCCAGAAACTCCTGGTGGCCAAGTGAAATACAAAATACAAACTAACGATTGCTAATTCCCATATAGAGAGTGGCAGTAACACTTTTACTTTTGGTGTCTTCATCGTTATTGCAAGGTCATGGCTCCAAAACCACCATTAACAACTATTTCACATAATGTCGTCGCACAGTTAGCTCATAGAGATAAAACCAGTAATTTGCGCCGACACATGGTTATAATTGAAACAATCTATCGTTTTTAAACCCGCCTATAACTTGTGCTTGTAAACTCATCATTTCGCTCAATAATAGTTCTATAACAAATTCAATAATTTAAAGCGGGAGGCGTAATGAGAATATTCTGGCAGCTACGTTGGTATTTCCAACAAAAGTGGAGGCACTATGTCGGATCCATTCTGCTTTTCGCTGTGATATCAGCACTACAGCTTGTTCCGCCCAAAGCAGTTGGCATCATAGTTGATGGCGTCGTAGACAACACTTTAGATACAAATACGCTGATTCTATGGCTCTCAGGGTTAACTGTACTGATCTTTACTATTTATGGGTGTCGCATCTTATGGCGAATTTGGCTTTTCGGCGCAAGCTGGGAGCTCGGGACCATTCTACGTAACCGTCTATATAGGCATTTATCGACACAGCCACCTCGTTTTTTTGAACGTTACAAGACGGGGGATCTGATGGCTCGTGGCACTAATGATGTGCGTAATATCGTTATGACTGCCGGCGAAGGGGTTTTAACCGCCGCAGACTCTTTGATCACTGGTATTGCGGTTTTAATCATTATGGTAACGCAAGTAAGCTGGAAGCTCACCGTAATGGCACTTCTTCCAATGCCATTTCTTGCCATCATCATCTTCTTTATTGTGCGTATCCTACATCAACGCTTTCGTGTCGCTCAGGAAGCCTTTTCTACCATGTCAGACATAACACAAGAGTCACTTAATGGCGTGCGAATGCTGCGTGCTTTCGGATTAGAAAACCAAGAGCAGCAACGTTTTGAAGAGGTTGTGGATGATACTGGCGAAAAGAACATCGCTGTCGCAAGAGTCGATGCTAGATTTGACCCGGCAATTCAGTTAACCATCGGTCTTTCTTTCCTTCTTAGTGTCGCTGCTGGTGCTTACCTTGTTGATAAAGGTGAGATCACGCTTGGTGATCTGACCGCATTTACGATGTATTTAGGGTTGATGATATGGCCGATGCTGGCATTCGCATTCCTATTTAACATTTTAGAAAGAGGCTCTGCTGCATGGAACCGATTACAAGAGATCTTTGATGAAAAGCCAGAAATTATCAGTGGCAATAAGCCAATAGAAAATAAACCACTTCCGTTGAAAATTGATATCGACGATTTCCATTGGTCTAGTGATTTACCGCCCGCTTTGACGGAAGTAAACATCGAACTGGAACCCGGAAAAATGTTGGGAGTTGCAGGGCCGGTAGGAAGCGGAAAATCGACCCTGTTAACACTACTTTTGCGTCAACATGATTTAGAAAACGGCTCAATTAAATTCGGTGATGTCGAGATCAAGGATGCCCTACTTCCACAGTGGCGCAACCGTTTTGCTGTCGTTAACCAAAGTCCGTTTCTATTCTCCAAATCTATCTTCGACAATATTGCCTTAGGCAACCCTAATGCAGAGAAAGAAGAAGTCTATAGAGCAGCAAAGTTAGCCTGTATACATGACGATATTGAGAAGTTTCCTGAAGGCTACCAAACAGAAGTTGGTGAAAAAGGCATTACACTCTCCGGCGGGCAAAAACAACGTATTGCGATAGCACGCGCTATGCTGCTGAATGCCCAAGTGTTGGTTTTGGACGATGCACTTTCCGCTGTTGATGGACGGACCGAACATCAAATCCTTAAGAATTTGGAAACACACTACCGTGATCAAGCCCTAATCGTTATTGCACACCGCCTCACCGCATTGGAAGCAGCAGACGAGATCATTGTCTTGAATCACGGCCACATTACTGAACGTGGGCAACATAGCGCTTTATTAGCGCATCAGGGATGGTACGCCGAAATGT
Source organism: Vibrio sp. 1167 (assembly GCF_033340375.1). Taxonomy (NCBI): domain Bacteria; kingdom Pseudomonadati; phylum Pseudomonadota; class Gammaproteobacteria; order Vibrionales; family Vibrionaceae; genus Vibrio; species Vibrio sp. 1167. The sequence continues at coordinate 579,425 of NZ_JAWOWK010000002.1, read as the reverse complement.
TCGAATACCAAAAACTAGAACAGGCGATGGAGGAATAATGCATGAACCAGACCAGCACGTTTAAACGGTTAATGTCTTACCCATTATCTCAACCAAAGCCAATGATTAAAGGACTCGCCTTGCTGTTTATTGCAGCGTTAGCTAGCGCCGGCGGCCCTTGGTTGATTCAATATTTCATTGATGAGCACATCGCTAAAGGTGACTATTCACAAAATGTTCTGATTTCGCTAGCAGTAGGTTATATCGCTCTTCAGATCGTATCGGCAACATTCCAGTATTTTCAGTCATTGCAATTTAGCATTGTCGCGGCTAACACGATCAAAGCGATTCGTAAGCAAGTATTTTCTGGCGTGATTAAGCAGCCGTTATCTGCGTTTGATTACACTCCTGCTGGAAAATTGGTGTCGCGAATCACCAACGATACGGAATCTTTACAGCAATTTTATGAGCTTTTGATCGCGACCGTGGTGAAAAACGTGGTCATGATTGTCGTAATGCTTGGCGTTATGTTTTTCATGAGCTGGAAGCTCACACTCGTTGTGCTTGTATTGCTGCCGATCGTCATCGGCTTTATGTACTTGTTTAAGCAGCTAAGTACAGAAAGCTACCGAAAGATGCGTGACCTATTGACCGATATAAATGCGAATCTGAGTGAATCCATTCAAGGGATGAGTGTCATTCAATTAATGCAACAAGAAGAGCGTTTTAATAAACAGTTCAACGAGCTAACCGCAGAGCATCTGGTGGCATCTAAACGAGTGATTCGGCTAAACGGCTATCTGCTAAGACCATTAATGGACTTACTCGCTGGTCTTGCGTTGCTTTGCTTGGTTGCGATCTTTGGTTTTAATGGTATTGAGTTGATTGGTGTGGGGGTACTGTATGCATTTATCAGTTATCTTGCGCGAGTTACTGAACCACTAATTGAGATGACTCAGCAACTTGCTCTACTTCAGCAGGCGTTAGTATCAAGCGAACGTGTTTTTGAATTGATTGATGCGAAAGAACAAACTTACGGGGGCGATCATCAACCATTAAGGTCAGGTGCTATCGAACTTAAAGACCTCACATTTAGCTACGATGGTAAACAGGACGTCCTAAAAGACATTTCGTTGAAGGCCAACCACCAAGACTTTATCGCGCTTGTCGGGCATACAGGAAGCGGTAAAAGCACATTAGCGTCACTGTTAATGGGCTTTTATCCAACGCAATGTGGTGAACTGCTCATAGATGGTCGTCCACTTAAAACATTAGGGAAAGACGTACTTCGCAAAGATGTGGCAATGGTTCAACAAGATCCACATATTCTCCCTGCTTCAGTCAGAGAAAACATCTCTCTCAGTCGGGCGGTTGATGACAATCAAATATGGGATGCGTTAGACAAGGTAGGTTTGGCAGAACAAATTCATCGTTACCCTAACGGGCTAGACACGCAGTTAGGTCAAGGCGAAACTAATTTATCTGCGGGTCAGAAACAGCTTTTGGCGTTAGCACGTGTGCTTGTGGTAAAACCTAAGATATTGATATTAGATGAAGCAACCGCAAATATTGACTCAGGAACAGAGGCTTTAATCCAAAAGAGCTTGGCGGTACTCAGACAAGACATGACGCTCGTTGTTATTGCTCATCGGCTGTCAACTATCCTAGATGCAGACCAAATCATTGTTCTTCATCATGGGGAGTTAGTCGAGAAAGGCACACACAAAGCACTCTTAACGCAAAATGGTCGTTATGCTCAAATGTATCAGTTACAGCAAGCAAACCGACACCTACAACAGATTGAAGAAGACACCAAGCAACTCGAAGAAGCGGTGTGATTTTATGCCCGTGCCTTCTTTTATTTAGTCGGCATGGGCATAATTGGTGTAACTTCAAAATTTAGCCTTGTAAGCTTCCAATTTCTTCATAATGTGAACTAATTTTCTATTTCTTACCTATTATTGACATAACCCCTCGCTATATCACGCAAGGTCGTTGTAAAATCGTACGGTATTTAAGCCTACTGCCTGTGGCATTGGGCTGAATTCCGCTTTCTAATTATGCACATTAATCTCATGACACAAGTCCATGGACAAAGATAAGTTTACTAACATCTATCGCTTGCCTGGTTCGATTCAAATTCGTATCGGTAAATGGCAAAAGACGTTCCGCGGCACCTCTGATTTAGTTTTACATCAGGCGCTAATGGAGCGTAATAAGCAATTTAAGAAGCCAGACTTTTTACCTAAAGGCTGGTGTGTCACTCCTGTTGATGAAAACGACATTACCATTACGCATCACGGTAAATATATCCAAACCGTTATGCGCACAATGCTGGACAGAAAGGTCTCATACAAGCGACTGTTCCTATCTCGAATGAGTCTCGAAGATGGTGAAAAAGTGCTCCACAATTACAAGCTGGAGTGGGTAAGAAAACATAACCAGATCGCCAAAAAGTACAATCAAATTAAAAAGAAACAATATATGAACTTTGCAAGAGAAGAAGAGGAAACCCTCTACCCTTCGATTCCAAAGGGTGAGTTTGACAAAACATTATGGAACAAACTTGTCGTATCATCGTTTGGTCCGCAGAAAAAGTACAAAAACCCGCACTTTGTCCGTAAAGCCGATTTCTAAATAAACACCCCTAAAGTTAGGGGTGTTTATTTATACGTTAACTCACCAGTCGTAAGTTAAACTTGCAATAACATTTTGTCGGTCGCCATACCAACAAAAACCATCACATGTCGCTATGTACTTTTTATCCGCGATGTTTTTAGCTGCGACTTGTAGCTTGTAATCGCCGATTCGATAACTGACCGTCGCATCCATTAAGAAATAACTTGGTACTTTTAGTCTCTCTTCATTGTCTCCGTATGACTCACCTGTATAGCGCGCGCCTAAGCCAACAGCAAAGCCATCAAGAGGTCCATCAAAGAAACGATAATGTGCCCAAGCTGATGATACGGTATTCGCCACTTGGGAAGGCGTTTTGCCAACCCATGCCTTATTGATGTCTTGTTTTATCTCTGCATCAACGTACGCAATGTTCCCGATCAATGTTAAGGATGGTGTCACATTAGCTACAGCTTCAAACTCAACGCCGTTATTTTCTATTTTTCCTATTTGCGTTAATTCACTCAAGTAGATACGAGCCAAGTTTTCTTTTGTTGCCCGATACGTTGCAATATTGAAATAACCATCAAATGAATCCGGTTGGTATTTCATACCGATTTCAAATTGATCACCGCTTTCAGGCTTCGCTGGCTTACCATTGCTGTCTTCTTGAATAATTGGATCAAAGTACTGAGAGTAACTAAAGTATGGCGTGAAGCCAGAATCAGAAATATAAGCCGTTCCCACGCTAAACGTCCACTCTCCATTATCAACTTTCGTGCGAGCACCCGTGGTAACATTATGTACTTCATTACTTGTATCGTCGTAACGTGCGCCCAATAACATCGCCCATTTATCGTTGATCAGCATATGATCTTGAAAGTAAACGCCGAGCTGCTGATTATCGATTTTCGTTCTTTGCTTATCGGTTTCGCTCAATGGTTGTAGCGTATTCGGATCGAGTAACATTATGTTATCCGAATAAGTAGGATTAAATACATTAAACCTAGGATCGGGCAAAGCTCCCATTGGTGTGTTTAATAATGCATTACCATTAGCAACTATAGGGTCATTGGCAAAATCTTTACCATCGATACTGATCATTTGAAAATCTATGCCCAACATCAAGTTATGCTCAACACTTCCCCAATTTACTTGGTGCATCAAACGATTATCGATATTAAAAGCATCAGATGACCCATCTTCTGTTGAAGCACCCCGAAGTATGGTTTTGCGTTCATTTGATGGGTCCAAAGCCGGCCCCAACGCAGGCACGTCAGCCGAGTAAACGTACGAATACATTTGTCTTAGCTTAACATCCATTTCGCTGTAACGAGCTGCTTGAACAAATGAAGTGGTATCATTAAATGCATGAGAAAACTCATAGCCTAAAGACACCTGCTCACGCTCAAACGTCTCCCAGTTAGGATTGCCTATCGCTAAACTATCACTGATCTTTCCATTTTTGTTTGGCGTTAACGTTCCTTCAACTGGCAAAAATTGCAGATAAGGATCTGAGTCGTCTTTTTGATAGCTCGTTAGAAAGGTAATTTCAGACGTCTCATTAAATTTGTACGTCATCGATGGAGAGAGAAGAATGCGCTCTGCTTCTACCCCACTAATTCTCGTCCCATTTTTTCTCGCTAACCCTTGAAAGCGGAAAGCTAGCTGCTCACTCACCTCAGAGTTTACGTCAAGAGAAAGTTGTTTACGGTCTTCAGAACCGTACTCCAAAGATACAAGTCCTGACCCCCCATCAAATTGAGGTCGCTTACTGACAACATTGATAACCCCACCTGGAGGGTTTTGCCCATAAAGAACAGACGCTGCACCACGTAAAACTTCAACCCTTTCCAAAGCAAACGGATCTATTTGCCAACTATAGAAGCCAGAAGAATATAAACGGGTACCATCTTGATACAACCCACTGTTCGCCTGTTTAAAACCACGAATAATAAACCAATCTTGCTTGTTATCTTCGCCGAAATAATTAGTTTGAATGCTTGGTGTGTACTGTAGTGCGTCAGAAATGCTAATAGAGGCACGATCATCCATTTGCTCTCGCGTAACAACAGACACCGCTCTTGGAGTCTCATTGATAGCAATATCAGTTTTCGTCGCTGCCCGACTCTTCGCTCCGAGATAACTAAAATCTGGACCAACTGCACTGTCTTGCTGCTGTCCAATCACAACTATATTTTCATCTTCCTGAGCCAAGACATTTGGCGTTGATACAGCTAATACAACCGCCATCGACGTTGGTGTCAGCATAAACTGCCGAGTCATATTCTCTCCTTTTTGTCGGCAGCCAAACCAACCCTTCATGACTTCAGCGACCGCTGAAAGAAAAGCGAGTTACGGCATCGCCAGTTGTTTCCGTAAAAGACAAACCAGAGGTTTTGCATAAAGCACTCGCATAGGTTACGAATGCCACTACGAGTGCTTATTTGTATAAGTACTTTCTTGGTTGAGGCTTAGCTCATTTCTATAAGCGGCGTAAACCCCACATTAAATACAAACCGCCAATGAGAGACGCCATAAGCCCTGTTGGTATTTCTTGCGGGTAAAGGACCTGTCGTCCCAACCAATCAGCCAACAACATCACCCCTGCCCCCAGTATCGCGGCGCATAACATGTGTTGTGACGCTTTGTTAAAACCAAATAAGCGAGCTAAATGCGGAGCCAACAACCCAACAAAGCTAATCGGACCAACAACCAATGTCGCACTGACCGTGAGACAAGCAACTAAAAGAAGCAGTATTGCGCGTGAACGATCAACTCGAATTCCAAGTGCTTTAGAGGAAGCGGCACCGACAGGAAGAATATCTAGCCATCTTACGCAGAGAAAACTCAACCCTATAAAGACAAGCGCAGATAAAGACAATGGGAGTAACGTTTCAACCGAGACATAGTAGGTAGACCCAGACAACCAAGCCAATGCTTGATAACTTCTTGGGTCACCAGTGGCTAGAATAAAGCTCTGTATTGCATTCATCAGTGCGGTTATCGCAATACCAGTCAATAAAATACGCTCCGGCTGAAAGCCTGACTTACGGTTTAGCAGCACAATGACTAATACCGTCGCTAATGCACCTACGAGCCCGCCTAGAGAAAGAGTGAAAATTGACGAACCAAACCCAGTAAACATCGCGATGATCAATCCCATCGCTGTCCCTGAACTGATACCGATCACTTCAGGACTTGCCATTGGGTTTCCACTTAGGCGTTGAATCATGGTTCCAGCAATCGCTAACATTGCCCCCGCAATTGCTGCTGCAAATAATCTAGGTGCGCGCCACTCCAAAAAAATCCAATTTTGGCTAGCAAATAAGTTTGCCCACCCTTCATTTTGCACAGCAACCGTGGCAAAGAGAACAACAGAAATTAACGTGCCGATCAACGCCAATGAGATCGCTTTAGGGTTTAGCTTGTAAACATGTTCACGATGTCGAGTTAACACTGTTTGAGTATGGCCCTGCGTCTTTTGTGATAAGCGAGGTAACAGCCATAACAGTAGCGGAGCGCCCAGTGCAGCGGTTGCTGCTCCCGTTGGTATAAAACTCGCCATTAGCCCCGGCAGTTGCTGAATAACCAAATCGGTTAAAGTCAATAACATGGCACCAATCAGCATTGATACCCAAAGCTTATGCTGGATTTTATTGATACCTATCAATCGAGTAATCGCTGGCGCCGCTAACCCGATGAAACCGATGATTCCTACGGCAGAAACCACCCAAGAAGTGATTAACACCGCAAGCCCAAGACAGACAAAACGCAACTTAGCTAGCGAGACACCTAAACTCTTGGCACCTTGCTCGGAGAGTTCCAACAGACTTAACGGCTTTGCAATCACAAATGCAACGACCGTAGCAAGTGCGATTCGAGGGGCAAGATACGAGAAATCTCCCCATCCACTCTGAACAAGCGAACCGGCTCCCCATATCATTAACCCATTCAGCTTTTCGGTATTCATCATCAGAATAACCGTACTTAATGATGCAAAGTACAGGTTTATCACTAACCCAGAAACGACGACAACCGTTGGAGATAACGCTCGTCGCCATGACAACAGCATCACCAACCCCATCGATATCACACCGCCGATGAGAGCAACCAAATTAGGCGCGATATCCAACATCCAAGGTGCGAATAGCGTAGCTAACATCAAAGCAAAACTTGAACCGCTCGCCACACCAAGTGTCGTGGGTGAAGCGAGAGGGTTACGCAGCACTTGCTGCATCAATACCCCAGCAACCGCTAATCCAGCACCAGATATAATCGTGGTGAAGACTCGAGGCCACCAGCTAAAGTGAAGTAAAACAGAATCGATAGATTGAAAGTTAGGCTCCCATAAACTGCTTAGAGCCAACGAAAATGAGCTTACTTGGTACAATTGGAAAGCACCAATAGAAAAGGTAAATGCCGAAAGTAACACCACAAAGCTTAAAGGCATCGTTTTCATTGTGTTAACTCCTTGACCTTACTCGCCGTAACTAACTCTGCGAAACGGAGGGCTGAAGGCATAGAACCAAAACTCCAAACGGGCGCGACTTGCATGACCTTTTCACCAGATTGTTGAACAACATATTGCCAAAATGGGTCTTGAGAGAGTTGCTCCGCTCCACCATAAGGTAATGGCTCTACGATAACGATTTGAGCTTTTATGCCAGCTAACTTGTCGATGCCAACTAGGCTGAAGCCCCAGCTATTCGTCTTTTCATTCCATGCATTACTCAGCCCAATCTTTTCGATAGCCTGGGAGTAAAGACTATTTTGACCAAAAACACGTACGTGCTTTGTATCCATAAACTGAATCATTAGAAGTGGCGGCTGGCCTTTATTTATACGCTGTTTTAATAAAGACAAACGTTTTTCATATTGTTGGATAAGCGCCTCTGCTTCCGCCTCTCTTCCCAGCTCTTCACCAAACCTCCGAGTGAAACTGGTAAGTACCGACCAATCCGTAATCCCGCTTTCATATAAGTCAATGGTGGTAACCGGGGCGATATCAACTAAGCGATGCTTCATTGAGGAGAAGTACGGGGCAATAAAAATACGATCAGGTCTGAGCTCGTAAATGCGCTCTATATTGGGTTGAGTTCTTAACCCTACATCCTTCGTTTGAGGTGGTAACGGTGGCGATTTTACCCAAGCATCGTAATCTTGCCCTTGAGCAACGCCTACAGGTACGACCCCTAAAGCCAACATCGTTTCAGTTTGTGTCCAATCAACCGACATCACCCGAGGTGGTGCGTCAGCTAGTGCTTGAAAAGAACTGACCAAAAGCGCACTAAGTGAGAGAGCGAAAGAGAAATGTTTAAGTCGAGTGTTTGTACTGCTCATTATTCCAACCTTTAGCTTGGCATCGCCACCGGATAACCTGCAGGGTGGTCAGAGATCATCATCTCTATCCCATATATGTCCCTCAACTTAGGTTCAGTAAACACCTGTTCAACATTGCCTTGTGCAATCAAATCACCTTGATGTAATGCAACGATGTAGTCGCAAAATCGTGCAGCCAAGTTGATGTCGTGTAATACGATAATAACGCCCAAACCCAGTTCTTGACTGAGTTTAGAGATAAGCTTCAACATATCGACTTGATGGCTGATATCTAGCGCAGACAAAGGCTCATCAAGAAGCAAATACTCGGTTTTTTGGGCTAACAGCATAGCTAGCCACACACGTTGACGCTCTCCTCCAGATAGCGTGTCCACTAAGCGATCTGCGTATTTTAGTGTGCCTGTCATCGCCATTGCTTCTTCAACAATGTCGTGATCTTTCTTACTCAAACGTCCAAGTAAACCATGCCATGGATAACGACCAAAACCGACTAAATCTCGACCTAAAATACTGTCGGTCACTGGAAGATGCTGAGGCAAGTAGGCAATGTGTTGGGCGAATTTTTTCGCTGAGAGATCGTTAATGCTCGTTCCATGCAGAACCACGTCACCAGCGGTGTATGGCTGTTGCTGTGCCAGCAACTTTAACAATGTGGATTTTCCTGAACCATTGTGTCCAACAAGAGCGTATGTTTTTCCGGGTTCAAATGTCACATCAAACGCTTTTAGCAATGACTTGCCTTCAATCTCAAACTGGAGTGCTTTAGCTTCCAACATCCCTACTTCACCTAATAGCCATTTACGAATAACAGTTATTCAGAGCTCTCATTCGTTGATCACGTTTGCCGTTCTTATTCAACAGAACGATTAATAAGGGAGGTTTTATATAACAACAAAGATACAAATGCAAACCGTTGTCATTATCATTATATCAACAAGATCATTGAGAGAATTGCTAAGTGTTAGTGATAATTTGCTCTGCTGAACTTCATTAGTAAATTATAGGCAGGTCAACGAGAGCAGCGGTCTCCCACTGCTCTCGCATAAATTTGAACGAATACTGCAGCGTATGAAGAAATGAAAAATGCCGCAGTGAATACATTAATGACGAGCGTCAGCGCCAAACTCTACTTCTTTATAGATATCGGCCAGCGACTTTTTACCTTGTTTGTCTTTGGCTGAACGCTTTTTCTTAGTTTGATAATGGTATTCTTGCTCCTGAAGTGCTTGTTCGTGCTCTTTTGCTGACTCAACAAACTCAGGATTTGCAAGTGCTTGTTGGCGTAAGCGGTTTACTCTTTCAAGGGTTTCCCACAACATACTTCACCTCCAAACTTGTTACTGTATATAAAAACAGTATTGTTTAAATATTCCTCCTCGTCAACATTTCAACTTTGTTACTGCTCTTCACATTAACCCCAAGCCTGTATAGTGCTCGGGATATTTGTGGATGATTTGCTTTATATAACCTTGATGCTCTCGCAGAGCATCAACACATTCTCGAGATAACCATCCCTGATATACCCATTTTTCAAGTTCTAACAATGCGTATGGGATGGAGCACGCTTGTCTATACGGATGGTGCGTCGTCATAAAATCAAAGGCATTCGCGACAGCCGTAATTTGCGCGGCGATTGGTATATCATCATTGGTTAAACCATAAGGATAACCAGTGCCATTTAAGTTTTCGTACTGATAAGTAACCATCTGCAAAAACAAAGTCACACTCGGGTGAACCGGATTTCCGATACGGGCAACTATGTCATCCGCTGAATCGATACAACGCTCAATATGTTGAATCAATATCGCCTCTTGTTCTTGAGAGTAATTTGTTCGGCGGCTAGCAATTTCAACTGGCAGCTGACTATCACCGAGCGCATGGAACTGAGCAAAAATACCAATATCTTCGACCATTTCGTCATTCAGGTGATAACGATCCGCTAACTGCGTTGCGATAATTTGACTGTAGTACTTCATGCGTTTGGTATGCGCGTAATACTCAGGTGAATAGCCTGGCATCATACATTGCATTCGGTTCGCTAGCGTTTCTATCGCATTGACTACTTGAGTTTCTGATTCAACCGCAAATCGAATCATTTCGAAATAAGGTTTAAGACCATTCAGCGCTTCTAAACTAAACGCATCACGTTGAGTGGAGTTCAAAAATACAAAACCAGTAAAAGCTTTATTGTCATAACAAGGAATAGCAGCCGACGACTGATATCCGTGTTTGAGTAAAATTTGAACCCGAGGACAGTGCTTAATATCATGAAGGTCTTCGACGATACGAGGAACCGCGTTTTTAGAGGCAATATTGAGGTGGTGGAGTTTACGGAATGCTGATTCGTGATGGGCTAAACACCAAGTGTCGAACTCACTTTCTGCAAATGATTTGAGCACATCTTGGTCTGGGTGATATTTTGCAAATGACACCCTATCAATACATGGCAAGTGCGCCTGCATCCTGCCTTTTAGCGTTTGCAGTTGCTCGTTAAGCGGTTTTGCAAACGGGTAAAAACTCCGGTGCGCCATGCTTCACCTCCACACCAAAGCAGAGAAACAAGAAAAGCTCATTGTGTTGCAAATTCAATGGTATTTTGAGCGGTTTTCTCCACTTAAATTATCGATATACCACAACTTAAGTGTACGAAATAAAAGCACATTTCTACCAATTTTTTCACCGGATATCTTACGGTAATTTGATCCAGATTAAAAAAGCCAACGAGCGAAACTCGTTGGCCTAACAATACTGATTGATTACGATGGATTCAGTAACTAGAAGTTATTCAAAGAACGTTCTAAACAACTAGCCTAGAGCAGGAAGAACACCCAGCGTAATTAACACCTGAGCGAATACGATGCCAGTGCCAGCGATGCCCGTTATCACTAACGCACCTTGACCACCTGCGACGCGGTACTCCCCAGTAAAATCATCCGATTTACGAACCTTGATCACCATAACCAAAGGCAAAAAGATGGCTAAAATCGCTAAGGCAATCGCTGCATAGCCCAAAGCCATAATAAAGCCTTGAGGATAGAAAAGTGCGAAGCCTAGCGGTGGAGTAAACGTCACTAGTGCCGCAATCAAACGATTAGGCTTATCGTTACTTCCTTTGATGGTATCACCCAAAAATTCGAATAGACCCAAACTCACGCCAAGGAACGATGTCAACAATGCCAAGTCAGCAAACACACCAACAATGCTACCCAAATTTGATTGGTGTACTGTCTGAGATAGTTGACCAATCAGTGCGCTCAACCCTCCGTTCTCAACAAGCGTACTTTGGCTAACCACACCCAACGTCACGATTTGCCAAAAGATATAAATAACGAGTGGAATCGTCGAACCAATAATAACGGCTTTGCGTAAAGAAGAAGTGTCACCGTCTAAGTAATTCACAATTGCAGGAATACTTCCGTGGAAACCAAACGAAGTAAAGATAACCGGAATCGCCGCTACAACAAGGCCTTGTTCGATTGGCATACTTAACAAGTAAGATTCCGTAACGTTTGGAGCAAGAAAAGAAAGCACTGCAACCATCGCAATAAGCTTCATCGCGAACAGTACTCGGTTTACTTTATCGACCGTACCGGTACCCACTGTCACAACTAAAGTCACAATCAAGGTAAAGATTATCGTTGATGTAGGCCCTGAAATATCGAGGTCAAACCATTGTGCAAGGCGGTCTCCGAACTGAGCACCACCGCCAGCGATATACGCTGCACATAATGAGTAGAAAAGAAACAACATCGCAAAACTTGCCACCCACTTGCCTTTTTGACCTAGGATCTGTTTCGCCAAAGTATGAAGTGTAGCACTACTCTCCGCATGTTGATGAAGCTCAAGCATAAGTAAGGCAGTGAAAGCCATCAGAGCCCATAAACCTAGCATGATGATAATTGAAGTTGAAAAACCAATGCCGGCAGAGGCAAGTGGAAGCGCTAGCATACCAGCGCCTATTGTAGTGCCCGCAATAATTAGCGTACTACCGAATACTTTAGAACGACTCATTGTATATTAATCTTTACACTTTATTAGAAATTATCAGTATTAGATCGGGCAACGGCGGACCGAAACCAACACCATATTTGTATTGCCGTCGATATTGTAGGATCTTTAGCAGAAGATCAAGCAAAGTGTAAGGATAAAAAACCACACATGTAAACTATAATTTACACCTTGCTGATATTTAACAATAACTGTGTGCATTCTTCCCTGTTCATGAACTTGGGAACAGGGTAATTCCAGTGCGCCTCTTTCAGAATTAAATCAACAAGCGCATCAGCATCTTCACGTTGAATGAGCGCACTGGTTTGCTCAATATCAATAGTTGAAAACAAGGACTCCAGATTCGCCAAAAAATGCTGAGCACTTGCGTTACCTAACTGCCCCTCGGCCGTCAACTCATCGAGCTTTCTTAGTTGAGGCTCAATCTCTGATAATGAAAAGCGCAGCACAGGCAACAAGGCTAATCCGTTTGCCATACCATGAGGTATTCCATATCTCGCACCGAATGTGTGAGCAAAGGCATGAACATAACCCAAACTCGCTTTGGTAAATGCTAAACCCGCGTAATAGGATGCCATAGCCATTTTATGACGAGCTTCGACATCATCCCCTTGCATCACAGCCCTAGGAAGATATTTAAAAATGAGTTTAATAGCGGCAACCGAATAAGCCATCGTTTCTTGAGTAGCGTTTTTCGATACATAGGCCTCAATAGCGTGGGTTAATGCATCAACGCCAGTATCAGCCGTGATCTTAGGAGGTAAACCAATCATTAAATTCGCATCTAAAGCTGCCATTAGTGGCACCAACTTTGGATCCATTAAAGGGGTTTTAATGTGTGAGGAGGGATCTGACACGACCGCAGCGATAGTAACTTCACTTCCGGTTCCAGCCGTTGTTGGAATAGCAAAAAGCGGCGCTGGCATTCGCCATACCTTCAATAGTCCAGCTAATTTTTTTATTGGCCGTTTATTGGTAACTTTCGCAGCGATAACTTTTGCACAATCCATTGCAGAGCCGCCACCCAAAGCTAATATGCCCTCACAATGAAAACGATGATAAGCCTCTAGACCGCTCTCTACCTGATCATAGGTAGGATCGGGCTTAACTTGCGAGAAAACATCTAACTGTAAATCGAGTTGTGCTGCTGCCTCAAGCACCTTATCTACAATACCGACTTGGACTAACCCTTCGTCGGTAACTAACAAAACGCGTTTAAATCCCAGCTCGGTCATCGATTCTAATAGCTCATTCATCGAACCAGGGCCGGAAAACAAGGTTGGTCTCGGCATAGGAAGGATATGGGCTGCCATTTTTAACCCTGCGGTGTAAGTCCGATATAAACGATGCTTCAACATACGAAATCCTTTTCATTTAGAGCTATCATTCTAGCTACTTTTACTACCTATGCTTACTTTGCAATCACACATTTTCAATAAACTTATCTCACTAAAAGGGCTAGCATCGCTGGGAAACCGTACCATTTTATTATCTTTCCTCAACGACATGAGCTACAGAGAAAATGTTTTCAACGACGCTCTATTGTCATGTAGTTAGCAAGCTGCTTTCCCTATTACTCTGTTAGTTACAGAGCAAGCCTCGAAGAAGTCTTCTTATTTTTTGCCTTCAAAAGCAACAATATGAATTCTGTTAATCAGACATCAATACCGTGTGTCTCTGGTTGAGCCCGAACACGATCTACAAAAATAAAAAAAAGAATGCGTTACATCATGATTTATTGTCGTTTTCAAATAAGTCAACAAGAGCAACAATAATCTTTCAAAACTTATACTTAGTTCAAATATCTGACTCTTAACCATGAGCTTCAGGTGATATTATTATGCAACTAGGATTATTATCCCGCCCATAATCAAAACTATGTCTAAACGCCCACCTTTTTGGGGTCTATTCGCTGTCGTACCCAATTTTTCCTATCACCTTCTGATTTGGGTTTAGCGTGGGCTAATTAGCAATGTCGGTATAAACCATGAATCATTCTTGCCATTCCCATACGGACATGGGCTTTGAAGTCGATCTGAAACAAGCACTTATCTGGGTTGCTCGATCACTCGACTATGTCGGTGTTGATGATACGCACCATAGCCATCGTGTCGCTTACATAGCTTACCAATGTGCTCGGGTCATGAACTGGGAACCAGAAAAAGCGGAGTTTTGCTACTTCGCAGGGATGATCCACGATTGTGGGGTCTCCGAAACACAAGAACATAAAATGTTACTTGAGGAGTTGGTGCCACAAGATGTAAAAACACATTGCTTAAGAGGATACCGAAGCCTCAAGCAGTGTCGTTTGTTGCGTCAGTTTGCTACACCTGTTCTTTACCACCATACACATTGGAGTGAACTAAAATATCTTGATTTACCGCCTTTTGAAAAAGAGGTCGCTGCCCTACTCTATTTAGCCGATCGTCTCGATTTTATGCGTTCCAAATACGTCATGAACTGCCACTGTGACATTGTCACACTTCATGAAGAACTAATTGCAGAATGCATCATGGCAAACGCTGGAACTTTGTTTAATCCAGACATGGCTAAGGCAATGGTTAAGCTCGTTATGACCGACGCATTTTGGTTCGCGATGGAGTCTGAAAATATAGAAACCATCGGATTAAACTTTAAAAGCATTGATTGGCTTCAAAAACAGCTCACCATCCAAGATATGAATAGTTTGGGAATGTTTATCGCTCGAATTGTTGATGCAAAAAGCCCATTTACTTATCAACATTCGCAAAAAGTGGCGGAGTTATCTCGGTATCTAGCCATCAAGCTTGGGTTCTGTGAGCACGACCAAGAGATGTTATTTATTGCTGGGTTGGTGCATGATATCGGAAAGTTAAAAACACCAGATGAGATTCTTCATAAAGAAGGCTCTCTTAATAAACAAGAGTATACGCGTATTAAACGCCATACAATTGATACTCAGCTCGCATTACACAAAGTGTTTCCCAACGCTAAAATAGCGGAGTGGGCCTCTAATCATCACGAGCGTTTGGACGGTTCTGGCTATCCTTATCATAAAACAGGAGACGAACTCGATGTACCTTCGCGTATTGTCGCGGTTGCCGATGTTTTTCAAGCTCTGTCTCAGGACCGTCCCTACCGAGGACGAATGGCTCAAGCACAAATCGCCGCGATTATGGGCGAGCAAGTCGCTAAACAAGAACTTTGTTCTGACGTCTATGCAGTGCTAGAGCGAAACATGACCGAGTGTTACGAGCTATCAACTAATGTTTAATCGATAAAGGGCGTATCTACGCCCTTTGCTGATTTTGTGCAGGTTGCAAACCAATCATTTTGCAATATCAAGTACATTGTCTCGCACACCATTGATTCTGAACCAACCTGCAATACTGAAACGCTCAGCATTGGTCGGTAAAACCTCATGCGGGAATTGCTCAGATAAGAATAAAAGTAAGCGTCCCGATTGAGGAGAGATGGTTGCTATCTTATTATCATTTAGATCGTAAACCACCAATTCACCTGCATCCTTTTCCGTCCAAGATTCGTTCATGTAAAAAACGGTTGTCAATCGACGGTTTTCATTGCCCTTAAAACAATCTAGATGCTTTTGGTAGAAATCCCCTTCCTCGTACTTGGCAAAGTGAGCTTCATACTCAAAAAGTCCTAGAAACAAGTGACGGTTCACTTCTTGGCGTATTTCTTCCATCTTATCTAAGTAAGAAGTAACCGCGTGCCCCATATTGGGCGATAACCATTGAATTTTGTCACTTCGAATTGACTCAATACGAGTCACATCGTCATTACGACCAATACGCGCTTTTTTCCAGTTACTTGGAATGCAGTCTCGTAATTGAGCCACTTCTTGTTCAGAAAGAAAATCATCCCAGATGTAGTAGCCATGGGTTGCTAACGCATCGATCATTTTATCCATTATTGTCGTTCACTCATATTAGTTGGGCGGTCTATATAAAAAATCTTCAACCCCACAACAAATGCGATTTTTTGTCGAAACGACAACAAAATAAAAAGAGAGTAAAAATAGGTGATGACGAATATAAAAATGCCGCTCATATGAGCGGCAATATCTTTTATTATTGACGAGCTTCTAATCTGGTTGGATGAACTCGCAACGGACTAAGACGTTTAATAGTCGGGCGTTGTTTGTTTTTTAACTGGATATGGCAAAGTTCCAGAATTAAGCCGAATGCCATCGCAAAGTACACATAACCTTTGTTGATATGAATTTCGAAGCCTTCTGCCATCAATAAACCACCTAACAAAACGAGGAATAACAAAGCAAGTGTCTTAAAACCAGGGTAACACGACACCAGGTTATTGATTTTTTCGGCTGTCATGACCATCACGATAGCAGACGAAACAATCGCTGCGACCATAAGTGGGACATCACTTGTCAAACCAACGGCGGTTATCACCGAGTCCATCGAGAATACAGCATCCACGGCAACAATCTGCAACAGAACTACCGCTAAACCAGTACGGGCGTGAGTTGAGTGAGCCGACTCGTTGTGATTTAACCAACTCCACAACTCTTTCAGGCTTTTAGCCAAGAGGAATGCACCACCCGCAATCATGATGACGTCTCTTCCGGTAAGCGCATGGTTCGCCAAAGAAAATAGCGGTTGAGTCAGTTGCATGATCCAAGAGATTGAAAACACTAAACCAATACGAGCAATAACAGCAAGACCAATACCAAGGTTTCTTGCCAGCTTACGTTGGTGCAGCGGCAGTCTTTCACATAAGACAGAGATAAAAACGACGTTATCAACGCCTAAGACAACTTCAAGCGCAAACAAAGTGGCGAAAATAGCCCAAGCTTCTGGTTGCATAAAAAGTTCTAGCATGAGCATGTCTCCAATAATAAGAAGACATATGGTGAAGGGTTTTGTCGACTAAAGGGGTCGTCCATTAATTATTTATACCTTTGTTACTGAGGGATCATGAGTAAATCACCAAACAATCAACAAAACAATATCTATTTTAATTAACAAGGAACAAGTTTAATTCGTGTACAAATCAATCAACTCCTCCAAATTGATTAAAATTACATAGAAGCTTTAGAATTGAATAAATGAAAGCATTAAAGTCCAACAAAACTAAGATAAATTTCTAGACTTATAAGCACCATCAATCCTTATGCAACCCATTAAATGCATTGAGCTCAAAGAGAAACAGGCGTGTTTCCGAGATAAACAATAGTAAAAATTTGTTTCATGCTGATATACTGCCAAAAATCATAAGAAACCATGCTATTTATGGACTACATTGCTCTTTCGCGTATAAGCCTTAAACATCTAACTGTTTTACATATGTTGTTAACCACTCACAGCGTCACACTTGCGGCAGAACGCTTGTGTGTAACACCATCGAGCGTCAGTAAAACGCTCGGACAGTTGCGCGAAACGCTAAAGGATGACCTTTTTTACCGTGATGGCACTCGCTTAGTGCCGACAGCATTTGCGCTGCATATAGGCCCATCAATCCATGGCATACTCTCCAGTATGAATGGATTATTACATCAAGGCTCTTTCAATCCGGCTTACTATCAAGGTAGTTTTTCATTAGCAATGCGTGAAAGTTCATTTGAGCTCTTTGCGCCAGTTCTACAGCACTTGTCCCAACAACTGAGCAACCACGCGCACTTGAATGTCCATGCGAAAGAGGAAATGAGCTTCGATGCATTAGCAAGAGGTCAAGTGGATTTTTTGTTGCTTCCTCACGATCTCAGCCAACCACCCACACAAAATAAAGACTTGGTCTGGAAAACCATTTTGAAAGACGAAATGGTTTGCTTAATGAGAGCATCGAACCCACTCGCTGAGCAACCCTTATCTGTTGAAAGTTACCTTTGTGCAAGACACATCGGTATTCATGATAAAGATCTGTCACAACCTTATTTTGAGCAAAATCTCACCCAAAGGCATTCAAAGCGAAACTTGGCCATGCGTGTAGCCGACTTTGGTTCAGCTGCGGTGATGTGTCAGCACTCGGATTACTTGTTCACATGCTCCAAGCTTTGGGCAAGAGCGGCAATGCAAGCAAAAGGTTTGGTTGAACAAGCTCTTCCATTCGATTACGGACAGGTAGCCTACAGCCTCGTTTGGAACAAAGCGAGCTTAAACGATCCCGCTTTAAAATGGTTGCAGCAACAATTACTCGACGCCTGCGCCATGTTAGATGCCTGTGATGCGTAAGCATAGATAAACAACGGTACTACGTGAGTACTGTCGGCACTGTGATAGGGTTACTCACGTAGCATCGAAGCTCTGATTTTAAGCGTTCGATATCATGATGAGAGCACATATCCCAAGTTAACGCCTCCCCCACTACTCCGTGATGCTGAAAGGCATTTAAACGTATAATCACCGATTCAGGAAGAGTACTCAAGTAACGTCCAATTGCTACGATTTCTATATCTAAATCACTTTTTTGGGGAATATGCAGTAAGCGGACCTCGTACAATTTTTCGTGCTCAACAAGGTACTGAAGGGTTTTAAATACACGATGATTATCACGCCCAGTTAGCCACTGATGCGTCTCCGTCTGCCACGCTTTCAAATCGATCATTGCGCCATCCAGAAAAGGTAGAATACGCTGCCAGCCAGCAACCGCTAAAGAACCGTTACTGTCGATGAAACAAGAGAGGTGCCGTAATTCAGGATCTTGTTTTATCCCTTTAAACAGCTCAATAATGAAAGGAAGTTGTAAGGTAGATTCCCCACCGGATACAGTAACACCACTGATGAAAAAACGATGTTTGCGTATCAAATCGAGCATTGTTACTACAGAGTAGTCAGTAATTTTTGGATTAGATTGGTTCTGACATATCTCTATACAATGATCGCAGTGGGTGCACTCCTCTTTAAGCCAAACAACGTTGTTGTTTTCGTCGAACTTCAATGCGCCTGCTGAACATTCACTCACACACTCACCACAATGATTACAATGGTTTATCGTGTGAGGATTGTGGCAGTTCAAACACTGATAGTTACAACCCTGTAGAAAGATGACTAGACGATTTCCTGGCCCATCAACACAAGAGAAAGGAAGGATACGAGTGACTTTTGCCAAAAGGCTTCCACTTCGTCTAGACATCTTGTTCTTTCCTAAACCGAACTTATGCCTGCGTGTAAGTCGGTGTTACTTCATGACTCACCACACGTGGCGAGCGTTCTAAAATTTTGGTATTTTTTGCTGCTTCTGCACCTAGAAACGTCGTGTTGGTTCTCGAACCTTCTTTATCATATTTCGCGACATCTGAAAGTTTGATCATGTAGCCTGTCACGCGAATTAAGTCATTTGAAGTGACATTCGCGGTAAACTCACGATAACCAGCATTTAGTGCCCCTTTACATAAATTGAACATCGCTTCTGGGTTAGATTTCACCGTTTCATCAATCGTCAAAATATCGCTGATACCCGCACGATAATACTGATGATGCTTCGCCGTTGCTTGTACATAAGTGACAGGGTCTGGCTCTGCACCATAAGGCAGACGTACACCTGGCGTAACATCATGATCTAAGCTAATGCCGCCTTGTGCATGTAAGAGCGCTTTGCCATCTAAACCATATTTCACCGGGGTTGAGTCCACCAGTTTAGCCAGTGTTGCTGAAACATCATGAGCAAAAGTATTTGCTCGATCATTTTTTCCGTATCGCCCTATTTGCCCTTCTTTTTCAAATAGAAGGTTTACCGCTTCGGCCATGCCGTAAACGCCATACATTGGCGCGAAATAGGACTCTTTTATCAACCCTTCTTGCGTCAAAAAGCCTTGAAAGAAGTTCGATTTTTCATGCAAGTGCGTGCTTCTTGCGTTTATGAGCTCGACCATTAATCGATGGTAAGAAGGCAACGCACTGTTTAAGAAGTCGTTACAGTCTGATGCTCGTTTTGCAACTTCTTTTAAATTCATTCGCACCAATGTGTTCGAGCCACCTGCTAATGGAAGCGAGTTGTAGCAACTTACAATACCAAAGCGTGAGCCGTTGTAGGCTTTCGTGTGCATTGGGTAATTGGCGATATGCGGTTTACTGCATTCACAAATGTTCTGTGTCGCTTGACGAAGTAAATCATCAGGTGTAACTGTCTCGTCGTACATAAAGGTGAGATTCGGTGCGATCTGCTTGAGCTCCGCATCTACTTTTAAAACAGTGCGACAAATAATGTTGTCTGTCGGTCCGACATTCACATGCATAAACGCATCTGGCAATGTGCGATCCAGCATGATCCAAAAATGTTTTAACTTTTTGTAAATCTGGCTCTCTGTTAGGTCGCCTATGTAAGGCAACAAGACATCATCTAACTGGCCTAAGTAAACCGGAATGTTCGTTACCGAAGGAACATGATGGTAAATGATGGTCAGCATGTTCAACGCATCATCGAAATCATCAGCCGGAGACAACTCTAAATAGTCTGAGCCTTGCGATAGAAATTTAGCGTAATCAGGCAACACATAGCGAGGTTTAAACGGTGCATGACCTTCAAACATATCGCAGATGATGCCTTCATCCATTGCTTGTCTCAGTGATGGAGATACGGTCATGTAAGGAATGCACGCTTCAGCCTCTAAAGCTAAAAAACTCGACTTCTGTTTTGGAGAAAGACGGACGTCGGTCGCGATATCTAGAAAACGTTGTTGTAGTTTAGAAAGGCTTGTCATCTAAGATATTCCTACAAAGTAACCACAAGCCCACAAGACAAAATACGAGCTCTACCCCTAAAGAGTAACGTGATTTTACTCCTGCTTGGCTGTTGCCACTAATGAAAATAAACAAAACGTCTATTTCCATTCTGGAAATAAGACAAAGCTAAATTAGCGCATTCCAACTTACTATATGGGAAAACCTAACTGCGTACCGAAGTCTGTCTTATTTATCGGTTTGCCGTCGACAACATCACGCCTGCACCAATAAATACTCCCCCAGTCAAACGATTAAACAACTTCGCTCTTCCAGCGACAAACAACCAATCGGAGGCTTTTACCCCTAACAATGCATAAAATGTTAGCCAGCTAAGCTCAAAAACCACAAATGTAGACGCGAAAATCGCGTATTGAGACAGTAGCGGTGCGGAAGGTTCTATGAATTGAGGAAACAAAGCGGTGAAAAAGACTATCGCTTTGGGATTACTAGCGCCAACAATGAAACCACTAGTGAACGCGCTAAACGCTGTCGCGGAACTTTGAGTCGTTGCCGTTTTATTAAAATCTGTCTGAGATGAGCGCAACGCTTGAATACCTAACCAGATTAAATAAGCGGCGCCACACCATTTGATAATATTAAAAACTAACTCAGATGAAGCAATGACAACTCCCAGCCCGGTAAATGAGAGCGTAAGGATGATCGTAATCGCAGACAAACTGCCAAGCGCAGTCATGAAAGCAATACGAAACCCACTACTCACTCCTTTACTTAAACACAACAGTGAGCTTGGTCCTGGTGAAGCTGTGAGCACGAGAATAGCAAGAGTGTAAAAAATCCATGTATCTATTTGCATTGGCATCCCTTCCAGCAAAATGAGGTTTATAGCCCATTGTGTATAGAACTATTTTATCGCCCGGTTTCTATCCATGAAGCCGAGGTCTTAATAACCATCTTGCATCTAAACAACTTAGAAAAAATTAATAGATAGTTATGCAAATAAAATACGATCTACATGCAAGGATGTAAAGCCTGTTGTATAAGCTTATCTATTTCTCTTAATCATAAAAAGGCTTAGGATCGATCTCTAACGATGAAGGCGCTATCGCTCTTTCAATTTTGTACGCACTCGTTTTTAAATCCACCATCGTGACATCAATGTATCGTTTATACTTGCGGGAGTAGAAACATTTCACTTCTGGCTTTAATGCTTGAGATTCATTTGAAGACCAAACAATACCAACACGCCCATCGTTCAACTCGACAATAGAGCCTACGGGGTACATCCCAATGCAATTAATGAATTTGTAAACTAAGTCGGCGTCTAAATGAAATGGCGTTAGACTCAACAAGATTTTAAACGCTTCGGCAGAACTCATGCCTTTTTTGTAACAGCGATCAGCCGTTAGCGCATCGTAGATATCTACAATACAGCTCATACGGCCGTGAATTGGAATCTCCTCCCCCTTCAAGCCTCTAGGATAACCATTGCCATCTAACTTCTCGTGGTGCATCAAAGAAACATCACGGCTTACGTCACTAAGTCCTTTTACGTGAAGGATAATCTCACCTGCGAACACTTGATGTAGCTTCATATGTTCAAATTCTTCAGGCGTTAGCTTCGCTGGCTTGTGCAAGATCTTATCATCGACTTTAATTTTACCTACATCATGAATAATGCCACCTACAGCAAGCTGTTTTAGCGTTGGCTTATCCAAGCCCAAGTACTTACCGAATGACACTAAAAGACAAGCGACATTGACGGAGTGTTCCAATAAGTAAGAGTCTTTTTTTCGGAGTGCAGAGACACACTGCAACGCATCTGAGTCAATCAAAACACTTTCAATGACATCGTCAGCCCAAGCTTCTACTTCATCAACTTCAATGATTTTTCCTTCAAAAGTTTGATTCAATAGTTTCTGCGCCAAATCTTTTGCTTCGGCGATCAGCTTTTTGGCTCGCTTGTGTTGGATGTCTCTCGAACGATAAGTTCGTTGACCCCTCTTAAAATCTGAGTGTTTCTGCTCTCTCGTCTCTTTAGTGGCATCAGTTGATTCATCTACAGGCTTGAAGACACACTGCTGCGAAGATAATGTTTGATCTACCCAAACATACTTTACGCCACTTGTAGCAAGCTTCTTAATGCCTTCAGGGCTAGATATCCGCCCTGCATTGGCTAAATTGAAGCGCTTGTTGTGCTCTATCGCGGTAACAAACATACCAACGCCGATATCAGCGAGCGCAATTTTGATTGAATTTTTCGGATCGTACTGCATATAAAGAAGGCTTACTCGATATTAACGTCCGCATTATAAGAGATTTGATTACTTGGCGTGATAATAAATTTGAATTGATTACAATTAATGAGCATCCTGTCAATTAATAATCGGTCGCGCTCATTAAGTCCTTTTTGTTATTATGGTTTTATCCAAGATAACATATATACAAATGACGTTAGAAAACAGCACATTGATACCGACACAACTGAAAATAACTTTAGGATAATTATTCATAAATATTTATAGATTGCGGACGGCATCAATAACTGTATTTTATAAATGATTTTTACTGTTGACTATTTTTTATAAATGTCGATGATTAGCCGCCTAATCTTAGTATGTTATTAACCTAGTAGCGCATAAAATGATAGCCAAACAATTTGAACTGACACTTTTGTGATTGTAATGTACGCCAGCAGATCAACTCTATGTTATCAACCCCAACACTCATCTCTGATGCTAAAAGGCTCGAGGAGGAAATATCTTGACCACCATATTTGACCAACAAGTCTCAGATAGTGACCGAGAGTTCCTAAAAATCGTCGAAGAACGATTCATTCATATCTTCGATGTATTTAACGAAGGCCTCTTTTACATGGATGAGTTTGGCACCATGGTATTTTATAACAAGGGCTTTTATGAGCAGCTTGGTATCAACGCTGGTCGAATCAGCTTAGAGCAATGGTTAGACCTTGTTCACCCTCTCGATCGAGAAAGACTCTCCACTCGGGTCGATGCTCACATCATTACCAACAACACGAGGGTCACAACGACCTACCGCGTGCGTAAACCCAATGGACAGTACGTCTGGATTGAAGGTGTAGCCATGACCAAAGAAACAGAACATGGTCATTATATGGTTGGTAGCCACCGTGATATTTCTGAACGCAAGCTGATGGAAAGCTACATTCATCAAGTCGCATTTCATGACAATGCGTCAGGTATGGCTAATCGCGCCCATCTCTTGCTGGATATTGAAGATAGTGTGCGAGCCACTGATTCTTGTGCATCTATCTGTTACATTCAGATAGAAGAGATTAAATCTTACTTAAATCAATATGGCAGCGAGTTGGTCGATGGGTTAGTGGAAAAATTGCTACAAACTCTCAGTCACCTACCTTCTCCAAATAGTTCTGTATATCGCGTACATGATGATGACTTTGCGATTTTGATTCACGATGAATGCTCGGTAGAAACGCTGCAAAGTTATGCCGAAAGTTTAAAGGAAACCTACCACGAGGCAGTGATTGAAGAGGGCCAATACTTAGGAAGTAACATTAGTATTGGTTTGTATCCTTGCATAGATCCAAGTCACTCAGCAGAGGAAATATTACGTAAAGCAGCACGAACTTGTCAGTACGCAAGCGAGCAGAATAAAGACCGTATTGCGGTTTACAGTGAGAAAACTCAGCATGCCGTAGACCGTTATTTCTTTATTGAGCAAGGTCTAAAAAGTGCACTTGAAAAACAGACATTAAGCGTTAAGTTTCAGCCAATTATTGACGCCAAAAGCTCAAAAGTAGTGAGCTTCGAATCTCTGGTTCGCTGGCGTAGCAAAGAGTTTGGCGAAATTTATCCAGACGAATTCATCCCCGTCGCAGAGAACAAAGGTTTGATTGTCGAACTCGGATATCAAGTCTTTGCCAAAGCGTGTGAATTTATCAAAAACTACCGTGAGCGTTACCAAAACCAAGTTCGTGTAAACGTGAATGTTTCTGTACTTCAGTTAATGAATAGTGAATTCCCTGCGCGAATTAAAGCCATGGCGGATGAGGTTGGTGTCGATCCTGAGTCTATTGTGTTGGAACTAACAGAAACGTTTATTTTGGATAATAATCAGACAGCCATTGCCCCTCTGAATACCCTCAGGGAACTAGGATTTGCACTCTCTCTGGATGACTTTGGATCTGGTTACAGTTCATTAAATAGCTTCTTCGACCTCCCGATGACACAAATCAAAATTGATAGGTCGATGGCGTGGAAAACACTAACCAACCGCTCTTCACAAGAATATCTGAAGTTTCTTATCACTATGTGCCAGGAAAATAATATTGAAGTAGTGATTGAGGGAATTGAAGACGCCAAAATGTGTGAATTTTTTACCGAAATGGGCGTCGATTATCTGCAAGGTTATTGGTTCTCTAAGCCACTTTCTGTTGCCAGTGCAAGCCGCTATTCGTTGAGTTAAGCATACTAGAGCAATATTCCGCACGGCCACGTTAAACATGCTGAACTATTCACTATAGATTTCAGACACTAACTGGCCGTGACGAAAACAAAGCTTAATGCCCCCTAATTAACGTAGGCGTTCAAACACCACACTCTGATCTAAATGTTCGTGATACTGAGTGTAATCTAAGCCCACATCAAAGATATATTGGGTCACCAGGTTTCTAACGCACTCTATTAATTGGCTTGCTTGCCATGGTTTTTCAAAGTAGCGGTCAATGCCTGCGGAGTTGATCGCATTAATCGTATCGGTGTGCGTCGCTTGCCCGGTAAGAAGCACTTTCCTCGTAAAGCCAAAACGACCGTCTTTTGATACATCGGTCAGCAGTTCTACTCCCGTTTTACCTGGCATCACATGATCGGAAATAATCAATGCGATCATCTCGCCTTCTGCATCAAATTCATCCATCAGTTCTAGAGCCTCACCTGCTGATTCGCAGTCTTCGACATTCAACCATTGATTTAACGGCTCTAAATCTTGTAGAACCGCGCTTAGTACCTCTCGTTGGTCATCAACGCAAATTACATTAAGCTTCTCCATGTTCACCCTCTACTGGTAACTTGATTCTAAAAATCGTTTTTTCACTGTCGCTCTTTACCACAATAGAGCCGTTATATCCGGCGATAATGCGCTTCACAATCGACAGACCTAACCCTAAACCAAACGACAATCCCCCCTTTTTAGTGGTGAAGTTTGGCCGGAAAATTTTTCTACGTGTCGCTTCATCAATTTCTGGTCCGTTGTTAGCAATCGTGACCAAAATTTTACCCTTACTCTCCCGAGTATGTATTTCGATACTGGGTTTCTCCGTTTCACCAAGTGCATCGCACGCATTCTTTAAGATATTTACCCAAACTTGGACGAGTTCGGTTTGAGAACCAATAAAAGCAGGTAAATCCGCAGGGCTAAAACGAACACTCACTCGTCTTAAGTCACTTTGCAATAGAGCCAAGGCGCGATTGATTGAATCATTGATGTTAATCGCTTCATCCAAGTCGATATCCGTGCGCCCCAATTGTTTTACGGATCGCACAATGCCAACGGTATGTTTAGAAGCGATGCGTAAGTCATGGAGATCTCGCCCCATTTGCCAGAAACGTATCGCTTCTTCTGGTCTTTTTAGCCAATGTTCTGAAAGGAAGTTATTTGGAACGGCACGTGCAAGATCACGAGCAACCTCCTTGGTTAAACCGTAGTATTTTTCGAAGTGACGCCCCCGCTTTCTCGCTTCGCTAGAAGAGACTTTCTGCCCTTGCATTAAACCAAAATCAAAAAATTGACTCGCTTCCGGATGAACTTCTTCAAGCAGTTCCATGATAACTGTCTCTAGCCGTTCTGATTTACTGCTTACAACGCCTATCGCATTGTTCAACTCATGAGCAATACCCGCTGCAAGCTGCCCCAACGTTGTCATTTGCTCTGCGGTATGAAGCTTTTGTAGCGCTTTTTCTTTAGCTAATGCCTCTTGCATTGCACGCCGTTGACGACGAGATAATTCGTTAACCATCACAGGCATAAATTGTGTCGTCAATGGTCCGTATGTCGCCTCTTCCACGGCGGGCGTATCACGCTGTATCCAAGCCAATTCAACATCGGTTTGAGCAATCACTGTCGAAGAGGCAGTCCACGTACCAGAAAAGAAACTATGTACGCCAATAAACGCACCTTGAGACGCAGAAAATACCTGAATCGGTTTCTTGTCATCTTCCGCGTAATAGCCCGCCAGTTCTCCCGACAGCACATAGTACAAGCGATCATTGTAGCCAGCTTGCTCAATAAGCACCGACCCGGATAAAACCGTTAATCGGCGTTCAAGGTGATTAAAGTAGCGTTGTACTAACGCGTCTAACTTCGTTTCGTACATGGGTTATCCAATATGCCCAACAGTATGTAAAATCCACACCATCACAAAGCTGAGTAATACGCCAATCACGCCTAGCACGGCACCGATACGAGCCATTTGGCCGCTCTCGACATGCCCTGTTGCATGAGCTAACGCGTTTGGTGGCGTACTGATTGGTAACGACATACCGAGTGAAGCAGCAAATGTCACGACTAAGATCAGAGTAACTTCACCGCCGAGAGGCGTTAACGAAGCCATAGAGGTACCTAACGCAGCCATAATCGGCATCAGCAAGTTTGCGGTGGCAGTATGCGACATAAAGTTTGCCATTAACAAGCACAAGAAAGCCGCACCAAACAAGACAACATATGGCGAGAACTGATCAAACGGAATGCTGTGTACCACCAGCTTCGCAAGCCCGGTTTTATCTAGAGCAAGGCCCAGAGCAATACCGCCTGACACCAACCAAAGCACATCCCAAGAGATTTTCTTCAAGTCTTCTTTGTTGATGATGCCCGTCAATGAGAACACTGCCACCGGAATTAATGCTACTGTGTAAGAATTCATTCCATGTGCAGAACCCATCAACCAAAGAATAATCGTGCCGGCAAAGGTGACGTAAACCATTATTGCTTTGGGTGTTTTCAAAAACTTGCTTTTAATGTTCAGATCGATGGTGGTTTGTTCGGCTTTATACAAAAAGCCAATCAGAAACCAGGCTAACGCCATCATCACAATAACGAATGGCACACCAAATACCATCCATTCACCAAACGTAATTAAGTTGTCACCAACCAAATATTTTAGGGCGATGGCATTCGGTGGCGTGCCGATTGGAGTACCAATGCCACCAATGTTGGCTGCAACAGGAATACACAAGGCGAATGCAATTCGACCTGGGTCTTTAGGCCCGAAAACCGCTATCACAGGGGTTAAAATGGACAACATCATCGCTGTTGTTGCGGTGTTTGACATAAACATAGAAAAAACAGCGGTGATCAGCATCAACCCCAGCATAACGAACTTTGGTTTTTGTCCAAATGGTTTGAGTAACACTCGGGCTAAGTTGACATCTAACCTGTACTTTGTCGCCGCCATAGCCAAAAAGAAACCGCCGAGGAAGAGCATGATAATCGGACTAGCGAAGGTCGCCATTATCTCGTTGTATTGTAATAGCTCACCAAAATGTGGCTGCCCTTCTTGCAAACGAAAGAGCACAATACCTTTATTTGATACAAGCAATAGCTCTAGGACAATGATCACAACCGAAGTGGCGTAGATTGGAATTGGCTCGAATACCCAGCAAAGTGCGGCAAGCAAGAAGATTGCAATCACTCTTTGCTGGACGATAGTAATGCCATCAAATGGGAACGCAGAGAGAGGCATCAACCAAACAAGCAATGGTATCAATGTTGGAACAACGTATTTGAGATAAGGGCGCATAGTACTACTTCTCTTCCTGAGATGGTTAGCCAGACACATTTGGCGTTTGGAACGCTATTACCCGCCGCAAAACCAAAACTTTCAGACTGTTTTTAAGCCTTCAGAGACGAAATGCGGTAATGGCGTTCCAGAGAAGATTATGTACACTGTTTTCAAACAAAACGTTGGTGCGAGATCAATGAACTCGTTTTCACATTGGAAAACATTTTATATCTGTGTTCAAGCTCACTAAATGCTCACTATTTAAGTTAAATATACTTTTCCATCATAAAGTTAGTTAAGGTTTCTCCCCTAACCTCAACATGTTGTCGAGACTTAACTGTGAAACCCATTTTCTCGTAAAAAGGTCGGGCGGTAATACTCACTTCAGAATACAGTCGTTTTATCCCCTGTACTTTCGCCTGTGAAAAAAGAAAAGACATCAAATCACGACCAACACCTTGTCCTTGGTATTCATGATGGCAAAAGAAATGATCAATCAAGCCGTCACCTTGCAAATCACAATAGCCAACGACCTGCCCTTCTATCTCCGCGACGTATGGTTGAATATCGTCCATTTTTCGTTGCCACACATCGAGGTCAAAATCTGATGGTGCCCAAGCGGAAACTTGTGATTCCGTATAATCGCGACGATTAATGATTCGCACAGTATGGTAAAAGAGTGCCCACAGTGTTGGGGCATCCTCGGTGCGATAGCAGCGTATTGAGAGCATCAATTTCCTCATTCCTATTCAATAAATACTAAGCATTAACGCAAAGTGATACTAGTGAACTCATCATTTTCAATGCCAATCACTAAAGGCTTCCCAATCTGATCACTGTTCATCAGTACGGTTGTATTCAGCTCTCGGCTTGATCTGCGTATTTTGCTTTTTCTTATGATATGAACATTCACAATATAATCGGAATACTCCTTTATGATTCCGCCGGAAAATTCTACGTGCTCACTTTCATTGTCTCGGACAACATGAAATTTTCGATTGGCTTGAATATCAGTACTGATGGAGGAGTCACCATAGTTCAGCACAACGGACGTTGGTTCGCTATCTTGATTGGCAAAACAGCCAAATGCGAACATGCTTAATGCGAGTATACTTTTTGATTTAAACATTAATTATTCTATTTCTAGTTATTTTTCTGCTATTTGCATGACCAAACAGCACTTGTTCTGTGAGCGCCTATTGTGCCATAGCTGAACGCTGACTCTAAACGCGCAAAAAGATGAGCGATGAAAATTCCGCCCAAAACAAGCAAATGTGAGACAATGTGAGAGTCCCAAACTCACTCAATCAGTCAAAATCCACTGTAAACCTCTGTTTTTTTAATGCTTTTAATTCATGTGGCTGTGTAAGGAATACATACAACCTCTTACTTTTTCATACGCAACTAGACGAATCGTTCGAGAAATACGGCATCGTCTATGCCACATGTTACAAATCGGCTTACCTTATTATTGCGTATGAACTGGAATTATGGCACTAACTTCCCTCTCTCTTTTAATAAGGAGAGGATTTCAACAATCAGGCTTGCCACGTTTTTATAGCTAAAATCAATAGAGCGTTACCAACATCGGTTGGTCTAGGAGCAATAAATGAAAGACCTTC
Organism: Vibrio sp. 1167; assembly: GCF_033340375.1. Taxonomy (NCBI): domain Bacteria; kingdom Pseudomonadati; phylum Pseudomonadota; class Gammaproteobacteria; order Vibrionales; family Vibrionaceae; genus Vibrio; species Vibrio sp. 1167. The sequence goes on along the minus strand of NZ_JAWOWK010000002.1, from coordinate 549,441 downwards.
TCAACTTTACTCACCTTGTAAAAATTGGGTTCATGTCAATCGCGGTTATGCTGGGTGGATGCACTCAAGGAGATTGGCGTACTGCTAGCAGAGAACCTGCGGGTATCGCACCCGACCCTTCTAATGTTAAGCATGCTGTGATTGAGTTTTACGCCGCAGATGCGTTTGGTTGGCGAGGCTGGTTTGCTGTTCATACATGGTTTGCAATAAAGCCTGAAAATGCGAACGAATATACAGTGTATGAAGTAGTCGGCTGGAGAGTGAATCGCGGACAACCCGCTCTATATCAGTACCAAACTGGGACGCCAGATCGATATTGGTATGGTGCAAAACCAGAAAAGATCCTCTCCATACAAGGTGAAAAGGCCCGCCAACTTATCCCTAAAATACAAAGTGTGATTAACCAATACCCTTGGGCTGAAGAATATACTCTGTTTCCAGGGCCAAATAGCAATACATTTCCGGCTTGGGTGGGTAAACAAATTCCAGAATTAGAGCTGAACTTGCCGTTTCGCGCAATTGGTAGCGGTTACGCCAGCGATTAACAGCAAAGGTTAGTCACTGGCTCGTTTTATGTTCAGCATAAAGCGCAATATCTATTGTGCGTCGTCACCCAACTCCGTTCTATTTCTTCCATTATGTTTCGCTTTATAAAGTGCATTATCGGCGTCTTTCATTACCGCTTCAATTGGTGTGTCATTGCCTTTCCAGTGAGAAACGCCCAACGAAACCGTGACTTTACCAACCACCTGGAAGTCATGTTGTTCCACGTTGTGTCTAATACGCTCTGCAACATCCATAGCGTGGTTTACGTCTGTTTTTTCCAAAAACATCATAAATTCTTCACCGCCAGAACGACACAGGTGATCATTAGAGCGAGCTTGGTCTTTCATTAACTGCGCAAACTCTCTAAGTAAATTGTCACCCACGTCATGGCCATAGTTATCGTTTACGCTCTTAAAGTGGTCAATATCTAGCGCCAAAACAGAGAACGCGGTATTTTCCTGCTTAAACAAACCAAGAACTTTATCTAATCCACGTCGATTCAATAATCCAGTCATCGAATCTGTTAATGTATCCAGTTGCAGCTTATCAATGGTTTTTGACACGATACCAAATGCTTTAAGAAAGCTAAGCTTCAAATGTGAGACCTCAAAATACCAAGACTTAACCAGTTTGAGATCATCGATAGATGATGAATGTTCTTCGACACCTCGCACAGCACCAGCTAACTGCCAAAGTGGTCTAGAAATAAGAAGGGACAAGAACCAAATTAGCAGCAAAGTTAATAAACCAATTGGAATCGACTTAAGGAAAACATTCCACATCTGTTCATCTAGCACAGATAACGTCATCGATTTCGGGCGCTGAGCAACAATTCCCCATCCTGATGACTTTACTGGCGCATAACCAGCAAGCATTTCGACGCCGCGAGAGTTAACAATTTCTTTGTTGCCGCTCTGCCCCATCGTCACCGCTTTGATTGCTTCATTATCGTCGATTACTTCACCAACCCTCGATTGATCTGGGTGATAAATCAGAGTGTTACTCTCATCGACAACGTAAAGGAAAGAACCATCTTTGTATGCGTGCTGGCTGAGTAACTCTGCGAGAATATTTTCTTTTTCTAGATAAATAGTGCCGCCGATATAACCTAAATATTCATTAGATTGAGAAAATATAGGGTATGAGATGGTTAACAAGTAATTTCCAGCGGGCGATATAAATGGTTCAGTAACAACTGGTGCTTGAGCGTTTAAAGATTGGCGTTTTCTTTCACCCACTAACCTTACACCTTTCACCTGAAGTGTTTCAGGTGATACGGAAATAATAACCCCTTTTGCATTAACGACAACCACAGAGTTAAATGATTTGGTTTGCGTTCTTAATCTCTCAGCCTCTTTATCAAGAAGCTGAGCGTCATGCATCTTGTCTTTTAGCACGTTCGCACTGTATTTTAGCTGCGACATTGAGCTTTCTATGAAAGAGTCTGTCATTTCAGACATTTTTTGGGCGTAAACACGGTTTGATTCTAACGTGTTATTGATGATGAGATCCCTTTGAACACGATAAATCGAGTAGAATGCGTTGATCAAAGTGACAAGCACACTGAACACACATAGGGTGACAATAAGATTTCTAAGATTGAGTTTTTCTTTTCTTCTAAAAGACATTGCCAATGGCCAACTTTGAAGGCTTTCTATATGAATGAGCGTATAGGTTATATGAAATTGATTTGATTTTCAGGTAGTAAGTTGGGATCAATGTTAATATTTGCTCACATTAAAGAACACTTTATGAGCTAAAAAGAGAATTCAGTAGCACGATAAAGAACCGTGCTACTTTCATATTTGGCGTTTAAGAGGGTTTTGTCTCTGTCATCGTTTTTAATATATCCACAACTAGCTGATGATCATCTAACTGCGGTAAACCCGATACCGTCACAACCCCAACCAAACCAGACCCAGAAAGCCGAATTGGGAACGCGCCACCATGAGCACAGTACTCACGAGCATCGAGATGAGGCTGATTTTCGAAATCACGTTGCTTTTGCTTGTTGTACAGAGAAAGATAGTAAGAGCTGTGGCCATACCTTAATACTGAGTTTCGCTTCCTACGGACCCAATCTAAATGATCAGCGCAGGTTCCTGCCATCGCGTATTGAAATAGCGTTTGTCCAAAGCCGTAAACCTCAATAGCAACAGCCGCGCCGCGAGCTTCAGCCTCTTCTTTTAGAGCGAGGCCGATAGACCACGCAATATGGTGATTAAATTCCGCCAACTGAAGTTCATGCTCTTGCAGGGCCACGAGTTCAAGCGTCAAACTCATGGTTTCACCTGAATCGTTTTACCCGTTTTACTGCTTTCCAATGCCATCTCAATCAGAGCGATATTCTGTACTGCTTGAGCGGCAGGAACCGGGTTATCAGTGCCCAAACGAATGGCGTCTGCCACACCAACAAAGTAAGCTTGGTACTCGCCTCTCTCCGTTTTGATAGTTTGCGCACCGTCTTCGTCGTAACGGACGCCGTATAACACCTCATCTTCTTCCGACCAAGCATCGTTTTCCGGCAAACGGCCTTCTTTTAAGTAGCCCTCTTGAGGATCTAATCCGAACTTTTCATATTTAGCTTCCGTACCCAATACTTTGTAGCGGAGATTCGGCTCTGGGCTATACAAGTTTGAATGCAAGTGCACAATATGCTCAGGGTAATGAAGTATCAAGTTGTAATAATCAATCGTCGTCGCGCCCGGACGCATCATTCGACATTGTGCGTCTATCGCATCTGGCAAGCCAAACAACACCAATGCTTGATCGAGAAGATGAGGAGCAAGGTCGAATAGAATACCACCACCATCTTGAGCTAGCTCTCGCCAGCGTTGACGAACTTCAGGGCGGTAACGGTCAAAGTGTGACTCAAACAGCTTTATATCACCTAACTTACCTTGTTCGATAAGAGATTTAACCGTGAGAAAATCTCCATCCCAACGTCTATTGTGAAAAACGCTCAGCACTAGACCTTTCTCTTCCGCCAAGGCGATAAGTTCATTACCGTCTTCTATACGAGTAACAAACGGTTTCTCGACGATGACGTGTTTCCCATTGTTCAACGCACGCTTTGCAAGTTCGTAATGTACGTCATTTGGCGCAGTAATGATTACAAGCTCTGCATCACTATCATCGAGTAAAGTATTCGCATCAGAAAACCACTTAGCATCTGGCCAATCATTTTGAACCGCCTCCTGTTGACGAGAGCTTATCGCGCTCAGCGTTAAATTTGGTAGCGCTTTAATGAAGGGTAAATGAAACGTTTTTGCTGAATATCCGTAACCAATCACAGCGGTTTTTACGGGATCGTAAGCCATTGTAAGATTCCTTATTTCGGTGATACAACAATACATTCAATATCATTGTGATCGAGGAGTTGTTGAAAATCTGATTGAGGGGGATGGTCTGTAATAATGATGTCGATCTTTGACAAATCACATACGTGGTGGAAATTGTCGCTACCAATTTTTCGGGATTCACAAACGACGATGACCTGCTGAGCTTGAGCAATCATCGCTTGTTTCATTGTTGCTTCTAACAAACTATTTGTTGTCAGCCCTCGGGATGACAACGCACACACGCCAATGAACGCTTTGTTCACGTGATAATGCTGCATTTGCTGCTCTGCTTGCGCCCCTAAAACTGCTCTGGCATAAGGGTCAAAGTGTCCGCCTAAGAAATAAACGTCCATTGTGTCGTTTGTCTCAGCAGCGGTCAGCACATCAATGCTGTTAGTAACGACGTTGAGCTTGTTTTCTCCACAATGTGCTTTTCCTGCATAGAGTGGGAGCAGAGATAAAATGGTGCTGGTATCAATAACAAGATGGTCGCGCTCATCCAACAACGCTGCGGCAGCTTGAGCCAGTCGATGTTTAACGTCACTCACGGGTCGACTCGCGTATGCCTCGGTATGGGAAGAGATCGGCGCAAGCATGACACCACCTCGTATTCTTTGTAACCCAGGTTGCTGACTCAACTTAACTAAGTCTCGGCGAGCTGAATCTCGCGAGATACCAAAGTACTCACAAACTTCAGACAACGTTACTTTGTTTTGCTGCTCCAGCTTCGCTCTGAGTGCTACGAGTCTTTCTTCTTGTGTCATAACTTAAATTCACTTAAGTGATTTTAAGTGAATTTGCCACAATAATAGAAAAATTACCAACAAAACCACTTACAACCAACTCAATTGACCAAAGGTTAACCAAAGATAAATGAGCAGCAAGGCAAAACTTCCTAGGACGGTACGTTCACTCAGCCCACATAGTTAGGCGTATGAAGTTTATTTATACCCGTTTAAAACAACTGGCTCATCTAGCCCTAACTTCACTCTATTTCTTTTAATAAGCGCTTTTGGTAGTGGAATAAACCCAGCATTTCGTACCTGTTGTGTATTGTGGTCGGTTGTAAGGAGTTCAAATAGCTTTGATTTTTTGATCTTCTGATTAGTGTCGAATTGTTTATTTATATAAACGTAATAGACCACGGAAAATGGATAGCGAAGAGAATAGATGCAATCTGTGCTCAAAGAGCATGAGTCATCGTTATGATGAACAGAGAGAGCCTTGTAGCTCGACCACTGTTCTGAGTATTTAAAATCGGAGTATCGCATATAAGCTTTGGCTGACAAGTCGTCGCTTAAAGCCCGTTTCAATCGGTCTTCATCAAGCATTTGAATCGATGATTGACAACCATTAGAGCTCACACCTGGGTTACTTAAACGCATCTCCCCGAAAGCATACGTATTTGCATCACAGCGTTTCAATTCACTAACGGAAACACTATCTACCGTACTCTTTTGACTATTGATTACGACAATAGCGTTTGCCATTAAAAACAAACGTGTAGGCCTGTGGCCTCTTTCTCGTTGAAATCGGGAGATGTTTTCATCTGACCATTTCTTAGATGTGATCGCAATAGAGGTTCCGTCATTTAGCATGTCGTTAAAACCACCAGACTGAGATGCAAGCGCTACATTTACACTTGGCTCATCTATCAATGTTTCTATCGTTTCTAGTATCTCTGGCTCGACAAAAATCGATGTTCGAGCCTCAGAGTCAGAAAATGCCAGCGGTGAAATCAAACATGAAGCTAGAGCAAAGAAAGGCAATACTTTAATTTTCATAATTCAACTCCAACTTCGAATTAGGTGTCAACTCGCTGTCCGAACTAAATATAGTCCACGCTTGTTCAGTACTTTCAGCTTTCGTGTTTACAACAGCAATTGTGCGCCTTTCCCGTTTTTTTAGTTGTACCGTCAATGCCGTATTCTGATAAAACTCTTGCTCTTCAATTCGATTATCTTGAATGCCGTTTCTCACTAGCAATTTTCGTATAGCTGCCGTTCTTTTCTTTGCCAACGCTTTGTTGTATTCGAGTGACGCTTCAGGGCTTGTGTCTCCTATCAGTATGACTTGCGCATTTGGGTTACTCTGAAGCAGTGCTTTCAATTCGCTTAGCGGCATATCATGAAATGGCGTTACCTGATGCTCATCCATCGCAAAGAAAAAACTGATCAGGTGTGTCTGCGAGTCGTTGACCCAATTCGCACAGCCTTCACTGTCAACAACGACACCTTTTGGCGTATCTGCGCAGTTATCTCGTTGGTTTATCACGCCATCACTATCATTGTCTTTAAGGTCGTTGTACTGGTAAGTGGTCAACGTCGTATTCGGTGATTCAGCACAGCCTGCTAACATAAAAACTAGAAGACTCGTCACTGCGAATTTATCCATTATTGTTCTCCTTCCAGTTCTCTGGATACTCAACTCGCAACGCATAAGTCAGAATCCCCATCGAGTTGAATAAACGGTAAGTGGCAACCAAATGATCGTACTTTGTTCGGGTATAGTTCCGTCTCGCAACAAACGTTTCAACTTTGGCATCTAATACATCTAACAAACTGCGTCGCCCTACATTGAACTGCTGGATGTACCCTAATTCAGTTACTTTCGCCGCATCAACGTTGACTTTTAAATACTCCATTTGCTGTTGAAGCAATGTATGTGCGTCCCATGCTAGCCTTACACCTTCATTCGCATCTAGTTCTGCATTTGCTCGAATAGCCCTCGCCTCCTCTACTCTCCAGGCGGATGACTCCACTCGGGAGTCTGTAGAAAAGCCGTTAAAAAGATCGTAGTTGACCGTCAGCATAACCTTTGCATCTTCGTTAATGCCTTCAATATTATCCACGTTGTCTGTTTTGTTGGCTGACAGCTCAAGCTTGAGCTCTGGGTAGTAATCCCCCTTTTCTCTTTTTACTTCATGTCGAGCCGCCTCTAAATCTTTCATCGCTGACTGTATGGATGGGTGCAACCTAACCGCTTGTTTGAGTGCTTCGTCAAGCTTATTCGGAAGCAACTCCTGCGGGTAAACAGGTTCAACTAAGTTTTGCGGCGCTCGACCAACCAAACGTACAAATCTTGTTCTAGCATCGGAAAGATTGTTTTGGGCGGCAATCAATGAGGACTGTGTTGTCGCGACACGCGAAGAAACCTGCGCTAAGTCGGAGTTGCTGGTTAAACCTTTTTCTTTTTTATCTAGAATGAAACGGTAGATCTCTTGGTGTTCATTTAGGTTTCTTTCTGTCAGTTTCATCAACTCTCGGGCATGTAAAACATCCACATACGCTCTGACAGTATCTAATGCAACATTTTCCGCAGATGCCAATAAGTCCAAGCGTTCAGCTTCAGCCTCGTAAGATAGGCGATCAACATCAGCACTTGTTTTAAATCCATCAAATAACAGTTGGGAGATTCTTACGCCCATCTCCGTTCTTTCTAATGTTCTATCTTCACTGTCGATGTAGTTTCCGTTGTTATATCGAGTACCTTCGTACCCTGCTGCTGCATACAAATTAACCTGAGGAAGAAATGAACCATTTATGGCATTTCGGTCTCGTACCATCGACTCATAGCGAGAATAGCGAGCAAGCAAACTGGGGGAGCTATCGAGAGATAACGTAACTGACTCTTCTAAAGTCAAAGCGTTTGGCGACGATGATACTGCAAACAAGACCAATAACGTTGATTTAAGCCGCATCTTATATCCTTATGTCTATCTTTCTCTGAGCGAATTCTCTTTCGCACGTAATATAGGTTTTAACCAATAATTCAGTACTGTTTTTTCTCCTGTAAGAATGTCTACCACAACCTGCATTCCCGGGATGATCGTAAACTTATCATCAACCTTGAAAGTAACGTTGGCACGGTAGTAGGCATTGCCCTCTTCATTTTGAAGTGCATCGGCGCTTACGTAGGTCACTTCTCCTTCTAGGCCTCCGTAAATGACAAAGTCATAGGCAGACAACTTTACCGTTGCCGGCAGGCCAGGCCTTATGAAGGCGATATTCTGAGGAGAAATTCTCGCTTCAACGATTAACGTGCTATTACGAGGGACTATTTCTAAAATAGGCTCACCCGGCTTAACCACACCTCCGATGGTTCTGACAAAAACATCTTTGATGGTTCCATCGACCGGAGAAAGTAACTGCGTTCGATTCAACTGATCCGCAATCGCCTGACGACTTTCATTGAGCTGCGCTAGTTGCGTCACAACTTCATTGAGCTGCCCTTGTGCCTCTGCCCTAAAAGCAAGCGCAGTACCACGATAATCTGCGATGGATTCAGAATACACAGCCCTTTGCTTTTGGGCAGCAGCTTGTGAACTCGCGATGTCTCCTTTGAGCTTTATAACGTCTCTATTCAGTTTTAATAATTCCACTTCAGCCACCGCGCCACTAGAAACCACCTCTCTCAGCATATCTCGCTCTTTCGAGACAATAACCAGACTGCTTTTTAGTGTTTGAATGGTATTCAAGGTATCTAGATAAGCTTGCGATTGTTGCTCAATTCGCAATTTAGCCTCCTCCAGCTCAGACTCCAGTTGGCTCAACCGCTCAAGATAGTTTGCTTTGGCATTCAGATAGGCAGAGTGGCCGGTCATCGAAATATCAAATGTCTGAGGCTCGATACTCACTTGTTGTTTCCAATCCAGTTGGAGGCTATTCACTTTTACCGTTTCTAATTCAATTTGAAGCCTCTGCTTTCTGGCGAGCAAAGATTCAACTTGTTCAGAGGTCTCCGAATAGGTCGACTTAAACCTTGTATCATCCAGAATAGCGATGGTTTGCCCCTTAGTGACGCTTTCACCAGGCATGACAAGTAACTCCTTTAGAATGCCTCCCTCTAAGCTCTGAATCGTCTGAACAGACAAAGTAGGAACAACCTTTCCTTCGCCGACAACCACTTCGTCTAACCTCGCCCACGAGGCCCAAATAATCACACTTAGCACTAACGCGGCAGACAACCAAATCAACGTTCTCGAACGGTTTGCTAAATGAGCATTACTCCAACGAACTGTGCTCATCATTGACCTCCTTCGCGTACAATTGATACTGCGCGTACTCTGTTCGTCTTCGCGTTAGACTGTTGTTTAGCAAAAATTTCTTGGGGCGCTCCTTCCCTCAAAATTGTGCCTTTATCAAGCACAACAATTCGATCACAAAGCGATAATAAGGAATGTTTATGAGAGCTAATAATCATCGTCGTCGAGTGCGGCAACGATTTGAGAGCATTAAACAATGCATTCTCAGCAGGCTGGTCTAAGGAACTGGTTGGCTCGTCTAAAATTAATGCTGCTGGGTTTCGATAAAAAGCTCTTGAAATCGCTACAGCTTGCCTTTGCCCCCCCGACAAATAACGCCCTCCTTCTCCGACTTGCGTTTCTAGACCATGAGGAAGGCGACTCATGTACTGGTTCAAACCCGATAATTCTATCGCACGGCGTAATCGTTCTTGATCAATAACATGATGTCCTAATACTATGTTTTCCATAATGCTGCCGTATATAAGATGCGAATCTTGGCCAACCCAACCCGTTTTCTCTCTTATCAATTCGGCGGGCCAAAGCTGACTGTCAATGTCATCAAAATAAACGCTACCCTGTAAGGCACTGAGTTGATTGGTAATAATAGAAAGGAGTGTAGACTTTCCTGCTCCTGCACTACCAATAACGCCAACGCGTTCGCCTTGCTTGATAGTAAGATTAATATCTCTCAAACATGGCATATCAACATCTGGGTATTGGAAGCTCACGTTTTCTAAACGTATATTCCCTGTAAATTCGGCAGACGTAATGACCTGACTGCGTTGCGCCTCCTGAGGTAAAGACATGATAGAATTTAAGCCTTCAACCGCTGTTTTTGTCTGTTGATAGCGAAGTAACAACATAGCTAACTGGTTAATCGCCCCTGCAGCACGACCGCTAAGCATGACAATAGCAATGAGCCCCCCCATGCTGAGCAATCCCTCAGAAATTCTGTACACGCCTGTTACAAGTAACATTACGGTAATTATCTGCTGGCTAGATTGAATGGAGTAAGCAACGATATTCGAATAGTTTCGCGATTGATTTTGCCAATCAGAAAGCATGGATACCGTTTGCTCCCAACGCTTTTGTGCTTCTCCCGTAGCGTTATTTTGCTTAATCTCTTTTAAAGAGGACAATGAATCAAACAAGTGAGCTTGTCGCTTCATGGATAGTGCAGCACTTTCCGTATGTGATTGTTCTATTTTTGCTTTTACCGCAAAGCCAAGGATCAGCAGGATAAACATGACGGCAATAGGTATGAACATCATTGCCCCACCTAGCCAACCTATTAAGACTAAAAATAACAACGTAAATGGGAGATCAACTAAGGTCACAAGAGATGCAGAAGTAAAAAAATCGCGAACACTATCAAAATCTTGTAGTTGTCGAGCGAATGCACCGACTGATGCAGGACGGTGTTCAAGTTTCATCCCCATAACTTTAGAAAAAAGTATCGAAGAAAGCTTGTTATCGATGTACTTACCCGCGGTATCAGTGACAACTCCCCTTGCTTTACGCAATAGCCAATCAAAAATAATGATGACGGAGACACCAGCGACCAAAACCCATAATGTACTGAAAGCTTGATTAGGCACTACACGATCGTAAACGTTCATAGTGAAAAGCGGAATAACTAGCGCTAGCGTATTGATAAGGAAAGAGGCAATCAAAAGATCTCGATACCACGGAGACATTTCTTTCACTACGGCGAAAAGCCAATGTTCATTATAATCCGCTTGAATAGAACTTATCCGTTTGTCCAGCTCTGGACGCATAGAAACTTGCCATGCTTGAGGCTGGAATTGATTATGCAGTTCCTTGCTCGTGACGTATTGCGTTTCACCTTGATCTTCACTAAATAACGTGACTTGATAATCGCTGTTATGTCGCTCAGATATAATAGCGGGTTGTAACGTCTTCCTATTGATTACCACCAATGGAAAGCTCAACATTGCGGTGGATTTTAAATCGATTAATGTGAGTTCAAGATCGGCTCGCTCAGCGGCTCTGATGAATAAGTCACTATCCAATCTACCCTCAACAAGAGGTAATCCAGAAAGCACCTTTTTTGTATGGTGTCTAACCTCAAAATAACGCATCAACCAAGTTAACGATTGCCCCCAAGGATCGTTAGTCAGCTCACTTGATGAGGATGAGTGATGCTTCATGACATACCACCTACTAGCAAGTTGTTGTCATCAATCATCTTCTGTAAGACATTTTCTTCGGCTACGCCAGTCGAGTCACCTTTGTAAAGCTGATCGAGAGTGACGCCCTGCATAAGAATCTGTTGTTTTGTCCCCGTCTCTTCTGGTTTTATGTGAAGCGTTACGCCATCATCATTCTCTGTTAAATCGAGCTTATTATCGACTTCTGTTATCGAGGTAGCGGTGATTATCGAGGCGATGTCAATTGTGTCATTATCATCACCAATAACGGATATTTGGAAATCGTTGATCACATCGTACGAGGGCTTTAACTCGTTACCGAGCCCTGAACTGTCAAACTGGAATACATCGCTGCCACTTCCTCCAATAAGCAAATCATTAGCATCTGTCGCAAGTAATGTTTGGCCCCCTTCTTCCACTAAGGTAACATTGACTGTCTGAGCAGCACCTTCTGCGACTGTAGCACCCAGTGTTGCAATCGGTTTTATCGACAACGTAAAATCACTTGCACCGCTAAACCCGCCAACGATGGAAAGATCAGCGACATTCTCTTGATCAACAGTATAAATGCCGTTCAATCTTTCACCATGACTCAACTCTAGATCTGTTGGTAATCCGCGAATCTCCACACTTCCAAACTCTTCGGGTGCAGGATTGACTAAATTCATGCTCAACCCCAAAGGAATACTCCCAGACGCTTCAGACACAATAGACTGATAATCAGCCGTTAGTGTTGGCTCATCAGCTTCAGGGGTAACAACAATGGTTAGATCGGTAGTTTGCACATCTCCAAAATCGGTTTCGAGTGTCTCTGACACTATCGCTTGATCAAACGTTCTAACATTGAGAGCAACATCCATCGTTCCAAATGCATCCTTCGGAATGAACTCCAAACCTGACACTTCATTTGCTCGCACTAATACCGTCGCCACGGCATTGCCCGCGTCATCGAAGGTAAAGGATGAGAATTGAGTTCCAATACGAATCCTACCTAAGCCTTCCAATGCAGAGGGTTCAGAGCTTGCTTTGATCAACATCGACACTTCTATATATTCGTTGCTATTTGTTTCAAAACCGCTCGCTAAAAAGTCAATCGAAATGGAATCACCTTCATCTCCAGTGAACGTGTTAGAGGTTGTATTCAACGATACATCATCGCCAATCGGTTTTACGCCGACGTTGAACTGAGAAGTGGTATAGTTATAGTCGTTTGATCCAGACTCTTGGGTAATAGCTTGCAGTGTTAATGAAATATCCCCACTAAAATCTAGTGGCGGTAGAAAGTAAACCTTATCAAGTTGTGCTTGAGTTAGCTGCCACTCCTTGCTCTCACCATCCGTTGAACCGTTATCAGGGAGTAATTCGAACGTCCCATTATTGTCCCAAACCAACACGGCTCCGTCTGGCACTCCTGTCATGACCAAAGACATCGACTCAGAACCATCTTGATCGATTAATGATGCAGATAAGTTTCCTAAATAAATATAATTATCTTCATTACCAACTACGTCTTCTGTTTCCAGAACCGCTTTATCAACCACTGGGGCAATGGTAACGGTAACTTCTGTTGATTTAGTTTGAGTATCTTTCGCACTGTCAGTACTTAAACAACTTCCCGTGACTTCATCAGTAATGTTTGCGTCAACGGAAATAACAAGCTCTCCACTGTAGTTTTCAGGTGGGATTAACTGAATTTCGTTTAGACGCGTAACATCTGTCACTACCCATTTTCCATCACCGTTGTCAATGAGTAGGCTCGGGTCCACGGCAGTAAACCGCGCATTCTCGTCAGACACCGATAAAGAAACCCAATTGACACTTTCAAGGCCAGTCGCTGCGTCACCTTCTCCAGTAATGGACTGCATTGGTCCTTCACTATCGCCCAATACAAGAGCAAGATTCAGGTTGGTTATAGTATCTTCTTGAACCGTAACTTGGCTTGGTGCTATCGCGATATCATCGACAACAGGAGAGATTTGTACCGTAATGGTCTGAGCGGTTGTTTTCGAGTCACCATCGCATGGGGCCGTTTCTGTCACTTCTAAATTGAAAGTAATGCAACCAGCAAAGTCCTCATCCACGCCAGTAAGCGTCAAGGAAGACAATCCAGCGCTAGAAATTGAATAACCCAACAGATTGCCCGCATTATCATAAGCAGGTATCACACCTTCGCCAGTAAGCTCGACTCCTTCAGGTAAAGAATCTGCGGCGACAAAGAAGGAAACTAAGTTACCATCACTACTCGCTACATCAGGGTTTAAAAACGCCCCAATTGAGACATCTTCACCTTCTTTACCTACAATATCCCCACTTTGAACGCTTCCTGGTTCACCAGGATCAGCACACTGGTCTCCATCTCCTTCATGGCCAGTAATTTGAATTTGGAACTGACCTGTGATGTATTGAGCATCCGTTCCATCTCGAACATACGCTAACACATTCACATCAAGTATCTCTGTATTAGATGGGCTATAAATCGATGCGCTAGCAAGCAAATCTTGAGCGGTTTCCAACACGCTATCACTTGTGATTCCTTCCATTGGAATCAGCCAGTTCCCATCGGCATCTTGAGAAGCACCATTCGGATGAGTAACAATGAGGTCTTGACCCTGCGGTATCTGTAAAACGATGTAATCGAGATACTCTGAACCATCAATATCCGCTTCTGTAAATGTAATGCCTCCACTCACGTCAACAGCAGACCCATCCGTACTTGTGAATACTTCAGTCGCGCCTTCTAAACGTGTTTTGTCAATATCTTCATTACCAATATCCACTTTTCCAGAAACCACGACGCTCAAAGAGCCATTGATTGCCTTTACATCAGTCTCCATCGTAGGAGACGTGTCTGTCACTTCGTACTGAACTTCCAGGCTAAACGTCCCACTTAGGTCTTCATTAGCTTTTACAGTGATTCGTCCACTGTTTAACAACTCAGATAATGTTGCCGAGCTACCATCAAGTAGTTCATTGAGTTCTAACGGTAAGTTACTTTCCTCTACTGCATTACCATCAAAGTAAAGCGTTAAGCCATCTGGAATGGATACAATGGTGTATCCTGTCAAGGACTCACTAGAATCTATATCTTGATTAACGACAGGCTCAAGATTTAGTGTGATGAAATTGTCCTCAATACCATTGCTTTGTAATTCTTGGCCGTCAGTTTGATCAACAATAGGTGAGATTTCCATTTCCACTTTAAGAGGGGTTTCAGCAGAATCACCATCCGGCTCTGTTGAAACGACGATAACATCCATGCTCAGTGTTCCACTAAAATCTTGCTCTGTTTTGAGGTAAGTGTTTTCAAGAACAGCGTTTGAGACCTGATAAACTGGCCCCGTTATTGGGTCCACGTAAGCAATTGGAAGAACAATAGGGTCACCATTTACATCTGTCAGTTGTGTTCCCAAAGGGATGTTCTGAAGCAAGATATTAATTTCTTCTGATAGATCGTCGTCTGATGTCTGGATGATAAAATCCAGTTGTATCAGGTTATCTTCGTCTAACGTAGAGAGATTACTAATTACTTTAGTCGCTTGATCATATTGCCAATTCCCCTGTCCACCATCTAGGACAATTGGTTCATCGACCACGCCTTTTAGCTTAATGTCAATGGTTGCAAATTGGCTCTCGGCGGTTTCATTAAGAGGTGCTAAGCCATCAATAGTCGACTCTGTTGAAATGGCGGTTACTTGAAGGGATAGAGATTCAGTAAATGAGCTGATATCCGATTTTGGTTGAAGTAACGCCTCTGAATTGGCTAGAGCATTGGAGGTCACTAGGTAGGTATTAATACCGATAAGCGTAATCCCAGCTCCGACAGGCAATGTCCAACCATCTTGAACTTCTATGCGATAAGACAGAGACTCCGAGCCATCTGTGTCAGTGAGCCGCCCTAAGATGTACTCTTTTAAGTCAATCGCTTGGTCTTCAAGCCCCTGAATGTTTTTAACGGTCAGCGTAGGCACATCGGCATCTGGAGATATATCGATAACAACTTGCTCAGTGATCTCCGCTGTTTTATCTTGCTCATCGGCAAACACACTACCCGATTCAGTCGTTACTGCCGTTACATCAAAAGTAAATCTTCCGGCTAAGTTTTCGTTAGATGTGATTTCAATTTGATCTAACTCGGATTGGCTATACGCTTTCCCTTCCTCAATAGCACTTCCGTTAAGTGTTAATATAAGTCCATCTGGAATATTCGAAATTTGGTAGTGGAGCGTTTCAGAACCGTCTTGGTCAAACTTTTCAGCAACAATATTGAGTGAAAGTGATTCAGCGGAATCTTCAACACTTTGATAAGAAAAGTCCGAATCATTAGACCACTCTGGCAAATCTGCAACCGGTAAAACGTTAACATTTAACGTGTTATTGCCTTGTAATACAAAACCATCTGGTTCGACATCAGATACGATTAATGCAGACACTGCTAACGAAACTTTGATAGTGTTGCCCGACAGGTTTAGTGCTGGTTGATAAGTGAGATCACCATTTGGAACAGTGAATATACCCACCCCCATTAGCTCTGTACCAGAAAGACTAATAAATCCGTCATTATCATCATCTTCAAGGCGCGCTCCGTCTAAAAACAGAGCCCCTCCTTGTAGAGATTCAACAGAGATCCTTATCGCTTCAACACGCTCATTATTCTCCGTATCCCCAGGAGAAACTCTAATCGGTAACGCGACTGGCGTAGGGTCTCCACTATTATTCGCGCCATTATCTTCTAACGTATCTACATTAACGGTTCGAATAAAGCCCCTAGCATCATCAAGAATTAATTGAGCTTCACTGCTTGCTTGGTCACCGTCTGCATCCGTCACAGTTATCGTTAGATCATCAAGCAAACCACCTACAGGCGTATTAACAATAAGCTCGGTAGTTAGCGTAAATGTCCCATCTTGAGCAATAGTCAGCGTTCCATATTTTAAGTTACCATCACTACTATTGATTAAATCGATGGTCCAAGCATCATTGCTAAATACCGAACTCGCCGTATCGTATGTTTCACCTGCATAGGTCAAACTTGAAATCAACGTGCCATCTGAACTGATTAAGTCGGCATTATTGCTAAACCAGTTTCCCGAAAACTCATCCCCCTCGGTAAGTTCAATTTCTATTGGTGAGCTTGTGTCTTCAGGGATATCATCCACTACACTAACGGTATATGTCTCAGCTTCAGACTGGTCGCCATCCTTATCAACGGCATAAATTGAAAAACTGAGTTCTAATGTGTTCTCGTCCGCTGGAACACCGTCAGGTTCATCGTGTTCAAGTGCACGGTATAGATCAAACTCGACAGTCCCATCGGTATTAAATCTAATTCTAAAGACGTCTTGCTCGCTTTCATCTCTTGCATATAACCAACCATTCGAGTCCGGTGAATCAAGCGAAACCAGGCTACCACTACTTGTTTTATAGCCGAGCGCATTGAACATATCGATATTCACGCTCACACTGGCGATAGAGTCTGAACCTTGTAATAGCGTAATGGATGGTGACGAGCCCTCGATGCCAGAATCAAGCGAATCATCATTCAACCCGCTTTCATTGACTGTGATTCCCTCTGTAATTACTAGTTCCGGAAACAAGCCATCATAGACCAGTATGTTGGACTCCGTAGAGATCTCGCTTCCATCAGAATCTCTCGCCACGATGGGCATAGAGATCGACAATTGCGTCCCATCACCTAAAACATGGTCAAGCGAGTGATAAAGCTCTACAGTTACATTAACGGTAGACGTATCATTTGATGGCAAAGAGAAGTCACTAGGTAACGTGACCCTAAATATAACGTCTCCAGTGTCAGAAATTGCGTCAAAGCTTCCATCATTGTTATCGTACCAAGTGACAGCCTCTCCGTTATAAGTAACAGCATCACCAAGCGTAGTTTTGACAGTATCTCCATCATTTATGTCAACACCCAGATACACAATCGGATCGAATGATGACGTAACTATCACATCCGTATTCGCTATGGCTGAAACCCCATCAGGAGCAATGTTTGTATCGACAGGTGTTTCGGTTAACTCGACATTGCCACTATTGATTAGCGCTTGTCCATTGTCGTTATCTATCACATTAATGTCTAAAACGACCGACGTGTTATCTTGGTCTGAGTCCATTGCAGTAACAACGAGAGGTACGTTTGGATCAGTATTTTCTTGTTGGTCGAGAGCCTGAAAAAGCTCAAAGGAGTAGGTAATGTCGCTATTTGCATCAATAGGTAATGAAGCATTGAGGGTAGCTTGAAAGATGGGAATCTGAGTTTGCCCATCTTCGTCAAGAATATAACCATCAAGTGTTTTGCCATCCGCAGAGACTTGATAAAGCACAACTTGTTCACCACTCGTCAACAAGGGTTGTTCAGAGACGATGAACGACAAAGATTCGAGGTAATCACTGCCAACCTCAACTTGAAAATTCCCTGAGCTCAACACACTTCCATTTGCGAGATCAGATTCTTTTACTTCTACCCCATTCAAATTATTTAAAGTTGGGTCTGCACCATCCTTTAGAACATAATCAATTTCATTCTCTACAAGCGGTGTGGCATCTAAATCTACGCCGCCAATGGTCAACGGGAAAGTGACCGTATCACTGCTATTGAATTGATCGATAGGATGCTCAAGAGTAAGCGAAATTGAAGCTAATACATCATCACCCGATTCAACGCCACTCAATGTTAACGTAAATACAGTGACACCATTGGCAAATGCTGTGATTTGCTTTCCACTGGAGCTTAACGTGTAGCTAAGCTCATTATCAGAGACTGAGCTTGTAAGCCCTAATGCTTCTAACTTAGTAATAGATGACCCACCGAAATACAAACTACTCGGATCCGGATTGTCAGATCCCGCGACAATATTAACAGTTCCTTCAGAGTTCAGTATCGGGCCATCCAAAGGGACTTCTGTTACGTCTATAGTCGCGTTGCCTACGTAACCTGCTTGTCCATCAGTAATGTCAATGGTCGCGTTAGCCAAGCCATAGTCTTGGGAGTCATCTGCAGCTAAATAGCTGAAAGAAACACTTTGCTCGACCGAATGATCTAGGTTTCGATCTGCATCAAACTGCCAAGAGCCATCAGAAAATACGGTTAATTCGCCTTTTTCTAAACTAAAACTTACGGATCCCCCCTCTAGAATTGACTTCTGCTCCCCGCCAGCCTCTACAAATTTCACATAAAGTGTTCCATCAAGATCAATATCATTTTCAAGTAGATTGCCCGTAATTGTTTGATCTTCTACGACTGAGTATGTGTCATCTCTAATCACCGGATCAGAGTCATAAATAGTAATCGTTAACGGTGCCACAACCGTCTCTTGTGTACCATCAGCATCACTTTGAGTGCTTTCAACCAATACGTTAGTCACCAGCTCATCTTGACCTACACCATGATCAATCGCTTCATAAAAAGTAATTTGAACCGTACCATCATCATTGACCTCTGCAGAGAAAACTAATCGGTCGTCAGTCGATGTTCCTTGTAAGCTCAACCCATCTTCTGCAACAACAACATTAATAGATTGACCAACCGATGTAAGCGCGCTCAAACTTGGTTGCTCTGCATGCAGTGCTGGCACACCATTTTCTATGTTGATGGCTGCCGAGCTGCTTTGCTCACCAAAAAATCCAACGATGTTTTCAGAAAATACCGTTGAACCGGGTAGCACTATTGTCGGCATGGTATCTACCGCGTGGTTGCCGGCGGCATCCAACACTTCTGCTTCAATGGTCCACGTGTTGTTTAGATTGAGAGTGTTTACGTCAATTCCGGTTACTGTCCACGAACCTGAGGCATCAACGAGGCCAGTAAAATTCAGCGTGCTGTCTCCGTCACTTACCCGAATCGTCACTGCCAGACCTTGCTCTACACCACTGGTTGTCCCTCTCATTTCCGTGACTATACCCTCACGGAAATCATCAATGGCAAGACCACCGCTAATATAAAAATCCGTATCGATATCAATGGTGGGAGCAGTGGCATCTATGGTCGTAGCCTCATCCATTGCTTTCGCTTGGTTGCCCGCTACATCATTCACGGAGGCAGATACGGTTAACGCCCCATCGGCTAACGTGGATAAGTTCGCCCCTTCGACTTGCCACATACCATCAACGACAACGGTATTGAACGAGAGCATCACCCCTGAGCTGTCTTGAACCGTGACAGAAACCGTCTGACCATTTTCAACATCACTGACTTGCCCTGACAAAGTGACAGATTGGCGCTCTTCAGTGTTTAAATAGCCGTCTCCGCCATCGTCAACGTCCACCGTCACACTTGCGAGCGTATCTTTGATGATGGTGTTTTCACTGGTTGCAGGGTTGCCCGCTATATCTATACTCTCAGCAACAACGGTCAGCGTACCTTCAGACAACCCAGAAAGGTCAACGTCGTCCAGAGACCAACTTCCACCAGTCACCACCGTTTCTAAGTTTATGACCGCTCCTAACGAGTCGGTTACCGTAACTTGGATACGCTGGCCATCTTCAATGTTTTCAATCGTCCCTTCGAGGCGAGTAGTCGCGATTTCGTACTGATTTAAATACTCATCCCCTCCACCATCAAAATTGACGTTCACCGTTGCAAGCGTATCTTTAATGGTCGTATCGACGGCGTTCAGGTTATTGCCATAAATGTCAGAAACCACAGAAGTCACCGTAAGCGGCCCTTCGGCAAGAGAAGACAGATCAACGCCTGATAGGGTATAAGACTCGTTCTCTACGGTCGTTGTAACAGTAATAGAATTATTGAGGCTATCGGTAATGGTGATAGTAACAAGCCACTCATCGCTTATCTTGAGTGCGTCACCTTGAATCGTGACACTAGGAACTTCAAACTGGTTTTCGTATCCATCACCGCCATCAAGAATATCCACCGTTAAAGAGGCATCATCGTTCAAACCTTCAATTGCCTCTAAGGTAATATCCAATGTTACGGAGGTGGTGTCACCGTCTGAATCTGTTGCATTAACTAACAATGGTATATCCAGGATTTGATCTTTTGACAGATCGAAAGAGCGATATAATTCAAAGGAATACTCTATTTCACTACTCGACTCTACAGGTAATGTGGATAATAGTTTCGATTGAAAAATATTTACTTCCACCCCACCTTCTAAGATATAGCCAGTAATTGTCGTACCGTCATCAGACAGACGGTAAAGCAACTCACTTTCACTACTCACTAATGTGGGCTGGTTTAATTCGCTAAATCGAAGAGAGTCAACATAATCACTCCCGATATCGAGTTGAAGGCTCCCTGTCTTAAAGATTGCCCCACTTTCTAGATTAATCTCCTCCATTGCAACAACAGTCAAGTTGCTCAACGTAGGATCAACACCATCTTTCAACACGAAATCAATTTCATTCTCTACAAGCGGTGTGGAGTCTAGATCTGTCCCTCCAATGGTCAGCGGGAAGGTTACCGTATCACTACTATTGAATTGATCGATAGGATGATCAAGAGTAAGCGAGATTGAAGCTAGTACATCGTTACCCGACTCAATGCCACTCAATGTTAACGTAAATACAGTCACACCATTGGCAAATGCTGTGATTTGCTTTCCACTGGAACTTAACGTGTAGCTAAGCTCATTATCAGAGACTGAGCTTGTAAGCCCTAATGCCTCTAACTTAGTAATGGATGCCCCACCAAAATACAAACTAGTCGGATCAGGGTTATCAGAGCCAGCAATCACATTAACACTGCCTTCGGTGGTTAATAATGCCTCTCCCAGAGGTACTTCTGCTGTGTTTATAGTAGCGCTGCCTACATAACCCGCTTGGCCATCTATAATGTCGATAGTTGCGGTTGCTACACCGTAATCTTTTGAATCATCGGCTGCGAGATAATCAAATACGATACTTTGCTCAACCGTGTGATCTAAGTTGCGACTGGCATTCAACTGCCAAGAGCCATCTGAAAATACGGTTAATTCACCCTTCTCTAGACTAAAACTTACTGAGCCACCATCAGGGACAGACTGGATCTCTCCTCCGGCTCTGACATATCGAATGTACAAGTCACCATCAATATCAATGTCATTCTCCAGTACATTGCCAGAAATGACTTGGCCTTCGGTTACACTATATGACTCATTTGCGATCACTGGGTCGGCATCACTGATGACGATTTCTAGGGGAGCCACAACAGCCTCTTGTGTACCGTCAGCATCACTTTGAGTGCTTTCAACCAATACGTTAGTCACCAGCTCATCTTGACCTACACCATGATCAATCGCTTCATAAAAAGTAATTTGAACCGTACCATCATCATTGACCTCTGCAGAGAAAACTAATCGGTCGTCAGTCGATGTTCCTTGTAAGCTCAACCCATCTTCTGCAACAACAACATTAATAGATTGACCAACCGATGTAAGCGCGCTCAAACTTGGTTGCTCTGCATGCAGTGCTGGCACACCATTTTCTATGTTGATGGCTGCCGAGCTGCTTTGCTCACCAAAAAATCCAACGATGTTTTCAGAAAATACCGTTGAACCGGGTAGCACTATTGTCGGCATGGTATCTACCGCGTGGTTGCCGGCGGCATCCAACACTTCTGCTTCAATGGTCCACGTGTTGTTTAGATTGAGAGTGTTTACGTCAATTCCGGTTACTGTCCACGAACCTGAGGCATCAACGAGGCCAGTAAAATTCAGCGTGCTGTCTCCGTCACTTACCCGAATCGTCACTGCCAGACCTTGCTCTACACCACTGGTTGTCCCTCTCATTTCCGTGACTATACCCTCACGGAAATCATCAATGGCAAGACCACCGCTAATATAAAAATCCGTATCGATATCAATGGTGGGAGCAGTGGCATCTATGGTCGTAGCCTCATCCATTGCTTTCGCTTGGTTGCCCGCTACATCATTCACGGAGGCAGATACGGTTAACGCCCCATCGGCTAACGTGGATAAGTTCGCCCCTTCGACTTGCCACATACCATCAACGACAACGGTATTGAACGAGAGCATCACCCCTGAGCTGTCTTGAACCGTGACAGAAACCGTCTGACCATTTTCAACATCACTGACTTGCCCTGACAAAGTGACAGATTGGCGCTCTTCAGTGTTTAAATAGCCGTCTCCGCCATCGTCAACGTCCACCGTCACACTTGCGAGCGTATCTTTGATGATGGTGTTTTCACTGGTTGCAGGGTTGCCCGCTATATCTATACTCTCAGCAACAACGGTCAGCGTACCTTCAGACAACCCAGAAAGGTCAACGTCGTCCAGAGACCAACTTCCACCAGTCACCACCGTTTCTAAGTTTATGACCGCTCCTAACGAGTCGGTTACCGTAACTTGGATACGCTGGCCATCTTCAATGTTTTCAATCGTCCCTTCGAGGCGAGTAGTCGCGATTTCGTACTGATTTAAATACTCATCCCCTCCACCATCAAAATTGACGTTCACCGTTGCAAGCGTATCTTTAATGGTCGTATCGACGGCGTTCAGGTTATTGCCATAAATGTCAGAAACCACAGAAGTCACCGTAAGCGGCCCTTCGGCAAGAGAAGACAGATCAACGCCTGATAGGGTATAAGACTCGTTCTCTACGGTCGTTGTAACAGTAATAGAATTATTGAGGCTATCGGTAATGGTGATAGTAACAAGCCACTCATCGCTTATCTTGAGTGCGTCACCTTGAATCGTGACACTAGGAACTTCAAACTGGTTTTCGTATCCATCACCGCCATCAAGAATATCCACCGTTAATATAGCATCGGGATTCAACCGCTCAGGAGCCTGAGTCTCAGAAGTTGGGTTCTCTCTTTCTTGCACTGCTGGCCTAGTAACATAGCCATTAGAAACGAGTTGCTCAGGTAAAACAGCGCGAATATAGGCAACAAAACTTAACCCACCAGAAGACTCACTAAAATCTCGAACGCTCTGATTAAAAGTGGATTCAATACCGTTTTGAGATGCAATTAAAAGATCATTCGAACTCGATTCATCCTCACTTGTTGTATCTTCATTAAATGCAATATCGAGAATGTCAGTATTAAGAACAACCACCTCTACTTCTGGAACTAATTGTTCGTTGGGCAACATTTGGATCCAAGAACCGTCACTTAAAACCGCCCAAAGAACATTACCGATTTGAATGTAGAGTATTGGCTGCATAATTCGCCCCATATGAAACAACGAACTTTAAGTATGGTCGACGAATATGACTGTTCAAATGAAACTAGAAAAAACATGGCCCTAAATGGCTCTAATGAGATATTGAACCAAAAACATACCTCATGTATGCGAGAAAGAGCCATTGGGGTAAACTACTTCTGGCGTAACCCATCCACTGGAAATTGATTGAAATTCCCCTTGCTACAATCGGGCTCATATCCAAATGGAGCAGGGAAAGGAATCGTATCGCAGCTTGTTGAAACGGAAGATTCAAACTTTACTCTCTTTCCTATCATGATAGGAAATAACCATGTGGCATTATTTCTTAAATCAAACTCCTCTTTAGGGTCATCAATCAAATTGTATATTTCAGGGATCTGTAATGGGCGCCCTTTCTCCGGCATGATATCTTGATCAATAAAGTGCATCTTGTAATTTTCCCACTTATAAGCGTAGGTTTCAGATCCATTGTTAACGATGAAACCATCTCGATTAGACTTTTCACTATCTCCCTTTAAAAAGGCCCACTGATCAATACTATCTATTGTTCTATCGCTTGGTAATTTGTATCCACCGACATGGGAAAGTGAGGCAAATAGATCCACAACATGGATAATTTCATCACTCACTCTACCCGGTTTGATGTGGTTAGGCCAAGAGGCAATAAATGGTGTTCGGAGAGACCCTTCAAGAGCCGTAAAGTACGCACCACGCCATGGCCCGCTAGAGCCTTGGTATGGCATATGCCACTCTGGACCGTTGTCAGAAAACCAAATCACTAGTGTATTGTCTTTAATTCCTGCTTTTTCTATTGCACCAATAACTTGCCCAGCTCGAAAATCTATCTCAGCTAACACATCTGAGTAATTTCCTTTGCCTGTTTTACCAATAAAATCAGGATGAGGTAGCGTCGGTAAATGTGGTTGAGTAAAAGTAATTACAGAGAAAAATGGCTTATTCTCTTTCACATTTCGATTTATAAAATCTGTGGCATGTTCAACTAGCTCACTGTCAATCGTTCTACGTGAGTCCAAATTATATTCTTTGACCCCTTTAGGGTCCTGCCCTGCTCTAGCTGAAAGGATTTGAGGTTTAGGTAATATAGCTTTATAACCGGGTTGAGAGCTATATTCTGACTCATCCGTCGTATTTGCAATGCCATACCATTCATCAAAGCCTTGATCCGTTGGAAAGCGCCCTTTTTGGTCTCCCAAATGCCATTTCCCGTAAAGGCTCGTGTTATATCCTTGTTCCTTAAACTTCTCTGCAATGGTTATTTCCCAGTTCACCATACCGTAAGGCACTCCCCAAACAACCTTATCTGTCCCAGATCTAAGCGCTCGCCTCCCCGTCATGAATGAGGAGCGAGTTGGCGTGCATTGCGGTTCCACATTAAAATTAGTAAGGCGTACACCTTCTCTAGCAAGTTGATCTAAGTTTTTAGTTTCAACACCTCTGGTACTCCCATAGGAACTTAGTTCCCCCCACCCAAGGTTATCAACCAACATTACCACGACATTTGGTGTCTCTTCCGCAACCACTTCTAACGGGATACATAGAAACAGGATAGTTGCTATTTTATTTTTCATAGTGTCGCCTTTCATTGAAATTCAATCCTGTAAGTGCGTCTTATCACACTTAAAACACACTAAAGTCTAGTCCATGTTAGTTAACATTTTTGAAAAGCAGGGATTACTTGGAAGCAACAAAAAACCTCTACTATATTCAACTGACTACATTGTCTCATTTGGTGTCATCTCACTCGACTTCGCCATGATGAACACAATTAGTAACGTTATATAACGATAATGGATTCATTTATCGCGGAGGATTTTCATGCGAAACTCGATTAAAAAGGTAATGGCATTGGTCGGTACATTAGCTGCGTCCACAGCCTTTGCTGCCGATAAGCCCAACATCCTTGTGTTCTGGGGTGACGATGTAGGTGTATACAACATTAGTGCGTATCACAATGGTATGATGGGAGGGAAGACTCCTAACATTGATAAAATCGCCAATGAAGGTGCCATTTTCACAGACGCTTACGCACAACAGAGTTGTACTGCCGGACGAGCCTCATTTATTCTGGGTCAACATCCGTTTCGTACCGGTCTATTGACTATTGGTATGCCCGGCGCAAAAGAGGGTATTCAATCGAAAGATCCTACTATCGCAGAGTTACTTAAAAATCACGGCTATGTGTCTGGTCAGTTTGGTAAAAACCACCTTGGTGATCAAGATGAGCACCTACCAACTAACCATGGGTTTGATGAGTTCTTTGGTAACCTATACCATTTAAACGCGGAAGAAGAGCCTGAGTCTGAGTTTTATCCAAAAGATCCAGAGTTTCGTAAAAAATTCGGACCTCGAGGCGTGTTGAAGGCGACTGCGGATGGCAAAATCGAGGACACAGGTCCCCTTACTCGTAAGCGTATGGAAAACGTAGACCGAGAGTTCATGGATGCTAGCTTGGCCTTTATGGAAAAAGCAGTAAAAGAAGACAAACCATTCTTTATTTGGCATAACTCAACCCGTATGCACGTCTGGACACATTTGAGTGAAGAATATCAAGGGAAGTCAGGTTACGGCTTATACGCCGATGGCATGATGGACCTAGATGATCAAGTAGGTGTGATGCTTGATAAACTTGAAGAGCTAGGCGTAGCAGATAACACCATTGTTGTTTTTAGTACCGATAATGGCGCTGAGAAATTTACCTGGCCAGATGGTGGTACTACACCGTTCAAGGGCGAAAAAGGTACGACTTGGGAAGGCGGATTCCGCGTTCCGATGATGGTACGCTGGCCTGGAAACATTAAACCAGGAACGGTTATCAACGATATCTTTTCACAAGAAGACTGGATGCCAACTCTACTCGCAGCTGTGGGCGAACCAGATGTGAAAGAAAAACTATTGAAGGGTCATAAAGCAGCGGGCAAAACCTTTAAAGCACATTTAGATGGCTACAACCAACTTGATCTGCTGACTGGTAAAGCTGATGAAGGCGCACGCAAAGAAATCTTTTACTTCGATGCTGGTGGTAATTTAAACGCCGTTCGTTATAAAGACTGGAAGATCCACTTCAGTATTATGGAGGGTGCCATTAATGAGGCATACCGCAAAACACCTAGTTGGCCTTTGATTGTAAACCTTCGTATGGACCCATTCGAGGTCGGTCCAGATGCAGCACTTTACGTCAGACATTTTTACGCTGATCAAATGTGGATGTTCGTTCCTGCTCAAGCTATCGTGCGTAAGTTCCTAGAGACATTTAAGGAGTTCCCTGCAACGAAAGGTAGCTCGTTAAGTATTGAAAAAGTGGTAGAAACAATGACACAGCAACCTAGAAACTAGACCCTAGGTATCGAAGCTACTGTGGAATTAACTAAGGCCTCAATTGTGAGGCCTTTTATTTCGTTGCAATTGTTTGGTTGCAGCAAGTTATGGTCAAACAAAGATTATCATTTAGTGCTCTCTTTAAACACTTGATTCCAATCTTGTTTCATATCGACAAATAGCCAACCTTGCTCTTCACCTACTTTAAACGATTTATCTAACTTACCAACATGAGAATCTTTATCATACGCCCATTCGCGCTTGTCATCCGTGTGATGGATAATCGCAGAAAATCTTGGACCTGAACCTGCTTTCGTCCACTCTAACATCTGTAAATCACCATCAGAATTACCAAACGCCATTACCGGACGTTTGCCAATGAAGTTTTGGATCGTCACAGGCTTTACTGCTTTGTCATTGACAAAGTCTATTTCCGGCATACGTTGGATGGTAGGTTTTCCATCAACACTTTGATATTCCGCCTTTAACGTCGTTCCCACGATGTTTTGCGTTGGAATGCCGTATACTTCCGGCGCCCAAACGCGCATAAATTCAATTCCGCCTCCAGAAACGATGTAGGTCTGATAGTCGTTCGCTCTTAAATAGTCGAGCAGTTCGAGCATAGGTTGATAGACCATTTCAGTGTATGGTCTACCCGTTGTTGGATGGACAGCCGTTTTCAACCATTCCTTAACTTCTTGATGAAACTGTTCAGTAGACATTCCAGAATGGGTTGCCATAACAAGCTTCATTACACCTTCGAGTCCTTGTTTACCAATCCCCTCCATGTCGCCTTTTAATGCGGAAGCAAAGGGTTCGGTTGTCTTCCAATCAGGATGCTCAGAGGCCATTTCTTTTACTCTATCGATCGCAAAAAACAACTGTAGATAAACAGGCTTTTCTGCCCAAAGTGTTCCATCATTATCAAACGTCGCGATTCGTTGGCTTTCAGGCACATAGGAATCCGAACCTTGGGTCGTTGTTTTCGTAACAAACGCCACAATAGCTTGCTTAGCGTCAGTGTTGTTCCATGACGGAAGTGGATCTTGCATATCAGCAGCAACAGCGTAACTAGACAGAGCAAAACCTGTTGCTAAGACAATCGCCTTTAACTTTATAGCCATCTTAATTCCTTATATTGAGGTGCTAGGTGCGAATCCAATCAAAAGTATAGTTCAATTGAAACAGGCGCATATTGAACTGAAATATGCAACGGCCACCAGAAAGTGACAATGTCACCAATCTAATCCACTATTTTATTAAAATAGAAACATGGAATTTAACGATTAGAGTTTAAATTCATTGGCTTCAACTGATGTAGGGGCACTTTTACGTCCCTTTTTCTGATTGAGCTCTTCAATAACATAGTCGGGAGCGACCTTCGTTAGCTCTGTTAAACAGTCATCCGTTTTAGGGTTGCCGTATCTAACATAGATGTCACACACGGCATACAATTGTTCTGGAGCACCGGATATCAAATACGCTTGCTCAAAAGCGTTGACAGACTTCTTCAAGTCTAACTCTTCTTGCAGAACACCATTTAAATACCAAAAGTAACTGTTCGTCTTTGCCATCGTCGCAGCTTTGTCTATTTCAAACGCCGCTTCTTTCTTTTTGTCTAATCTAACCAAAGCGAGAGATTTAGAATAATGCAGCGAGGCATCTTCTGAATTTAGCTTGATACCCTCGTCAAGCACGTTGATAGCTTTTTGGTCTAGCTGTTGCGCTCGGAAGTTGTCTGCATAGCTTAACCAAACTTGAGGGTTGTTTGGCTCAAGCTTAGTTAACTCTGGGTATATCAGCGCCGCTTTATCCCAATCACGATGCCAACGGTAAACGTCTGCAAGTAATAACTTGGAAACATTATCGTTCTTACTGGACAAGTGTGCTGTCAGCTCTGAAACAGGCCCTTCAAGTGACTGCTGTTGCTCTGAACTCAAATTGGCGTAATCTCGAACGAGGTTAATCGCTGCTGTAATTCGCACCATGGCGGCGTCATCACTCAATAATGGTGAAATCAAACGCCAACGGTGCTCAATCATATATGGCTGTGCTCCCACAATCGCAGCTTCGCGAATACCTGCATCTTCATCCTGCAACCCACGCGCAACTGCAACCAATGCATTTTGGCTTGGATAGTTGGCTAACTCACGTAAAGCATCAATACGTTTTTCTGAAGACAACTTTTTATTTTGCGCATCATAAGACAGCTTTTCGACTCGTTGCGCCGGTGTCATTTGAGCTTCTTGTGGAGTGACAACCGTTGTCGGCGATACCTGGTCTGGGTCTAGCAATGTTGTTTCTTGTGCCACTGCTGTTTGACTCGCAGCAATGCCGATCGAGATCACGAGTAATGATTTAGAGAGCAGCTTAATTTTTTGCATTCAATAACCTATATTCTTTTATTTCCGGGCCTGTAGCAGGCGTAGTGACTATCTTAAAACTTCGTTTCAAACACAGTCTGTGTTTGAGTAGCTTGCTGGCGTAGAATCTGGTCACTGTATTTACCGTGAACCACTGGGTTACCTGTCGCTCGTAAGATGTACGCCATCGACTGATCAACATGGGTAAAAAACTTCTTCCAACCCGCGCAGAGATAATTAAGACCAGGCTCACCTTGCCTAGTACGGATAAAACGGTTTTTGGGACATTCTCCAAAACATGCAAATTGATAATCACATTGAAGGCACTGTTGGGGCAGCGTACGACTTTTAGCAAACCCAAATTTCTGCTGCTCAGAGCTATAAGCGAGCGTATCGAGCTTTTCGTGATGAATGTTTCCAACCTTATATTCTGGGTACACGTAATGATCACACGCAAACACATCACCATTAGGCTCCATTGCTAAGCCCTTCCCGCAGATTTCACCTAACGTACACAGTGGGTTTTTTCTGCCCATCCAGGTTTCGATACTAGCTTCAAAGTACTGCACAAACACGTTGCCGATATCGTGTAAAACCCATTCATTGAAAATCGCGATCAGAAAATTTCCCCATGCTTCATCCGCAACGCAAAAAGGCTCAACAACGGCATCTTTATGACCTGGGATCAACCGTTTATCTCCTTGCTTTAGTTGCTCTTTTGGCTCCCAAGTTTGAGGGGCGGTTGTTCTGAATGTTTTCTGTTCAACTATTGGAATAAACTGCATTTGAGGGGAGCGTACTTCATCTCGCAAGAATCGGTACACTTCAAGTGGGTTACGGCCGGTCAAGTTGTTAACACAAGTGAGCGTAGCAAACTTTACTTCGTGCTTATGTAATAATTCAACCGCATTCATAACTTGCCGGAATGTGCCTCTACCAGCTCGGTTTGTTCGGTAAGCGTTGTGCATCATTTCTGGGCCATCAATGCTTAAACCGACGAGAAAGTTGTTCGCCTTTAAAAACTCACACCATTCATCGTTAAGCAGTGTGCCATTAGTCTGGAGATCATTGGAGATCGTAATGCCATCGGGACGGTATTTATTCTGTAGCTCAACAATTGTCTTGAAATAATCCAAACCTAGCATTGTCGGCTCACCCCCCTGCCAAGAGAAAATAATTTCAGGTGTATTTTGTCCCGCTATATATTGACGGATATAGGTCTCGAGCGTTTCCTCATCCATGACTGGTGAGCAGCCTGGCTTGTACTCAAGTAAATCTTGTTTGCTTAGGTAGTAACAATAGGTGCAATCGATATTGCACACTGCACCGATAGGTTTCGCCATGACATGTAATCGCTTGGATGCTTTTCCATTGAACTGCGGACCTTGAGTTATGTGCATTCATCACCTTCTTAGTTGCTAGCCTGTGCCCAACGACGTTAAGACTAATCATTAAGTTAATCGCCTAGTGTGATGATAATGTTCAATTATTCGTGGCGCTTGTTATAGTGTGTATAACTGTTTTTCATAGACTTGCCTGATAAAATTTTTTGATTATAAATGTTGATGGAGCTCCCCTATGAAGCATTCCAAAAGTAATACTCTTTACCTTGGTGCCACTATTTCGATTTCGCTAATTATGACTGGATGTGCAACAACACAACCTAGCCCTCTTGCTCAAAAAATCGATCAAGATATGGTTCTTATTGAAAGCGGACAATTTACGATGGGCTCGGATAATCCATCAGCAAATAAATCCGAGCGCCCGGCTCGCACCGTTCGCGTGGATGATTTCTATTTGGCAAAATTTGAGGTAACCCAAGAGTTATTCGAATCGGTTACAGGCTCTTCTCTGAGTTATTTTAGAAACCCAAATACGCCCGTGAATAACATTAGCTGGCAACAAGCCAATTATTTTATAAAGAAATTGAATAAAAAAACGGGAGAGCACTATCGTTTACCCACCGAAGCAGAATGGGAGTTTGCAGCGAAAGGGGGGAATCTAAGTCAAGGATTCACTTACGCGGGGTCTGATGATATTAACGACGTTGCCTGGTATGCCAGTAACTCAAACAATAAGGCACACAAGGTAGGTCAGAAAAAACCGAATGAGCTTGGCTTATACGATATGACGGGTAATGTTGGTGAGTTTGTTATTGATGCGTTTGATGAAGGCTATTACAAATCAGCACCAAGTGATAATCCGGTAAACGCAAAAGATGAAAAAGAAAGCCTGGCACACAAGTCTGTACGAGGTGGTAGCTTTGCCTATGATGCTGACGAATCCGAAAACTATCGTCGCGATTTTGCTAGCCAGTCAGTCATCATGTCCGATATGGGGCTGAGATTAGCGAAAGACGCTGATTAAACTAAGTAAGAAAAAAGTGGAGCGATAAAAGCTCCACTTTTGGTAATTAGCTCCTATTGACCCCAACAATAGAGGCTTTAAGCTGATCAATAGCTTGCTTAGGTGCATAGTGACTAAGCTCTTGTATGCACCTATCGAAAGCAAAAGCGACAGCACCTTTTTTATGATTTCTCGCTAGAACCTCGCATTGAGCAAACAAGTGTTGTGGATTGCCACCGACTTCAAATGCTGTATGCAACGCTTTACTGGCTTCTAGAACATCGCTTTTTTCTAAAGCTAGACCGTACACGTACCAATAATGCGCATTAGTTTCACCAACTTCTGCGGCGCGTCTAAGTAGCTTTTTCGCATCATCGGCTTTGCCTTGACGTAACAAAGAAAGACCTGCGCTGTATGGTAATGTGCTGGATTTAGGTTGAGCTTTCATCCCTTGTTGTAGCACCGTGAGCGCAGCTTCTTCTTTACCTAGGTGACGATACAAATCTGCTAGATTAACGTAGCTATTTTCGAAATAGGGTTCGATGCTGATCGCTTGTTTATACAGCTCGGCCGCTTTGTCGATTTCACCTAAGCTGCGGTACACATTCGCCAAATTGGTTCTTCCGAAACCACGATCGGCATTAAACTCTTGAATTTCCATGTACTCTTCTAAAGGCGATTTAATGATATCTTTTTGTAAAGGGGTCATTTGTGCGTAGTTCGCTACCAGCACCGAGGCAGCTTCCGCTCTCACTGAAAGCACCGGGTCACCAAGCAATGGCTCTAGAATCCGCCACCGATCATGAAATTCATAACCAGACGAGCCTGAAATTGCCCCTAATCGAACCATTTCATTCTCATTCTTAACGGCCCTAGCCAAAGATACTGTTGTATTTTGGTCAGTGTTGCCCCCCATTCTCTCCAGGGCTGAGGCGCGAATAATGTCTTTTAAAGACGAATCCTGAGCAGAGTATGCCAACGCATTTGCTGCTCCTTGATGACCAATTGAATCCGCATAAAATGCGACAGCAAAATGTTGTTGATTACGATACTTCGAATTCGGGTACCATTCTGCTATCTGTTCATCGGCCCATTGATTGCTTTTATCTTCATGGCATGACATGCAAACATTGGGCGTTCCAATATGTTTGCTCAAATCCGGTCGTGGAATATGCCAACTGTGGTCTCTACGAGGATCGACTTGCATGTAAGTTGTTTCTGGCATGTGACAAGTCGTACATTGCGATGCTTCAGATCCAACCTTATGAAAGGTATGCTTTTCAGGTGTATATTCCGATGCAATATGGCATTGCGAACATACTGCCTCTTCTGGGATCGTTAACTCTGCCGTGTGTGGATCATGGCAATTAGTGCACGTGACCCCTTTCTCCGCCATTTCAGATTGAAGAAACGAACCATAAACATAATCTTCGTCGTAAATCTGTCCATCATGATAGTAGAGTTCAGGTGTTATAAGACTTAAGCGATATTTATCAAAAAAGGAACCTTTAACATGATCACCTGTTTCATTTAACTGGGTTCGGCGACTATGGCATTGAGCGCATGTTTGCACTTGATTGGTTGCTTCAATTGATTTCGGCTGTAACGTACTATGGCCTTCCTCAAACACCCAATCCGACACTGCTTTAGACAAATTTCGATCAAAGCCATAATGGCTGTCATGCTCAAAAGAAGTGCCAGCATTTTTGTATTTCTTGGCCAGTTCTATGTGCTGACTAGCGGGACCATGGCATGCTTCGCATCCCACATTAATCTCTGACCATGAGCTGTTGTAAGTGTTTTTGTCAGCGTCGTAATTCTTCTTTAGGTTCGTTGAATGGCAATCAGCACACATGAAGTTCCAATTTTGCCCGGTATTGGTCCAATAGAATTCATCCGTTGTTGTCGTTTCTGGATAAAGATGAAACCAACGCTGTCCCCCTTCAACTTTAGCTCTTGTGTCCCAAGCAAAAGGAATAAGCTGCACGCGGCCATCTTCAAACTCGACCATGTACTGCTGTAATGGCTCCCAGCCAAATGTATAGCTGATCTTATAGTCATGCCATTGCCCGTCAGCACCTTGAATATTGACCCAAAATTCGTCGCCTTTTTTAAAAAAACGATTAGGCATTCCTTTGTGCGTTACAACATGGTTATCAAAATCACCACGTACAGAGGTTGTACTTGCATGCTTCATGGCCATATCGTGATGTGACCCTTTCCAGGCCGCTACCTCGTTTTGGTGGCAATCTATACAAGCTTGTGTGCCAGCATATTCCGGATTTAAGCCTGAAGGAATATTTGGTTTCTCTGTTAATAACTCTTGAGAAAAAGCCATAAAACTGACAACAACGTTGACCAGCAATAAAATGCGAAACCGGCCTGCCCACTGACTCATAGATATCCTTATATTTATAATGTACAACCTAAATCAATATAGACACTAAATCACTGGTTATACAAATAATTACAAGCAATACATAACGACTTTAGTATTGCTTTAGGACCGTAAAACAAGCGAGCATCCTATTGTTTTTCATTTCCATCCCCTCTTCTACTACGCAATAAAAATAAGGCTCTTAAGTGATCTAAATCTACTTTACGAATCTCTACAAACTAACAGAACAATCCTATTTCTTCTTAATTAACAAATAGTTACAACCTAGCAATAACTTATGGTTATATCGAGTATAAGAGGATTTTTCTATATACATCATTAACTTATGCAGCAACTAAGCATAAGGCTCACTTGTGCTTATCTTTACTCTCAACAATCTGGAGTTTTTATGGCAAATCAATTGAGCAAAATCGCTGTGGGCGCAGGACTGTTAGCGGCGTCCAGTGCTGCTATGGCAGCCGACAAACCGAATATTCTGGCAATTTTTGGTGACGATATCGGCTACTGGAATATCAGCGCATACAACCAAGGTATGATGAGTTACAAAACGCCAAACATCGACCGTATCGCGAATGAAGGTGCATTGTTCACAGATCACTACGGACAACAGTCTTGTACTGCTGGTCGCGCGGCCTTTATTACGGGTGAAGAGCCATTTCGTACGGGTTTGTTAACAATTGGTATGCCAGGCTCTGACCACGGCATACCTGATTGGGCGCCAACCATTGCAGATCTGTTAAAAGAACAAGGTTACATGACGGGTCAATTTGGTAAAAACCACTTAGGTGACCAAGATAAGCACTTACCGACAAAACACGGCTTTGACGAATTCTTCGGTAACTTATATCACCTAAACGCAGAAGAAGAACCTGAAACTTATTACTACCCTAAAGACCCAGAGTTTCGTAAAAACTATGGCCCTCGTGGTGTCATTAAGTCTTATGCCGACGGTAAGATTGAAGACACTGGCCCGATGACACGAAAACGTATGGAGCACGCAGATGAAGAGTTCCTAGAGAGCTCTTTGGCATTTATGGAAAAAGCAGTTAAGGCGGATAAACCCTTCTTTATTTGGCATAA
This sequence comes from Vibrio sp. 1167, assembly GCF_033340375.1. Lineage (NCBI taxonomy): Bacteria > Pseudomonadati > Pseudomonadota > Gammaproteobacteria > Vibrionales > Vibrionaceae > Vibrio > Vibrio sp. 1167. The sequence goes on along the minus strand of NZ_JAWOWK010000002.1, from coordinate 514,697 downwards.
CGCCACTCGTATGCACGTTTGGACTCGCTTGCAGGAAAAATACCAAGGTAAATCAGGTGTAAGCATTTATGCCGATGGTATGCTGGAACATGATGATCATGTAGGTGTTTTACTCGACAAGCTGGATGAGCTAGGTGTTGCAGACAACACTATCGTTATCTACTCAACGGACAACGGCGCAGAAACCATGACTTGGCCAGATGGTGGCGCAACACCATTCCATGGTGAAAAAGGTACAACTTGGGAAGGCGGTATGCGTGTTCCTCAACTGGTTCGTTGGCCAGGCGTCATTAAGCCAGGAACCAAGATCAATGAAATGATGGCACACCAAGACTGGTTGCCTACATTATTGGCAGCTGCTGGCGTACCTGATGTAAAAGAAAAACTGGCAGAAGGCTACAAAGCAAATGGCAAAGAGTGGCGTGTACATTTAGATGGTTATAACTTCATGCCATACTTTGAAGGTAAGGAAGAAAAAGGCCCTCGTGAGTCGCTGCTTTACTTTACGTCTAATGGTGAATTAAACGCTGTCCGCTGGAATGACTGGAAACTTCACTTTGCAACGCTTGAAGGGAACCTAAGTAACGCAGTTCGTTTTGCTCCGAACTGGCCTAAAATCATCCACCTACGCGCTGACCCATTCGAAAAAGGCCCAAGCGAATCACAAATGTACTTGCGTTGGATGGCTGACAACATGTGGCTATTTGTACCTGTTCAAGACGTTGTGGGAGAGTTCTTTAAAACACTTCCAGAATACCCAATGCAACGTGGCACAGCGATGAACCCTGCTTCACTAAACTACGACTCTCTAAAAATGCAAGAGAAGCTGCAGCAACTAGACAAAGTTGAACAAGAAATCAGCAAGTTTAAGTAAACTAAGTTAACGTTAGTTAATCAGTAACATTAAGCCAGCAGACCATTCTGCTGGCTTATGTGTATCGCCACATAGGAACTTACTTAAATCGTCTGTTTAGACTATGCAAAAGTACAAACTGAAAAACAAAAAAGGAGAGCTAACCTGCTCTCCTTTGTATTTTAACCGTGGATAAACTAAGCCACATTAACCGATTTAGCTAAACTGCTACTTTGGAAAAACTCATCATGCAATGCGCAAATCGCGTGCTGGTATTCCTTATCACCGACAACAAATTGAACATTTACATTTCTCAATGATGAGTGCAGTGCAACTGGCGTAACGCCATTATTCATCAATGCAAGCACACCTTTCGCCAACGTCTTGTTGGTATCAATTTGAGAACCGATGGCTGAGATAAGCGCGACCATACGACCTTTAATCGAGGCATTCGGATAACGTTTCTCGGCTTTATACAATACTTTGTTTAAGCTATCTGTACTGCCACCTAGATAGTAAGTAATAGAGTTAGCGTTCATCTCTTTACCAACCAAACTTACACGAGCATCGGAGATGATTTCCATCAATTCGTAACTAACGTTATCGGCTTTTCCTACCATTGCTTGGTCAAACAAATGCAGTGCAAATACTTTCTCTTTACCTGCGATGATCTCGACTTTGTCTTCTTCTGGGCGGTAGCTTGAAGAGATCAAAGTACCTTCGTGTTCAGGTTCGAATGTATTTTTAATCTGTAGCTCAATACCACTTTCACGCAAACCCGCAGCGGCATTTGGGTGAATCGCTTCCATGCCAAGGTTGGCAAGTTGGTCTGCTACGTCATAGTTTGTACTACCAATTGGTAATACTTTTTCAGGGCCAACAACGCGTGGGTCCGCTGAGCTCAAGTGGTACTCTTTGTGAATTACTGCTAAATCCGCTTTTGTTATTGCTGCAATTCGGCTAAATGTCATCTCACTATAACCTCGGTCATAAGTGTGCATTAGGCCCTCTTTACAGTAAGCATAACCTGTCACGATTGGCAGTTCTTTTGATACATCGATATCAGCAAACGCGTCACTGATCGACTCATCAAGGCTTCTTGGCGCTTGATTATCCCAACCAGACAGGTCAACGAACTTAGCGTTAATACCCATATTTTTTAGTTTTAGTGCTGTGTTGTAAGCACTATGTGCCTCACCGATAGACGAGAGAAACTCTCGAATTTGAGGCAAGTACTGGCGCAACGAAAATTGACCGTACTGACAGGTTTCTAAAATATTCGCGATACAGTTTTTCGCTTCAGCAATGCGGGAGCGAATGAATTTATCCGCACGGATACGATTCATTGGGTCCGCAAAAATATTTTCATTGGTCAGCAACATACGGCTTTCAACGTACGCTAACGCTTCTTCCCATTTGTCGTCGCGTTTCGCGATAAGCTGATAAACGCCTGGTTTACTGGTTTTTTTACACTCAAGCAGCGCATCGGTCATACCACCGTATGCAGATACGACAAAAATACGATTGTATGGCGTTTTGGGACGAAGAATAATATTGTCGAGAACAGCATCAAATGCTGTCATTGATGTACCGCCGATTTTTTCTACGGTAAATGTCATGATAAGCCTTTTTTGATTGGTAACTTTAAAAAGAAAAAAGAAGAGATAGTAAAGTGTGGGGTGGCAAAGCACCCCACCATCATCTTTTAGTCAACGAGAGGATAAACACCGTTTTCATCGTGCACTTCAGCGCCAGTAATCGGTGGGTTAAACACACACGCCATTACCATTTCTTTATTCTTATAAGCTCTCAAGTAGTGCTCATCGTGTTTATCAAGGATGTATAATGTACCTGGTTTGATTGGGTACGTTTCTCCACCTACAACTTCAATCTCACCTTCACCACTCATACAAAACACCGATTCAAGGTGGTTTTGATAGTGAATATGAGTTTCTGTATCTTCATAAATCGTTGTGATGTGGAAAGAGAAACCCATGTTGTCGTCTTTCAACAACATGCGGACACTTTCCCAGTTATCTGAAACAACACGTCGTTCGCTGTTGCGGCATTCATCTAGAGTTCTGACGATCATAATTAAAATCCTTATTAAGATGCTTGTTTGAAATGTTTCGCAGCGATAGTCTCTACTGCATTTTCAAAGATGCTTAGTCCTTGATCTAGCTCTGATTCGCTGATGGTTAGTGGACAGAAGAACTTCACAACTTCATCGTCTGGACCCGCTGTCTCTATCACCATTCCATTCTCGAAACAGTTTTTCGCAATTTCAGATGCCATGTCACCATTGATACATTCAATACCAACCATCATGCCGCGGCCTTTTTTCTGCACAAACATTTGTGGAAAGCGACGAACACAACGGTCAATAACAGCACTTACCTTGTCTGAACACTGCTTGATGTGTGTTTCAAAATCATCGTTTGCCCAGTAAATTTCTAGTGCTTTTGCAGCAGTAATAAAGGCGTGATTATTGCCACGGAACGTACCGTTATGCTCGCCTGGCTTCCACTGGTCAAGCTCAGGCTTAAGTAATACGACAGCCATCGGCAAACCGTAACCACCGATCGACTTCGATAGCGTCACGATATCCGGTTGGATACCAGACGGCTCGAAACTAAAGAAAGTACCGGTACGTCCGCAACCTGCTTGAATGTCATCGACAATCACAAGAATGTCATTGGCTTTACAGATTTTGCTCAAACGTTGTAACCACTCGTTTGAAGCAGCATTTAAACCACCTTCACCCTGCACAGTTTCAAGAAGTACAGCGGCTGGTTTATCCATACCTGCAGAGTTATCATTTAGCATGGTTTCGAACAGCGCGAGACCATCTACGCCAGCGTAACCTTCAAATGGAATACGAGTGACGTTACTTAGACTAGAACCGTTACCTTGTCTGTGATGCTGGTTACCCGTTGCAGCCAGTGCGCCAGCAGTACAACCATGGAAACCGTTAGTAAACGCAACGACGCTGTCGCGGCCTTTTACTTTTTTAGCCAGCTTCAATGCCGCCTCAACAGCGTTAGTGCCTGTTGGGCCCGTAAACTGAACCTTGTAATCCAAGTTTCTTGGTTTAAGGATGTAAGTATCCAACGCTTCCAGAAACGATGCTTTCGCTTCTGAGTGCATATCCAAACCGTGAGTAATACCGTCCATTTCAATGTACTCAAGCAACGCTTGTTTTAGTACTGGATTGTTATGGCCATAATTTAGAGATCCCGCTCCAGCAAGGAAGTCTAAGTATCGTTCACCTTGTTCTGTTTCTAGCCAGCAGCCTTTCGCTTTACGAAAAACGACCGGGAAATTGTTTGAATATGAGCGTACGTTGGATTCCTGCTTTTTGAAAATATCCATGATGAGACCGTTTTTAATTCCTATTGTTTGAGGATTATTTGAGAGGAATGCGATACAAATATTCTGTATCGTGTTTGCCTTTAAAGTGGGCTTCTTCATCCAAAAATGTGCTTACTTGGCCAGAATTGCCGTTCATCGCATCTAACTTTTTGAACAGTGCCCAAGAGGCTTTATTATCTTCCGTGATGGTAGTTTCTACCGATTTAACACCGCCTAATTCCTCTCGGGTGAGAAGTTCTTTCAACATGCGGAATGCTAAACCATGACCTCTAAAGCGAGGTGAGACTGCAACTTGCCAGACAAATAAAACGTCTTGCTCGTCTGGTTTCTGATAACCGGAAATGAAACCTGCGATTTCGCCTTTTTGCTCAACCAAAATACTGGTTTTGCTGAAATGCGTAGACTGTAGGAAATTGCAATAAGATGAGTTCATGTCCAATGGAGGACAGTCTGCAATCAAGCTGTAAATGTCGTCACCATCAGAGATTTTAGGTTCACGAAAAATCCATTTTTTACTTGAGTCTTCTCCAATCTCTGGATAAAGGACCCAAGGTGCTGATGTGATCATGTGAAAATACATATCCTTTGAGGTCTAATTAAATTTCCTTTTTATTATGGGCATCCCTCGCGACTAAAAATCAAATAATCCGCCTTTTTATCGGTATTTTTGTGATACAGATCACAAAAACAAACCTATTAACCAAAAGTTAAAATAGTTCGAGGTCTAATTTATTAAATAGTCACCTAAATGCGCAGTACAAAAAACAACCAGAATAAGACCATTTTCCATGCTGTTCATTTCTCAGAGAAAAATAGAAATCCAAAAAAAAGCGGCATGCTTTCGCATACCGCTTTTATCAATAATTTAACTGCTGATACTAGTTATTTTGATTTCTTAGAAACCGCCTTTGGACGAGGTTCATCCATCAAACCTTTTATCAAAGATACCGTTGCAACAAGCAAAACAATAGTAAATGGTAAACCAGTCGTCACCGCCATTGCTTGAGCAGCAGCTAGACCACCACCCAACATCAATGCAATCGCAACCAAACCTTCAAACGTACACCAGAACACGCGTTGTGGCGTTGGTGCATCGACCTTACCGCCCGCAGCAATAGTATCAATAACCAGTGATCCTGAGTCAGAAGAGGTAATGAAGAACACCACGACTAAGATAATGCCGACAAAAGATGTTATCTCAGCCAATGGCATAACATCTAACATGGCAAAAAGTTTTAAAGGTAGTTCTGCGTTAAACACCGCCTCGTAGCCATCATTAACGTATTGGCTAATTGCGTTACCGCCAAAAGCCGTCATCCATAACACACAAACTGAAGATGGGATAAGAATAACGCAAATAATAAACTCACGAACTGAACGACCGCGAGACACACGTGCGATGAACATACCCACAAATGGTGACCAAGAAATCCACCACGCCCAGTAAAACGCCGTCCAGCCTTGAGAGTAATTCACATCCTCTCGTCCAAATGGCATAGATAAGGCAGGGATATTAGCCACATAGGAAACGATGTTCTCGAAGAAACCAGTTAAAATCGCAATCGTCGGGCCAACAACAATAACAAATAGCAATAGCAGCGCTGCAAGACCCATGTTGATTTCAGATAAGATTTTCACGCCCTTATCGAGTCCAGCCACAACAGAGATTAAAGCGAGCGCAGTAATACCAATAATCAATATAACCTGCGTGGTATTGGTCATTGGGACATCAAACAGGAAGTTCAAACCCGTTGCGGCTTGAGACGCACCGTAGCCTAGCGATGTTGCTAAACCAAAAACCGTCGCTACCACTGCAAGAATATCGATAATATGACCAGTCCAACCCCATACACGCTCACCAAACAAAGGGTAAAAAATTGAGCGCATGGTGAGTGGCAAACCTTTGTTAAATGAAAAGATAGCCAGTCCAAGAGCCAAGAGCGCGTATATTGACCACGGATGAAGTGCCCAGTGGTAAATCGTCGCAGCCATCCCTAATGCCGAAGCTGCAGTTGCATCGCCCTCTGCACCACCTAGCGGTGCCCAGTCAGTACGTACACCATTCTCAACGCTCACGCCACCAATCGCAGAACTAAAATGGGACATCGGTTCTGATACACCGAAGAATACGAGACCAATGCCCATACCTGCAGCAAATAGCATTGCCAACCATCCGGCATAGGAGTAATCCGGTGTTGCTTCAGTACCACCGATTCGCACACGGCCCAATGGTGTGAAGATCAATCCGACACAGACAATGACAAAAATATTACCTGAAGCGAGAAAAAACCAGTCTAAATTGTGCAACAAACCCGCTCGTAGGTCTGCAAAAAACGGCTCTACCTGTTCTCGGAATAATAGTGTTATCACAACAAACATGACGATTGCTAAGCCAGAAATTGCAAAAACACGGTTATGAATATCAAGGCCAAATGGGCCTACCTTTAGCGCAACGTTATCCTGACCAATTTGATAGTCAGTATCTATTGCGTTTACTTTTCCATCGGGGCGTTGAATGCCACCGTTATTATCGGTGCTCACGGATAATCTCCTTAAAAATACGTGACCAAGTTTAAATTACTTTCGTCGGAGTTCGAGTAATGAAACGTCTTCATCACTACCAAGCACATGTTCATAAAACATTGTTCTTATAAGCGGTTACTCAATCCGCCATCATAATCTTAAAGCCCCCTATCTCTCATTGCATTTTATTGTTTTCACCATAAATAACGCCTATTGCCAAACCGAAGATATTGGCATGTTTCGATTAAAGTGATACTGCAGTTGTGCTTGAAACAGCTCCGCAGTTGCTAACGCATCCGTCAGGGCATGGTGAGGTTGATAAGCAGGGAGGCCATATCTTTCACGAGCGTGCCCTAATCGTACAGAACCGGGTTTCTTGCCTTTCAACTTATTGATAAAACCTCTGCATTCACGGCGTTGTATCGCATACTCAATATCTAACGTATCAACAACAGGAAACTGTATCCCCTCTCCGATGCTATTTAGCAAGGCGTTATTAAAGAACTGCCTTTCAATGTTCTTGTAGTGAACAAGTACCACTTTGCCTGACAACGCATCCAATATTTCACCCAAGATCTGAGACAGCTGCGGCGCGTTTTTAACCTCAGAGTCAGTGATACCGTGAATAATGACAGACTCGTGGTTTAACTCTCTGTTTGGGTTAACGACCCAATGAGCAGAGCCATTACATTGAACACGATCAATAGTAAACGGGACAAGTCCGATCGTGAGAATGACATCCTCTTCCGAGTTCAATCCTGTTGTCTCAAAGTCTACCGAGACAAATGGCACTTGTTCAATTGGTGTTTCCCCATTAACCATCGGTGTCGAATAATAGCGTTTGAGCCTCTCGTCTTTCGCTTCTTTAGCGAGTTGCTTGAACAACATTGACCACTCTGGCGTCTGGGATGTATCCAACAACGGATGTTCTTTTTCTACTTTTTTTGAGAACCACATTATTTGCTACTTCTCTGATATCGAAACTTAATGAAGTTCTGAGCGTTACTTAGAATTTGAAATGCTGCTTTTAAGTTTCGACGTTCAAATTCAGACATGTTCTCCGGCTCAATATTGTTGTCTGGCTCTTCTCCATTTTCTATGTCAAGGGCTTGGTGACGAATTCGAACCATGTAGATTAGCTCCATCGCATCCCTTAAATCCAAACCTCGACCTTTCGGTAAAATGCCAGCATCATTAATGTCATCTAAACGGTCGAAAGAGTTTTGCGATCGCGAACCGATTGCCAGAGAATGCACCCGTATTAAATCGGCCAACGGAGCCGTCCCCCTTCGCTTCAAGTTAATCGAGTTACGATGACGACCATCTTTCTCCATCACAAAGTCTTTGAAAAAGCCCAGTGGAGGCGTCCTACGTATTGCGTTATACGCCATACAAGCAAGAAAGCGGTTATTTCTTTTCGCTCGTCTCACAATAAAGCTGCTTAATTGCTCCGCCCATTTCACTCGCCCATGCACACCGAGGAGATCAAAAAAGATATTACTATTTAACAATCTCTCAGGGGTTGGATTGTCTATCCAGTTTCCAAAGCATTCTTCCCATTCTGCACGAGTTTTTCGCCATTCTGGGTTGGTAGCCATAATGTCTCCAGTACAATAAGCATAGCCGCATGCCGCTAAACCATCACAAACAAATTTAGCAAACTTTTCAAAGTACTCTCCGTGAATCTCAACGTCATAACTGTTATCGAGAATAAGCGCGTTATCTTGATCCGTTACAATTAGCTGCTCATCCCTCGCCATTGAACCCATTGCGACTAAACAATAAGGAATGGGCGCTGGGCCGAACTCTTGCTCAGCTAATTCAGCGAGGCGTTGTTTGAAACTACTGCCTATAACCGACATGGCTCGACCAATCATGTGCGCGTTGGCATCTTCATTGACCATTCTTACGAAACAGTCTTTTACTTGTTCAGAAACCTGCTTGAGATCCTCGACACTGGTTTGCTGAAAAATAGAGCTCACTAGCAATAGGCTGTTCTGAGATTCGTAACGAACGATGTCCGTCATGCCAATAATTCCTATCGGCTTTTTATCTTTTAAAATTGGTAAATGATGCACGTTGTAACGCAACATGGTTAACATGGCCTCAAACACATAGGCGTTATAATCCAATGAAACCACGTCATAACTCATGACCTCACTCACTGGAATATTGGTATCAATACCCTGAGCTAGTACGCGAATGCAAAGATCGCGATCAGTCAATATTCCAAGCAGCTGTTCGTCATCTTCTTCTGTGAGCTCCTCTGTCGGGCGAATAATGAGCAGAGAGGTGACATTTTCCTCTGCCATTAGTATCGCAGCTTCCTGAATTGAAGCCGTTGCCTCCAGGGTTACTGGATCTCTTGCTAAGATTTTACGTGCCTTAGCGGTGGTAAAGTCATTGCTTTCGGAGCGGCTAGATATTGCGCTTCGCAAACGCGCGCTATCTTCCAGTTCCATGTAGTCCGCAAAGTTTTCAAACTCATCACAAAGTTCATTGAAGATGTTTTCCGGAATACAGTAAACGAGAGTGTCTTCTATCGCTTTGGCTGGCATCCGTACGCGGTTGTTCATCAACAACCCCATCTGACCAAACAGTCCACCAGCATCAATCCTGTTATAGAGTTCACCTTTACGTCGATAAATCTCTACCGCCCCACTTCTCACCATATACAAGTCGCGGATCGTATCTCCGAAGTTAAGGATTTTTGTTCCTTGCCGAAAGTATGCAACCTCGGCATTGAGAGCAATTTTTCTAAGCTGCTCTTCAGGTAGGTCATCAAAAGGTGGGTACTGGCTAATGAAATTGAGCACTTCTAACTGTTCGGCTTCCATTTTTTATTCCATACGTTGCCTAAACTACAGCGATAAATATCACCCTGAGTGAAATCAAGCAATAAATAAATCTAAGGATAACAGTACCTAACTGATTTCACAGGACCAAGTCTTAATCAAAAATTAGAGCTCTAACCTTTTTATATGTAGAGTTCTAAGCTATCACAGCTTATATCTATGCAAGCGAGTTGAGTTGAAATGTACAAAAAAATTCAAAATAAATTCAACCCTACGTCAGGGCAACGTTATGGCGGATAAAGACACATCACAAGTAATTGTTTTAAATATAAAAAATAAGAATTGAACATACCTTGCTCAACGAACTCTCTATGCACGGCAGAACTAGTTAACCAACCCCCTTTCGTTGAAAGTTGAACTAAAATTAATTAGAGTACAAATCGTTAAACAGTTATAAACACACGAAAAAGGACAGATAACATGGATCCCATACTGGAAGTTAAGGGACTGTATAAAGTGTTTGGAGAAGACCCAGAGAGAGCCTTCTCGCTTATCGACAAAGGCGTCGATAAAGACGGTATTTTTGAACAGACAGGTTTAACAGTCGGCGTAAACGATGTATCTCTCACCATAAATGAAGGGGAAATTTTCGTAATCATGGGCCTTTCTGGCTCCGGGAAATCCACCCTTGTTCGACTTCTTAACCGGCTCATTGAGCCGACTAAAGGTAGTGTTTATCTCAAAGGAAGAGATATCGCCCACATCTCCGAAAATGAACTTCGAGAAGTTCGTCGTAACAATATCTCAATGGTGTTTCAAAGTTTCGCACTCATGCCACACATGACGGTGATTGAAAATGCCTCCTTTGGTTTAGAACTTGCCGGCATTGACGTTAATGAGCGTCAGAAAAGTGCCCTTTCCGCCTTAGAAAGAGTGGGTTTAGACCCTTATGCAGAATCTTTCCCTGACGAATTATCCGGTGGTATGAAACAGCGCGTTGGTTTAGCGAGAGCGTTAGCTTGTGATCCAGACATCCTATTAATGGACGAGGCGTTTTCCGCTTTAGACCCATTGATCCGTTCTGAGATGCAAGATGAGCTTATTCGTCTACAGAACGATGACAAACGCACAATTGTCTTCATTTCTCATGATTTGGATGAAGCAATGCGTATTGGCGACCGTATCGCTATCATGCAAAACGGTGAGGTTGTTCAGGTTGGTACACCTGATGAAATATTACACAGTCCAGCAAATGATTATGTCGAAGCGTTTTTCCGCGGCGTAAACATCGCAAGTGTCTTGACAGCAAAAGATATCGCGCGCAAGAAGCCAGCGGCTGTTTTTAAGAAATCGGAAAATGACGGTCCAGGCTCTGCGATGCAGATTCTGATGGATCACGACCGTGATTACGGCATTGTCGTCGATAAATCTAGCCGATATTCCGGCATCGTATCTCTTGATTCACTACGTTTGGCTCATAAAGAAAACCGTTCGTTAGCCAGTGCTCAATTACCGGATGAAGTTACTCTTCAGCCTGATCAGTCAATTAATGACATTTTGGGTCTGGTTGCTGGTGTTCCTTATGCCGTGCCTGTCGTAGATGAGAAAGGAACTTACTTTGGTGTCGTGACTAAATCACGTCTTCTACAAACACTAGATAAGGATTAACACGATGTCTTCAGAGCAAACTAACAATGATCCCTGGTCAAATACTGCTCCTGCGCAAGATGATCCTTGGTCGCAAGGTACAGAGGCCGCACCAAGTAATGATTGGCTCAACTCAGAAACTGTAGAGCAAGCGCCATTCGATATTATGAACCCATTCCAAGATGCGGTTTTACCCCTCGATAGCTGGGTAGAGTCCGGTTTGAACTGGCTGGTGGAACATGGTCGACCTGTTTTCCAAGCAATACGAGTTCCAATCGACTTTATTCTAACGTCGTTTGAAACTGCTTTGGTGTCTACACCTGCGCCTATAATGGTACTCATTTTGTTTTTGCTAGCGTGGCAGTTTTCCAATGTAAAACTTGGTTTTTCTACTCTTGTATCCCTTGTTTTCATTGGCCTAATTGGTGCGTGGTCACAAGCGATGACAACGCTAGCACTGGTGTTAACCGCCGTTTTCTTCTGTTTGCTTATAGGGCTACCAATGGGGATATGGTTGGCAAGGAGCCAAACCGCTGCCAAATTTGTTAGGCCAATATTAGATGCAATGCAAACGACTCCCGCATTCGTTTACCTTGTACCAATTGTTATGTTGTTTGGTATTGGTAACGTTCCTGGCGTAGTAGTAACGATCATTTTCGCCCTGCCTCCCGTTGTGCGCCTGACTATTTTGGGTATTCAGCAAGTACCTGAAGAGCTTATCGAAGCTGGCCACTCTTTCGGGGCAAACAAAAAACAGATGCTTTATCGCATCCAGTTACCGTTGGCGTTACCAACTATCATGGCAGGTGTAAACCAAACCTTAATGCTGTCACTTTCTATGGTAGTGATTGCTTCAATGATTGCTGTTGGCGGCTTAGGCCAAATGGTACTTCGTGGTATTGGCCGACTTGATATGGGTCTTGCTGCCGTTGGTGGCTTAGGCATCGTTATTCTTGCGATTTTGTTAGACCGTATCACCCAGGTGTTAGGGGTTAATGCGGGCAACACTAAGCTTCGCTGGTATCACACAGGTCCTGTTTCATACCTATTAAAACTGAAAACAAAGACGAACCAAGACGATCTAAAACTTAGGAGAAACATCAATGAATAATTCATGGAAGAAAGCGCTCTCTGTTGGAGCTCTAAGTACTATCGCATTTTCAACTTATGGTGTGGCAAGTGAACTACCGGGTGAAGGTGTCACTGTTCAGCCTGTTCAATCAACCGTTGCAGAAGAAACATTTCAAACGTTGATCGTAAACCGCGCACTTGAAGAGCTTGGTTACGATGTTAAACCGACCAAAGAAGTGGACTACAACGTAGGCTACACCTCTATTGCTAAAGGTGATGCTACTTTCTTAGCGGTTGGTTGGTTCCCTCTTCACGCCGATAAGTACACGATGTCGGGCGGTGATGATAAGTTCTTCCGTAAAGGCCAATACGTAAGTGGTGCTGCGCAAGGTTATTTGATCGATAAGAAAACCGCGGAAAAATATAACATCACTAACATTGGTCAGTTAAAAGATCCAAAATTGGCGAAGCTATTCGATGCAAACGGCGATGGCAAAGCGGACTTAACTGGTTGTAACCCAGGTTGGGGTTGTGAAATGGTTGTTGAGCATCAGTTGGATGCTTTCAAACTTCGTGACACAGTAACACACAACCAAGGTAACTACGCGGCGATTATCGCTGATACGATCTCACGTTACAAAAAAGGCGATCCGATTCTTTACTACACTTGGACACCGTACTGGGTAAGTGGCGTTTTAGTTCCGGGGAAAGATGTTGTGTGGTTAGAAGTGCCATTCTCTTCACTTCCTGGTGAGCGTAAGGACATTGATACAACACTAGAGAACGGTAAGAACTACGGCTTCGAGATGAACTCTATGCGCATCGTTGCCAATAAAGAGTTTACAGAAAACAACCCTGCTGCTGCAAAGCTGTTTGAAATCATCAAACTAAATATCAATGATGTTAGTGCTCAGAATATGATGATGAGCCAAGGTAAGAACAGCTCAGCGGACATCGAGTCTCATGTAAATGGTTGGATCAAAGCGAACCAGAAAAAGTTCGACGCATGGGTCGAAGAAGCGAAGAAAGCCGCAATGTAATCATGCCTTTATCAATCTCTAGAGCCAGTTGGTGTTATCAACTGGCTCTTTTTTTACACAAACGCCCCTCCCCCTTACATAGACATACCAACACTTACACTACTCGACCATAAACCCACATTATAATTCACGTTTATTTCACGCTTGCTTTGCTAAAAACAACACAACATAACAATTAAACTATTCGAATAAATATGAAAAACTTATCAAAGAGCTCTGTGTGGGGGCCTTTGCAGCCAATTGCTGCCTTTTCTTTGTTTTCGCTTCTATTTCTGTCTATCTCAAGAGTTTTGCTAGCTTTTTGGCAGATTGACCGTATTGACTCTCTAAACGACTTAATTTACATCCTAGGTCAAGGTTTGCGCGTAGATATTGCAACGCTTTGCTGGTTATTTATTCTTCCAGCACTGTTATCAACCTTCATGCCATTAACCGGTAAGATGGGAGAGTGTTGGAAGCGAATATTACGCATATGGATGGTTTTAGGGCTTTGGGTGCTTGTATACATGGAGCTAGCAACAGCGCCATTCATTCAGGAATACGACCTACGTCCAAACCGCCTGTTTGTGGAATACTTAATCTACCCAAAAGAAGTCTTGAGTATGCTCTTGACTGGCTACAAATTAGAACTGTTTATTGGTGCGTTAGGTACAGTTTTAACCATCACTTTAGGTTGGAAGTGGAGTAAGAAACTGACCGATAAGGCGCAGCAGGTCAACTGGAAATGGCGACCACTATTGGCACTTTTCGTTGTTCTTTTTGGGGTTGCAGGTGCTCGCTCATCTTTAGGTCACCGCCCGCTAAATCCTGCTATGGTCGCCTTTTCTAACGATCCACTGCTTAACGACTTAGCACTGAACTCATCTTACTCATTGTTGTTTGCGGTTAATAGCATGAAGTCAGAAAAGAGCGCGGAGCAGTTCTACGGAAAAATGGACACTCAAAAGATGTTGGAATTAGTTCGCACTTCATCAACAAAGTCCGACTTCACCCCTTCATTACTCCCAACCATGAACAGTAACCCCGCGACTTACCAAGGTAAACATAAAAACTTAGTGATTTTGCTACAAGAAAGCTTAGGCGCCCAATTTGTCGGTGCTTTGGGTGGTTTGCCTCTAACACCAAACCTTGATGAACTCATGAAGGAAGGTTGGCAGTTCACACAAATGTACGCCACTGGTACTCGTTCTGTTCGTGGAATTGAAGCCGTAACCACGGGCTTTCCTCCATCTCCGTCTCGCGCGGTAGTGAAGCTGAGTAAAAGCCAAACGGGTTTCTTTACCATCGCGGACTTACTGAAAGCTCAAGGCTATCACACGCAATTTATTTACGGCGGTGAAGCCAACTTTGACAACATGAAAACTTTCTTCTTTGGTAACGGTTTTGATCAAATAGTAGAAGAAGATGATTATAACAACCCAAGCTTTGTTGGCTCTTGGGGTGTTAGCGATGAAGATCTATATAACAAAGCAAACGAAGAGTTTGAACGCCTTTCAAAAAGCGACAAACCTTTCTTTAGCTTAGTTTTTACGTCAAGTAATCATAGCCCTTATGAGTATCCGAAAGGCAAAATTGAGCCATACGATTCAGAACATATGACGCGTAACAACGCCGTAAAATATTCCGATTACGCTTTGGGCACTTTCTTTGAAAAGGCGAAAAAGTCATCTTATTGGGATGATACCATTTTCATTGTAATTGCAGATCATGATGCACGTGTTTCTGGCGCTAACCTTGTTCCGGTTAAGCACTTTCACATTCCAGCATTGATCCTTGGTAAAGGCATTCAACCACGTAAAGATGACCGCATAGCAAACAACATAGACATGCCGCCTACACTGTTATCTCTGATTGGGGTAGATGCTAAAACACCGATGATTGGTCGTGATTTAACGAAGCCACTGGCTCGCGAAGATGAACGCGCAATGATGCAGTACGACAAAAACTTTGGTTATTTAACGCGCGACAATCTCGTTGTGCTTTCCCCTGGTGAAAAGATATCGACCCTGGCGTACGACTTTAAAGACCAAACCATGAAGCCGCTAGAGGTGGACGAGTCTATTATCGAGCGTGCAAAAGCAAACGCATTATTTGCATCTAAAGCGTATCAAAACAACTGGTATTCTTCCAAACACACTCATTAATACCAATGATTCCGCTGATAAAAAGGAGCTAAACGGCTCCTTTTTCTTATTCTGTCACTTACCTTCGAGAATGTTCTACTGACAACTCCTGTCGTTCCTTTCCGTTAGATTGCCCCTACTATTTCTAATTGATTAAGGAACAAACCATGCTGACTATCAATTCATTCGTTCTCTACGTTGAGGACATCCACATAAGCCAAGTTTTTTATTCGAAACTGTTCGAACGCAAAGTCACGCAGTTGTCTCCAACCTTCGCCGCTATTCCACTGACCGAAGGCTTAACGTTGACACTCAAGCAAAGAGATAATCTTTCACCCTACAGCGGAATTAGAGGTGGTGGCACCGAGTTGTCTTTATCGGTGCCCAATAGTCATATGCTAGAGCGCATTTACAAGCGCTGGAAAGACCTAGGTGTTGAGTTTGTTCAACCACCAGCGACATCAGTGTATGGGTTAAATTTTATGGCTATCGATCCAGATAAGCATCGCATTCGTGTTTTCATAAATGAATAAAAATGCGTTAAAAATGCTTTTTACCCATTCCCAATGTGACTTCAATAAATTAGACTCAAGGAAACATCAAAAGCGGCGTAGTAATAAGAAGGAATGCCCATGAGCTCAAGTATGATCCTTAGCGAATCCCTAATCGAGAGCGGAAGAGATATCCCCCTCAAAGAACTGCTTTATGCAAAGCGCGTGCTGGATAACTACATGGCAGTAGCCAAAGAAAGTAGCCCGCTTGAGCTATTAACTGAGATGAAATCGGCAGCAAAGCAAGTAGAATACTTTACAACGACGAGTAACCCGTGTGAGGCTCGTAATGTCATCAGTCAGATGATTGATAAAATCGACACCGCGGAATCTTTTGCTTCGTTCAAAGCATTAGCAGGTAAGCCATCTCAAGCACTCAATGAACTAATTGAAGATCGAGCTCAGCTGATTAAACACGAACGAGAGCTCCTGCTCGCCTCAGGCTATGACGCCTCACGAATCTAATATACGCGACAGGCTAAAAGTCATAGCTAACAACGAAAAAGGAGCTCTTAAAGAGCTCCTTTTGCTTTTCAAAACCGGATACAAAAGACTTAAAGGCCGATATCTTCCGTTATTGCTTTGATTTGTTTGAGGTCCATTTTATAGACTTCAATCATTTGATCGACCTGACTTAGTCGTGAATTAGCTTCATCATGTTTATCACACGCGTCCGACTTCACGTCCCAAGATTTGCCTTCTAAAAATACGTCACACTCTTTCTTGAGTTTCTCAATCTTAGGTAATAATTTCGACCGTTCTTTCTCGAGAGACTCTAATTCTTGCGAAATTTTCAGCTCTTTCTGGAATACTTCGCGGGACCGCTCAAACATAGTCGCTTGCATATCCGCTTGACGACTCAACTTCTCATTTTCTGACTTCGTCGTGTTGATCTTATCTGCCTGCTGCTTCAATTGAGACTCTAGTGACAAGTTGACCTTCTCGACCTCAGTCAATTGCTTTTGCAACTTCTTAAGTGCTTTCTGGTGCGCTTCGTCTTTCGCGGCAAGTAACTCACTAACTTGGTTTTGTATTTCTTGGTCAAGCGCCTCTTCACGCACTTTTACTTGAGATTCCAACTGGGTTTTATCTTGCGTTAGTGCTTGATACTTTTCTTCTAATACGTGGTAAGTCGATTCCCACTTGTTCGCAGTGACAACCGATCCAACAAGGCCACCAAATGCCAAGCCTAACACCGCAGCGATTGCGATATAGATATGCGTACGTTTGTCACGCTCTTCAATGACAACTACGTCGTCTTGCTCTTCCATTTTGTTCTGAGAACTCACCGTATACTACTCCAAGGACTCTTTTACTTTGCTAGCGGATCAATTCCGCAAACATAATTGATGCTGTATAAATCAGAAATGCGCCAATTAATGTTATAACGGTCGCTTTTTGGACTTTTTCATTGGTTCGATAACGAAACAGCACAAATGCTACTGCAATCAACACCGCAATGGCTAATAATCTGGTCATACCGCCTCCTTGTCCACTCATGAAAAACTGCCTAGGTCCGTAGACTGTTTCACAAAGATTCATTGTAACCCATTTATACGTACCATAAGGTCAACTTAGCGTAGATTTTAAAATAAGTGCTCCGATTTTAATCAATTTTGTGTCCTTAATTGAATAACTTATGTCGTAACGATCGAAACACATTTATCGTTCTGAAGTGTTTTTGGGTTCCATTCCCTAACCCAATAAATTTTATTTATGCCGTGACTCGCACAAAAAGATTGGCAAACATACCTTCATGAAAATAGATAAGGTTATTTCATTGAAAATAAATTGACATAGGGTGTTGAAATGGACCAAAAACATGATAGAGTTCACACGTTAATGATGACCAGCATCATTAACTAACCTTTACTCATTTAATTGAGTAATTGTTCCGATGAAGACTGCAGGAGAGTGGTTATTAATCAAATTTTAACACTTGATTAGCATAACTCGCCGAAGAATTAACTATTTCAGGTGCTACCTAGGTAGCGGGGACTGTAGTTGGAGGAACCTCTGGAGAGAACCGTTAAATCGGTCGCCGAAGGAGCAAGTCTTGCACTCACGCAAGGTGAAACTCTCAGGCAAAAGGACAGAGGAGTGGAAAGTTACAACCTAACTATTTTGCTTGGCCTTCCCGCCTACAGCCAATAGCTTAGTTCTTTTAGAGATCGTTGATCTCGTCCTTTCCCTCTTCTCCTTATTAGTTGTTTTATTAAGGGGAAATCATGAACAACCTACAATCTTTACTACAAACCATCGATAATTTTGTCTGGGGTCCACCGCTGCTTATTTTGCTAGTGGGTACAGGTGTTTACTTCACTTTTAGCCTTGGCTTGATCCAGTTTAAACACCTCCCAACAGCGCTAGCGATGGTATTCAGTAAAGATAAGTCATCTAATACTCAAGGTGACGTTTCTAGCTTTGCAGCTCTTTGTACTGCACTCTCAGCAACAATTGGTACTGGTAACATTGTTGGTGTTGCCACAGCAATCAAACTCGGTGGACCAGGCGCTCTATTCTGGATGTGGCTCGCTGCCCTTTTCGGAATGGCGACTAAATACGCCGAATGTTTGTTGGCGGTTAAGTACCGAAGAGTCGATGATAAAGGCCAAATGATTGGTGGCCCAATGTATTACTTGCAATACGGTGTTGGCTCAAAAGCTCTCGCGATCATGTTTGCAGTGTTTGCTTTAGGTGTTGCTTGTTTTGGTATCGGTACGTTTCCACAAGTAAACGCGATTCTGGATGCAAGTGAGATATCTCTTGGTGTTAACCGTGAGCTATCTGCCTTTGTACTAACTCTTTTGGTTGCTTTCGTAACTTTGGGTGGCATCAAATCCATTGCTAACGTTGCAGGAAAAGTGGTTCCTACCATGGCTGTATTTTATGTGTTGGCGTGTTTAAGCGTGATCATCATGAATGCAGACCAATTGTTCAATGCCGTTGAATTAGTGCTGGTTTCAGCCTTTACATCAACAGCAGCGACGGGTGGTTTTTTAGGTGCAAGCATCATGCTGGCAATCCAATCAGGTATCGCTCGCGGTGTGTTCTCAAATGAATCTGGTTTGGGTAGCGCGCCTATGGCAGCAGCAGCAGCGAAGACAGACTCTTGTGTTAAACAAGGCCTAATTTCAATGACGGGTACCTTTTTCGATACCATCATTATTTGTACCATGACAGGCCTTGCTCTAATCCTGACTGGTGCATGGCAAAGTGACTTTGCAGGTGCCGCGATGACGACTCATGCTTTTGCGGTGGGTTTAAATGCAGATACATTTGGTCCTATGCTCGTCTCAATCGGTTTGATGTTCTTCGCTTTTACCACCATTCTTGGTTGGAACTACTACGGTGAGCGTTGCGTTGTGTTCCTGTTCGGAACTAAAGCTGTGCTTCCATACAAACTGATTTTCGTCGGCTTGGTGGCATCTGGTGCATTCCTTCACCTCGATATGATTTGGCTACTGGCTGATATCGTAAACGGTCTGATGGCAATTCCTAACCTAATTGGTTTGATCGCACTGCGTCACGTCGTACTGGCAGAAACCAAACTGTTCTTTAGCTCAACATCGCAATCAGGTAAAGTTGAAGCAGTGAAAGCTTAGTGAAACGGCAGGTTTGCGGTCACAAACTGTCAGTCACAGAGAGCAAGACACATTAGAAATGGTAAAACACAAAGCCCGCTATTATTTAGCGGGCTTTATTTATCTTCGGTTAAATGGTTAATCTCTCAACCATTGATGCTCAACGTTTTCTCCACGTTCTTCAAAAAACTTCGCATTTTTTTGCTTGAATTGATCCGCTTTCAACTCTGATAGCGGCCAGTCTAAAAATGCTTCTGTTACAAACGAGTCGCCGACACCAACTTCAATCGATTCCAGATGTTTCCCGATGTAGCGATAAAAGTAGCCTTGCCCAAACGCATCGCACACCATAGGTACATGCCTGACACGTTGATGATTGACAGAGACCGAAGCCCAAGTCGTCGTTTTAGGTTCACAGGTTTGCTCTTTTACAACGTCGACCTCAAATTTATTGTCCATAGTTGTCGAAACAAAAACGACAATAGCGTCATGCAAATACACACGCCTGAGCAATAACTGTTTAGTGTCTTGAGTTCGCGTTTGTTGTATTCCATTAGCAAAAGGCTCGAAGTAGCCCCAGTGCCAAGACCAGATCATGCCGCGTTGCGCAAACTGTACTTGTGGCCACGTATGCCAAGCTACAGCGGCACCTATCCCCACAATAAATACAGCGAGTAGTATCAACAATCGATAAATATTACGCATTAAACGGGTTTTTCAATTAATAACTTCACACCAAGTGCGACTAATACTGCGCCCGTCGCGCCTTCCATCCACTTCATAAAGCTTGCATTCTTTAGTAGATTTTTAGCCGAGTTAAGCGCGCCAGCTAAACCACACTGCCAAACCATCGCAATAGCAAAGTGTACAGATGCCATCATCATTGATTGAAGCAAGGGTGAACCTTCTGGATTCACAAACTGTGGCAAGAAAGCCAAATAGAAGACCGCCGTTTTCGGGTTCAAGACGTTAGAAAGAAAGCCCTCTCTAAAAGAGCGCTTACCATTAAACACTTCGTGAATCTGCTCGGTCACGGTCAATCCATCTTTCGACGACATTAGCGCTTTTAAACTGCTCAAACCAAGCCAGATAAGATAAGCCGCGCCAATCATTTTTACGATTTGGAACAACTCTGCTGATTGCGCAAGAATCGCCGAGATACCAACCGCAGAAAAAAAAGCATGTACGAATAAGCCAAAGCAAATCCCTAGACTGGTTGTACATCCATCTTTTAGGCCCGAGCGGCTAGTGTTACGGATAACAAGTGCAGTATCTAAACCTGGCGTTAACGTTAAAATCGTAATGGCAATAATAAATGCCTCGAAATTCAAAATATCCATATTATCGTGATAATTAATTGTCAATCCTTCATCAATACCGCCAATCCACAAGATTCGCAAGCTTCTTTTTTAAGAGAGCTATACAACTGGGTGAGTTTATGGACAATGGGTTGGAGTTAATTATTAATAAATTAACGTAGGTTGCTTAGTGCAACACCATATGAAGGACCCGTTATCGGGTGTTTAGGGAAAGAACAAAAGAATAAGAGTAGTCACATGAACGCATTTACAAAACTCGTTGAACATTCCAAAAAAGTGGCAAATTTTGAGCATCTATCTGCCATCATAGATTGGGATCAAGCAGCGGTCATGCCACCTGGTGGCGCTGAAGCACGATCGAATGCCACGGCAGAGCTCGATGTACATATCCATTCTTTAATGACTCAACCGCACTTGGGAGAGCTTTTCGCTCAGGCAGAAGAAGAGACGCTGTCTACAAAAGAAAAATCTATCCTAAGAGAAATGAAGCGTGGGTGGCAGCAAGCTAACTTACTACCAGAATCATTAGTTCAAGCTCAATCTCTTGCTGGCTCCAAATGTGAACATGCATGGCGTACGCAACGTGGAGAAAATGACTGGGCTGGTTTTGAAAAGAACTGGGCTGAAGTAGTAAAGCTATCGCAGGAAGAAGCGCAAATTAGAGCCGAAGCAAATGGCACGACTCCTTATGATGCCATGCTCGATGTTTATGAACCTGGCACAACGTCTGCGTCGTTAGACATTCTTTTTGCTGACGTGAAAACCTGGCTTCCTACTTTGATCGATGAAGCGCTTGAAAAACAACAATCAGACAACATCTTATTGCCAACTGCACACTACCCTGCGGAAAAGCAAAAAGCGCTCGGTTTGGAAGTCATGAAGCTACTTCAATTCGATTTTGAACACGGTCGACTTGATGAGAGTACCCACCCATTTTGTGGCGGTGTACCGACAGATGTGCGTATTACGACACGTTATAATGAAAACGAGTTTGTCCAATCATTGATGGGGATTGTCCACGAAACTGGCCATGCTCGATACGAGCAAGGGCTACCAAAAAATTTATCAGGAACACCCGCGGGAGAAGCTCGCTCTATGGGTATTCATGAATCACAATCACTCTTCTTTGAAATGCAAATAGGACGAAGCAGCGCGTTTATCGATCACCTCGCTCGACTGGCTTCTAACCATTTTTCTGGTAGTGAATTCGAAAAAGACAATTTAGCCAAAATTTACACTCGCGTAGAAAAAGGCTTTATTCGCGTAGATGCTGACGAACTTACATATCCTGCTCACGTTATTCTTCGATATGAAATTGAGCGAGATCTCATGAACGGCGTCATCAAACATACAGATGTACCAGAACTCTGGAACGAAAAGATGAAAGCGTACTTGGGGCTATCAACCGAAGGAAACTTCAAAAATGGCTGTATGCAAGATATCCATTGGACAGACGGAAGTTTTGGCTATTTCCCGTCCTACACGCTCGGTGCGATGTACGCTGCACAATTTATGGCAGCAATGAAACAAACCGTCGATGTAGATGCGGTTATTCGTTCTGGCGACTTAGCTCCGATATTCAATTGGCTCTCGGAAAACATCTGGAGTAAAGGTAGCTTATTCACCACTGATGAGTTGGTAAAACAAGCCACGGGTGAAACACTGAATGCTAAACACTTTCAAGCTCACCTAAAAGATCGCTACTTATAAAGCGAAAAGAATAGAAAGTAAAAGCCCAAGGTTCGTATGTTCCTTGGGCTTTTTGTAGGCTCTCTATGTGTTATGCCAAGCTAGGGATGAGCCTAGGCTTGTACAAACAGTCCTCACCCTCTGGTCTAGTTTTAAACCGACGATGAAGCCACATATACTGGCTCGGACTTGCCATGATTGATGTTTCAACTATTTGATTCACGAATGCGGCGGCACGTTGATGATCCTCTTTCGGGAAACCTTCGACGGGCGCACTAATGGTTAGGGTATAGTGTCCGTCTTTTCCTCTTACCATCGTAAAAGGCACAATGGCGCAATCTGTAGAATCAACCAACAAACTTGTACCTGTCGTAGTACAAGCATTTTTAACGGCAAATAACGGTGCAAATGTCGAGCGTCGGTTACCATAATCGTGGTCCGGTGCATACCAAACCCGCTCACCCGTTTTAAGTGATTCAAGCATGGCTTTGACGTTTTTACGATCAATCAGTGTACGATTAGAGCGAGAGCGTCCCTTATACTGAAAATAATCAAAGCACGGATTATTGTTTGGGCGATAAACACCGGTTCCAGACTTTTTAATGCCAAAAGCTCGAGCACCTAACTCTAGATTCATTGAGTGTACGGCCAACATTAATGCACCTTTGCCTGACTTCTCTAAAGCCTCTAGATGCTCCATGCCTTTTATCGTGACGTGTTTGTTTACCCGTTTATCTGACCAAAACCATGCCATTGCGGTCTCAAAAAGTGCGATGCCAGTATTGTCGATGTTGTCTTTTAGAATTGCTTCGCGTTGGCATTCTTCCATATGAGGGAAGCAAAGCTCAAGATTGCGTCTGATCGTAACTTGACGTTTTCTCATGAGTCGCATAGCTAAACGACCAATGTTGCGTCCCAAAGCTAGTTGAACTTTAAAAGGAAGGAGGCTAAGTAAGTACATCACGCTAATGATAATTAACGTTCCCCAGTAACGAGGCAAAAGAAATTCGGCCTTGAATGCAGGCTTTTTGTATTTGTTCATGTAAGTATTGTCAGATGTGCCCATCTATAAGTGATAAAAACAATGATAATGGACTGCACTTTTATCATTGATAACGCTAATAACATAAATTAAAGCGCGCGGATTCTATGGTTCTTCGACACACTACACAATAAGAACTTTGCAGAAATATGTAGGGAATGAAAAAGCAGTAAAGATGAGTCGCCACGTTAACATCTATCGGAGTGATTTATCTACTGCCCTTTTCTAAAGTTTGAAGAAACATAACTTTGTATTTTCAATGCGCTAAATAATGCCTGTTTTTCAATCACATAATGCGACCGTGATGAATGCAACAATAGACATCATATCAATACTCGCCATTAGCGATTGAATTTGCACTAAAAAGCCGCAGCAATTTCTCGCTGCGGCTTCTTATTCACTTAACAAGTAGAGTGGCGTTATTCGTACCCTACTGTTTTGGATAATAAATTTACGATCAACACACCAGCGATGATAAACCCAATACCAACTAGGGCTGGTAAGTCTAGACGCTGTCCGTAAACAAAGTAACCAACCGTCGCAACCAAAACGATCCCAGCACCACTCCATATGGCATAAACAACCCCGACAGGCATTGTTTGCACTGTGACGGAAAGCAAGAAGAAAGCGATGCCGTAACCAATCAAAACGACTGTGCTCGGCATTACTTTCGTAAATTGCTCTGTTTTGGGAATATAAGAAGTGGCAATCACTTCACATACAATCGCTATCGACAGCGCCAACATTGGTGGCATAGAGACAAGCATTTTGAACATAAGGCATTAACGCTCAACAGAAATGTAACCGACAACATGTCCGGATAATTAGGCCGCGCATTATACCCAACTCATCTCACGATGGAATACCACTAACGATGTTTACACACCATCACTTTCGCTTACTTTTTGATGACCAGGTGAAAGGCTGACGTTTTGGTGCTGACGAGAAATTTCAAAGTAGATATGCATATCGATCGGCTCAGGTGTATTGAGTAGCATCTTACCTACTTCACGTTGGAAATGACCATAATTACCTAGCTCATCCGTTAGTTCTAGGAGCTCGTAAGAGGCTTCATCGGCAAACATTCCATACGCATACTGATAATGACTGATATCCTTGCTCTTATCATAACCCAGCTTTTGAAGAGCTTGATCAATCTCTTCCGGCGTATAAATGTCTTTATCACCAAACGAATGCAGTAGCACGCAAGGAACTTCTTGAGCTATGCTCTGAATCTTTGTCTTTCTCTTGAAAATACCGAACATAATGTCCTCCACTGACGATGTTTCCAAATATGCACATTAATGCAAAATGGTGAGCTGATTGTTTTTAGTATGGCTCATTAATTTGAGACTTCCTTACTACGAAGTCACCTTCACATATTAACGTGATCGCATAATTACCAGCAAATAGTACACACTGCGTTTCAAACCTATCTCATCAGAAACTCTGCTTTAGTCACAATTGTGTGACAACCCCGAGTACGGTTTACCATAATGTAAAGAGTAGATTGAAAAGTCGGATTTCGTATCGACATCTAAACTTAATTAAGTTAGCTTTAGAAGTATAGACGTCTAGATTGACTATACTTAGGGAGAGAAAGTCGTGCCAATTAGAATTCCAGATCAATTACCAGCTACCGATGTATTAAGGACAGAAAACATCTTCGTGATGAGTGAAACGCGTGCAGCGAGTCAGGAAATACGTCCTTTAAGAGTGCTGATCCTTAATCTGATGCCAAAAAAAATAGAGACTGAAACTCAGTTTCTGCGTCTACTCTCAAACAGCCCACTACAGGTTAACGTCGAATTACTGCGCATTGATAACCGCCCGAGTAAAAATACGCCAACTGAACATTTAGACACGTTTTATCGCCAATTTGAAATGGTGAGAGATAAAAACTTCGATGGCATGATCATTACTGGAGCTCCATTAGGTTTGGTGCAATTTGAAGATGTCATTTATTGGGATCATCTCAAAACCATCATGGAGTGGGCAAAAGATCATGTGACATCTACTCTTTATGTTTGCTGGGCTGCGCAAGCAGGGTTAAAGCTACTCTACGATCTACCTAAAAAAACGCGTAAAGAAAAACTTTCAGGTGTTTATCATCATCAAATCCATCATCAGTTTCACCCTATCTTACGCGGATTTGATGACACGTTTTTGGCTCCTCACTCGCGTTACGCAGATTTTTCGCCTCACTTTCTAGAAGAGCATACTGACTTAGACATTTTAGCGACATCGGATGTCGCAGGTGTGTACTTGGCCACCACAAAAGACAAACGCAATGTCTTTGTCACAGGACACCCTGAGTATGATTCTCACACCTTACATAATGAATATATCCGAGATTTAAGCGAAGGTATGGAGCCCGCTATTCCTGTCAACTATTACCCAAACAACAACCCAGATAACCCACCAATTGCAAGCTGGAGAAGCCATGGACACCTCCTCTTTTTAAACTGGCTGAACTACTGTGTTTATCAGCAAACACCGTACGACCTCGATCACTTCAGTGAAGATGCTTTCACTAAAGACGATTAGCTTCAAAATAAGCAAACAAAGCACTCATCATTACCGAAATGTAATATGTGAACCAAGCCGCCATATGGCGGCTTTTTCATAACAGTTTGCAAACCTGATCGCATAGTGTTTTTTCCTCAATAGGCTTTTGCTAAGTAATTCATATCATGCAGAAAGATTCAGGGATGTAGGGATGTAGGGATAAAGAATGAAAACAGCAAAGCTCGGTGCACTATTATTATTGTCTCAGTTTGCACTCGTGGGTTGCGTGACGGTGAAAGAAGATGGAAGCCCTGTCGTTAAAGCCGATCCTGTGGCAATGGCAGAATCACGTATCGCACTTGGCCTAGGTTATTTAGACGGCGGTAACATGATTCGCGCGCATGATAACTTACAACAAGCCTTAAACCACGCACCTCAATACTATCGCGCGCAATTATCTATGGCTCACTACTACGAAACGGTTGGTGAAGATATTAAAGCCGAACAGATGTATAAACGCTCTCTACACCAACACACTAAAAACGGAAATGTGCTCAATAACTACGGTACTTTTCTTTGCAAGCGAGGTGACTTCGAAAAAGCCGATCAGATGTTTAATCGAGCCATTGAGCAGCCTTATTACTACCTTATTCCAGCAAGCTATGAGAATGCAGCTTTTTGCGCGCTAAAATCACAAGATAAAGACAAAGCGAGATACTACTTTACTAGAGCTATCGATCATGATCCCCATAGACCAAAATCGATTTTGCAACTCGCCAAAATAGAGATTGATAGCGGTGATTATACTGAAGCTAGAATTCGATTAATGAGATTCAATCAAATGTATGGCGTGAAGAAGCCCTCTTTGCAACTCATGATTCAACTTGAACGTGCAGCAGGCAATGAAGCTCTCGAGAAAAAGTATCAAAAACAATTGGAAAAATTTTCTTAGTACAAAATAGCGATACATAAGGCGCATTAGCTCACAGCCAATACAGCGCTTGACCAAGAATCCAGTGAATTCAGACTCACGGTGATACATTCATCCTGTACATAAACGTCAAATTCGGTACTATTTGAACGGAATAAGTGACCAAGTCACATTATAAAAAGTGCGCACACAACGAAATTTGTACATCATACTGTTTTTAAGATTGATTTCGGCACATTGATAAATACTAAATATTACTGACATGCACCAGAAGGAAGTTGAAGCCGGATGAAACCTGCCTGCACTCTGTTATTACTCACTTTGCTGAGTTCACCTTTTGTTGTCAGTGCACAAGAAAATATTGAGAAAACATTCACGTTTGGCATTGTGTCCAATAAAGCCCAAAGCAAAATCAAAAAAGCGACGCCCCTTACTCAGTATGTAACTGAAAATATGTCTGAATATGGTTACGCAAAAGGGGCAGTAAAGGTATTTAAAAATTATCGTCAGCTCGCGGTTGCGCTTGAAAATGGCACCGTTCAAATTGCAACGGCGACCCCCTTTAATGCGATGACCTTAGAAAAGGAGTCTAATAGCCAAGTTCTTGCTATACGATGGAAAAAAGGCCTGCAAAAATATCATACGGTGTTCTTTACTAATAAAGAGAGTGGGATTGAGTCACTTTCTGACCTGCGCGGAAAAACGCTTGTTTTTGAAAAGCGCACGTCTACCAGCAGCTATTACCTACCTGCGATTACATTGCTGAATCACGGAGAAAAACTGCAATACCTTCCCTCTCCTGATGACAAACCGGCCAAAGACAGTATTGGTTATTTATTCCTTGATGAGCAACTCGCTCAGTCAAATGAAATCAACCTATCTGTATGGGTATATAAACAGAGAGTTGCGGCAGGAGCATTCAGTAACTTCAACTGGAACAATCCCAAAGATTTGCCAGAGAACATGAAAGACAAACTAGCGATTTTTTCTCGTTCTGTTGAAATACCCAGGGATTTGATTCTCGCTTCTCCAAGCATGAGCCTAGAGCAACAGCGTAAAATCACGTCCATACTGCTTGATATGGATACAACTCACGAAGGCTCTCTCGCACTTAAAAAGTTTCAGAACACCAAAAAATTCAGCGCACTTACTCCAGAAATGCGAGCCTCCTTAAGTACAGTGCGCAAGTCAGTTCACTTGTTACCGAAGGTGGATTGATGTTTCAAAAGCTCTCACTCGAAACCAAATACATTTGCTCGACAATGTTCGTTGTCTTGTTTGTTGTGGTGATAAATCTTGCGTTATACATGCACGGTTACGATGCGTATTCAAATAGCTTAACTCAACAAATCACGAACAACTCTCAAGAAAAAACAGAATCTTACGTTAAGCAAAAAGGGTTGGTTTATGCAGAGCTATTATCAAAACAGCTTTTTGATCCACTCTATACAGACAATATCAGTCAAGCGTATGAGCAAATTAAGGCAACATTGAGCCAGCCAGATGTCTCGAAAATACATGTTGTTGACAATGAAGGGCTAATCTTTCACGACGGCACTACTCAGCTAAGGATGTTTGCCCAACCTCATGACCGCTCTCCTTTTATTTTGAAAGCAATAGAAGAATCCAGAACTCTCGTTTCCTTTTCCAAGCATCAGTTGGAGATCGCAGCGCCGATTCAGCAATCAAACATTACTCTTGGGGCGGTATATCTTGAGCTTAACTTGATACATCTACTGGAAGAGAAAGAACAGAACATTGAACAAGTCCAAGCGATTACCTCAAACGATAAACAGAAGATGTTTAACTTGCTGCTAACGATCAGTGGGATATCCGTTCTATTCGGTAGCATCATCGCTTATGCTTTGGGGCGGTCGTTAACTAAGCCACTCAAGCAACTAAAAGATCAATTTTCAGAGTCAAATACCCAAGCGCTGCCAGTCACCGACATACAAAGCAAAGATGAAGTGGGAGAACTTATTTCGGCGTACAACAAAATGTCAAACAAAGTGAACCGATACACCAGCCGAGTTGAGTTCATGGCGTACCACGATATTCTGACTTCCCTGCCAAACCGAGAAAAGTTACTCATTGATATTCAAACGCAAATAACTGACCACAAATCCCCCTCACTTGCGGTTGTGTTTATTGACTTGGATGACTTTAAGCACATTAACGATAACTACGGACATAACATTGGGGATAAATTGCTAGGCCATCTTGCTTCAGAGCTTCAAGGCCGTTTGCCGAGTTATTTTAAGCCGCTTTACCGCCTTTCTACCATCGTAAGTCGAGTTGGTGCGGACGAATTTGTACTGGCCTTTCCGTGCTCGGACAATCATGAAGCTAGAGAAAAAGCGCACGCTATTCATCGCCAACTACTCTCTCCCTTTAGTTTGGAAGAGAACGATATTCAAATTACGGCAAGCCTCGGAATTGCTGTGTATCCAGAATTTGGTTCAAACGCTGAGTCTCTTTTACAGCTTTCCTCTCTTGCGGCGCAGGAATCTAAAAGACGCGGTAAAGACATTATGACGATATACGATTCCACGTTTGATGAAACGATTAAACAACGTTTATACATAGAACGAGAACTGCGTCGTTCAGTACGTGATTTGTCTCAATTCGAGCTGTGGTATCAACCACAATTTGATCTAAAAACTTATCGCCTAATTGGGGTCGAAGCATTGGTTAGGTGGAATCATCCCGAGAAAGGTTATATCAGTCCAGAATCGTTTATCCCGATCGCAGAACAAAGTGATTTAATATTGGAGCTTGGAGAACATATCATTGAGACGGCAGTTGCTCAGCGGGCAATGTGGGCAGAACATTTCGGTACTGATTTTCACATCGCATTAAACTTGTCCCCAAGACAAATCTATCGCCAAGATTTAAGTCAATTATTTTCTAAGTATTTACGACGACATGATGTCGCCCCTCAAACCATTCATGTTGAAGTGACAGAGTCACTTTTTATTGATGATACAGAGAAAGCTCAATATGTGCTTAAAAAACTACAAAGTATCGGAGTGGAAGTTTGGCTAGATGACTTTGGTACGGGGTATTCAGCCCTTGCCTACCTACAACATATGGCTTTTGACGGGCTCAAGATTGATCGTTCATTTATCGCTCAAATCCGAAAAAGCGATCAAGACGATTCATTAGTTCGCGCGATTGTATCCATGGCTCACAACCTAAGAATGAAAGTAGTAGCCGAAGGCGTAGAAACTCAAACTCAACTCACACGAATGGAGTCTCTCCACTGTGACGTCGTACAAGGTTTTTTCTTAGGTAGACCTGTACCTGCCGAGGAATTGATTGCATTTGAATACCAACGAGGGAGTGGCGCTCAAAGCGTCAATCACTTTGCTTAGAACGCCGTTTTGTTAACTATTGCCGCTTAGCGCGTTAGTACTCGTAATGCAATATCGGTCACACTTCCCCCACCTCATTAATATGAATTTTCTCTTAAAATCTAACATCTGAGATAAATAAACTACACTTTTCATATCAACTTATTGGATATGGAAATGCGCGTGGTAGGAATCTTTTCTTGGAACAACCTGTCGGTAAAACAAAAGCTATTTGGGTTGGTTTTGCTGCCAATTTTATTGTTGCTTGTCCTCGCGGGTAAACATGTACAAAGCCTTTCTATCCAGGCTCAGGAACTACAAAAAGCACAGTTATTCTCTGTCTACATCGACCGCGTATCTTCGCTTTATCACCTACCGAATAACCCTGATGTAATAGATAAGCAACTAAAAACTCAGCAGATATCTCAATTGTTACGCGACACCGCTGCACCAGTATTCGGTGAAAACGCTGAGATACTAAACCAGTTGACAAGCTTTGAGGAAGCAACCCTCTCGATGCTCTCTTCGCACAATCAAGAAGAAAAGTTAGATGCGGCAGAGTGGCGCGCTGATACGTTCAAAGAAATCCTCATGAGCTTAGACAAAGTCTATTTTAGAAATGTGAGTTATGAAACAAACACTCACCTTTCTTCTTTGATGCAACTTGAATGGTTGATGTTTTGGTCCACTGAAGAGCATAGATTAAGCGAATATTTGATTCGATCTTCAGAGGAAAATAACGAGTATGACCTCACAACACAGGCTTCTATCCAATCTTTAATCCAGAACCAACAACTATTTCTAGAGCGTTTTGTGACGCTAAATGCCAATCAACAACAAGTAGATCTGCTCATTGAGACGTTTACGGGTGAAGTCTTTATCAAAAGCCAAGAGTTTCGTGCTTATTTATTGCAACCAGCTCAACTCAAATCATTAACCCCGGATGAGATTGATGCGGGGTTATCTGCACTCAACAAACGCTTATCGTTATTACAAAGTGTTGACGACAAAATGGAACAACAGCTGAGTGATGATATATCAAAGACAATCAACACGACGACACAGCACCGCTTTACCTTTATCGCAATGATGAGCCTTTTAACGCTGTTGGTCGTAAGTTTAACGCTAAGATTGGTGCGAAAAGTTACTGGAAACTTGAATCTAGTCCTCAAATTTCTCAGTAACGAAAGCAATGAACAAAGTAACACTGAAAATTCACCTCTTGCTCAACTAATAAAGGGTAAAGACGAGCTGAGTAAGTTTGCTCGAGAGGTAAAAAAGCTTAGTGATGAGCGGATGTTGTCCAGACTAAAGCTCACACAAGCTAAAGAAGATGCAGAACAAGCAAAAGATGATGCAATTAAGGCGAGTAAAGCCAAAAGTAGCTTTTTGGCCAACATGTCCCACGAGATCCGCACGCCGCTAAATGGCGTTATTGGCATCTCTGAAGTGTTATCCGATACTTCCCTGACTGCCACACAACGCGATTACGTCGACACGATTGAAACCTCCTCCCAACTGCTTTTGAGTTTAATTAATGACGTTCTAGACTTCTCAAAAATTGAATCTGGGATGTTGCTCATTAGCCCACATTCAACTTGTGTTCGAGAGTCTATCTATGACATTGCTTCTATCATTTCACCGAAAGCAAAGGAAAAAGGCATCGATGTGCAAGTCAACATTAGCCGTAACACGCCTTACCACGTAATGTTGGATGACCATCGTATACGCCAAGTTGTCATGAACTTCATGTCTAACGCGGTAAAATTTACCGAACAAGGCAGTGTAGAGTTATCGGTCATCACCCGCGAAATTAAAAATGGTGAAGCGGTCATCGAGTTTTCCGTTAAAGATTCTGGGATTGGTATTGATGCCCAGCAGCAAAAGAAAATATTTGCTCCATTTGCCCAAGAGGATAACTCTACTACCCGACAATTTGGGGGAACTGGACTTGGGCTTGCCATTAGCACGCAATTAGTTGAGCTAATGGGTGGAGAAATTCAACTTGAATCCGAGAAAGGTAAAGGCAGTCGCTTCTTCTTTGAACTAACTGCTCCTGTTGTGACGCAAGAGTTTAACGCTTATCACGCTCTGAATCACAACGATATATGGATTGTATGCAGCAGTACTCAACTAGAACAAAAACTGCGTAACGAGTTAAGTTTTTTCAACATCAATATAACGCAGTCAGTAGATACCTTAAGTGCGTTGCCAACGTGGATTGATAACGAGCGCGTTATCGTTATTCATGTAGAAGCATCACCAAATGCAGCGGCGATGCATATCGATGAGATAGAAAGCCTTTGTAAACGAAACATTCGTGTCTGCCTCATCAAGCACCTTCATAGCCCACAATTCGACTTTAGAAACAGTATCAGCGCCTTGGTCACTCAGCCACTACTAGGGCAGCGCTTAATTAAAGCACTTGAAAGTTGTGCGGCAAATTTCTCGCACGCACAACAAGAGAGCACTTCAGCGCAACATGTTAAATCTCTGCCGAAAATTTTGGTCGTTGATGACAATACGGTCAATCAAAAAATCGCGGGGCTACACGTCACAAAAGCTGGCTTCGACTTTGATGTCGCTGTAAACGGACAAGAAGCGGTTGAGAAATTTCAACAGAATCAATACAGCCTAATTTTAATGGACTGCATGATGCCCGTAATGGATGGATTTGAAGCCACCCAAATAATTCGTCAAATAGAAGTAAAAGAAAAACGCGCTTTCAGAATTCCGATTATTGCTCTAACGGCAAGTGTGGTCGATGACGATATACAAAAATGCTTTGACGTTGGAATGGATGACTATGTGCCCAAACCGTTTAAAGCAGGGTTGCTTAAAGAGAAGTTAGATAAGGCAATTGGGTTACGTGTTTCCAACACGACGCCTGCTGAACCACACCAAGAGAACACCACCCCCGATAAAACTCATGAACTACCTGCAAGTTCTGAGCAACCAGAAGCAACGGTAACGCCTATTCGCTCCGAACGCATCTTGCTTGTCGAAGATAATAGAGTGAACCAGAAAGTGGCTTCTCTATTGCTATCTAAAGCAGGCTATCAATTCGAAGTCGCAGAAAACGGACAAATTGCAGTCGAAATGTTCCAAAAAGATGGAAAGTTTGATGTTATTTTGATGGATTGCATGATGCCCATAATGGATGGGTTTGAAGCTTCTAGGCAAATTAGAGCTTATGAAGCGAGTAAAGGATTAGCTAAGACGCCCATTATCGCATTAACAGCAAGCGTCGTTGATGATGATATTCAACGCTGCTTTGATTCAGGAATGGATGCCTACGTACCAAAGCCTGTGCGCAAAGAAAAACTGTTGTATCAAATTGAACAAGCAATGTAGGTGGATTCTATGAGTAGAAATCATTCTCGCGTTGCTTTTCCTTTGCGTTACATAAAACGCTATCTGTATATTCTGATTGCCCTTCTTTCATTAAATTGCCAAGCTCTCGCTGCAGAGAGCTACGCCGTTTTCTCATTTAATGACGAATTCTCTCCGCTCACTGTCAATAAAGCGCGAAAGTTGTACAGAGGGAAGACGCAACTTTTACAAGGCCAGCGAATTGAACTCTCTGACTGGCCTGCGACATCAACAGAAAGAGCTGAGTTCTATCGTTATCTTCTCAACAAAAATTTAGCGCAAATGAACGCGCATTGGGCAAGCTTGTCTTTTTCAGGTAAAGCTAGACCGCCAAAAGTGATTGCACGCTCCAGCATTGATGACCTCATAGCATGGATGCAAGAGAAGCCGAATAGAATTGGTTATGCCCCAACATCGAGCGTCCCTAGTAATGCTCATGTTTTATGTGTGGTTAGCTCGGAGAATTGATATGAAAAAATATTTAACCATGTTATCGCTGAGTATCGCGACCTTTCCGAGCTCAGCCACGATTGAACTAACAGAACAACTTTCTTTAAGTGGTTTTGGCTCTACTTCGTGGGCAAAATCCGATAACCCAACTACGTTACTAGTTAACCGCTTTATTGGCGATGAATCTTGTTTCGATTGCGATACCACTTTCGGCATGCAGCTCGATTATTTTCACAAGGCATTTCGGGCATCCGCACAAGTCGTAAAGCGCCCGCAAGACCATTGGAGCTCGCCTCAGCTCGAGTGGGCGTATTTGGCTTATACCTATCAAAACATAGAAATACGAGGAGGACGCTTAAGACTGCCACTGTTTTTGATGTCTGAGTACAACTATGTCGGCCACGCTTTTACCCAAGCCCGCCCACCGAATGAGGTATATGACAGAATTCTAGGTATCACGGCTTATAACGGCCTATCTGCACGCTGGATTCATGACCTCAATGAGCAAGTCGTACTTACTGCCATGCCGTTTGTCGGGTTTAAAGACAATAGTGACGTAACCATCAATGAACGTACTGAATTGGAAATTGAGTCAAACAATACTGCAGGGATGAACTTAACGCTAAGCGGAGAGAGCTATCGTTGGAATTTTTCCTACCTCCACGGCGATTATGATCAAACAACGACGCTCTCTAACATTGAGCAGTCCACTCCCGGTGGCGGAACCACAATCATTGACCGTCTAGTTGAAACAGAAAAAAACAACACGATCGATCTGTTCTCTCTAGGGTTAAGATACGAGCTCGATAACATTGTGATTATGGCAGAAGGACAGACCAGCAATCTTTCCTCATCTTGGTACGCGACAACAAGTTATAATGTAAACAAGCTAACTCCTTATATTGTTTACGGTCAGCAGTTTAATAGTCGGGATAAAAAAAGTGGAGACAGTTTCTTACTCGGATTGAGATATGACCTAGATTACAACGTTTCCCTGAACGCAGAATGGCAAAGGTTCAACGCCTACAATAATAGCTCTGGCGCGTTTTCATCAGCCCCAAAGGATGACAGTGCGAGCCTTTATACGCTAATGCTCAACTTCGTTTTTTAATGTTTCTTACAGTACCAATTTCCACAACACTGGGGGCTGCTGTATTAAGAAGGCTTTTTGCAACACGTAACTAAACGCTAAACGACTGGAAGGGATAGAATCGTTCAGATAGGTAAGTGGCAATCCAAACAGAGACAAAGGTTACTCTATTTCGGTTTGTTTTGATTGCCTTTTAACCGCTTTTCTTTGCGTCGCAGTGCCCGGAAAAACTTTGACTCTTCGTGGTACCAACCAAGGACACTAATTGGAAAGCCCACGAGCATCATAATAAAAACATCCGCAGGGAGTTGTTCCCAAATGTCGCTTAAAGAATGCAGCTCTCCAAAAATGAACAAACCGATGACTTTACCAAGCAGTAATGCACAACAAATCATAAAGAAGGACTTTAATATATAGTGCCATTTGCCTTTTTTACGCTCTTCTCTCCAATAGGCATATTTATATTGTCGGTCGTACATTCATCCCCCTAAAGTAAACTTGCCGTAAGTTTAAGTATCTCGATAGCGTAAAGTGCGTTGGCACCTCTTTAATCATAGTGCGTATCTAAAGTGAATGCTTGTCGTGGCAATAAGAAGGAGAGGTATTCTGTAGTAAGAGCTACATAATCTCTGAACGTTATATGTCTTGTGTCATTCGGATGATGCCTGATTTTGCTTATCGCTAGTGTTTTCTGAACACCCAAATCGGGCCGATGAGTAGAAACTGTAAATCCTCAAAAAACGACGGTTTTTTACCTTCAATCTTGTGACCGATAAATTGCAATATCCACAATACACCAAACAAGAGCATAGAAATATGCAGAACGGGCAACATCAATACCTCTAGAGACCAAATAAGGCCAATGCACGCTAATGTGTAGCCGATCATCATCATGAATACGCTCAGAGACAAACGAAAATAGAAAACCCAAGTGGGGATCACCGCTACCCAAACCCAATTAAGTTCGAAGCCTAATAATGAAATCTGGGGAATCGACCAAATAAGTCCAACCACAGAAAGGTAAATACCTGGAACTGCGATTGTGTGAATCTTTTGGTTGATAGGGTTTTGGTGACTCTCCCCGTATTCTTTTAGCCATTCAGATAATGCTCGCATATCATTCCCCTTTTCCACCTTCTTATTCTTATATAGCCCGAGGATGAAAAAGGTGCGAATTTTTCCGTAAAGGCTACGAGCAACGAGCGACAAAACAACAGAGGCCAGTGCGTTGCCGATTACTCACCAAGCAACGCTCGTTGTGCTTTCGGCAGCTTGGCAACGACAAGAGCATAAGAGCGTTCACACAAGTCTTGAATCAACCCATCCTCGACATCACCGTTAAAATAAACCGTTATCCAATGACGCTTATTTAAGTGATAACCCGGGATAATGTCCGTAAACTGCGACGTTAAGACTTCTCCATCTTCTGGTTTTACTTTTACGCTGACATACTCCCGACCGTTTCTCTCTGCAATGATGGCAAACATCTTGCCTTTGATTTTGTAAACAAGCGCTTCAGGCCCAAATGGGAAATCGCTTTCTGCACACATGAAGGTACTTAAGTATTGTTCTAGTTCTTTGCTTTTCATATCCCCTACCTCCTTCAGCGTTCTCACTCAAATTGTGGCAATAGCAATTTTAACGCCTGGTTAACCTGCTCTTTTTCATTGCCTTCTAAACCATGCAATAACGATTGCTGAACGTCTACATGCTCCAAAATTAGCTTGTCAATTAAGGTTAAGCCTTGCTCTGTTAGTTCAACGGTGACGCTACGTCGGTCTTCTTTACTATGGGTTCTGGTAATAAACCCTTTCTTCTCAAGTTTATCTAAGCGATTAGTCATCGCACCCGAAGTGAGCATCATCGACTCTATTAACGCTGAGGGAGTAAGACAATATGGTGAACCAGCTCGACGCAGTGTCGCTAACACATCAAATTCACCCATTTTCAGGTCGTACTTCTTATGTAGCTCGGCGACCCTAGATTCCATGTGTTTTGCAATTCGCATTAGTCGACCCATTATTGCCATCGGTTCAGTGTCGAGGTCTGGCTTCTCCCTAGCCCACTGCTCTACCACTCTATCAATTGCATCCATTATTTCTCTCCAAACATCATATATTTTTTATTTTAACATAAAGATACTTTACAAAAAGCCACCTTGCCGATATCGTTACATTTAATTATCTCTACATAAAGATATTTAACATGAACATTTTACTTGCGATGATTCCTGCCTTTTTTTGGGGGACGACTTACGCTGTTACTCAGTTTACTCTACCGGACTGGCCTCCCGTTTTACTTGGCGCTCTAAGGGCACTGCCTGCGGGTCTTTTGTTGCTGGCAATAAAGCCCTCGTTTCCAAAAAGAAGTGAGTGGAAAGTGCTGCTTGTTTTAGGAACCATCAACATCGCTTGCTTCTTTGGTCTCATTTTTGTCATGGCGTTGACGCTTCCTTCTGCCATCTCTGGTGTTGGTATGGTTTCGGTCCCCGTTTTTGCGATGCTGTTTGGTTGGGCGGTCTACAAACGTCAGCCTAGTGGCATTCAAGCGATAAGCGGCGCAACTTTGATTACTTTAGCTTGGTTCTTATTTGATCCTAGCTCTATTTCTCTCGAACCCGTGGGCTTACTTGCGATGATCTCTGCCATTATGTGCATCGTGATAGGAAGTAGCGTAACAAAGTCACTAGGTACAAAAATGCACTGGTGGACAGTGCTAACATGGCAGCTCATTTTGGGTGGCGTGATTATGTCTATCGCAACAAGTGTGCTGGCGATAAACAATCCAGAGCCATATGTTACGGTCGTTCAGGACGTATCCATGACGAATATTCTAGGGTTACTGTGGGTAATTATTCTGAACACTGCATTAGGGTATGGCATGTATGTATGGTTATTACAGCGGATGTCGGTCGTAGATTTTACCTTTGGTGGTATTGCAAACCCTGTCGCAGGCATTGTTTCGGGCCTACTGCTATTGGGGGAAACGTTCACTCCTCTGCAATACAGCTTAATGCTAGGAATGATCGTAATGTCATTACTACCTCAGCTCATTACGTCAATCAAAACGAAAAGAGCCGCACTCTCCTCCTAAGTAACGTTAATTCCTAACACTCTAGAAGTAATGAGAGTGTTAGGAATCCTCAAGTGTAACCCCATCAGCAGAAATCAGCGCTAACCTAGGCAACTGACACCTTTAAAACGGTACGTTTTGACATTATGGCTGTTAAGCGCTTGCAAGGTTAGTCAGGGGCTCTGGTTTAGCGTAAACATAACCTTGAATAAGGTAAATCGCATGCTGAGCCAGATATTCGACTTGAGCCTGGCTCTCTACACCTTCTGCAATCATCTCACATTCCGCTTTGTTCGCTGCAGACACAATTGAGTCCAGCACTTTCAATTTTTGGTCGTCAGATCCTATTGGATCAATAAACATCTTATCCACTTTTAAACATCGGATGCCCAAATCTTGTAGGTAAGAAAAGCCACCATATCCGGTACCAAAATCGTCAATTTTGAACTTGTAGCCTTTATTCGTTAAATACAAAATCTCTTTTTTCGCGGCCTCAGTGTCTTTTACTGGTATTCTCTCGGTCAATTCAAAATGAATTCTATTAGAGATTGGCCAATTTAACTCCGACAGCAACTTCGTTAATACACCTGACTCTAAATGGGAGGAAACAATATTGATGCTGACCCACGTATGCTCGGGTAAGTCACTTAAGTCTTGTATGATTTTACGAATAAGCTGATTGGTCATCGGGATAATCAGGCCACTTTCTTCTGCAGCACCAATAAACATATTTGGTGGCACCATTCCATCACGTCGCGACCATCGAATCAGAGCTTCATATCCTACTGTCTTACCATCGCGACTATCGACAATCGCCTGGTAGTAAGGAATAAATTCTGCATTACTAATCCCATTTTCAATTAGACCTGTAATGGATTTTCTCAAGCTTTTACCAGATATGTATGCAAAGGCAGTCACAAGACCAGCAAGCACACTTACAAGACCGCCCCACAAAAGTACTCTTTCCTGAGCATAATTTTTAAGTTTTTCACCGCTGAATATCTTGATGAGCATGTTGGCTTGAGACTCTCCTGAAAAGAAAAACTCTTTTGAGAGTGCGTTTTCTTCTCCTGCAATATTCGCTTTGCCACGGCTTATCGTTAAATCACCAAATATTGGTTCATCATACTTAAACTCTACAAATAGGCAGTCTTTGCAAGGCGTTTTTATTACCTCGTTAACCCAACTGTTATCAAGCACCCAGAAGACTTCAACGTGTTCATTATCATAAATGACCATCCACTCTATTTGGTCATTCTGTTGCGGCAAAATAAGTGATGCGAAAAAGTTCTCATCCATCTGAAATCGTTCACTACTAGATGGGCGAGACACTTCACTACCAACCGTGGAACACGTTTTTCCGCCTTTTGTGGTCATCGCAATAAAACGAATGTAACGGTTATAAAAACGTGGGTCGCGTAAAGTTCTTACATCACTATCACTACAAGTAAAATCTAACTGAGCAATCTGCTTCACTATTGCTCCGTCCAAATAGGCAGACCTTTGATTTAAATAATCTACGTAAGCATCTATTTTCGACGCTTTTACCGAGTTGACGTAAAAGTTGGTTATCGAATGAAAGGCCACTACAAATATGGCGATGGGAACTAAGCCGAGTAAAATGGCATACCTTGTATTCTTTGTTATCAAAGTTCGTCCTGCTAATCTGTCAAGCAACCTAAGTGGGATATGAATACTATCTCATTTCTATAGTCCAAAAAGTGAGGAATGACGCTCAATAAAATTATAGACTCAAGTGGCTTTCAGATGTCGGGATTTAGAATGTGAGCACCAAACCACATTCGAGGAGAACAAAGTAGCGACTAAGTGGAAAGTAAGAACGAGCCCAACTGTTAAGTCATCCGTAATAAGAGTGACAACTTGGAGCTTGAGCAATACTTTTTAGATAGGCAGCAGATACGTTAAAAAAATAAAAAGGAAACGATTGATGCCAACCGCTTCCTTGATTTGTTATTGCTATTTAAAAGTGCGTGAATTACGCCACTTCAAGAATCACTTTTTCCAACTTATCTAGGCCTTCATTTAGCACGTCAGATTCGATGGTCAATGGAGGTAACAGACGAATCACGTTCGCTTTTACTCCACAAGAAAGCAGGATAAGACCATTTTCTTGCGCTTTAGAAATCACCGCTTTGGTCATCTCTTGCAGTGGTTTGCCTGATTCTGGGTCAGTAAACTCAATCGCCATCATTGCACCCGTGGTACGGATTTCACCGATAGCAGGCACTGATTGTTGCAGTTTCGTCATACGAACATTGACCACTTCACCGATGCCCATTGCTTTAGCACACAAGTCTTCTTCTTCGATGATTTTCAGCACTTCAAGACCTGCAACACAACCAAGTGGCGAGCCCGCATAAGTGCCACCTAAACCACCGGGTAGTGCAGAGTCCATCACATCCGCTTTCCCAACTACCGCTGAGATTGGGAAACCACCAGCAATGCCTTTCGCCATTGTCATTAGGTCAGGTTCAATGCCTAGATACTCTGTTGCAAACATTTTACCGGTACGAGCAAACCCTGTTTGGATTTCATCGGCAATCAGCATGATACCGTGCTTATCACACAGCTGACGCAAGCCTTGTGCAAACGCTTCAGGTGCTTTGTAGAAGCCGCCCTCGCCTTGCACTGGCTCGAAGATAATCGCCGCAACGCGTGAAGGTTCAATATCGCAAGCAAATAGATCGTCGATCGCTTGTAAGCTTTGCTCAACGCTGATGCCGTGGAACGCATTTGGGTACGGCGCGTGGTAGATTTCGTTCGGGAAAGGACCAAAGCCCGCTTTGTACGGCGCAACTTTACCAGTTAACCCCATCGTCATATTTGTGCGACCGTGAAAGCCGCCTTTAAACGCTATCACGCCGCTACGGCCTGTATGAGCGCGTGCCACTTTTACGGCATTTTCGACCGCCTCGGCGCCAGTGGTTAGAAAGATCGCTTTCTTCTTAGTCTCACCTGGTGCAAGTTCTGTCAGCTTTTCAGCCAGCTCTACGAATGACGCGTATGGCGTAACCATCGCACACGTGTGCGAGAAGTTGTCCAACTGAGCTTTTACCGCTTCACTGATACGTTTGTGAGAATGCCCGGTGTTAGTCACCGCGATACCCGCTGCAAAGTCGATGTATTTGTTGCCTTCGATATCCCATACGTAAGCGTTTTCTGCTTTCTCGACGTAAAGTGGGTACAGTGCGCCCATGCCTTGAGCGATAACTTGGCTTCTTCTTTCGTGTAGTTGTTGGTTTGTCATTGTTTTGTCCTTAATTAGTTGCCGCCAAAGCAGAGATATTTCACGTCCATGTATTCATCGATACCTTGTTTTGCTCCTTCACGTCCGATACCGGACTGCTTAACACCACCGAAAGGAGCCACTTCAGTAGAGATCATACCTTCGTTAATGCCGACCATGCCGTATTCGAGCGCTTCTGCGATTTTCCAAACACGGTGAATGTTTTGGCTGTAGAAGTACGACGCGAGACCGTAGATGGTGTCGTTCGCCATTTCGACTAGCTGTTCGTCGCTGTCAAAACGAATCACTGGCGCGACAGGGCCAAAGATTTCCTCGGAAACAATCTTCATGTCGTGAGTAACGTCTTTGAGAACCACTGGCTGCATAAATAGACCATCGAGCTTTTTAAGCTCTGAAACCGGCTTCGCGCCTTGCTCGATAGCACCATCAATAAGCGTCTGAATGCCTTGCTTCGCTGACTCGCTGATCACTGGACCAATGTTGACCCCCTCTTCCAATCCGTTACCAACTTTGAGCTGCTGAACCGCAGCGTCAAACTTAGCAACGAATTCGTCATACACTTTGCTGTGTACATAGAAACGGTTCGCACAAACACACGTTTGACCTGCGTTACGGAATTTCGACGCCATCGCGCCTGCCACAGCTGCATCAATATCCGCATCATCGAATACGATAAATGGCGCGTTGCCACCGAGCTCCATTGAGGTACGTTTGATGTCAGCCGCGCTTTGCTGCATCAGCACGCTACCGACTTGAGTAGAGCCAGTGAAAGACAACTTACGAATCAACGGGTGTGAAGTGAAGATAGCACCGACCTGACGGGAGTTTTCCCCCAATACCACTTGCAGCACATCGCGTGGGATACCCGCTTGATAGGCAAGCTCTGCAACCGCAAACGCAGACAGCGGCGTAGATTCAGATGGTTTTACCACAAAGCTACAGCCTGCTGCTAAAGCTGGCCCTGCTTTGCGCGTGATCATCGCAATTGGGAAGTTCCAAGGTGTAATCGCACAGGCGACACCAATTGGCTGTTTGATGGTCACCAAACGCTTGTCCGCACTTGGCGCAGGAATCGTCTCACCGTAGGTACGCTTCGCTTCTTCAGCAAA
The DNA here is from genome assembly GCF_033340375.1 of Vibrio sp. 1167. NCBI lineage: Bacteria > Pseudomonadati > Pseudomonadota > Gammaproteobacteria > Vibrionales > Vibrionaceae > Vibrio > Vibrio sp. 1167. Next base: position 471,935 of record NZ_JAWOWK010000002.1, on the reverse strand, counting down.
CCATTCGATAAAGCTCGCGCCGTAAAGCACTTCACCTTGAGCTTCCGCTAGCGGCTTACCTTGCTCTAACGTCATCAAACGGCCAAGGTCGACTTTGTTTTCTAACAGGAGTTGGAACCAACGATTGAGCATGCCAGCACGCATTTTTGCTGGCAGTGCCGCCCACTCTTTCTGCGCCACACTGGCACGTTCAATGCCATTTAAAATGTCGTTTTCGGTTGAAACTGGTGCGTACCCGAGGAGTTCTCCGGTCGCCGGATTAGTCACTGCAATGCCCTGTTGTGGATTCGCTACCATAAACGAAACAAGGCTTTGGTTTTGTATCTGTTGCATGGTCATTCCTTTTGACAACTCATCATCGCCGCTAAGCCAGCGGCGAGTTTATGTTTAAGCAGGGATCTGCTGCGTAATACAGTGAATGTTCCCTCCGCCGAGTAGAACCTCTCTCGACGGTATCGCGATGATTTGGTATTCCGGCATCGCGTTTTGCAAAATATCGATCGCCATAGCGTCGGTCTCTTCGTCCAGCATCGGCAAGAACACATGCTCGTTGACGATAAGAAAGTTCGCATAAGAGGCACTTAGGCGTTCGCCAGCTTGTCGACTCATTCCCGAACTGGCGTCAATGCCATTGGCTTCGCGCTCGCTGTAATGCAACGGACCCGGTAATGGCAAACGGACAATTTCAATATTGCGCCCTTTCGCATCGTGCTGAGATTTCAGTACTTGTTCCGCTTGACGAGATAACGCGTATTGCGGATCACTTGGGTCATCGGTCCAACTCAGTACCACCTTACCCGGAGCGATAACGTGCATCAGGTTGTCAACATGGCCGTCTGTTTCGTCATTGAATAAACCATTTGGCAACCAAATGACTTTTTCGATACCGAGATACGCCTTTAACTGCTCTTCAATTTGCGCTTTGCTCAACTGTGGATTTCGCCCCGGACTAAGTAAGCACTCTTCTGTGGTGTAAAGGGTGCCTTCACCATCGGTGTGAATCGCCCCACCTTCAAGTACAAACGGTGCGCGGTAATAATCAATACCGATGATGTCGCACACCGAGCCAGCGACAAGATCGTCCTGCTGCCAGTTGTCGTAAAGCCCGTTGTATTCGCCGCCCCACGCGTTGAATTGCCAACTAATCCCACGGCGCTCGCCCGCTCGGTTAACAAGCACGGTCGGCCCGATATCGCGCATCCACGCATCGTTAAATGGGATTTCCACCAAACGTACGTCTGAGTGGAGCATTTGACGCGCTCGGTCAAAGTTGTGCGAGCATACCGCCACGCACACATTGGTCACATCCGCGATTAAGTTCGCGATTCTGGCAAAGGTTTCTTGCGCGGGTAATGCGTCATCACGCCAGTTGTCTTTCCTTTCTGGCCACGCTAGCCAAACTTCACTAACCGGCTGAAACTCAGCCGGAAAATAGAAGCCATCTTGCGCTGGTGTTGTCGATAACTTCATTTTAACGCCTCTTTAAACGGCTAGTTTGCCAACGCTGGTGTAAAGGTCTGGACGACGGTCGCGGAACAAGCCCCACGCGTGACGCGCTTTCGCTGTCGTAGCGAGGTCGATTTCTGCGTAAATGATGGTTTCACCTTCACGCGGTGCTTCGGCAATTTTTGCACCAGTGTGGTCAGTGATAAAAGAAGAGCCATAGAACGTCGTCTCGATACCATCATCGACTTCAGTGCCCACTCGGTTTGACGCAATCACTGGAACGAGGTTTGCTGCCGAGTGACCTTGCATTGTACGTTGCCAGTGGTCACGTGAATCCAGTGTCGGATCTTGAGGCTCAGAACCGATTGCAGTTGGGTAAAAAATCGCTTCCGCGCCGTGCAGAGCCAAGCTGCGCGCAAGCTCTGGGAACCATTGGTCCCAACAAATGCCAGCACCGAACTTACCGAACTTGGTTTGCCACACTTTGAAACCGGTATCGCCAGGGCTAAAATAGTACTTTTCGCTGTAGCCCGGGCCATCAGGAATGTGTGACTTGCGGTAGTTATCTAGTACCGTACCATCGGCATCAATCATCACTAGCGAGTTAAAAAACGTGTTGCCCGCTTTTTCAAAGTAACTGACTGGAATAACGACGCCGAGCTCTTTAGCCAACGCACTCATCTCTTTAATAAGACGACAATTCTCCGTTTCTTCTGCAAGCTCGAAATACTTTGCTTCCTGTTTTTTGCAGAAGTAAGGCGCAGCGAACAGCTCTTGCGGAAGAATCACGTTCGCACCGTTTTGTGCTGCTTCACGAATCGCCTTTTTTGCTTTGGCTAGGTTATCTTCCAGATCCCAGCTTTTCGTCAGTTGAAGGGCTGCAAATTTCACCACTTTGCTCATTGGATATTCCTTATCTCTTAAATCGCCAGTTTGTCACGTAGGTTGTAGTAAGCCGCGCCCATTGCCGTAAACGGAATTTGGAAGTGGCGGCCACCCGGGAAGGAGTAATGTTTCAGTGCAGCAAACGCGTCGAAACGTTCAGCGTGTCCGGTCAGAGCTTCGGCCAGCAACTTACCTGCTAGGTGAGTACACGTTACACCGTGACCGCTGTAGCCTTGTAGGTAGTAAATGTTGTCTGCAAACGAGCCAAATTGCGGCATGCGTGAGTAAGTCAGCAAGAAGTTACCTGTCCAGGTGTAATCAATCTTGATGCCTTTCAATTGTGGGAAGACTTTCTCCATCTTCGGACGAATCAATGCTTCAATGTTTTCTGGGTCACGTGCGCCGTAAACCACGCCACCTCCGAACAACAAACGCTTGTCGGCGGTTAAGCGGAAGTAGTCAAGCAAGTAGTTACAGTCCTCAACGCAGTAGTCACTGGTCAGCACTTGTTTTAGCTGCTCATCACTCAAAGGCTGAGTCGCCACCACTTGTGTGCCACACGGAATCGCTTTGTTGCTGATGTTTGGTGCCAAACCACCAAGGTAGGCGTTACCTGCCAGTACCACGTACTTGCTCTTCACGCTGCCTTGCGCTGTTTTCACTACTGGGTTAATCCCTTTGTCAATCGATACGACCGCCGACTGTTCGAAGATTTGGCCACCCAGAGAAATAAACGCAGCGGCTTCACCTAACGCGAGTTTAAGCGGGTGAATGTGACCACCGCGCATATCCAACAAGCCACCAGTGTACACTTTGGTCCCTACCGCTTGTTCTACTTCTCCTGCGTCAAGCAGAGTCAGTTGGTCGTTGCCGTAACGCTCCCAGTTCTTCTTATGCTCTTCTAGCCCTTTGAGTTGTTTACTATTCAGTGCCGTGAACAAACCACCTTGCTTGTAATCACAGTTGATGTCGTATTTGTCGATCAGACCACGGATGATATCGCCGCCTTCAAAAATCATATCGCACAGAGCTTTGGCTTGGTTTTGGTCGTAACGGCTTTCAATCACGTCAACATCTCGGCTGTAGCTGTTAACGATTTGACCACCGTTACGACCAGTTGCTCCAAAGCCCACTTTTGCGCTTTCTAGCACAACGACTTTAAAACCTTTTTCTGCAAGGTGTAGTGCAGAAGAAAGACCAGAAAATCCCGCACCGACTACACACACATCGCACTCGATGTCGTTTTGCAACTGTGGGTATTCCGGCATGTTTGGCACAGAGTGCGCGTAGAACGAATCCGTATGCTTGTTCATAGAACTATTCCTTTATTTATCGTAATCGTCAGCAGGCTTAAGGATGGAGGCGAATCCAAGTGGTTTTGGTTTCGGTGAATTTTTCAATCGCGTGGAGAGACTTGTCTCGACCGTTTCCACTCATTTTGAATCCACCAAATGGAACCGTCATGTCACCTTCGTTGTAGTTGTTAACCCAAACCGAGCCGGCTTGCAGTCGTTTTGCTACGCGATGAACGCGGTTGATATTGCTACTCCAGAGTGCCGCGCCTAAGCCGTACTTCGAATCGTTAGCGATCTCGATTGCTTGCGCTTCGTCTTTGAATGGAATGACACACAGCACCGGACCAAAAATTTCCTCTTGGGCGACACGCATCTTGTTGTCGACGTTGTCTAAAATGGTTGGGGAAACAAATGCACCTTGCCCATCGACATCGCCGCCACAACGTACGTTTGCACCTTCTGATTCACCTAACGAGATGTATTCCAACACTTTTGATTTATGATCTTGGTCGATGAGCGCTCCCATGGATGAACTTGGGTCCATTGGGTCTTTTGGCGTGAACGCTTTCGACGCTTGAATAACTTTTTCTAAGAACTGATCTTTGATGCTTTCGTGAACAAGCAGGCGGGTTGCCGCGACGCACACCTCACCTTGGTTGTAGAAACACCCTGCGGCGGTGTCTGCTGCTGCGCGGTCTAAATCATCACAATCTTCAAACACGATGTTCGCGTTCTTACCGCCCGCTTCTGCAAACACGCGTTTTAGGTTGCTCTCACCCGATCTGACCATCAGTTGACCTGCAATGCGCGTCGAGCCTGTGAAAGCGATGCAGTCTACGTCTTGGTGTTTCGCCAGCGCGTCGCCAGCTTCATGACCAAAACCCGTAACGACTTGGAAAACGCCTGTTGGTAAGCCCGCTCGAGAAGCAAGTTGACCTAGGAATATCGCGGTGAGAGAAGATTTTTCTGACGGTTTTAGAATCACGCTATTACCAGCCGCTAAAGCAGGGCCAAGCTTCCAGCACGCAAGCCAAAGTGGAAAGTTCCACGGTACAACCGCAGCAACCACACCAATCGGTTGATGAGAAATAAAAGCGTGTACATCTTTTTCGGTTGGGGCAACTTCGCCGTATACTTTGTCGATTGCTTCTGCGTACCAGCGTAATGCACTCGCCGCACCAGGAATATCGGTAGAGAAGCTGTGAGAGATAGGCTTACCGGTATCAAGCGTTTCTAGCAGAGCCAATTCTTCTTGGTTTTGATCAATCAAGTCAGCAAACTGTTTAAGCACTGCTTTGCGATGAGCTGGGCTGCTCTCGCTCCACTGACCGGATTGAAATGCTTGGCGAGCGTATGAAACTGCGAGATCAACATCTTCATTTTGGCAACGGGCGATTTCGGTGAATATCTCATCTGTTGCTGGGTTAACTACCGGGATGGTTTGCCCTGTTAAAGCAGCACTGTATTCACCGTTAATGTACGCCCTGTTTTCGATGTTTAGATTGTTTTTTAGTTCAATCCATTGCTCTTGGGTTTTCATACGCTCTCCTTGTGATCACACAAGGCAAGCCCCCACTAAAATGTGGTTGGCGTATGCGCACTTATCATTCGACAAGCCTTGTCTGTGTGATTTGTAAATCGATGGGGCTTCGTCGTATCAATAATGTACGACTCGCCCGCTGTTATGACATGAGATTGCCCTTTATATTCCAGAGTGATTTCACCCTCTAATACGGTGCCAATCTCTTCGCCTTCGTGTTTGATTTCTGCCGCACCAGTGGTTCCATAAGGTGCGTATTCCTCGATCAAGAATCCGATGACTTGATCTTTGTCGCCATTCGTTACCAGTTTCATGGACACCGTCTCGCTCCCGATTTCCACAAGATCTGACGGCTTGATGACTACTTTCACTTCATCGTTCGAAGGTTGTTCAAAAGTGAAAAACTCTGATAACGATAAAGAAAATACATTAACGATTTTTTGTAGTGAGCTGACCGACGGGCTCACTTTGCCATTTTCAATGGATGAGATTGCACTGTGGGTAATACCAGCGCGCTCGGCTAGTTCCCTTTGTGACAATCCATGTTTTTTTCGTAACTGAACAATATTTTTACCAATCTCTTGATTGTCCATTCATACAGCTCCAAACGTTTAACGAGAGGTAGCCATCATAAATTCATTGAACAAAATTTGAGAGAAATGATTGGTTTTTGCTTCCCATTCTGGGTGCCACTGCACGCCAACGAAAAATTTTTGATTAGGAAGACTAAATGCTTCTACCAAGCCATCCGGGGCTTTAGCTTCTACTTGTAATAGAGGAGCAAGCTGATCGATGCCTTGGTTGTGTAGTGTGTTCACTTCAAAGAAGGTGGTATTTTCCCAATGATTTTGCACCAGCCATTGTTCAAATAAGCTCTGCTTTTGAACTAGCACAGCGTGTGCTGGCGCGTATTTTTGTTCGAAATCTTCAACAGGCGCTTCACGATGGTCATTGAAGCCGGAGTCATGAACGGCTGGGTTTAACGAGCCACCAAGTGCGACATTCATCTCTTGAAAGCCGCGGCAAATACCAAGGCACGGAATGTTTTGGTCAACCGCATGACGAATTAACGTGAATGAGAGCTCATCACGAGCTTCATCTTTGTAGCTCTCTTCGTGCGTTGCATTGTATCGATGTGGCGCAACGTTAGAGTGGCTGCCAGGAAAAAGAAAACCATCACATATGTCTAGGATGGTGGTTACGTCATCGCCCGACATGTCGGGAGCCAACATAATCGGTAGTCCTCCAAAATCCTTTATGGCGCGAAGGTAAAAGTCGTTGACCGCTTGTATCTGATAGCCACCCAACTCTTTAGCGCAGCTAACCACACCAATGATGGGTTTGTGTGTATCTGCCATGATATGTCCGTGTTCAATTTATTTAACACAAACCCTACAAACCATGTACAAAATTATCAACACAGATGACCATTATTATCGTCACAACGTGATCTGACGCACTTTTTAGGCTTCAAAACTGAATATTTATGCTCATTATATTGAACAAAACAAAACCAACTGTTACAAAATAGTTAACAGAAAGACATAAAAACCAGCCGTTAAACACCAAAAACACAGTGTAAGTGCATGTTTAAATTAAAAATAAACTGAAAAACAAACAACTCGTTCAGAGTGCTGTAATTTATTTGTTAATTTGGTTATTTCTAATTTCTACTCGTCAGGCTATTTGGAGAAGAAAATGGAATCGTATCTACAGGAAGTACAAAATTTTAAACAAAAATGGCCCGATATTGAATTTATCGATCTCATCTTTACCGATATAAATGCCACCCCAAGAGGAAAACGCATCCCGATAGATGCTCTAGAAAAACTGAATAAAGGTGTTGCCCTCCCCCTTTCGACCATCACCCTAGATACCAAAGGTAACGTCGTTGAAACAGCCGGGTTGGGAGAAGATCTCGGAGAACCAGATAACCTCTGCTATCCAATCAGCGGCACCTTAATGCCGACGGCAAAAGAACAAGTTGGTCAGCTACTGCTTAGTATGATGGATGAAACCGGGCAGCACCCTAACCCACTGTTCATCCGAAACATTCTCGCTTCTATATTGCAAACACTGCATGCTAAAGACCAATATCCTTGTGTCGCGCTCGAGCTGGAGTTCTATTTAATAGACAAAACCCGCGGCGAAAATGGCGAACCATTAACGGCAATTAACCCCACGAAAAAAACTCGAGAAAAAGATACCGAGGTTTACGACCTTGATGGACTAGATGACTACGCTGATTTCTTGGCCGACCTTAATCGAATTGCATTAGAACAAGGTTTAAACACTTCCGGAGCCCTATCTGAATCGGCACCAGGGCAGTTCGAAATCAACTTCAACCATTCTAAAGATGTACTTCGAGCATGTGATGAAATCATCATCGCAAAACGCTTGATTCGCCAGGTCGCTCATCAGCACGGATTTGACGCCACATTTATGGCGAAACCTTTTAGTGAGCAAGCGGGTAATGGCATGCACATTCACCTCAGCTTGGTTGATACAGATGGTAACAACCACTTTAGCCAATCAGACGGTCAAGCGAGCGCCTTCTTCTATCAAACCATGGCAGCGATGCTGTCACAAACATCCGATGCCATGGCTCTAATCTGTCCTAACGTTAACTCTTACCGTCGCTTTGTTCCTGGCGCTTACGTCCCAACCAAAGCCGATTGGGGAGAAAACCACCGCGGTGTTGCGTTGCGTGTGCCTATCAGCGATAGCAAAAATCGCCGTATAGAGCATCGTATAGCAGGCGCTGACGTTAACCCATACATTCTCGCTGCAGTAGTACTTTCCGCAGTATTAGCGAGTGAAAGCTACACCAAAGATCAATGTCCACCGACTCTCAGTGATGATGCAATTGAGTTACCTCTGCGTATGTCAGAAGCTCTAGAGCGACTGGAGCACAGTGAGCTGGCTCAATACATCTCAAGAGACTTTATCGATTTGTATCTAGCTTGCAAACAGAGTGAACTCGCAGAATTTGAGCGAGCTATTACTCCATTGGAAATCGACTGGATGTTGCACTCGGCATAAACAAAGGAAATGAACTTTATGACTACGCAGACCAAGGCGCTGGATGCGCCTCTTAAAATCAACTCTCAACACATTATTGTTTCTTTAATCTCGGTTGCGACGTTTGTCTTTTTTACCACAATCGGTTTGAACCATGAGGAAGGCGAAGCCTACGGATGGATGAGCCTTTTACCAACGGCGTTGGTATTGGTCTTTGCGCTGACAACACACCGAACTGTGGAAGCCCTCTTTAGCGGCGCTATTGCCGGTGTTCTTCTGCTTAACCCAACTGAAGCGGTAGAACAGATTGTTGATATTTCCATGAGTGTAATGATGGATGAAACTATTGCCTGGATCATCCTCGTTTGTGGTTTGATGGGCGGCCTAATTGCTATTTTGGAGAAAGGCGGCAGTATCTTAAGCTTCTCCGACATGTTGGTCACGAAAGTAAAAAGCCGTAAGCAATCGATGCTGATGACCTTTGCGTTAGGTATTCTGATCTTTATCGACGATTATTTGAATGCGATTGCAATTTCTTCCTCAATGAAAAAAGTTACGGACGGCTACCAAATCTCGCGTGAAAAACTCTCATATCTTGTGGATTCAACCGCCGCGCCTATCTGTATCCTCGTACCGATTTCCACTTGGGCAATTTTCTTCAGTTCGTTGCTAGAAGCAAACGGAGTAGCAGAAGCGGGAGATGGTATCAAAGCATACATTGAAGCTATTCCATACATGGCTTACGGCTGGGTAACGCTGGTGATTGTTTTGCTGGTTGCAATGGAAAAGGTCCCAGATCTAGGCGCGATGAAAAAGGCAGAAAAGCGTGCGAAGAATGGTCAAGTTCGTCCAGACGGTGCAACAGATGTCGACTTTGGTCCCGATGTATCTGCACATACCAACCCAACCATGGGCCTTGTCAACTTCTTGTTACCAATGATCGTACTTGTTGCCGCAAGTTGGTATTTTGGTATCGATCTACTTGCTGGTGTTTTCGTCGCGTTAATCTTTACTATTAGCTTTTACGGCGCACAAAAACTGATCTCGATGAACGACATGTTCGAAGCTGTTTATGATGGCATTAAGGTTATGCTACTGCCGCTTGCGACCGTTATTGGTGGTTTCATGTTGAAATCGGTCAACGACTCATTGGGCGTCACACAATATGTCATTGAGACCGTCAGCCCTTACCTGTCAGCGTCTTACTTCCCGGCGATTATCTTTATGATTACGGGCGCGTTGGTATTTGCAACGGCATCGTCTTGGGGAACGTTTGCAGTAGCGATGCCAATTGTTCTACCTTTGGGCGAACAGCTTGGTGTGCCTCTACACTTAACCGTTGCAGCGCTGCTTTCAGCATCAGCGGCAGGGAGCCACTCTTGTTTCTTTAGTGACTCAACCGTGTTATCTGCACAAGGCTCAGGCTGTACAGCAATGCAACACGCAACCACACAGTTTCCTTATGCGTTGATTGGTATTGTTGCAACCGCGATTTTCTTCTTCATTATCGGTTAGCCCCTTTATCTAATTGCAAAGCCCTGCTCAAAAATAGCGGGGTTTTGTTCTATCAAGTCAAATGATCCTCTTAAAACTACTTTACGCCGTTCAGTATAAAAATACTCAAAGACATACAGCTGAACTCAATAAGGGTTTGGTAAACCTAATATTTTTGGTTTACGCTTAGCGAAGCGTTTATTGTGCAGCAAGGCAGCTTTTGAGTAACTTAAATGCCGCCTTAATACAGTGTTAACGGTTGGAGAGACATGAAAAAGTTAGCCCATGAGATATGGATATTTGACGGAGATCCCGTCCAATTCTTAGGACTCCCATACACCACTCGTATGACTATTGTTAGGCTTTCTGATGGTGGCCTTTGGGTTCATAGTCCAATTCAGTTATCAAATTCGATTAAAGAGCAAATCAACAATCTAGGCCAAGTGAAATACTTAATCGCTCCTAATCATTTACACCACTTGTTCTTATCTGAATGGGTATTTGCCTATCCTAGCGCAGAAATTTATGGCACAGATGAAGTCATTAAGAAGTGCCGTGATATACACTTTCACGCTTCACTTAACCAAGGCGGTAATGCTTGGAACTCTGAGATTGAACAAGAACTATTTTCTGGCTCTCCATTAATGGAAGAGTGTGTGTTTTATCATCGACTTTCAAAGACCTTAATTGTTACTGACCTCGTCGAGAATTTTTCTGGCCAGGACTTTAACTACTGGCAGCGGTTTGTGGCTAAAGGGGCCGGTATTCTTGCTCCGAATGGAAAAATGCCTTTGGATTGGCGCCTAAGTTTTATGTTTAGCAAACAAGAGGCTCGAAAACACTTAAATAAATTGCTGTCTTGGAAACCTAATATATTGGTTATGGCTCACGGTGAAATCGTCCTTGATAATGCAGACGAGTTCTTACAGCGCTCTTTTAAGTGGCTAGTATGAGACAACATTGAAAACTCACACAACAGAATAGACAAGAAGCTATTTTAAAACATTAGGCCCTTTTAGCTTAGTCTTAGGGACCAATTTACAGCACTACACGTTATGTTTAACGATAAGCTCCCCTATTCCTCTTAATTGAGCATTATGCAGCAATTTAAAATTCCGTTAGAATTGCACTTCAAAAACTTCAATGCGAAGAATTCTGGACATTGATACGGACATAAGTTCAAGAGTTAACATAACGCAATAGCAATCTCTTACTAATTATTTTGCATCGAGACATTGGCATACTCCCGAAACAAACCCTTCTACTCTAAAGGTTTTGTTAATAACAGTTGCCATGCTTGTTAGTTATTCTCGTTGAACTCAGTATCTTGAAGTTGTTTGAATATATAAATTTAAAAAAAAAGAGACATAAGATGCACAAAAAACTCATCATTCTAAGCTTGCCTATTCTATTAGCTGCATGTGCGGCACCAAAGTATACGGTAGAAACAATCTCGAAAGAAAATCAGAGCAAGGAAATCACCATCGTAAAAGACAACGCCACGCGAGATGTTTTCTTAGATTCGATGCAAGACTGGTGTTTGGATACCGCCCACAAATGCACAGTCGTAAGCGATGGCACTCCTCCTGTTAGCTCTGAGCTGACACTTACTTACGTATCACGCTGGAGCTGGGATTTTAGAACATTTATCGCTGATGCTCAGATCAAAGCCTACAAAAATAACGAAAAAGTAGGACAAGTTGAATTTAAAGCACCAAACAGCGCGAATCCAGATAAATGGGGTAAAGACAACAAACGAATCATTTCGATGATGGATTTGTTATTCGGTAAACAAACCGTGAGTGAGGCTCAATCCAAGATTAAGCTGGGCGAAATGTAATGAGCCGAGCAATTGCCCATTTAACCAGCCTCATATATTTGTAGAAAAAGATAGGAATGTTTAAGTGACTGAAGTCAAAACCATTGGGCTTTTCTTTATAACCGCCATTGCATAAATATTAGGCTGCTACTTACCTTATCTCTGGTTAAAGGAAGATAAGTCAGTTTGGCTTTTGGTACCAGCAGCGCTATGCCTTGCTATGTTTGCTTGGCTTCTATCTTTACATCCTACCGCAACTGGCAGAGTTTATGCCGCTTACGGTGGTGTCTATATTTTTGTCGCAATTCTATGGTTGTGGTGTATCGACGGCGTTCGACCAACGCTCTGGGACATAGTGGGGGTTTCTGTCGCTATGCTTGGCATGTCAATCATCATGTTTTCACCCAGAGCATCCTAAACGTAACCGAGGGAAACCCTTACGCTTAGTATTTTGGCTATGTGCTAGATTTATTGATTAATAACATTATGACGTAATTGCTACATAGCCAAAGTATGCTTGGGCTTCACCCCAAAACAGCGCTATTTATAGGAGATACCAATGAACCATGCAGTGAAGGCAAGATTTGATGAGTATCCAAAACATGTGCGTATTCGGATAGAAGAGCTACGAAATATCGTCTTAACTATCGCTTCTGAATTAAAACTGGGGGAAGTTGAAGAATCTCTAAAATGGGGAGAGCCAAGCTACAGTGTGAAAACAGGTAGCCCGGTAAGGATGGATTGGAAACAGAAAACGCCTAGTCGTTATTATCTGTTCTTTAATTGCCAAACTAAGCTCGTCGACACATTCCGCGAACTGTATAGTGACTCACTTGAGTTTCAGGGTAATCGAGCAATAATTCTATCTTTATCCGCTCCTTTGCCAGAAGCTTCAATCAAGACCTGTTTAGAATTAGCATTAACCTATCAAAAGCGAAAGAACTTACCTCTTTTAGGTATGTAAGATCTCTTAATAAAACTATTTACGGCCGATTAACCATATTCAACTACTCTACCTTTGTATCCTTTTTAATGCTTACGCAGTAAAGTTTTAGATTAAGTGGTCACGTTAATAGCGCCGTTACCAAACTAGTAATATCGAAATAAAGAAGAGTTTATGAAATCAAAAATCTTGTTCTTACTTATGCTTGGAGCTCATTTCAATGCTTTTTCAGCGACGAACTATCAAGTCAATGTGGTAGTAACAGAGCCTCAATCAACATTCATTTTTCCGACTTTTGAAATATCCTCTAAAGGAAAAAGCAAAACCAGTTTTGTCGACGGCTGCGCGTACTTAGGAACCCTTTCAGAACCGAGCAAAAATAGCATACAGCTTGAAGCTACCATGTCATGCAACCGAGATGGCGCTACGTCAAGGATGGAAATGCCGGTATTTGTACTCAACTCCGAGGGTCAAAGCGCGAGCTATGATCTTGTAGAAAACGGGGTCGTGATGTGGAAATATTCTGTAGAAGTTAAGCCGTCACTTAAAAAGTGATATATCAGAAATACTAAAGTAACAATCAGCACTATTAACCGCCGCTTAAGTGTAATAGGTATATTCTTTACGACTTAATGACGTTACTTGTTGCCGCAAGTCTCCAACTCATGTACAAAACAGCCCTAATTTTAATAGGAGCTAAGTGGCATGAATTTAATTGTACGTCAGGTAACTTTAGGTGATGCTGAAGGCATTACAAACGTCCTCAATCCCATCATTATTGAAGGTTTATACACTGTATTAGATACGCCTTTCACACCTGAAGAAGAAAAAGAGTTCATTACTCATTTCCCAGAACGGGGCGTGTTTACAGTCGCTTTATCCGAAAATAGCTCACAAGTTGCATATTTCGGAACATTCCGATCAGTCATTTCGGGATTATCCGATCACTTTTAACCTAACTCCGAAATTGGTGATCGGAATAGCGAAAACCGCGATCGGAAAGCCCGAATTCCTACCTTTCCTCTTTTAGAACAATAGCTCGCTATTCTTTACTTCTTAAACAAGTAAGTAAGGAAGCGACAATGGCAAAAAGAGGAATCCAATGAACAAAATAAGAGAGGTATTACGCCTTAAGTACGACTGCAGTCTTTCAAATCGCAGCATCGCTTCTTGCCTTAAACTCGGCCCTTCCACCATATCGGAACTCCTTACTCGCTTTAAACAAAGCCAACTTGGTTGGCCTCTACCTGAAAGTTGTAGCGATGCTGATCTCACTCAAGCTCTGTATCACGGCAACAAAGCCAGTCGCGATAAAGTCATGCCAGACTCCATTCAATACGCAGTCGAACTCAGACGTAAAGGTATGACGAAGATGTTGTTGTGGCAGGAACATCATGAGCAATATCAAGAGCAAGCTTACGCTTACACTCAGTTCTGCGAGCACTTCACTCGTTGGTTCAAAACCCAAAAGCGCAGCATGCGTCAGCTCCATGTGGCAGGTGACAAGCTGTTTATCGATTACTGTGGGCTTCGGCTTCAGGTAGTCAATCCTGACACAGGCGAAGTACGAGAAGCAGAAGTGTTCGTGGCGACCTTGGGCGCGTCCAATTACACCTATGTTGAAGCCTTCTCAAGCCAAGGTAAGTCATACAGGTTAGAGGCGCGCCAATGCGTTAGAGCACCTCGGCGGCGTACCACAACACTTGGTTCCCGATAATCTGCGTAGCGCGGTCACCAAAGCTAACCAATATGAGCCAAGGCTTAACGAGAGTTATCAGAAACTGGCGAATCACTATCAAACTGCCGTAATGCCAGCTCGTCCCTGCAAACCAAAAGGCAAAGCGAAGGCCGAGAATGCCGAACTCTTAGTAGAGCGCTGGATCATGGTGCGGCTACGACACAAACCTTCCATACCTTCAAGGAACTGAATCTCGCCATCCGTCAGCTTATGAACGACTTAAACCAACGTGAGATGAAACAGTATGGTGCAAGTCGTAAAGCGTTGTTCGACAAACTCGATAAGCCTCCGTTCCCCCCCCCCCCCAAAAAAAATACAGCGTTACCTGTATACCTAAACCAAACGAGCCAAAGTCGGGCCTGATTATCACATCGAATATCGCCGCCACCACTACTCGTGCCACATCAACTTGTAGGTCACCATGTCGAACTGGAAGCCTACAACCGTCTCGTGCAGATCTACCATCAAAGTAACTTGGTCGCCCAGCATCCACTCAGCCAAAGAGAGCGCGGAAACAGCACCCAACCAGAGCACATGCCGAGTAATCATCAACATCAGAAGTGGTCGCTTGGACGCCTGCTCAACTAAGGGAGCCAATATCGGCCCAGCTATGCGAGAAGCCGTTAATAAGATGCTCAACTCCAAGCCTCATCCAGAGCAGTCGTATCGCTCCTGCCTTGAGCTGCTCAATCTGAACAAAGCGCATGGCGAATCGCGCTTAAAGCAAGCCTGTAACGATGCGCTGATGCTGACAAAACCGAACTACACCTTCATCAGCAATCTACTGAAAAATAATCGAGAAGGGCAACTAAGCAAAGACAAGGCGAGCACGCCGAACCTAGTTCATAGCAATGTCCGTGGCCCGAACTGTTATCACTAGGAGAAAAGACATGAACTCACTGAACGACCAAACCAAAACTCTCCGCCTGAGCCATGCTGTAAAATCGTTAGAGCAGTAACAGGAACAACTAAGCACCTACGCAGAGTTGGACTTCGAGGAAAGAATAAGCCTGCTTCTGGAAAGTGAAATCTTGAATCGTACTCAGACCAAAATCCAACGTCTAAAGCGACAAGCCAAGCTGAGAGTAGATGCGAAGCCAAGCCAACTCATCTACAAAGAAGGACGAAATCTCAATCGTCAACAGATAAGCGAACTTATGACGGGTAGTTATCTTTACAAGCATCAGAACATCTTGATCACAGGCCCAACAGGCGCAGGCAAAACCTATCTTGGCTGCGCACTGGCAACCAGTGCCTTCGACCAACAACAAACCGTCAGGTACTACCGATTAATTCGCTTGCTTGATGCTCTGACCGCAGAACGTCTAGATGGCAGCTATCAAAAACAACTCCAATCGAAGGCTAAGAAAGCCTTACTGATCCTTGACGACTGGGGGATGGAAAAACTGACTCAAGAGCATGCAGGCCATCTTCTGGAAGTATTCGAAGATCATTACCAAAACAGCAGCACAATCGTCATTATTCAGTTACCTGTAAAAGAGTGGTACAACATGATCGGCAACGCAACCGTCGCAGACGCTCTCATGGATCGGCTGGTACATAATAGTCATCGAACAGAACTAGGAGGTGAGTCGATGAGAAAACTGGCGCAATCCGATCACTTAGAGTAAAAATAGGAAGAGAGAAAAACGGCAGGATCAGGTGATCGGAATAAAACGAAACAAGCGATCGCAATCACCGAAATACGCAAAACACTCGCAAATTTAGAATTTTGGCATGAAGGCTTGGAGTCCATTACCTAATGATTTAGCAAAACTAAGAGGAACTAATGCATATAAAACAAAGCGATAAGCTACAGAGAAGGAGCCTTTGACGCAAGGAATTAGAAGCAAAATTCACCCTGCGTATAACGCCGCATTAAGTGGTGAGCAACTCACCGCCTAACCCGAAATATAGTGCCATAAACACCGCACTAAAACTTTGAACTGAAACTGCCGAGCGTTGGGAATCCCTCTTAAATGCTTTGTTAGCTTTCGTACTCTATGACGTCAGCATTTTTTAGTTGATATTTTTGTAACAAAACCAGTGCCCTTTCAGAAACTAAGAGTAGCCCAGTATCTGTCACGCTAAAATCGTCTTTATCTATGGTTCCAGAGACTTGGAACCACGAAAAACGAGGTAACGTACACTCTGGATACAGTTCTTCAAATATGTCAGAAATAGATATTTCAGCCACTTCCAGATTGTATCCTGACAACTGCGATGAGCGTAAGGCCATGGCTAAACGCTCAGAGACTAAAAAGCATGGAAATGAAGTCAATAAATCATCACCTAACCAACCATCAAACTGAAAATGTAGCTTTTCTATTGTCGGTGGATGCAAATCGAAATTTGCCAGCGTATTTTCACCCAAGCTTCCAGGAACTTCTGGTTCGATCAAATATTGGTTCATTTCATTCTCCCAAAGAAAGCTAACGCCCTGTGAAGGTGTGAGCAACGCAATACGAAAGCCGCCGCACACCACTCTAATCCCTAAAACCAACGCATAATGAAAATGCCACGCGTTGCGAATCCCTCTTGAATAGTTTGTTATTGCACTGAGCTAACGGCTACGCTGTCAGCGCCCATTTGATAGCCAAAATTCATACCGTTCTTTTGCCCTTTCAGATACACGCAACACTGAGCCCTCAATCCACTTAGGAGCATGTCTTCGATTCAAAATGGAAATATTTAGCTTATCCCCAGATTCTGATGTGCAATCATCGCAACCTAATCCATATTGATTGCGTAACCATCTTTTACCTTGAAAATAATAAGAGCGACCGTTTCGAGTCAGTTTGACGATATCAATCAAAACAGTACCACTTTCCAACTCAATATATGCTAACAGCTCTCTTTGTTTATGCTTCATTTTTTCCTCTGGGCAATAATGCCTTGCTAAGGGGTGAGCAACGCAATACCGAAGCCGCCGCATACCACCTTAAACACTAAAACCAACGCATAGTGAAAATGCAGCGCGTTGCGAATCCGTCTTAAAGCGTTTGTTAGCATTCAGCACCAAGTTATACTATAAATTTTCTACGTTATATAGGTAGCTAACCTTCTACTGTCTTTTTACCGCACTTTTCACAAACTAGGTGGCGTTCAAACTCATCCATAGAGGCAACAAATGCTCCAAGAGCCCAGCCTTTAATCGCGCCTGCTATAAATTCCTTAAATTTCTGATTTTTGGCACCTTTAAAAGCACTCGGCTTTCTGACCAAGACAACTACGTGATGAGTATCCGTACCGCAATCTGAACAGTAACGAACTTCTGTTTTGTGAGACATTCTTTTTCTCCATGAATGCTAACGCCTTGCTAAAGTGTGAGTAACGCAATAATAAGCTACCGCACAGCGCCTTAATCACCATAAGCCACCGTAAAGTAAAAATGCCACACGTTACGAATCACTCTTAAGCAATTTGTTCGTACATGCGCCACTTCTATTTATACGCTCAAAAATATTGAAAAGTGGCATAATATGAAAGAATTTGAACACTGAAGTGAGACGGGCAGCTACAAAACTTCAACTCGATTAATGGACGAGAGTTGACTAGAAGAAAAATGCACTGAACTGCCCTACTTTCACTGGCTTCAAATTAGAAAAGGATTCATTCATCGCACTTTTATGGCAACACCCGAAAAACGACAAGATTAACTTAGGAAGTACAGCGAAAACGAAGAAGCTCCAAAGAAGTAGGCTAATAGTTAGAAACCGTAAACGATGAAATCGAAGCGAACAATCCATATATAGTGCCACCGGAAAGAACATGAAAGACACAAACTGAAAGGTGTAAAAACGAGCGCCAACACAGATAAATACCAAAACTTATGACCTTCGACGCCAAACCCGCACTAATGCCGCATTAAGGTGTGAGCAACGTCACCACCACACTAACTTATACGCCTTAAATACAAAACCCAACGATGACATAAAAATGCCACGCGTTGGAAATCACTCTTAAATACCTTGTTAGTTTTTTGTTTCTAGAGTGTGCTTATTTTCCAAGTCGTCTAACCTGTTTTTAAGTTTCTCTAACTTTCGAGAATAAATAAAGAAACCGATTTGAGAACATACTACGGCCACATAGAACAGGTTATCTCTATGTTGAGCTGGAGCATCATTCCACAACCATATAGCGAAGACAGTGACAAGCACATAAGAAATAATATTTGAAATCATTGATGAAGCCCCGAAACTAATCGCACACTTCGATTTTCTAACTCTGTATTTACTTTTTTTAATTCAGACTTATTAAACGCAACAGCTCCCAAAATGACAAACATAGCTAAACCACCTCTGCCAAGTTTACCTCTAGCTTTAGATTCCTTGGATAGTTACCAGCTTTTAGGTTGAACATGTATTTGCCAGCCGCTGTTTCTTTCCTTTCATATTTTGAATCGTCAGGCGCCTTCTTTTTCACTGAGTCAATGCCATTCTCACAACTTGGTTTTGTTGTGTAGCTCTCACTAGCTAAGATATTTTGTCCATTTCCTGCTTTTAAACGAAAGCGATATTCTCCCGCTGTATCTTTATAAAGTTCAAATTTTCCAGACATAGACGCCCCACAATATTATTGACAAATCAAACATTAAAGATATATGCATGTCAGATCATACAAAATATAATCAATTTTTCAAAATTTTCAATTATGTTGAATAAGTAATACACACTAGCTTCTGTAGGTGTGTTCTCAAAGAACTTAATGCACTCACAAGTAGCTGCCATCTATAGAGTTATAAACAACCAAGGACATTTTTGAGAGCTAATTACAATATCAACTAATTAGCGTTGAAGCTATCTGTAGTTGTGCATATGATAGACGCACAATCGGAAATGGAGATTATGTTGTGCAACCTAGAGGCAAATCACTTTCTGTACCACTACGTCCCAAAATCCAATGGCACTTGAACTAGCTGTACACCGATATGAGGTTTCAACTATTAAACTTTATAATCAAACTTGGATGAGACAACCCTAAATCTTTCAAAGCTTCTCAAGAAGATTTGAAACACCTCAAAACCTTGAGACGTAGCTTAAATGCACGGTATCATTACAAAATAACTTACAGAATATCAAGAGCGAAGCGCAGTGACTTCGCCAGACGATTTAATGGATGAACCTCATCACCTTACCCGTGTTTTGGCAAGATACCTACCCAGTATCGGTGACACCAAGCAAACTAAACGACATGAAGCCACCATATTATTATGGGAACTGGGCATTTCCGAAAAATGGAAATGATCTTTGTAACACGCAACCTTCATACGCTTGGTCTTGGAATCAATGACCCATCCAATGGTGTTTGGTTACCTAGAAATGTGAAAAACAAAGGATATTGGAGTTCTCCAGATGCTGAAGCATATAAGAAAGTTCATCGCTATGACTATGAAGCATGGGTAGTTACAAATTTAAGCAATAACTCTCTTAAAAAAGATGTGTTCATTAACCGTCTTCGTAATATCAAAATTAAATTAAAAACTTCTACTTACCCCGAAGGTATGATTTCTAGCAAAAACCCGAACTGGAATGATGAATAATGAACGTCTACCAATTGAAAGAGGCGCCGCATGATTACAAGGCTTTGCAATTAGGTCCAACGGAACTCTTCGGTGCCATAGGCAAACAACATCTAATGACCATACACCGCCAGCGCTCTCAGAACACGTCATTACTAGATATTTGGAAAAATGTATCCGCCTCATTCGATGACGTTTTAGGAACTAACGCTGACATCCCTGATGTGTCGCTGTGGTCTATGACATACCTAGTACTGTCCCATCGTGCTTACGAAATATTAAAACCCACCTTAGAAAATGAAGGTGAGTTTCTATTGGTAACTGTCGGAGAGGAACAAGTTTATGTCTTTAACTGCCTCTCCTTTGGCCAAGAAGACGAATCTGTTTGCGTGAAGAAATATCTTGATGGCATCGAAGATGGTTACGAAATACTTTATTTCGAAGAATCGGATATCGAGAAGCGATATCTATTTAAATCACGACTTGAAGGTTGTCAAAGACTGTATGCCACTGAATCTTTTAAACACTTATGTGACCACTATGACTTGCGTGGGCTTCGGTTTGAAGAAGAGCTGCTAAGAGTGTTTTAGCCAACTTAAATTTCAAGTAGCAGCTATGAAATGTATTAAATTATTCAAGAGTAACAATGAGGAAACCGTGATTGGATAAAATAGAATGAACAAACGAGTACATTGCACTAGTTAGCGAACAATTTAAACTGTGGGCTAACTTCCTCAATACAGGTTCGGGGTGTTAACTTTTACTCTGGCAATAACGTATATGGGAACATCTTCACCGTCGGTAAATCGGGTTCTTTCTTTACTCGTTATTTTCTTTGTAAGGATTAATGGCTCCCAGTATTTACCTCATAAAACTTGGCAGTTAAGAGTTAAAGCAAAATCAGACGAGAAGACAAAGTTAATACTACTAGGCCTAGAGCAAAAATACTTTAATTTTATAACAAACTTCACCATGTATCCTATGTTTATGTTTGGTTTGCTATTTCTCATAGCTGTTTCTTTGAGTACATCAATAGCAAAGTATTTTCCTTTGTGGTAAACATACGTCGGCTTTTATAAAATCCCTTAAGAATGACTCAAACGCTTGGCATTTTCAATTAAATAGCGACCTTCGTGGTTAAAGTTAATTATTAAAATTATCACAAAGTAATATTCCATTATAGTCTTAAAAGGGAATTATATGAAGTTAGTTGACAGCGCGGGAGCTACTGCTTTAATTACTGAATGTTTATACTGTGCTAGCACAGAATTTAAACATGGATATTTTAGAACCTTAGGTCTTGATGGCGATTTATTAGAGTGAAGCTTCCAAGAAATTATTTATGAGGTTTTATATAAATCTTAAATAATATTGTAGATTTTTAGCTTCTTTCGTTTGGATGTGTGTTTGTATATTCATTTTTTAGAATATCAATCAGTACAAATATACGTAAAATTTTTAGCCAGAAAAGTAGCAGGTCAAAAGCACTTTAGGTTAAATACTAAAAATCCAACGAAAATAGAAGATAAATATCTATCATATTTAAAGGTATCTTGAGGATTGCTTTTAGCAAAATTCATTTTTATTGTCATATATCCAATCATGAAAAACAAGGCGTCACTAGAGAAAATGATGTGATAGCAGTTATAAAAAGCAATGGAAATGACAAAGTCACATTCCGGACTAAAGAGTATGAGACTAGTATGATATTTTTATACTGTGGTTCTCGAAATTGTGCAGGGTATGATCCAGAAGGGAGTCAAATTATCTATGTACCCCAAACACAAATGACGACGAAAAACCCAAGAATATACCAAAGATGTTGATTATTCTATCTACAACTAGCTTTCTGATTACTACTCAATCCGATGAAGAACTAGTAGTGGTTACGGACTGGCTTCAGCGTAATTCACGTCGCCGAAAAATGACGAGCACCCTCTAAAATATCAACAATTGGAAGATATACGAATTAATTATGTGTTTGAGCCAGGAGATTGCAAGGGCAAAAAAGATGACGATAAACAGTATATTAAGAAACTCCGCAAGAAACTGAAGTTAACACATGAGAATGGGGTTGATTCATTTAATTACTTATAGTGTCGACCGAGACAAAATAAATCATTTTATGTCAATGCGTACTAAAGTGATGCGTGAGTTAGCTAAGAATTTAATTTATCGGTCAGCCATAGGGGAGGATTTTCAACCTCAAATACAAGATATTACGAAGTGACTAGAGTTAACTTTCAAAGCTTGGCCCTATCATGTTTTAAAGGATGTCTCTAATTTAAACCTCTACAACCAAGACGCTATCCGTACACAAACCAGCCCCTTCAGATTTTAGAGTCTTTATCCTAAACTGTGTGATTCATAGACATTCTTTCAACTATGCTGGGTGTCTATGGACAGAGAAATCCAACAAAGACTACGGTGGGTAAAAATGTATGAGGAATGTGGTTATGCAGGCCTGGTATGTCGACGCTGTAGTATTTCCAGACCAACATTACATAAGTGGGCTAGGCGATAGAAGCAGTATGGAATCGCTGGTCTGGAAAGCCAGAGCAGACGCCCTCATTCATCTCCAGTTGCCAAGCTCTATGATGAGCTAAGAGCATTGATCGTTACGATGCGTGAGAAAGGCAATTTAGGGGCGCGGCGTATACAAACGAAAGTAATCCGACTTCACCAAATACATCTAAGCACAGCGACACTCCATAAAGTTTTATACGAAGCACCAGTCAAACTCATCGTAACTTACCGACGAAAAAAAGATTTCCAAAGATATGAGCGCCCAATTCCTGGTGATAGAGTCCACATGAACACCTGTAAAATAGCGCCTGGAATTTACCATTATACAGCTATTGATGACTGCTCTCGCTATCGGGTTCTAAGGTGCTGCTCTCGGCGCACAGCAGCAAATAAAGTTGACTTTATCGATTGTGTCGTGGAAGAGATACCATTTCCTATCCAGCGTATTCAGACGGACAGAGAGCGTGAATTCTTTGCTGAGAAAGTCCAGAAACAACTCATGATTTATGGGATCAAGTTTCGCCCAAATAACCCTGGTTCACCTCACTTGAATGGTAAAATGGAACTCTCGCAGAAAACAGATAAAAGTGAGTTCTATCCGACCATAGATGTCTATGTGGGGTTGGAAGAACTGGACCTGCTGCTAGCTGAATGGCAACACTACTACACCTAGGAACGGCCCCACAGCTCGTTAAATGGGCTAACCTCGGATAGACAGGATTACTAAGATTCTGATCAAACCCTTTTGTCTGAAGAGGTATCTCAGAACTACGAGATCAAGAAAGAGAGGTATCAAGAGCAGAATTACAAGCTCGATCTTCAGCTAAGAAAAGTGAAACCATCTCTATGAATCACACATTTAAGCTTAGAAACATGATTTTGATTGCTAGCTTTTTCTGGCGACTAACGCCCTGTTAAGGGGTGAGCAACGCAATACTGATGCCACCTTAAACACCGAAACCAACACACAGTGAAAATGCCACGCGTTGGGAATCACTCTTAAATGCTTTGTTATGTATAGCGGCTAGAGAGACCAATTGTAGCTTTTGAAAAACACATCATCTATAGGAAGAACCGGGCACAACAATGCCCCTTCAAGCGGCTTACTGACCGCGATTACTTTTGAAACCTCATCAATCATTACACCAACAGATTCAAGAGAACAGTTCTGTTCGACACTCACCCCCCATTTTTCAGCTTGATTAGAAGATATAGGTTGGCCTAGAAGAATGGCTACTTTGTTACCTTTTACACTGAGTGTCTGTAAATCACCTTGAGCATTAACTGCCCAATTACATTGAGAAGTTAGTTTTGTTTCAAAAATGGTAGACTCTTCAAACAAAGTACAAGATGATCCATTGTTAACTGACAGATTAAATGCTAAGGAAGAAAAACTAACAAACGATAAAAGTAGCGTAGTTGTTTGTTTCACTGTTTTATCTCCCAAAACCAAACTTCATCACCAAGATTAATCCAATCAGGGGCGCCTCCCTTCATATGCTCGCCATCCCAAACGTCAATGTGATCGGTACTACCCCACCCATTCCTGATAAAGATAATCCCTCTCCGACCCATTAATGATTTTCTCTTTGCTCTTTAATAAGCTCTTTATTTCCAAATATATTAGGGTTAACAGAGATCCAATTTGCTAACTCTTGGGCTGCTAAAATGTGTCTAGGACTATGTTTAAAGCCAGGGTAGCAGCGCCTATTAGGATATTTTTGGTCAAAACTTGAAGTGTCGATACCTGTTTCCTCCAGAGCAACCCGTACGAATAGCACACTGATTAGGAAAATGAGCCCTATCACAAGGAGATTTTGGGTATGGATGGTTTTTCCACAACTTGACAAATTGAATTACTGACACTGTACGTACCTCACTGAAACAAAAGCACTCTAACACACTCAAAAATAGCAGTTACTCTAAGTGTCGCACTTCAAACTTGATACTAAGAACTCGAAGCAAACATCAAAGGGTAGATAGTAGTTCATAGGCCCTTTAAGAGTGCACGAATTATTCGATCGCGAAATATACGTAAGATAAACCATGTTATCGCTATCGTCGCTGATACCACAGCCAAACTGTCTACAGCCATCACGATGTAGAATAAGCAGCCGACAATAACACCAATCAACATCGCTACGTTGAATGGAAAAGCGTTGAATTTAACTATACCGGATGAGCCCTCTCTTAGCTCTGTCTTTAGTCCTTGCAAGTAAAAGAAGAGTAAAGTGCACCCACCGAAAAGACCCAATATTGCTATAATCATTATAACTCCGAAGGATTGATTAGACCTCTGAGGATCAGCTCTTTTCTGGCATCTTTCATGCCTTTGGTTTGCATTGCATTAAAACCAATAATCATTATCACAAAAGCGCCAAGCATTCGCCCTGACTCACCTACAAGTTGCTTTCTTAATCCCAATTTTTTCGCTGTCTCTAACACCTTATTCGAACTAACGATACTCGTTAGACCTTTGGTCACTGTTGTTTTCATTCCTTCATTAAAAACAGAATATACGCCAGCGGGTAACACTCCGACTGAAATCGTTGGAACATCAAAGCCAGGGCTACTGAGTAAGTCAGAGATTTTCTTGTTTGAATTATAATAACTTTTTAACTCAGAATCACTTAGTGACCAGCAGAACCAGTATGGATTTGCGCCGATTTGGCCTATCATTCCATAGAGTTTAGACTTCAAGCGATTGTTTTTTAAATTCAACACACTACTCGTTACTTTTCTTTGGTCGGGCTTCGATAAATGTCTGTACAACACAATACCAGATAAAAGGCTTAACGATTGATTTTCACGATGTAAATCATTTTTATATGGTTCTAGACCCATGAGAACAATGAAAAACTTTAACGGATCTTGATTGTGTTGCCGATGGGTGTATCTGGAAGATGTGACGCTTAAAGAGTCCATGCCTAAAAGTCCTTAGGTAATTTCAATACACAAATCATTACATAATATTAAGTAGGCGTTTCGTTTGTAAAATGTCATTTACTTCTAATGTATTGATATATAGAACTATATTAAAAGTGAGATCTGGTAGGGGTATCCACTTTTAGGTTACAAAAGCTGATGCAAACTTGTAAAGTTGCATCGTTGATTGTAACTTGGTGAAACTTATTTTGAGGCAAAGGTGAGTCTGCCGTGGTCGACATCTGACACGCCTTTGCACAGTTCAGAGTTGCGTTTTTCTAATTTAGTAGAGCATGAATTAACTGATGTATGGCAACTCGCTTATTTGAGCGCCCAGTATCATTAGAACAGAGCACACCGAATACAAACCCATATTGCTCAGTGCTTAATCATTAATAAATTCAATAACTTTACAAGATGATGAAGCATAAAAGGCTAGAGGGTAGCTCCTTCATCAAGAAACCGAATATACGGACGCAACAACTAAAGAGTTGCTTTGAGTTGGAAAGCAACAGGTAAGGGTTTCTTACTTATTGCCAGCAGGAAATGAGGCAAATTAACGAATTTGAACTCCACTTTAAAAAACTTGGGCGCTATCTTAAATCCTGAGATTAATTCCACAAACTTGAATTACTCCTCTTGAGCACATTTTGATCTTAGAGGCTATTCGGTGAAGATCCGAAACAAAAACAAGCACAAACAGTGATTTAAATCACAATTAGGAGTTATTTTCGCAGTTCCTCTCAATGTTTCCCTAGAGGGTAACACCAAGATAATATTACATATAAAACAATGCCTTGTAATGAAATCGAGAATCCATCTTGAACAGTTTGTTAGCTGAAAGTTTCACCGAGTGCATCTATCCATTGCTCTGGCTTCGCTACAATAAACTCGTAACACGTGTTGTTGGCTAGCTTTATGCGAAATGCATTCGTGTTGGTTGGAGTTACACCACCACCTTTGCCCAAGTACTTAGCTACGGCAGCAATGCCTTGGCGCTTTAATTGATATGGACCAAAACCCAACTTTTCGTTGTACGGAATAAAAATTAAATCCGGCTTCGTTAGTTCTAATTTCCCATCTGCTTTAGTCGCACCGAATTGAGTTGTAGCTGTTGAAGACTTAATTACTTTATCAGACATAACGTACCCTCTTCCTTGATTTACTTTTGTCTGCTAACGCCCAATTAAGGGGGTGAGTAACGCAAAACCGATGCACCGCAAAGCACCTTAATCACTCAAATTAACGCATAGTAAAAATGCCAAGCGTTGGAAATCACTCTTAAACAGTTTGTTAGCTATCTATCAAATTGATACAGTTTTGAATGATGATTGCACTATCAGCTTTACTTTGAGTTTGCATCGCGCATTGTGCCATAGAGCTATAGCCACTACTCTTACGTACTTCATGATTCAAATTATCTAGCGCAAGACGAAGAGTTGAAAGATTAAACACTCCGTTATTAACCAAATATTTTACTGTCTCAGGATAAAAACTGGCCATTTCTAAAAATTCAGCTTGCTCATTCACATCATTAAATATATTTTCCCGTTTTAGACACTTTTTGGATAATTTCATGGACAAGATACTGCGCTCTTGTTCGTTGAAAACTTTTCTTTGCATCAAAATAAGAGTCATCGCCAATGCTGCGTCAACATCGTAATGATCGTTTTGGCCGCCAACCATTTTTAAGCACTCTTCAAAGCTTTGAATCAAGTCAGGTAAGATTCCATTCATGTTATTCCTCCAATTTACATTAGGCAATATCTGGCATTACAGCTAACACCCTGTTAAGGTGTGAGCAACGCAATGCCGAAGCTGACGCATACCACCTTAATAACTTAAATCGACGCATAGTAAAAATGCCACGTGTGCAAAATCCCTCTTAAACGCTTTGTTAGCGCGCTATTAAGTTAAACAAGAAATTCTTTGGGGTCCGTTGACTTCCAGTCCTTTTTTCCTCATTACTGTAATAACTATATTCACGTTGATGCTCATCACCATCAACGTGAATCTTATTAACAGCGCAAGGCATATTTATATGCGAAACCGTACACCTAATATTAAAAGTATCATTGTAACTCAACTTCTTAAGCACCTCTACATGTAATACTGTTAACCTGTTAAATATAGAGTTAAGCTCAGTAATAATTATCAATAGATTATTACGTATGCCATTCATTCTATCTTTAACAAAGTGCTTAGATGACTTAAATGACATTTATGGCAACGTAAAATCTTATTCACTGAACGTTCGAGAGCAGCTATTTGAGATCGTGAAATCATGTTTACCCCTCCATAAAGCTACGATAAAGCTCTTCAAGCTTCGAGTTCAATTCAGAGTCACTTTTCGCAGAAATTGAGCCAATTAACTCTGATTCACTTATATTTCCTAGTCTCACATCAAAGCTTTTATTATCAAAACTATCAACGAAAATACACATTTCACTCCCCTCATAAAAGAATGAAGCAGAGTTATCATTAACAGACATATCAAATTTCATCTTTTCCTCTTAATAATGTTTATAAATATCATGTCGACTTAGTGCGTTGCGAATCACTCTGAAGTAACTTGTTATACCGCTTGGATTCAAGTACGAAGTGCGACACCCCTGAAATTTAAAACTGTGAGATGTGCTATTCATAAGTTTTACTCCCGCCAAGAAGTGAAAAACCATGAATTACACACACCTCACTGAGAATGAAAGGTATATGATGTCCGCACTTAGAAAGCAAGGCATTAGTGTCGTCAACATCGCTAAAGAGCTAGGGCGTCACAAGAGCACTATCTACCGAGACTTTAAACGTAACTCTCGATATAATGCCTATCGCCCCAACCCTTCCTATCAGCCAGCTAGAGCGCAACAAAGAGCTAGAAACAGGTTAAGCCGATCACGGCGTAACAAGCGGTATACCAAGCACGATTTCAAAATTATTGACGCACTTATAATGCTCGACTTAATGAGTTTGTAGGAGACAAGCTTTCCAAGTCAATTAACTTAGGAAACCATGAACGACTTTCTAAATACATATTATGGCGATAAATCCAAAGAGGTTTATAACAAGAAACTTTCTCGATTAAAGAAGAGCTTTAGCTATCTAGCAGATGAATCCGCAATTAGTGAGAACTTTATGTTTAACAAAAAACCAAAATGGCTAAATGTTTCTGATAATAAGAAAGAACGCTTGGGTTTAGATATAGAAGCATTCAAAGCAATTGAAAAAGAGGCCCCTCTATTTTTAAAAGTAGCGATGGGGTTATCGATTCAATCGACTCACGCAGTAGCTGAACTACATAGAATAAAATACCGTATACCAAAACCGGATACATGTGGAATTGTCTGGTTTGATACTCCAAAACCAGAGAACGGAGAAATTGTATTTGGTACCTTGTACATACATCGAGCAAAGGTTAAGAATGCTAAAACGTCTTATGTTGCTATTCCGGTGACAAGCGCTATCAAAGAAGTTGTAGAGCTATCTAAAACAGATAAGCTACATTGCCCTTACGTAGTGCATCGTAGACCTGCAAGAAACAATAATATCGCTAAGCAGTGTGACCACCGTTACCAAGTGACCAGTCGCATGATCAGCGAAACATTTTCCAAAGTACGCGACGAACTCGGTTTGTACTCTAACGTAGAAAAAGCTAAGCGCCCTACTTTCCATGAAATCCGAAGGCTATCGGCAAAACTCATCGATGAAATGGGTGTAAACCCTCGCCAACGCATGGCACATGCCAGTGATAGAACCACTCAGATTTACACTGATAGTCACGACGTAGAATGGCATGAAGTACCAGCCATAAGCGTCGCAATATAGCCCATTTCAAGCGCTGTACAAACTACTGTATTTTACCACCTTTTTACCACCCTTTTACCACCCCCTCGAACTTTACTCAGTACTAACGCAGAGTAATAACAAGGGGATAAAAAGGAAAAAAGAAGGAATTCCACTTGAATATCAATAAGTTATAGACACAAAAAAGCCCACCAAAAGGTGGGCTTTTTCTAAAATTTGGTGGGTCCGGGCGAACTCGAATCGCCGACCCCTACCATGTCAAGGTAGTACTCTAACCAACTGAGCTACGGACCCAAATTTTGTGTTCCTAACCATTCAATTCAGAATGGTGCGTCCGAGTGGACTCGAACCACCGACCCCCGCCATGTCAAGGCGATACTCTAACCAGCTGAGCTACGGACGCATTTCTCTGGAACGACGAGGATATTAGCTATAAGCGAACGACGGTGCAAGCACAAATTTACCAACTTTGAACCGTTTGGCGAAAATGTAAACTCAACACGCGTTTTCAGATGATTTTATCGACAAGGACTGAGCCTGCAGGGTTTAAAAGTGTGATCTATATAACTTTTATTATCTCACTTAATTGTCGTAAGGCACTTCACTGAGCATCCAAATCTGTAAGGTTTGCGATACCTTAGGGCAAGTGCCGAACAAAATCTGATATTTAGGTTTAAATGGTTCGCCGATATAGGTTGTACGGATCAACTCTCCTGTTTTGACGTCTACTTGAGTGCTCACCCTGCCTTTGAAGTTTTGAAATATGACAAACTGCTCACTGTGGTAAACCATTTGCTCTCGGTAAAACAAGAAATGATCTTGGGGTGTCTCTGTCAATTCACACTCCAGTGGTTTCAAATTAGGTATCGCACTAACATTCGATGCGATGAACAACGCCGATAAAATCCATCCGTATCGCATATGGCTGCCCTATTCTGCCCTCTTTTTCAAAGTATAGGCCCTGCCTTGATGACTGATACAAAAAAGGCTTTGATCATCTCTAATCAAAGCCCCTTGTTTCTGCTGGTTAATTGTCGTGTTTAGTCGTCCGCCTCAAACACAACGTTATAATTTTCGGTGTATGTACAATTCGGCTGACGGCTACAAGTAAAGAAACGTCTCCCTTTGAACTCACCTTGGCTTGCGGTTTTAATGATCATCGGACTGCCGCATTTTTTACAAAAACGCACTTCTTTATCGGGCTCAATCAAATCAATGTGTGCCGCAAGCAAACGACGTAATCGCCCAACTTGATAACTGTGCTTTATCGAAGCGCCAATTAAAGGCAGGTTGGCCGTCTTACAAACATGAATCAATAACTTTTGTCTTTCTATCTTACCCTTGTTTAGCTCCTGCCCATTAT
This sequence comes from Vibrio sp. 1167, assembly GCF_033340375.1. Lineage (NCBI taxonomy): Bacteria > Pseudomonadati > Pseudomonadota > Gammaproteobacteria > Vibrionales > Vibrionaceae > Vibrio > Vibrio sp. 1167. Next base: position 441,618 of record NZ_JAWOWK010000002.1, on the reverse strand, counting down.
CCAATTCAACGATAACGCGCGGCTCTAGTGTCCTTGGGTCACAAATAACGTAATCAAAATAGCTTCGAGATATACGGTTGTTCGCGACAAAAAACTGCTTCTTATTTTTGATTTCTTTTGGCGTAACCAAACTGGACATGTTTACTTTCGCGAATACTACGGCATGCTCCCCTACCGCCGCTCTTAACGCATTATAGAACGCACCCTCTTGACCTCTGAGCAGAGGGCCTTTCGAGCGATAAGGATAATCACGCGTGTCATCGTGCTTAATCACGTACTTTTGAATAACAAAGAAGAATAAAACCAGAAGAACAACAATGATAAAAATGTTGGTCATAAATAAAGTGCATCCAAAACAACTCGTTGCTCAAAGCGTAAATGGAAATGTTATGCAGAGCAACAAAACCTCGCAATTTTGAGGCGCCACGACGATAGCGAGAAACAGAAAATTTTGCTCACCAATAAAAACGAGCCAATCACACACTTGGATTGGCTCGTTTAAATTTTGTTAATACATTATGTATGCTAAGAATCAACTATTAGCGTCTGGCTGATTCTCTGGCATCGCATCAATAAAAGCTGGCAGTTGATTGCATGACTGCACAACAGCGTTAATGGTTGGATAAAGAGAGGTATCTACACCAAAGCGTTGTGCGTTATAAAATTGTGGTACCAGACAAATATCGACAATAGATGGCGAGCTTGTCAGGCTAAACTTGCAATCACCATTTAGTTTACGATGCTTCTGAAGTTTCTCTTCTAATGCTGTAAAACCTTTGTGGATCCAGTGATGAATCCAAGCGACTTTGCGCTCTGGCTCGCAAGCTAACTCCCCCTCTAAATACTGTAGAACTCTTAAGTTATTCAGGGGATGAATCTCCATTGCAATATCCTGAGCCAAAGCTAGCGCTTGGTATCGAAGCGGCGTTTGCTCGGGGATCACAGTGACATCCGGGTAGTGTTCTTCTAAGTATTGAATGATCGCCAGTGACTGGGTTAACTGAACCTCCCCATCCACCAGCAAAGGAACCAGTTCAGAAGCGTTTAACTCATGGTACTCGTCACTATGTTGCTCGCCACCATTGCGCACCAAGTGTACCGATTTTGAATCATACGATAACTCTTTAAGATTCAAGCAAATACGCACACGATACGCCGCCGATGATCGCCAGTATCCGTATAAAATCATGCTATCGCTCATATCGTCTCCCAACCAGCACTATTAGTGCTTGAGATATTGGCTAACTTGTTGGTCAATCGAACCGAATATGTTGTTGCCATCCGCATCGAACATTTCCAATCTGATTGAATCTCCAAACGACATAAAGTTAGTCGACGGCTTACCATCACGAATGGTTTCAATCATGCGAACTTCCGCGATACATGAATAACCAACACCACCCTCCTCAATCGAAGTGCCATGTTCGGTGCCTTGCTTATTAGATACCGTGCCAGAACCTATAATTGCCCCAGCAGATAGCGGGCGCGTTTTAGTCGCATGAACAATTAAGTCTGCAAAATCAAACGTCATATCGATACCCGCATTTGGGCGACCAAACGGCTTGTGGTTGTAGGTCGAGAGCAATGGTAAATGCACTTTGTTTTCGTACCACGCTTCGCCGAGTTCGTCAGGTGTTACTGCCACAGGAGAAAACGCAGAAGAAGGTTTAGATTGGAAAAAACCAAACCCTTTAGCTAACTCTGCCGGAATTAGGCCACGTAGTGAGACATCATTCACCAGCATGATCAAACGAATCGACTCCTGAGCCTCTGCAACACTCGCGCCCATTGGTACGTCACCAGTTACCACAGCAACTTCACCTTCGAAATCAATACCCCATTCATCACTCGCAAACTCGATGTTGTCACAAGGACCAATAAAGGCATCAGAGCCTCCTTGGTACATCAACGGATCCGTCCAAAAACTCTCTGGCATTTCAGCGCCGCGAGCTTTTCGAACCAACTCAACGTGGTTTACGTAAGCACTGCCATCAGCCCACTGATAAGCGCGAGGAAGCGGCGACTCACAGTAGTGCGCTTCAAACTCTTCATACCCTGCAACCGTGCCATTGTTCAGTGCAACGTATAGCTCTTCCAGTTGTGGTGCTAGCGTATCCCAGTTATCAAGCGCCACCTGCATCGTCGGAGCTAAGTTCATGGGGTGGAAAATTTCTGTCGCTGGTACGCAGCGCGTTAAATCTTTGCTCACGACCATCAACAAACCGTCACGAGTGCCATTTTTCTTGGTTGCTAATTTCATCCTTGCCTCTTACTTCTCTTGCCAGCTATAGACGTATTCTTTGTTTTCTACTTTTTCCAGCTCATCCGAAAACTGAAGTGCGTGACGCGTATCGATCATGACCGCAACTTCGTCGGTAAAAGTCTTCTTGTGCTCTCGCCCTGCTTTGAATGCTTTCGGGTGAGGGCCATGTGTAAATCCTGCTGGATGGAATGTCACCATGCCTGCTTCAATGTTGTCACGGCTGAAGAAATCACCTGCATGGTAGAACAAGACTTCGTCATAATCGTCATTGTTGTGGTAGAACGGTACTTTGAGCGCTCCAGGATCACTTTCAATTGGACGAGGAACGAAGGTACACACCACAAATCCTGCTCCTACAAATGTAGTATGTGCAGAAGGCGGTAAATGGTAACGATGTGACATAAGTGGACGAATATCACGCCAGTTCACTTTTACTACCGCCAAATCACCATGCCACCCAATCGCATCCAACGGGTTGAATGGGTAAGTGATAACACTGACTTTATCGTGGCGTTTCACCTGAACCTGTGTTTGATTCTCAGAATATTGAGCACGGAACTGATCGTTGATCGACGGCGTTTCTAAAACCGCCGGATCAAACACCGCGTGGTTTCCAACCATGCCTTTTTCGGGCAATGTATAAGCCGCATCGGTGTTTTCAATCATCAGAATGAACATCGGCTCGCTTGGTTCTAAACGCCAGCTCGTTGAGCGCGGGATCATGACATAATCCCCTTCGCTCACTTTCAAATGACCATAATCACAGTAGAGATCTGCCGTACCTTGGTGGATGAATAGCAGTTCGTCGCCATCTGCATTTCTCACCAAGAAGTCCATTTTTTCATCCATACGCCAAACACGAACTTTACAATTCGCGTTGTGTAATAGATGCGGGACTGCCCAAGGGGTAATATGGCTGGCTTTTTCGACTAGATTAAAATCAAACGCTCGTGGACGTAGCTCGCCCTCCCACTCAGACCACCCCGTTGGGGCATGTTGATGATGAAAATGTGTTGCGGGGCCGAAGAAGCCACTTCGACCTGCCTCACGTTCATAAATTGCCTCTTCCGGGAAGTCAGCATGTGCTTGTTTAGAGCACACTCCCTCCCGATGAGGGAATGTGATCCATTTATGCATCGCTCAATACTCCTCGGCGAATTTGGTCTTCTTCTATCGATTCAAACAACGCTTTGAAGTTACCCTCGCCAAAGCCTTCATTGCCTTTACGTTGGATGATTTCGAAGAACACAGGGCCGATAACGGTTTGAGTAAAGATTTGTAGCAAGATGCCATCTTTCGTTGGCGCACCATCAATAAGAATCTGCAAATCACGAAGCTTGCTTACATCTTCACCGTGGCCTTCAACACGCTGATCGACTTTCTCGTAATAAGTATCTGGCGTTGGCATAAAGTCCATGCCTCGCTCACGCAAGGTTTTGACCGTTTCGTAGATGTCGTCAGTGGTCAATGCGATGTGTTGAATACCTTCACCATTGTATTCACGGATAAACTCTTCAATCTGTGATTTATCATCTGACGACTCATTGATAGGAATTCGGATTTTGCCGCAAGGTGCGGTCATCGCACGGCTGACAAGACCAGTCAGCTTACCTTCGATATCGAAATAACGAATTTCGCGGAAGTTACCAATGCGCTCATAGAAACCTGACCAGACATCCATGTTGCCTTGCTTAACGTTGTGCGTTAAGTGGTCGATTTCGTAAAGACCAACATTCGCTTTTGATAAACGCTCATCAGCATCATCATAAAAACGAAAATCGACATCATAAATGCTCTGCTTTCCATAACGATCGACAAAATAAAGCAAGCTTTCACCGATGCCATAAATAGCAGGAATGCTAAGCTCCATCGGCCCAATTTCCGTTTTATATTCTTTACCGCCATTCTCTAACGCATGCGCCAGAGCAACGGTGGCGTCTTTCACACGAAATGCCATGCCACAAACCGACGGACCGTGAACTTTGGCGAATCCCTCAGCTTGGCTATGCGGCTGCGCATTCACAATAAAGCTAATGTCACCTTGTCGATATAACCACGCTTCTTTTGAGCGATGCTTTGCAATCTCCGCAAAACCTAACGATATAAACAGATCTTTAAGCTGTTGAATGCCTTTGTTGTCAGCAGCGGTATATTCAACAAACTCAAATCCGTCTGTTCCTAATGGGTTATATGCATCAACCATGACTTTCTCCTTGTCTCAGTAGCTTTTGTTTGGACTTATTTTTCTAACTTGGCGTAGGTATTGAGAAATTGGAATACGTGGGGAGAAATCTTTATCTTGGCGATTTTTACGCACAATTGTAAAATATATGTTACACGAAGAGTGCGCGTCGAATCCACTTTTGTAAACATTAAATAAACTGCCTACTTTCAATATATTAGATTGATATTTTCGGCTTTACGCCATCACATAAAATGTAAACAAGTTGTTACTTTGGCATTTTATCTTGGCAACGTAACTCAAAAAGTAAAAGGGGATGGAAAATCTATTGCCCCCTATCTCTATCCGATTTATTCATTTGCTCCTGCAAAACATCAAAAGTAATGTTTCGTGACGCTTCATACAGTTCGAAAGGCTCATCGGTCAGAATCGTGTCATGGATACCCCTTTATTGATTCACCTCAGTTTTATTCAAAAGTAACTATGCCATAAGTGGTGCTCTGTTCCCTTTCGAGCCGAGCCACAAGGCTTCACGCTCGATCAGAAAAAGAGACATCTAATGACGCACATTAATCAAGAACGCTTAGTTGAACACTTTTGCCAACTAGTACGTATCGACAGCGAATCAAAAAACGAAAAACAAATTGCAGAAACACTGGCAGAACAGCTAGGCGAGCTAGGCTTTACCGTGCACAAGCTTCCAGTGCCTGAGCACATTTCTAACGGTTTTAACGTGTACGCCCGTTTAGACGGCAAAAAAGACGGCTCTATCCTAATGAGCTGTCATATGGATACGGTCACTCCAGGTATTGGCATTGAGCCACTCATCGAAGACGGCATTATCCGTTCAAAAGGCCATACGATTCTCGGTGGCGATGATAAATCTGGTATTGCTGCCATCATGGAAGCCGTTCGTTGTATTCAAGCGGAAAACCGTGAGCACAAAACGTTAGAACTTGCTTTCACCGTGTATGAAGAAGGCGGTTTATTCGGTTCACAATACTTCGATATGTCACACGTCACTTCAACGGAAGCAATCGTGTTAGATACGGGTGGCCCTATTGGCACCATTGTGACCGCAGCCCCAGGCCAGCAAAAGATCATGGCAAAAATCAAAGGTCGACCAGCACACGCAGGGCTTGCGCCAGAAGAAGGCATCAGTGCGATCATGGTGGCGGCAGATGCCATCAACCAAATGAAGCTGCTTCGCATCGACGAAGAAACGACAGCCAACATCGGTATGGTTAACGGCGGTCAGGCCACAAACATTGTTATGCCTGAATTAAAAATCGTGGCAGAAGCACGCTCCCTGAATGGCGATAAACTAGATGCTCAGGTCAATCATATGATCTCAACATTAGAGTCTGTCTGTGAAAAACACGGTGCAGAAGTCGACATTGAATCTAGCCGAGCCTACGACGCTTTTGTTATTGAAGAAAACCACCCACACGTAAACGCTATAAAAGCAGCGTTTTCAGAGTTAGGAATTGACGCCTTCACAAAAGGCACTGGCGGCGGTAGCGATGCCAACAACTTTAACAAGAAAGGTCTCACAACGGTCAACCTTTCAACTGGCATGGCAAAAGTACACACGACAGAAGAGTTTATCGCGGTAAGTGATATGGTCAAAATCACTGAGTTCGTGAAACATTTCCTAGTCAGTTAACGTCATGCCTTTTGAAGAGCAGACTGACTATCTTCCCCTTCTAGCCTGTGCTTGAAGGGGATTTTAATTTGTATCGAAGCAAAATTACTTCCCGTCATGCCAACTTGATATCAGATCTTCAAAGAAATTCCCCTAGCTCACTTTTTGAGACTAGACAGCTCAACACCTGACACCCTGTTACAGTAATGTTAAAACTCGATTGTGTAGACAATTTATACAATATACATTTCTGGCATCTTTCAGGATGAAAAGAGTGAGACAAGGATGAAATTACCTAAGTTGCTTTTATTAGCGTCGATGATGAGTCCAATACTGGCAACATCAAGCTATGCCGTGCCGTATCCCTCGGGTGTGACCCTCGATGAGACACAAGAAATTACGCTAAACAATGGGGCTGAAGTTACTTCTATTGACCCAGCCAAGCAAGCTGCAGAGCCCGCTTTTAATCTCGGTCGAGACCTGTTTGAAGGTCTGGTCATTCAAGATAAGCAAGGTAAAACCATTCCTGGTGTTGCTGAGTCTTGGTCAGTCAATGACAACAATACGGTTTATACCTTCCACTTACGTGATGCAAAATGGTCAAATGGCGAAACGGTCACTGCACAAGATTTTGTCTACAGCTGGCAACGCTTACTGAATCCAAGCACTGCTTCACCCTACGCTTGGTTTGCGGCCATTCCAAATATCGAAAACTCGCAAGCGATTATGAAGGGCGAAGCCGAACCCGAGTCCTTGGGCGTGAAGGCGCTGGATGAAAAAACATTCCAGGTAACACTCGAAGAGCCTATTCCCTTCTTTACGAAACTATTAAGTCATCCAGTGCTTGCCCCCGTTCACAAAGCGACCGTTGAAAAACATGGCAACCGTTGGACCCAGCCTGAGCATATCGTTACAAATGGTGCGTTTACTGTCTCTGAATGGAAAGTTAACGAAAAACTGGTGATGGTTAAAAACCCACATTACTGGGACGCAAGCAATGTAGTGCTGGAAAAAGTCACCTGGCTACCAATTGGTGATGCAAACGTAGTGCTAAACCGCTACCTAGCCGGTGAGATAGACCAAGCGGTTTCCATTCCTGCCGCTCAGAAGAAAAAGTTAATTCAACAACGCCCACAAGAAGTGGCAAGCACCAGTGCGTCTCTTGGCTCCACATTCTATTACCTCAACACTCAACAAGGACCAACAAAAGACGTGCGGGTCCGTAAAGCCCTCTCATATGCCATTGACCGTCAACTGTTAACGAGTGCTATTTTGAGAAACGGTGGGGTTCCAATGTATACCCTTGTGCCACCTCAAACAGATGGTTTTAAATCTCACACTCCTGAGTTCGCAACTTGGAACCGCCATAAACGTATCGAAAAAGCGCAGCAATTACTGTCAGAAGCTGGATACGATAAAAGCAATCCGCTTAAGTTAACGTTTACCGTACCAACTTTCTCGATGGACGTAAAAATGGCAACGACCATGGCAGGTATGTGGAAAAGCCGTTTGGGTGCGCAAGTCACGATAAAACAGCTAGAACCGAAAGTGTTCTACGCACTTAAAGAGCCGACCGACATTACTCGCGGCGGCTGGACGGCCGACTACAATGAAGCCTCTACATGGTTGGATATCTTCGTTTCTAGTGGCGAGTACAACGATTCTCGTTATAACAACCCGCAATACGACGAGTTAATGGCTCGCTCAAAGACCATGAGCAACCCATCAGAACTGTATTTACAAGCAGAAAGCATGCTGATTGAAGACATGGCCATTATTCCTATTTATCGTCCGGGTAACGATCAATACCTCATCAAGCCTTACGTGGGCGGCTACGAACTGACAAACCCTGAGTCGTCGTACTACCGCAAGAATGTCTATGTAAAAGCCCACTAAAAGCATGTTTTCGGTCTGAGTCGGCAAGTTCAATGTTTACTTGCCGTTCCTCATATCTCTCGGTGGAGAAGGCAACCTGAGCTCAGACCATTTTTTATTCATAACCGTTCGAAGTGATTTCGGATGACCAAAGGATGATGGATCATGATTTGGTACATTGTTAAGCGATTAGCTATCGCTATCCCCACGCTTCTATTCATCGCACTCGTATCATTTTGGCTGATGCACATTGCACCAGGGGGGCCATTTGATATGGAACGGCCTATGCCAGAGGTGGTACGTGCGAATATCGAAGCAAAATTCCATTTGGACCAGCCCTTCCTTACTCAGTTTTGGATTTACATTGGTAATTTCATACAAGGAGATCTCGGTCCGAGCTTCGTTTATCAAGACTTCAGTGTTACACAGCTCGTCGCACAATCATGGCCAGTTTCAGCAGTATTAGGCGTACTCTCCTTTTGTATTTCCGTTCCACTTGGCATGTTGCTTGGCACTATTGCGGCATTGAACCGAAATAGCCGCCTAGATTACGGCCTGATGACACTTTCGATGACTGGAGTTGTAGTTCCGGCTTTCGTGCTTGCTCCAGTTTTAGTCATGATCTTCGCTATTCAGCTCGGCTGGTTCCCTGCTGGTGGTTGGGAAGGAGGAAAGCTGGCTTTTCTTGTTCTTCCCGTGCTCAGCCTAGCGATTGGCTCCATTGCGAGTATTGCACGCGTCATGCGTGGCGCAATGATTGAAACACTCAACCAACCATACATTCGAACGGCAAAGGCCAAAGGTTTGTCCACAACCTACATTTTATTCCATCACGCTTTGCGACCATCCCTGATTCCCGTCGTTGCGATGCTCGGCCCTGCGTTTGTGTCTGTCGTGACAGGCTCGGTAATTATCGACATTTTCTTTGGTACAGGTGGCATGGGACAACACTTTGTGTCTGGGGCTCTCAACCGCGACTACGGCCTAGTAATGGGCATTACTCTGATTGTCGCTTCACTCACTATCTTCTTTAACCTTGTGGTCGACTTGCTATATACGATTATCGACCCTCGTATACGCGTTTAGGAGTCCGGTATGTTAACGATCAAAAAACTGGATACACAAGCTCTTCAAGATCAAGTCGTCGACAATATTGAAGCCGTCGAAGGTCGCAGTCTTTGGCAGGATGCATGGACTCGATTTCGTAAAAACAGAGCCGCGATGACATCAGTGTATGTTTTGGCTTTCATTACCTTATGCATCACTTTCGGCCCCTCTCTTGCCGCTTTTGGCCATGATGAAATTGACTGGGAAGTGCTCATCGATCCATACGAGCTAGGGAAACCTTCACTGAGCAGTGGCCATTACTTTGGTACCGATGATCTCGGGCAAGATGTCTTCGCTCGCACGATGCAAGGTGGCAGGCTCTCTATTTTGGTAGGTTTTGTTGGCGCCTTAGTCGCCGTTGTTATTGGTACGATTTGGGGAAGTATTTCCGGCTATCTTGGCGGCGTTGTCGATAGCGTAATGATGCGCATTATTGAGGTGCTCGATTCGGTGCCATTTATGTTTATGGTTATCCTGTTTGTTACCCTTTTTGGCAACAACATCTACCTGATTTTTATCGTGATCGGAATGGTATCTTGGCTGGGCATTGCCCGTGTTGTACGTGGTGTCACCTTCGGTCTAAAAAAGCGAGAGTTCATCGAAGCCGCACACTCTATTGGGGTTTCTAAATTGACAATTGTCCGACGCCATGTTCTGCCTAATGTGCTTGGGATCGTGATGGTTTATTCCTCCTTAATGGTACCAGGATTCATTATGTTCGAATCGTTTTTGAGCTTCTTAGGGCTTGGTGTTCAACCACCAGACACGAGCTGGGGAATCCTAATTTCCGAAGGCGCAAAAACGATTGACGTTGCATTGTGGATGCTGCTTTTTCCCTCTCTGTTTTTAGTTGCCACCCTCTTTTGTTTTAACTTCATCGGAGATGGCTTGCGTGATGCTCTTGACCCGAAAGACCGATAAGGACAAACCCATGCTATCTATTGAAAACATGAACGTGCGCTTCGATACGCCAGATGGGCAAGTGCAAGCGGTCAGTAATCTCTCCTACTCGATTAAAGCGGGCGAAACTCTTGGGATTGTTGGGGAATCAGGTTCGGGAAAAAGCCAGTCTGTTTTCGCATTAATGGGGTTAACCGCGGATAACGGCGCCGTGTCTGGAAGCGCAATGTTCCACGGTGATGATTTACTCGCGATGTCTAAAAAGCAGCTCAACCGCATCCGTGCAGAGAAAATCGGAATGATCTTTCAAGATCCGATGACGTCACTCAACCCATTTATGAAAATTGGCAAACAGCTTTGTGAAGTTCTCATGATTCATAAAGGAATGACCCGAAAACAAGCAAAAATTGAATCGATTCACATGTTGGATGCGGTGCGTATTCCCTCTCCCGAAACTAGGATGAATCAATACCCTCACGAATTATCTGGCGGAATGCGTCAGCGAATCATGATAGCGATGGCCTTGTTGTGTAAGCCCGAGTTGTTAATTGCAGACGAACCAACCACCGCGTTAGATGTAACCGTTCAAGCTCAAATTTTGACGCTATTACGAGACTTACAACAAGAGTTCAATACGGCTATTTTACTGATCACTCACGATATGGGCGTCGTCGCCGAGATGTGTGATCGCGTATTGGTCATGTATGGTGGTCAAAAAATGGAGCAATCAGATACCGAGACATTGTTCGCTCAACCTGCGCACCCCTACACTCAAGGCCTGCTAAAGGCGATTCCTTCCATCACTGAAGATATGCCGCGTTTACCAACCATCCCAGGTAACCCACCAAGTGCGTTGATTAACCATCAAGGGTGTCCGTTTAAAGAGCGGTGCGAGCATCGAGAGACGCGTTGCCAATACAAAACCCCACGGTTTTCTCCATTAAACACGAGCCAGTCCATTGCCTGTCACGTTAAAGCACCCAGTGTTATCACTCCCATTCAAATAAAAGCTTAAGGAGGCGTTATGAATAAAAAAGAAGTCCTCATGTCTGCTCGTGATTTAAACGTCCACTTTCCTGTTTCACGTCATCTTATTCCAAGTCGACGTAAAATCGTGAAAGCGGTCAATGGTATCGACTTAGATGTTTACCGAGGTGAGACACTTGGCATTGTGGGGGAATCAGGCTGCGGAAAATCAACACTTGCTCGCGCCTTACTTCGCTTAATTGAACCTACACATGGCGAGTTGACTTGGAAAGGTCAAGACATGCTCGGGTTTAGTAAAAAAGAGCTTTCCTCTCGACGCAGAGAATTTCAGATGGTGTTTCAAGACCCATCCGCTTGTTTGAATCCGAGGTTAACCATCTCAGAATGCATCGCCGAACCACTGCTCACCCACGAGCCAAAGCTTAAACGGGCAGAGGTAGAAAAGCGTGTCATCGCTATGATGGATAAAGTGGGTCTCTTGGCGAGCCAGCGAAACCGCTATCCACATGAATTTTCCGGAGGTCAATGCCAGCGTGTGGGCATTGCCAGAGCATTAATTCTCAATCCAGATTTGGTCGTGTGTGATGAACCCGTTAGTGCACTAGATGTCTCCATACAAGCTCAGGTCATCAATCTTCTAGATGATCTTAAACAAGAAATGGGGTTAACACTGGTGATGATTGCGCATGACTTAAGCGTGGTGCGCCATATCAGCGACCGCGTTATGGTGATGTATCTTGGTAAACCTATGGAAGTAGGACGTTACGATCAAGTATTTGATGATGCTCAACACCCCTACACCAAAGCACTGTTATCTGCTGTCCCGATAGCTAATCCGCAATTAGCACGTGACCGTGAAATACAACTATTGCCCGGCGATCTTCCTTCTCCACTTAACCCACCGAGCGGTTGCGTTTTTCGTACTCGATGCCCAGAAGCAACAGAAGTATGCGGGCAACAGAACCCAATAAAAACAGGCTCGGAGCAGCATCATATCTATTGCTCAAATATGACTTTAGGAACCATTTAATGAACAATACTAACTCAGTAAACCAACGCCTTACGTTATTGCGTGAGGCAATGTCCTTTCACAACGTGTCTGCATATATCGTGACCAACAATGACCCACATAACAGTGAATACTCAGCGGATCATTGGTTAGCGCGAAGCTGGATTTCAGGTTTTACCGGCTCAGCAGGCGATGTCGTCATTACCCAACAAGGTGGTGGCCTGTGGACTGATGGTCGTTACTATATTCAAGCTGAAGAACAGTTACACGGCACAGGACTTGAACTGTTTAAAGCCAAACAACCAGAAACGCCGACAGTTGCCAAATGGCTGGCTACCACGCTACCAGAAAACAGTATTATCGCGGTTGACGGGCGCGCCATCAGTTACGCTTTTTATCAAGGCCTCAAACAAACCTTTGAAGCGAAAAACATTAAGATCATTCTCGACCTGGATTTACTCACACCGATTTGGCTTGAAAGACCACCTCGCCCAAGTGCACCCGTATTCGAGCACCCCACCGCTTTTGCTGGCGTTGACACTGAAAATAAGTTAGCGAGAATCCGTTCTTGGTTAACCGAGAACCAAGTAGATAGCTTATTAGTGTCAACGCTAGATGATGTCATGTGGACAATGAATATTCGAGGTGGTGATACGAATTACTGCCCAGTTTCTGAAGCCTATCTAGTCGTAGAGCAATCACTTGCGACACTGTTTATTGATAAAGCCAAACTGCCTCAAGACGTTGAAAGAGCGCTGACCGATCAGAGTGTACACATTCGCCATTACAACTACGTAAGTCAGTATTTGAATCAGCAATGTGAGGGATTATCGCTCGCTTTTAACCCGACCCACACAGACAGCTTATTGGTGAGTTCGATTGAAGGGAATGTGAATCTAAAGCCAATGGCTTGCCCTGTAACGGCAATGAAGGCCATAAAAAATGCGACCGAGCTAACTAGCCTAGAACAGGCATTAACAGATGATGGTGTGGCAATCGTAAGGTTTATGAACTGGCTCGAAGAGCAAGTTCCAAGCGGACTCGTTACAGAATTGTCTGCTGAGGCACAACTGAATCACTATCGCCGTCAAACCCGACATTATGTGAGTGACAGTTTCCGCACTATCGCAGGCTTCGCAGCTCACGGGGCAAAAATGCATTATGCCGCCGATGAAGAAAGCAATGCGGCAGTCAATGAAAGCAACTTCTTTCTCGTCGATTCTGGTGGCCAATACCTTGGCGGGACAACAGACATCACCCGTACTTTCCACTTCGGGTCACCGACCATTAAGCAGCGCAAAGATTATACCTTGGTGCTCAAAGCGGTCATCCGACTGACTCAGACTCGATTCATGAAAGGCTCTACGGGTGCCAATCTTGATATCATGGCGCGTGGCGTCTTATGGCAACATGGTATTGATTACAAGTGCGGCACTGGACACGGCGTGGGCATTTGCTTGAATGTTCACGAAGGCCCACAAAATTTCTCGCAAAGCCACCACGAGGTTGAACTAAAACCGGGTATGGTCATTACTAATGAGCCAGGCGTTTATCGCGAAGGTGAGTACGGGGTAAGAATAGAGAACATTCTTAAAGTTGTAGAAGTAGAACAAAATGAGTTCGGCACGTTTTACGGTTTTGAGACCATCACTCTTGCTCCAATTGCGACCAACGCCCTTGATTTATCAATGCTAGATCAAGCAGAGCTAGACTGGCTCAATCATTACCATTCACGAGTCTATCAAGCACTTAGCCCTTTTCTTGATACGCAAGATAAAAACTGGCTTCAACGCACAACCCAACTTATTGAGAAATAGGATATCAGCAAGCTTTATAACGTTTTCATTTTCATCTCAAACTCCTTGTTTGCCAGCCTTCGGGCTGGTTTTTTTATAGAGATAACGGCGTGAAAAACAAAAACGCCCCGCAATGTTAGCGAGGCGATCAATTAAATTAAAATGATGCAGTTAAAATGCCCTACTGACGACACTTCTGAGCATCAAAATCAACGACGATGGCGGCATTCTCAAAGTCACCAGAGACTTTAACGTAGCCCCAGTAGTTACTCTGATTTGACAACGTAATACACTCTCCATTACCAATATTATCTGACCACCCGTGAAGATTAGCACCATCCGGCCAACCAGAGTTACTGTATTCAAGCTTTAGGTTGCCCATACCGTTCCCCGTCGTTATCGCCAGATTTGAGCTCTCATTCACCGCTGGCACGCTCAGCCAAATGGTTTGTTGATTTGCCAAGCAAACAGGCTCTCCTGCTGTTAGGCGCCCACCGCTTACTTTACTTTGCACCGCGCAGTCTTGTGGCAATGTGTCATTACCGCCCAACGTTGAGATAACAACACTATGAGTGGCGGTTGCCGTCAAGCCTTCACTGTCTGTCACACTTAGACTGACCGAATACTCCCCTTCACTCCCATATTGGTGCGTCGGCTTGGTTTGTGTACTTGTCGAGCCATCACCGAAGTCCCATAAGACGCTGACGATCTTCCCGTTTGGGTCTGTACTGTTTTCACTGCTAAATGTAATGCTTTCACCGACTTTCCCCTTGTTGTTTGCGGTTATGACTGCATTAGGTGCACCATTTGAGACAAGGGCTTGCTGCCACTGCTCAAACTCACTTTGATATAAATTCGCCCATTGGGTGATCGTTGCTTTGTAATTGCTCCAATTCCCTTGGCGTGTTTCCACCAGCATTTGGTTTACGTCATCTTTATGATTTTCAAACATAAAACGTACAGCTAAGTACCCCCAACGATAAATTCGATCGACATCAAACCCATCATAAGTAGTCTCGAAAATCTCACTTAAGGTATATGTCGAGCCGTCTAAAATCGTCTCAAGTGCTGCTTGGTTGTCATTTTCTTGAGCGACATACTCTGCAATGCCTTCACTCCACCACACTATTTTTTCAGTTGGATGACTAAACCCTCCATAGAGATCAAATCGACCATCTAAGTAATGCACGTATTCGTGCTCTAAGTTCCAGACAAAGTGATCCGCGTTCGCATAAGAGGCTTCATAAGCAATAAAGTTGGGAATATTCCCCGGCTGGGAAGGATCGCCTTCCAAGTACATACCGCCATTGTCAGTACTAATATCGAAAATTGGCCCTGCGTACTTACCATAATCGGTGCTTGAATCGAAGATATTGACTTGGAGCTGAGTATTGTGGTCATCTTTTACTGGCTGTTCACCAGTTTCTAATGACTGATGAAAGTAACCCTCTTCGTAACCCATTTTAGAACATGCGGCCGCGTGTTGCTCTTGCGTCATATTCTGAGACAAAATTCGGATTGTCGGGCTACAAGTATAAGTTTGCGATAGCACTAAGCCTTTTAGCTCAGTTTCGAAATTACAAATTCCGAACTCACTACAATCTGCGTAATATGAGGCGGTGTCCGCCGCCGCAAGCCAAACTGCGTCACCCCGACCATACATTTCATACTGTTCAAAGATTCGACTCAGCTGACTCTTCACAACAGAACTCGCGTTACCCGTATACTTGGTCAGACGCCCGAGCTCTCGCCCCGCATTCGCGGCCATAAACTCATCTTCAGCACCGATTGATGACGCCCTTAGAGCGAAATCGCCTAAAGCTTTGGCAAGGTCTGTTTGGTTACCAATTACTTGCACAAATTGCTCGTTCCACTGCCCACCAAACAAAATAGTGAAAACACCATTAACCGCATTGCGCATATACCAGTGCTGGGCGTATTGATCATTCCAACGAGTAAGCCACTGGGTCACTTGTGGTAAGTACGCGTGCTGCAAGCCCGCACTATCCATAGTGATGATGACTTCACTAAGCACTTTGCCGTGACGATCGCTGTTCTCGTAGAAGTTTGCGTTGTTAACAAACGCATCCACTGATTCTTTCACCGCTGGGGTAACCCATTCAATAAATGAGATGTTGTCATTGTAAAACTCGGCGTAATAACCCGCGCGCAAGTATAAGAAAAACGTTTCGAGTTCATCGCTCCCGCCACCTGTATACCCCTTCGCCAATGTCGTAGTGCGCTTCGCAATGTTGTACATATGATCGGAGCTAAATACCGACTCCTGAATCCGACTTTCAGCAGAGAATAACTGGTTCACGCACGTCGCGCCCTGACTTAAAATTTCGCTGATCAATTGGTTACTGCTTTCGGTAACCAATGCTTCCAAATCACAAGCAGTGCTCGACTCATCAAGGCTTTCAAGTGACTGTACTCGAGTTGCCTTGGAGGGCTGAATAGGGAGAGTTGCGGTTGGTTGGTATTCAACTCGATTGGATTCAACACCGTGTGTATGAGCCGAATGTGCATGTTGCTCTGTAACTTGAGAAACTGGCTCGCTTAACGCAAATACGCCAGTGCTGGTTAATGTTGTCGCAATCGCGACACTCAAAGTCTTCAGTTCCATCTAATTTCTTCTATATTGAGTTTTCCTTAAATGCATTACGTCTTTTGCATCGCCACTGCCCTTATTACTGCAAGAGCATCTCCATATAATCTACTCGCAAGACAAGATGAAACATTTTGTTAACAACTGAACGTGACGGTGTCAGTTTTTGGTACTCGAGTTGCCGTTGCACGAGCTTGCCAGAAATCGATTTGCTTTAGTAATATTGATCAACTAGTTGTTTATCTTTCCATTCAAATATCTTTTATTGCTCCTCACAAAAGCGATAAAATGGTTTCTTTTCTTTTTGCTAAACAACTCCTATGACCGACGCTGATATTGAGCTACAACATCTTTGGTTAGAAGTCCAAGCCGAACGCTGGCAAAACCTGCCACGCTTTTTATTCAGTTACTACTGCTACAAGCACAACCTTGTCAGTAAAACCAACAAAGTTTGTTGGGAGACGGCACGTGCAAGACTGCCCGCTTCAACATCAATAAAAGAGCGAAAAAAGGCGGTGGTTGAACCGTTAGTCTCTGAGGAAACCGTCGTTGGGTTATTGAAATCCATCAGCAAAGATGGGGAAATGACGTTTAACGTGATGGTAACCACACTTAATGCGTTTTTGCACTATGTTGTGATTAGCAAGGAAGAGAAAGCCCGACTTAAACCAAACATGCCAGCTAGTTGGTATCAGCGATCAAACAAGTCGCCTTTGGCACGTTTCGAGCAGGCTGGCATTAATCTACAGGAGTGACATGTCAGTCATCGCTGATGATAAACACAAAAGACAAGCGCCTACAATGAGGCGCATTTGGTCAAAAATTGAGGAGCACCTAAACAAAAGTGCGTAGCGAGCAACAAAGAAAAAGTTTGGTTATTCTTGAATGCCTCGAATGCGTACATTACGCCTACGTAGAACTTCTAAAGTCACGAGCAAACACACCGACATAAAAATCAGCAACGTAGCGACCGCCAATATAGTCGGACTGATTTGCTCTCGAATTCCTGACCACATCTGCCTAGGAACGGTTTTTTGTTCTGCCCCAGTCAGGAATAACGCCACCACAACCTCGTCGAACGAAGTGCCAAAAGCAAACAAGCCGCCAGAAATCATCCCCGGACGAATCAGAGGAAAGGTAATGTGTCTGAAAGTATAAACAGGGTTTGCTCCTAAGCTAGCCGCCGCTTTTACCAAGCTATGGTCAAAGCCGCTTAACGTCGCAGTAACGGTAATGACGACAAAAGGCGTACCTAACGCAGCGTGTGCCAAAATGACGCCTAAATAAGTTTGTGATAAGCCAAGGCGTGTGTAGAAAAAGTACATCGCAGCAGCAGAGATAATGACTGGTACGATCATGGGCGAGATCAACAGCGCCATAATCGTATTGCGAAAAGGCAAGTTACTACTTGCTAAACCCAACGCCGCCAGAGTTCCCAGCCCTGTTGCAACGAGTGTCGCCATAAAAGCAATGAACGTGCTATTTTTCAGCGCCAACAGCCACTGATCACTAGTAAACATTTCTTGATACCAGCGAGTAGAATACGCTGCAGAGTCAAGGTTTAACATCCCCTCGGTAAAAGTAAAGTAAGGCGTTGCATTAAACGATAACGGGATGATGGTCAGAATTGGAGCGATTAAAAAGAACAGCACCCCCCCACAAAAAGCTAAGTAACCTGCGTAAGCAACTCGCTCTACTTTTGATGCATAGTTTGGTAATGCCATGGTTATCCCCCAACCTTAAGGTTGTTAATGCCAACCACACGGTTGAACATATAAAACAGAACCAGTACAACGAACAAAAGCAGTCCACCCAATGCGCCAGCCATCCCCCAGTTCAGTGATGTCTGCATATGATAGGCAATCATATTGGAGATCATCTGTCCGCTTCTTCCACCAACCAAAGCGGGCGTAATGTAGAAGCCAATAGAAAGAATGAAAGTAAGCAAGGCCCCCGCACCTATCCCCGGTAACGTAAGCGGCATATAAACTTTGATGAACGCAATGAAAGGCGTCGCGCCTAGAGAACGAGCGGCACGGAAATAAGTTGGGCTAATTCCTTTCATTACGCTATACAGAGGCAGGATCATAAACGGCAACAGAATGTGAACCATAGACACCACCGTTCCGAAGGTATTGTGAATCATCTGAATTCGCTCAGAAGTAAAACCCGACCAAATAAGGAGATCATTAATGACCCCTTGGTTTTGCAGCAGAACAATCCAAGACGTGGTTCTGACTAACAATGATGTCCAAAATGGCAGCAGCACAATAATTAAAAGTAAGTTCGCGCGCTTATCAGGTAAATTGGCAAGCAGGTAAGCAACGGGGTACGCCATCACCAAACAAATTAAGGTGATTGAAATAGACATCCAAAAAGTTTTAAAGAAAAGGTCGACGTATATTTGGCGTTTTTCTGGTTGGGGCTCAATGTCTCCAAACTCATTCACTTGCAAGTCTAGCGCTGCAAGATAGTGACTGAATGTTAATGCGCCACTAAGATTCTTAAACGCCGCCCAATATTTAGGATTAGTCCATCGCTTATCCAGCTTAGCCAACTGTGTCACCGAGCTCGGCAGCGACGTCAAACGAGACAACTTTCTGCCGGTTTTCATGAGTAAACTGCGCATACCAGACTCTTCAATATTCATCCGGTTGGCTATTTTCGGCAGCTCTTTGCTTTGATAAAGCGCAAGTACTTCAACAGAGAATGCCTCAATGACTTCTTGATGAGGCTGACCTTGATAATCCCAACTTTCTAAGGCTTGAATAGTTTGTGGTAGTGACAGGGATATTTCTCGGTTATCCACGCTTCGATAAAGCATGTCGAGGATAGGAAAAGCAAACGTAAGCAGAATAAAACACACCAATGGCGTTGTGAGCATAATGGAGCGAAGCTTTTTTCGGCGCTCGGCCTTTTGCAACTGCGCTTTCAGATTGGTTTCTTGCTCATGAACTTGGCGTTCGATTTCCAATACAGAATCTAATGCGGTTAGCTCTCGACTCATGCTGCTACCTCGCTACTTTGAGTTTGTGTCCCATCAAGAGCATGGCAATCGTCACTTTGCCAACCAATACGACAAATTGAACCAGGCGTTAACTGCAAGTGTTTACGATTATCGTTAGGTACTTTAACGATGAAGTGACCAACGCTCTCTACTTCGACGACCAGACGATAATGATCACCGTGATAAATCAATTCTCGTAGGACGCCCGAGACTTGGTTCTCGCAAGACGCTTTCTCTGGTTGAATAACAATCTTTTCTGGTCGAATGGAAAGTGTTGTTCTCTGCCCTTGCTCAGAGACTCTGACAGGTTTCGCAGTAAATAACTCTTTCCCAACGAGCACTTGGCAATACTTTCCGTTCCACTCTTTGACTAAACCTGAGAGTTGGTTGTTTTCTCCGATAAACTGCGCAACAAACGTATTACTCGGAGATTCATAAAGCTCGGTTGGTGTCGCGAGTTGTTGCACTTCGCCGTGATTAAAAACCGCAATACGGTCGGACATAGTGAGAGCTTCGTCTTGATCGTGCGTCACATACAAAATGGTAATGCCAAGCTTTTCATGCAAATGTTTAATTTCCATCTGCATTTGCTCACGCAGCTGCTTATCTAACGCGCCTAGTGGTTCATCCATCAACACGAGTTTAGGCTCAAACACTAATGCTCGCGCTAACGCAACACGCTGTTGTTGACCACCTGATAACTGCTTCGGGTATCGAGTCGCAACATGCTCAAGCTCGACCATTTCTAATACACTCTGAACTTTGCTTTGAATCGTGTCACTGTCGAGTTTTCGCACCTTTAAAGGAAACGCAAGATTCTCAGCAATGGTCATATGTGGAAACAACGCATAGTTTTGAAACACCATACCGATATCGCGCTTGTGCGGCGCGAGATGATTAACAGGAACGCCATCAATATAAATGTCTCCACCGGTCGCAGTTTCAAAGCCTGCTAGCATCATCAAGCAAGTGGTCTTGCCCGATCCTGACGGCCCCAACATAGTAACAAACTCTCCGGGAGCAATATCTAAGTTGAAGTCTTTCACCACCAAATTCGTGCCATCGTAGGTTTTCTTAACGTGTTGAAAGCTGACATAGTCCTTGTTTTCCGTGCTCATGACTTCCCTCTTCTCATTTTTTGAATATTACGAATGAGTAGAGCGTCAGTTAACGCTCTACTAAACAGCACAATTACAGATTGTATTTGGATAGGTCTAAGCGGGTTTCTAACGCGTGTTCAACCATTTGAATGACTTGTTGACGCTCTTCACCTTGTAAGAGTTGGCGTGGCGCACGAACTTGTTCAGAGCCACGTCCGCAGACTTGCTCGGCCAATTTTATGCACTGAACCAGCGTAGGAATGGTGTCTAAACGCAGTAGGGGTAAGAACCAACGGTAGATCTCTAACGCTTCAGCATAACGACCTTGGCTTGCCAGTTTATAAATCGCAACGGACTCTTCTGGGAATGCGTTGGTTAAACCAGAAATCCAGCCGGTCGCACCTAACATCAATGATTCAAGAGCGATGTCATCAACACCACTGAACACGGTAAAGCGGTCATCAAATTTATTGTAAAGCTCGGTGATACGACGAGTATCAGTGGTCGACTCTTTGATAGCTACAATACTTTCAAACTCAGCCAGTTTCGCCATGATATCGAGGTTTACATCGACACCATAAGCAACCGGGTTGTTATAAATCATGATTGGCATCTCTGGCGTTGCTTTTGCTAGCGTGCGGTAATATTCGAACGTTTCGCTCTCAGACGTGCGGTAAACCATGGCAGGCATCACCATACAACCATCGATACCAATTTTGTACGCATCCTGCATGTAATCAACAGCTGCTGTGGTAATAGACTCTGCTGTACCAGCAATCAAAGGCACACGGCCATTTACGACTTCTTTTGCCGCTTGCAAGACCTGGCGTTTCTCCTCCGGGTACAACGCACAGTTCTCACCGACAGTACCCAAGCAGATAATGCCATTCACACCATCTTTAATTTGGTTATCTATAACAGTTTGCGTTGCGTCTAAGTCGATTGACTGATCTTGACGAAATTGCGTACTGACCGCCGGATAAACACCTTTCCAATCAATTTTCATGAACTACTTTCCTTATATGTATATTGTATGCAATTTAAATGAACGAGCGAAAATGCTCAGACATGGCTATCTATGCCATTTTCTAACAACACCGCCTTTACAGCGGCCAAATCAGCCAAAGCACTGCCAACTGATTTGTATAAAGTAATGACCTCATCGTTTTGACGTCCTGAGATTTGTTGGGCGCAAAGCTGCGGTAATTCCCCTTTGATATCGTCTGACGTGAACACGCCCTCTTGAATTGGAATGAGAAGATCGCCCGCTTCGGCTAATACATTAATACGGCTATCAACATACACCTGTGCTCGTTGCACTGCTTCGGAGTCGCATTCACGCTTATCCAAGTCATGATTACCGACCAAATCAATATGGGTGCCCGGCTGCACGTCTGCGCCATTAAACAAAGGCTCTGCTGATGCGGTAATACAGCTGATGATGTCAACGTGTTTGATAACGTGGTCCACATTTTCTACGACTGAAACGCGAAACCGACGCTCATCAGGAAGCGACTGATACTCTGAAGATGACACAATGGCATCTACCGTCGCCTCGGCTTTATCTGAGTTACGCCCCCAAATATAAACCTGCTTAAGTGGGCGAACCGCAGCGTATGCCCACGCAAAATAAGGCGCAAGATTGCCCGTTCCGCAGATCAACAGACGATCAGCATCGGGACGCGCCAAATA
Source organism: Vibrio sp. 1167 (assembly GCF_033340375.1). Classification (NCBI taxonomy): domain Bacteria; kingdom Pseudomonadati; phylum Pseudomonadota; class Gammaproteobacteria; order Vibrionales; family Vibrionaceae; genus Vibrio; species Vibrio sp. 1167. The sequence goes on along the minus strand of NZ_JAWOWK010000002.1, from coordinate 419,447 downwards.
GTCCGCTGCCAACGCAGAAGCTGCGGCGGTGCGCCAAAACGTTAAAACTTTACCGTCCACGAGTGCGAGCGGCTCACCATCGTTTCGTCTAAAAACAAGCAGCTTAGATGCAAGCGTATCTTTGCCTTGCTCAGGGTTATGCGGGAAATACGTAAAGGCTTTCACCGCAATCAACTCCTGGTTCCAAGCTGGAAGTAGCGCAAACGCCTCGTATTCTCCCTCTTCTAAGGGCATGACTCGGCGTTGAGGTATTGTTGCTGGCCGCGAGTACATTTCACGCATCGTTTCAATAAGAGACTTCATTGTTAAACATTGCGCGACTTGCTGTGCTTCGATGACTTTCATCATTTCTCCGAAAACATAAATACAGTTGAGGAAAGTACGGAACCTCGCTTATGGATGAAAACTCGACCCCATACACAAATTAACGCCTAGTTAAGCAGCCAGGTATTGAACTCTTCATTGAGTTCATCCGCGTAGTCTGACCACCATTCATCGTTAATCAGGAAGGCGGTTTGGAAGTTTTGAGGTGCGGTAGGAAGGTTCGCTAAAATGTCTGGGTTCACCTCCGCCGAAGACGACTTACGCGTAGGCCCATAGGCAACGTACTTAGCTTGATCAGCTAATGGTTTTGTTCCTGAAGAAAAAGCAATGAAGTCCAATGCAAGCTTTGTGTTCTCACTCCCTTTAGGTATCGCCCATCCATTCATGTAACCCATTTGACGGTCCCATATAATCCGAAATGGTTGACCTTCATCCTTACGGGCATTGTGGATTCGGCCGTTAAACGCCGAGGCGATCACCACTTCTTTGTCTGCAAGCATTTGAGGTGGCTGGGCACCTGTTGTCCACCACAGTACTTCTGATTTGATCGTATCCAACTTAGCAAAAGCACGCTCACGCCCCGCTTCGGTTTCGAGCAGGCTGTAGACCTCTTCTGGCTTTACACCATCAGCCAATAGTGCCCACTCAAGATTGCCCTGAGGTTGTTTTTGCAATGCACGTCGACCTGGAAAAGTTTTTAGGTCAAAAAGATCGGTCAACTTGCTTGGCAAAGCCTTACCTTTAAACGCGTCTTCGTTCACCGCTAATACAGTGGACACTACGATGGTATTGATTGCGCACTCGTGAATCGCACCATCAATAAAATCCTCTTGTGCTGGTGTTCCATCTGCGCCCGGAGGCAAAATACTTGGGTTCACTGGTTCTAGTAACCCTTCGGCGCAACCACGAACAATGTCTGGCTTGTCGAGAGAAACCAAATCCCAGCGCACGTTGTTCGCTTCCACCTGTGCTTTAATTTCAGCTAATCCGCCGCTGAAATCCTCGGATACGATCTCAACACCTGTTTTTTTAATGAAAGGCTTATGATATGCCTCCACTTGGCTCTTGGTGAATGCACCACCCCAAGATACGACCGTCAATTTGTCTTCAGCATAAGCAGAGGCCCCCAACAGCATTCCTGAAATCAACAGCGCCAATGGTGCTTTGGTCATTCGTGACATGTTTTACTCCTTTTGGTTGTTTTTCTGGAGGCATCCGAGTACGGCTGTTGGACACCATTTTTGTTAAAATTAAGTTAACATTAGCATTTAATATATTTTATACAATATTTAATATTAAATTTTTCAGGCGAATCGTTGTAATGAAAAAGGTGATAGATCAATCGATGTCGGCTTTCCTTCGATAAGCTCTAAAAGGAGATCTGCCGTAATCGCCGCTTGAGTTAATCCAAGGTGTTGGTGGCCAAATGCCAGTAATACATTTCCATCCCAAATGCTATCAATAACCGGTAACGAGTCGACTGTTGAAGGCCGATTACCCATCCACTTTTCTCCTTGCTTGAGTGGATTTAACTCCGATTCAAACATCTCATCACCTAACTGAAAAAGCATTTCTGAACGTTTCATATTGGGTGGTGATTCTACATCGGCATACTCAACAGTGCCTGCCAAGCGTAGCCCGCCAGACATCGGAGTCATGATGAATTTTCTATCGGCAGAGCTAATAGGAAATGGCAGTACATCACGCTTGTCATCCACCATTAGGTGATAACCACGCTCGGCTTGCATAGGCACTTTGACTCCGGTTAGCTGCCATATCAAAGGCTTAGAATGTACACCAGCGGCAACAATGATTCGGTCAAATGAATGTGTTTGAGACTCAACCAACACATCACCATTTTTCTCCAACGCAGATACACCTTTTTGTAAAATCTTACCGCCAAGAGCTTCAAAAGCTTCACTTAGCTCAACACAGATCTGATAAGGGTCTAGCGTATGTCCTGTATCGGGAAAAAAGACGCCGACACGAACCTTATGGCTGAGATCAGGTATCCGCTTTCGAATCGCCTCTTGCGTCCAAACTTGATACGCCACACCGTTTTTGGCCAGTGAGTTAAGCGTACTTTGGTAGTCTTTAAACAGTTTCTCGTTTTCAAAAGTGAGCAATGAACCATTCATTTTTATTAGATGCGCTTTTCCGATTGAATCAAGCACGCCACGCCAACTTGCCACTGACCGCTCGTTAAGAGTTTTAATCGCGTTTTTTGCCTGCTCCGCGGCTGATGGCTTTGTTTGTAATAGAAAACGAATCATCCACCCGATAGTGCTTGGAATATCTTGCCAACGGATCGAAACCGGACTTTTGGGATCTAGCAGCATTTTAGGTAATTGTGGAAGCAGCGCTGGCGTTGCAAGAGGGAAGATTTGCTCAGTCGCGATATGACCTGCATTTCCCTTAGAGCATCCATTCCCCACGCCATTGGGATCAAAAATTGTGACTTGATAACCTTGCTGCTGCAACTTCAATCCAATTGATAAGCCAATAATCCCCGCACCTATCACGGCGATCCTTTCCTTTTTTGTTTCATCCTTGACCAACATAAATATGCTCCGAGTCACACTTGAAAACGTAGATTGTATACAATATATTTTACATTACGTTAACATCACTATTGTTTAATTCAACCATTTTTTCAGCAAGGAGCGAAAAATGAGACAAGGAACTTTTTTCTGTATTGATGCCCACACCTGCGGCAACCCAGTTAGGCTGGTAGCAGGCGGTGTGCCTCCACTCGAAGGCAATACCATGAGCGAAAAGCGCCAATACTTTCTTGAGCATTATGATTGGATTCGTCAGGCACTCATGTTTGAACCTCGCGGACACTCAATGATGTCGGGGTCAGTTGTCTTGCCTCCTTGCAGTGATAACGCAGACGCTTCTATTCTGTTTATTGAAACCAGTGGCTGCTTACCAATGTGTGGCCACGGCACCATTGGAACCGTCACCACCGCTATCGAAAATCGCCTTATCACTCCCCAAAAAGAAGGTCGTTTGATACTTGATGTCCCAGCAGGACAAATCGAAGTGCACTACCAAACAAAAGGTGACAAGGTCACGTCGGTAAAGATATTTAACGTACCGGCTTACCTTGCCCACCAAGACGTAACCGTGGACATAGAGGGCTTAGGTGAGCTCACTGTCGATGTTGCTTATGGCGGAAACTATTACGTAATCGTCGATCCTCAAGAAAACTACGCCGGACTTGAACACTACTCTCCAGATGAAATTTTGATGCTTTCTCCAAAAGTTCGCGAAGCGGTATCTCGAGCGGTTGAGTGCGTACATCCAGAAGATCCAACAGTGTGCGGTGTTTCTCACGTGCTATGGACCGGAGAGCCCACTCAAGAAAACGCTACCGCTCGAAATGCTGTGTTTTACGGCGACAAAGCGTTGGATCGCTCGCCATGTGGTACGGGTACTAGTGCACGCATGGCGCAATGGCATGCAAGAGGCAAACTCAATCAAGGAGAAGACTTTGTTCACGAAAGTATCATCGGCAGCCTATTTCAAGGACGTATAGAAGGCATTACCGAAGTGAATGGCAAAGCCGCTATTTTGCCAAGCATTGAAGGATGGGCACAAGTATACGGTCACAACACGATATGGGTAGACGATGAAGACCCATATGCGTACGGATTTGAAGTGAAGTAATAAGGATAGTAAGGAAGAATGATGACCCCACAAGAACCAACCACTTTTTACGCAGTCAACGCCTTTACTGGTGAGCCTCTACCCACAGCGTTTCCGGTGCATGGGGAGCAAGAAGTTAATCAAGCCGCCTCAGCCGCCCAAAGCGTTGCGCGTGAGTTTCGCCAACTAAGCAATGCAAAGCGAGCGAGCTTACTTTGCTCTATCGCCTCTGAATTGGAAGTGAAGAGTGAAGAAATCGTTGCTCGTGCTCATTTAGAAACTGCCCTTCCCGAAGCACGTTTAAGCGGTGAAATAGGACGTACCGCGAGCCAATTAAGACTATTTGCCGAGGTTGTGAGATCGGGTAATCACCATCAAGCAATTTTCGATACGCCAAACCCAAACCGTCAACCACTGCCAAAACCAGATATTCGCCGTCAACAAATCGCAATTGGCCCTGTCGCCGTGTTTGGTGCGTCTAATTTTCCGCTCGCATTTTCTACGGCAGGTGGTGATACGGCTTCGGCACTGGCAGCTGGCTGTCCTGTGATTGTAAAAGGCCATACCGCCCACCCTGGCACCAGTCAACTTGTTGCTGAGTGTATTGAGGCTGCACTTGAGAAAGAGTGCTTACCGCAAGCCATCTTCACGCTATTGCAAGGTAACAAACGTGCACTTGGCCAAGCACTCGTTACCCATCCAAAAATTAAAGGGGTTGGGTTTACAGGTTCAGTCGGTGGTGGCCGTGCGCTGTTCAATCTAGCCCAGCAAAGACCAGAGCCAATCCCCTTCTATGGCGAACTAGGGGCGATTAATCCAACATTTATTCTCCCTTCAGCCATACGGGCAAACGCATCATTGGCTGAAGAATTTGTGGCTTCTATGACTTTGGGCTGTGGACAATTTTGTACAAAACCAGGCGTTGTATTTGTCTTGAATAGCCCAGAAACGCAAGCCTTTATCGAAATCGCTCAAGGGTTAATTCGACAACAATCAACGGCCACTTTGCTAACGCAAGGAATCCGAGAAACGTATGAATCCGAAGTGGATAAGCGAGCTTCCGAAACAGGCATTAACGTCACTCGTTCTGAACAAGCAGAAGCGACCAATGTCTCACCAGCACTGTTCGTGACGGACAGTAAAAACTGGCGTGAAAACCCGCAATGGGAGGAAGAAATATTTGGTCCTCAATCGTTAATCGTAATCTGTGAAGATTTCGATGACATGTTGAAACTGAGTGATTCACTGACTGGATCGCTCACCGCAACCCTTCACGCTACCGCTGAAGACGAAGAACAAGCCAAGCAACTGCTTCCAAGTTTGGAAGAAATCGCCGGACGCCTTGTATTCAACGGTTGGCCAACTGGCGTCGAGGTTGGTTACGCTATGGTTCATGGTGGACCATATCCGGCTTCAACCAATTCTGCCTCAACATCTGTCGGTGCGGAGGCTATTCATCGTTGGTTGCGTCCGGTCTCTTATCAAGCTTTGCCAGAATCTTTATTGCCGGATTCATTAAAAGCGTCGAACCCACTGGGTATCCAACGCGCCATAGATGGCAGTGTGTCCCAATAAGCCCACCAAATGGCTCAAAAAGGCATCAACTGATGCCTTTTATTTCACTCTACTTCTCAAAACCTTCTTTCCTAGTTGGTTTGTGCCAGAAAAACAATAAACTACTAAAGTAAAATGGATTGGATACAATATTAATTTCACGGGAGACTTCAATGTCACAGAAACCTGTTTTTAAAACGCGCACTCAGCTCGTTGAGGAAGCAATTCGAACTCAGATCTTGAAGGGCGAGTTAAAAACTGGTCAACCTTTACGTCAAGATGCGTTAGCAAAAGAGTTTAATGTTAGCCGAATTCCTGTGCGTGAAGCGTTAGTTCAATTGGAAGCACAAGGACTCGTTAGCTTTGAACCTCACAAAGGTGCGACGGTCACTGAGCTATCTCCAGAGAAAATCAATGAGCTATTTGAACTGCGCGCTGTCGTGGAATGCCACATTTTAGAGCGCGCGATTCAAAATATGACAGACGCTGACCTTGAACGCGCGCGCGAAGTTCGCGAACGTTTCGAGTCAGTAGTGAACAGTGGCGACGAAGTAGAAGAATGGAGCAACTACAACTACGAGTTCCACAAAGCCCTATATGCGCCAGCCAACATGCCTGAAACTATGGACGTCATTTACAACCTGAACACAAAGTGTGACCGATACATACGCATGCAGCTATTGTTTACTACAGGCATTAAAAAGGCAGAAGAAGAGCACTTAAGCTTGTTTGAAATGTGCCAAAATCGCGATATCGAAGGCGCCAAGTACCTACTGAAAAAGCACATTCTAGAAGCAGGCACAGCGATTCGAAACCTGCTGCTTGAAAGGCAAAATATCAGCCAGTAAACGGAATAACGAATAAGGTGATATTCAAGGATGAATGTTGGACCAAAGTTTTTACTTGCAGCGCTACGACAAAAGATTAAAGAAGAAGGGCTTTGCTACAATTCCTTGTCAGAGAAAAGTGGCATCCCTTTATCTAGTATTAAACGCCACCTACATAATCCAGCTTTAGGTTTGGATAAAGTACTTATTTATCTGAACTACCTGAATACCGATCTCATCGAACTCGCAACCTTAGCCAACGAGCTTCAGCACCAAAACGAGCAAATGCTAACAGATGAAGAGAGCGCCCTTTTCGTTGAGCATCCTTATTTACTTGATTTTATTTATATGCTGACTTCTCGTGATATTAAACCGCAAGAGATAGCCCAAACTTACGGACTTTCTGATACAAGCTTACGATTCTATTTGCGTATCGCGGAAATTCTAGGATATGTCGAAAACTTCGGAGACGGCTTGTTTTACCGTTCTGGTCGTCGATTTATTATGGAAGAAGGTACGGCATTAGACACCTTATTCAAAGAGCGATTTCAACAAGATTCGCTTTCTCATGATATCAACCCAGGCGTATGTATAGGTCGCATTAGGCTCACCGAAGAGCAGAAAGTGCAAATAGAGGACGAGCTTTGTAATAAATTAGCGAAACTTAACGCAGTTAACACTTCCAACAATGACGGTGAACTAACAAATATATTAATGCGCTGCACTCCCGGTGCTCAGATATTTTTCGCTGATGATTTACCTAACATTGACGGAAGCTTATTAAAGCACGTCGCTCAACTCACTAAATTAAGTTAAAGCATCAGATAAATAAATCAAACACCCCCGAGATAACATCATATATCCCTACCAAACTATTGATTCAAAGCGTTTCCTGAATCTAATTCTGATTTTTTATTTAGCAAGCGTCGCTTAGTCAACTAAGAACTTGTCTTAATTTCACACTTATTAATTGTCTTGTTAGCTCTTTTGAAATAGACAGAAAACTTAAGTAATGACTAATTTAGCTTAAGTATAAAAGACAACTTTTTTACGTTATTTACCTCACACTATTTAACTATAAATTTGCAGACGAACAAATTAAATTAATACATTCACCTAGCTAATAAAAACAAAAGCAAAACACATAATTATAATTCTATTATTTATAAGGACATAGAAAAGTGAAATTTAAGTATTCTTTAGCAACGGCAGTCACTCTCGCATTATTACAAGGCTGTGGCGGTGGTGGCGGTGATAGCTCATCACCTACTCCGTCCACTAGCAGTGCAAACGGTCCAACGTGGAAAGTTCATGATTTTAGCCAACCGTCGAAAACGTTTATCAACCAATGTGAAACGCCCCGCGTCGGACTGGACCCATATGACAACTATGCCGCCTATCCAGATAAATTGGGCTCTGCATTACACGAAAAACTCTTTTTAAGAGCTTTTACTAACGAAACGTATCTATGGTATGACGAGGTTCCTGATAATAATCCAGCAAACTACAAAACTGTTACTGATTACTTCAATACGCTGGTCACCTCTGCTACTACCGCGACGGGTAAACCAAAAGATCGCTTCCATTTTACCGTCCCTTATGAGGATGATATGAAATCATCGCAATCCGGTTTAGTTGCTGGATTTGGTTTTAACTGGGCATTCCTACGTGGCGTACAACCTCGAGACGTTCGTATTTCCTACACTGAAGAAGCCTCGCCAGCTGATAGAAGCGGCATTGCTCGTGGTGATAAGCTTCAGAAAATCAATAATATTGATGTGGTTAACACCGGTAGTCAGTCCGACATTGATTTTATTAATAAAACGCTCTTTAACCCTGACATCAATCAAGATTACACCTTCACATTTGAGAGTGTTGGCGGTCTAGAGAAAACCGTGACGCTTACCGCCTCTGATGTCATGACCTCTCCAGTTAAAAATGCCAAAGTGATTACACAAAATGGTATGCGGATCGGCTATCTGCAATACAACTCCTTTGAACCAAGCGCTCAAGCCCCGCTTATTGAGGCGTTCAGTACGCTCTCAGCAGAGAATGTTGACGAGATCGTCGTTGATTTACGTTACAACGGCGGTGGCTTAGTCCTTCAGTCCTCGCAAGTAGGCTACATGCTAAGCGGTGCTGGTCAGAACCGAGTCTTCAGTGAGTTGATTCATAATGACAAAGTGATGCGTACCATTAAAGATGGGGATAACATCTATCGCTTTACGAATCTAGCAATAGACTGGGCAGCACAGAAATATTCGGACCAAGTGCTTCCGACACTGAACAAAAAGCGCGTATATGTACTGACTTCAGGAGGCACGGCTTCCTCAAGTGAACTGTTGATCAACGCTTTGCGCGGCATTGATGTGGAGGTTATCCAAATAGGCTCAACAACCACAGGTAAACCGTATGGGTTCTCACCAGAACAAAACTGCGGCACTATGTACTACACTATTCAGTTCAAGTCGGCGAACGAGAAAAAATTTGGCGACTTCGCTGATGGTTTTATTCCTACTCCAAAGAGCCAAATCAATACCGAGTTAGGCTTAAACAACAGAGTGGAAGGTTGCTGGGTCAATGACGACCTAACAAAACCATTAGGCGATCCGTCTGAAGGTATGCTTTCTGCGGCACTAAACTACATGGAAACTGGAACCTGTCCGCCAGTCTCCTCTTCAAGTTTCAACGCCATGCCGCGTAACATTTCATCTCCGGAGTTAAGCGATCTTCGCTCTCCGCTACGAACAGAGGCAATTCATGTTGAGATCAACTAACTTTTTACGAATACTGATTCGGGTTGCGCTTTTCTTAGGCACTTCGATTTCTTTGATAGGATGCCAAGCTATGTCACAAGAACCCGTTGAAGCATTGAGTAAAAAGAACTCTCCGGAAACAGTCATAGAGATTCAAAACGCGATCGCAGAAATCCAAGGGACACCAGCACCTAGAATCGCAAATAACGTATTTGAATCCTCACCGCATGTGTTGATTGAAAAAGGACGAGTAAAAGGGAAAAACAATCAACTGTTGGATGGCAGCTATACGGATCTTCCAGACCAATATACGTTGCAGATCAGAGGTGAAACCTGTGGCTTGTACTATGCCAAAACAGATACTTTTGTCTCTCTCAGTTCACTAGATTGTGAGCCCATCATTAAGTTTTAGATCTCCCAAAATAGAAGCCCGCTGATATCAGCGGGCTTTCTACTTTATTGTTCAGTGTGAAACGGTCAACGTTACTTTAGTTCAATCCATGCTTTGCGCTGTTGCTTATCCATGTATGACCAAGCTACAAAGCGGCTCACTTTCTGCCCTTGACTCATTTCAACCACACGAATGGCCTTCACACCCAATTTTTCAAGCTGCTTGCGCATCGGGCGAACGTTGTCTTTTTTGGATATAAGTGTCGTAAACCACAAGACCTGTGCGGCAAAAGCTTGGCTTTCATTCGCCATTTTTCGGATAAACGCCGCTTCTCCGCCTTCACACCACAATTCAGCGTTTTGACCGCCAAAATTCAACGCAGGTTTACTTGTCTTTACTTGTGCGGTTTGAGGTTTTAGCCCTTTCTTACGCTGGTTTGCTTTTAGATTATCGATTTTACGCTGGCTGCCCATAGCGGCATCTTCCGCCGAACGGTGGAATGGCGGATTACATGTCGTCACATCATAACGATCATTCGGTTGAATGATACCTCGATAAATATTGGCATCATTGTATTGCTGTATCAGTGCAATTTTTCCCGTCAAAACACGATTGTGCTCTACGATCGTTTGAGCCGATTGGATGGATTTTGGATCGACATCGCTGCCCGTATAGTGCCAACCGTATTTTGTTACACCAACAATCGGATAAATACAGTTTGCTCCCACGCCGATGTCCAACGCTTTCACTTTTTGGTGCGCGTACTGACCTTTTACTTCACTATCAAGTAGTTCTGCCACTCGGTGAATGTAATCAGCGCGGCCCGGAATCGGTGGGCAAAGGTAGGTGTCGGGAATGTCCCAGAACTCGACACCATAATACGCAGCAAGCAATGCTTTATTGAGCATTTTAACCGCGTTAGGATCAGAGAAGTTTATGGAATCTTCCCCTTTCGGATTTTTGATAACGAATGGCTTTAACTGTGGTTCACTTTCCACGAGTTTTTTAAAATCGTAACGACCTCGATGAACATTACGCTCATGCAAACCATTCTTCGCTATTTTTATGAACTCGACTTCGCTCTTTCCTGCAGGCTGAGGGGATTTGCGCGCAACTTTGTCTTTAACACGCTGCGGCTTGTCTTTATTCGCGTCTTTCTTCTGACCCGCCATTGAAGCCTTTGGCTTTGCTTGCTTCGCGTTGTGATTATTGTTCTTCATTCAAATTCGCTTTTAAATCGAGGTAAATCATAAACAAACGAGCATCAAATTCGAGTTGGTGATACTCAGGCTCCATATAGCAACATAACTGATAGAACGCCTTGTCGTGGTTTTTCTCACGAGTATGTGCCAACTCATGTACCACCAGCATTCTTAATAGTGGCTCGGGCGCATCCTTAAATACATTGGCAATGCGAATCTCGTTTTTCGACTTCAGCTTACCGCCATGGTTTCTACTGATTACACTGTGCAAACCAAGCGCGTTGTTTACCGCGTGAATTTTCTTATCGTAGACAACTTTACTGATTGGCGCGGCTTTCTTCATGTAGCGGTTTTTGATTGCCATGGCGTACTCATAGAGCGCCCTTTCGCTTTTGATTTGGTGCCTATCGGGATAACGCTTTTCGAACCAAGGAACAAACTTGCCACTCGCTATCAATGAGCTCACCTGCTCTACGATGTTTTGTGGGTAGCCCTGAATGTATCGAAGTGACGGATGCATAGAGTTAACGTCTGTTATGACAAAATAAAGGCGCTCAATATACCTGAGATAAAAGACAGTTTCACCTTAGCTTTCGCCTTTCATTTATGGTGAAAGGCCGTTAAACTTCGCCTCCCAATGATAATGGAGAGAAATTCAATGAAACGTGTCGTTCTTTATGTCAAAGACAAATGCCCTCACTGCAAAGATGCTCAACGTTATCTGGATTCGAAAAATATTAACTATCGTTTGTGCAATGCTAAGATGCAACGCGGTCGCAAAGAACTTGATGCGCTTGGTGCTCGTTCAGTGCCAGTTTTAAAAATTGGTGATCGGGTAATGATTGGCTGGAACCCAAAGAACTTCGAGAAGATGTACAAAGGCGACTAGTGCTCGGACGATGAATCTGCGCTGCGTTTAAACGTAGCGCTTGATAAAGTCGATAAACGTTCGATCTGCTATTGATAAATACCCCTGCTTGCGCCAAGCAAGTGCCAGATCCAGCGTCACTGGTGGTTCAAACGGTAAGCCAACAACGCCCGACTCATGTTGAGTCACCAATTCCAGTAACGCGGTAATCGCAAACTCTTGTTTCACAATACTCAAAATCAAAGGCAGTAAATTGGTCTCGAATGATGACTTCATGGTAAACCCATGCTCCTCACTCACCTGATCCAAAAATTCACGGTGAAAATAGCCATGCTGAAACATAACCAAATCGTGTTCAAAGAACTCATCAAAAGTAAGAGCGTGTCGCTGGGCTAACTCATGCTCAGGTGAAACAACTGCGACCATTTGGCTAGTAAACAAATGGTCAGTTTCTAGGTCATCAGGCACGTTATCACAACTGATCACACCGATATCGAGTTGACCATTGAGCAGCATACGACGAATCGATTGAGTCCCAGCTTCGACCAAGGTCAATTTTAACTCCGGGAATTGGCTTTTAAACGCCATCACAATTCGTGGAAAGAAATAACTGCCCATCATTGATGGCGTCCCGAGCCTTACTTCGCCTTTCGCTAAGCCTTTCAACTCATCAATCGCGAGCTGCGCGTCGTGCAACTGTTGAATCACCCGCTTGGCATGTATAAGTAGCGTTTCGCCCTCTTTCGTTAAGCTGATTTTTTTATCATCACGGCGAAATAGGGTAACGCCCAAAGACTGCTCAAACTTTTTGATAGAAATGCTTAATGCGGGCTGGGCAATATGCAGGGCTTTCGCCGCATGGGTAATGTTTCCGTGTTCAGCGACCGCCAGAAAATGTTTAAGTTGTTTCGATTCCATTAGATCAAAAATATATGGTGTCCATATTTTTAATATATTTTTTTAATTTATAACGAACTGATAGATTGATCACAGTCTCTCCATTTGCTCACATTAGGCAGGATTCATGGTCAGTTTTGGCACACCGGAATACAAACGCATTACACTCTCGCTAGCGCTTGGTTCCTTCTTGGTTTTTTCAAATTTATACCTACTACAGCCAATGCTGCCCACTTTTGCTCAAATTTTCACGATCTCAGAAACGCAAGTGAACTGGTTATTTGCGGCCTCAACACTCGCTCTCTCTTTTAGCCTCGTTCCAATGGCTGTGTTATCAGAATCAGTGGGACGAAAACCAGTCATGATGGCCGGTCTGTTTTCGATTCCTACCCTTTCCGCTTTGATGCTGTTTGGTGACTCATTCCTGTTTTTGGTGGTATGTCGAGCACTGATCGGTGTCGCGCTCGCCGCTTTTGCTGCGGTCGCCGTGGCTTACATGGCAGAAGAGCTCGACAAGCACGCTTTCTCGATGGCAATTGGAACGTACATTGCGGCTAACTCATTAGGCGGTATTGCAGGACGTATTAGCGGCGGCTTATTGGCGGACAATTTCAATGTTGATGTCGCCATTGAAGTTATGATGGTGTTCACTCTTCTTGGTGTCATTGGCGTTCACTATTTATTGCCAACACAGCGCAACTTCACCCCGTCATCAAGCAGCTTGCGCCATCAAAATCGTGCGCTTATTGGTCATTTTAAAAACCAACGCGTGTGGTTCGCGATGCTGATAGGAGGACTCAACTTTGCTTTGTTCGTCAACCTTTACTCCGTAATGGGGTTCCGTCTGGTGAGTGAACCTCACAATGTGCCCGTCGGGTTGGCCTCACTGATCTTTATTTGTTACTTGGGAGGAACTTTCTCCTCTCGTTGCGCAGGCCACTGGAGTAAACGTTATTCATCAATCCTCGGCATGTTCTTGGGCGCGATAGTGAGCATGACGGGGATGTGGATTGCGGCGGTTGAAAGCTTGACTGCAATGCTATTTGGGTTGTTGCTGATAAGTTTTGGTGCCTTCTTTACTCATACCCTCGCCTACGGATGGGTCGGTCAGAATGCCACTCGTGCCAAAGCCACCGCGACAGCGCTCTACTTAGTACACTACTACGTAGGCGGTAGCTTAGGAGGATTCTTACTTCTTTATTGTTGGCAGCATGGAGGTTGGTCGAGTGTTCTTATGGGGGGAAGCGCCGTCTACCTAGCAATGTTTGCTGCAATTGCGTATTTGAAACACATTGCCGAAAGAAAGCATACTGACCAAACACCTGACACTGCGAGTTTAAAGAGTAGCTAAGGTACGCTCATTTACGTAATACCTCTCTGGTTACTTGGATAACCAACTCTGCTATGCTTGCGCTACTTTAATAAAACCAGAAAGTCGTATGTCAACGCGTTCAACACAAAACACAGATATCGAAGCGATCACTCAACAGGTCAACCAATGGCTCAACGATGTGGTAATCGGGCTCAACCTTTGTCCGTTTGCTGCCAAGCCGCAACGTAATAAACAAATCAAAATCTTTGTTAGTGAAGCGACTCAAGAAGAAACGCTTCTTGAAGATATTTTATTGCAACTGATTGAGCTGAGTAACACAGAGCCCGAACAGCTTGAGACCACGTTGGTTGTGGTTCCCAACATGCTACAAGATTTCTGGGACTACAACTTTTGCATAGATTGGGTTGAAGGATTAATTAAGCAGCAAAACTGGGAAGGTATTTTCCAAATAGCGACTTTCCATCCTGATTACTGTTTTGGCGGCGCAAGGCCTGAAGACGACGAAAACCTGACCAATCGTTCTCCTTACCCGATCTTCCATTTGATTCGCGAAGAGAGTATGGAAAAGGTACTAAAACACTATCCTGATCCTGAATCCATTCCCGATACGAACATCGCTCGTGTTTCCTCCCTTTCAGAGGAAGAACGTAAAAAGCTGTTCCCTTACCTATTTCGTTAAGCACCACTATTCCCCAAAGGCAGATTTATCACCAGTTAGATGCAATGCCCTTGGGGTTCAAAGTGCGGTTTGGTATCATTGCCGCTTCAATCGATTCAATGGAAATTAGAATGCAACTGTCAAAGCTAACCCAAGAGATTTTTGATCACTTATACCGTGATATCACCGAGTTCCGTAGTACGTTCGACTTACCAGTCGCAGACGCTGCAAGCCTTGATACACAAGCAGACACACTACACACCTCTTTGGCGATCGAAGAGCTAACAGAGCTAGCAGAAGCAGATTGTAAAACTGAGCAAGCAGATGCCATCGTAGACAGCGTGTATGTATTAATGGGCCGTCTCGTTCATCTTGGCCACAGCAAAGTAGAAGACAATCTGGCGATCAGCTACTTAATTGATCTTCTATTAAACGTTGCGGTAAACCGTGGTATCGAGTTTATTCCTTGCTGGGATGAAGTACATTCAAGCAACATGAGCAAAGTATGCCGTAACGAGCAAGAGTACTCAGAAACAGAAGCATTCTACGCAGAACAAGGCATCAAGTTGATGGCGGTGCAGAAAGGTGAATACATCATCGCGAAATGCGCCGAAGATTTCGTATCGGAAGGTAAAACCATTCGTAAAGGCAAAGTACTCAAATCTGTTTACTACCGCCCAGCAGATCTAAAACCGCTAACTCAGTAAGCGTTAAGTTTGGCTTTCTCGATTAAAGAAACGACCTCAAGTAGGTCGTTTTTTATTGTCCCTAAATACTAATCAAAGATTAAATAAGGTTGCTCATCTACGATGACCTTTTTGACTTGAGTATTGAACACTTCCCCGAGAGCTTCTTCCGTTAGCACAGTATCGGCATTTCCTGATGAGTGCAGCACACCGTTGTTAAGCAGCAATACTTTATCTGCGTGCTTTAATGTGCGATTGAGATCGTGATTAGCAACCAATACTCCAATTCCCTGCGCCGCCATAGCGTTAATCAATTGATAGAGCAGACCCTCTTGCGCAATATCTAACGGTGCTGCTGGCTCATCCAAAATTAAAAACTGCGAAAAAGGATTAATGGTACGCCACACCTGCAAACATACACCTGCTAATCGGACACGCTGCCACTCACCACCGGATAATGTTTGAATACTGCGATGAAGCTTATCTTGCAGTTGTACCAGCTCCACCACCATATTGACGGCATCACGCACTTTGATATCCGCAATCTCAGCACCACTTGGCAGAGATAAAGCGAGATACTGAAACACATCAACATTAAACGCTGGGCGCGATTGCTGACACAAATAACCTCGAACATGAGCTTGCTCTGACAACGGTAAAGTAAGCAAGTTTTTGTTGCCAACGTACACTTCACCACTCATACCGTCTCGGTGACTTAACGTACCAGAAATCGCAGCCAATAAAGTACTCTTACCGGAACCATTAGGCCCAACGATATGTACGATTTCGCCAGCTTTGCATTCAAAAGAAAGAGGCAATAATCGACTACCAACCGACATATGTTTAACGTGCATCATGACTCTTCACCAGCATCCAGATGAAAATAGGTGCGCCAATCGATGTTGTCATGACACCTAAAGGTAACTCTGCGGAGTCCAATAACAGTCTTGCGCCGATGTCAGCAAATACAAGCAACGCAGCACCAGATATTGCAGAAAGTGGCAATAAATAACGGTTTTCCGTACCAAAAGCCAAACGCAACAAGTGCGGCACCACCAAACCAACAAAACTGATGATGCCACCCAAAGCGACTGAACTACCCACCAAAACAGAAATGGCGAGGATCAATTTCCAACGCATTTGATGCACATCGACACCCAATTGGGTCGCATGAATCTCACCCAGCATCAATTTATCAAGCGACTTGCCTTTACAACATAACCAGGTAAGCACCGGTAACATCACCAAAGTAACGGTATGTTGATACCAACTTGCACCGCCAATACTGCCCATTAACCAATACATCAGTTGGCGTAAACTGAGATCATCACTAAAGTAAAATGCCCAGGTCACAATCGCGCTCGATAAAATACCCAATGCGACCCCAACCAAAAGCAATCGAGCCGTCGTCAGGTGCATTGCCCTTGCTATCGCCACCAAAACAAACGTGAATACCATCGAGCCTGCAATCGCTGCCAACATAAAAACAATCGGGGTAGGAAGAACAGGTGACGCGAACATGATTAAGACCATTGCTAAGCTTGCGCCACCAGAGATACCAAGCACGCCAGGTTCAGCCAACACGTTCCCAAGCAACACTTGTAACGTCGCGCCAGATACCGCTAACGCAGCACCAATAATTGCCGCAGACACTAACCTCGGTAAACGCAAGTCCACCAATAACTTCTGTTCAAATGCAGATAAGGATTGAAAAGGAGAAAGGAAAATTTCTCCGACCATCAAGTGAATGGCAGAGAGTACAGCGAGCACGATCGACATAACCATCAGGTTACGTTGCCAGCGTCGCTCCTTGTTCAGGATAAGTTGTTGAAAATCCATAGCAGCCGATAAAAACAGACGAGGCTTAACCTTACAGTTAAGCCTCGGTAAATTGCAATTAACTTCTCAAAGCAATGTTGGATTAATCGTAAACCAACTCACCCTCTTCAAAACGGGTTTTCACTTCACAAACCATCAGAGCTGCGCGTTGACCTATTGCGACGTGGCGGTTTGGGAAGACAATCGCTTCGTTTT
Organism: Vibrio sp. 1167; assembly: GCF_033340375.1. Classification (NCBI taxonomy): domain Bacteria; kingdom Pseudomonadati; phylum Pseudomonadota; class Gammaproteobacteria; order Vibrionales; family Vibrionaceae; genus Vibrio; species Vibrio sp. 1167. The sequence continues at coordinate 402,266 of NZ_JAWOWK010000002.1, read as the reverse complement.
CGTTCTTTGCCATTAATGGTTTGTCGCCATCATGACCAAACACTTCGCCGTGAACAAATGAGGTGAAGTTTTCAACATTGTCGTCGAACATAAAGTCAAAGTCTTCGTTCAAACGAACGATTGTGCGACTTACGCGATACTTAATGCATGGTTTTGGTAGGTGTTCTGGCTTCGTTTCCGCAATCAAATTACGTAAAGACAAATCAAACGCGGTCAGTTTATCGAGGTCATTTTCACCAATACGAGCCACGCGGCCAAGCTCCATTGTGAGAGCCTGCGCACCAAAGTTCTCGGCACTGTACCAGCTAAACGTGCTCGATGGTGAGTTTGACAGGAGCACTGCTTCAATGTGTGCACTGTCCAAGAAATCGATCAATGCTTTGCTGCGCACAGGATGACGAGTCTTAGGACTTACTGCAAACGTATAGTGCTTCGAGCCTCTAATCGCGCAGTGTAAATCAAGGTGCCAGCGTGTTGTCGGGTCGGTATCCTGATAAAAATCTCGAACAAGCAGCTTAAGCGTATCGGCGATAACAAGCTCTTTTGTCTGTTTGTGTTCTTTTTCGTCAAACAAACGGTTGAGGTTTTCTTCAAGGAATCGCGTGTGCGCCAGAGTGGACTCTGGGTGAGCGATAATGAACAGACAACGGGTATCGACCGTCTGGAACCCAGATTCTATGTCTTGAATAATGGAATCCACCAGCTCCATCGGTGCGGTTTCATCTCCGTGAACCCCACAAGAGATGATGATGTTCTTCGTATCCTGAGTATAATTCGCAGGGATTACTTCTAATACACCACGCTGATAGAGTTTAAGTTTTACACCGTTAGAAAGCACCTGCTCCGCTGGTGCAACATCAATATGAACATCTAACGTGTCAGTTAAAAACGATTGGCGAAAGAGAGACTTCGTCATGCGTTACTCCTTAATAGCACGGCGGATATGTTAATAAATTGTACAAAGGATTTTTGTTGCTGCGATCTCACTTATGAGTAGAAATCACTATTTCCCTCGAAAATCCGATGCCTTTTCGCGCCAGGCACTCAAATCAAGCATTGAGGCGTTTAATTTTCAAACAATTACAAAGTGTTAGGGCTGTGAACTTTACCACAGCCCTGATTAAGATCATTATGATTTGATCAAATTTTTGTAGCTATAAAGCAGATTATGCATCAACACTGCGAAAAACTTAGCCGCGCTGTGCGAGCAAACGCTCAAACTCATCGACTTTTTCACGCACTAGCTCAACACTCTGCTGCCAAAACGTTGGCTGGGTTAAATCCATCGACAGGTGCTTTTCGACGACATCTTCCGCCATCATGCAGCCTGTATCGCGCAGCAAATTGATGTAATCGGTGTAAAACGCTTCGCCTTTGTTTTCTCGCTGTGCATAGATACCCTTGCTAAACAAGAAACCAAATAGGTATGGGTAGTTATAAAAGCTCACGCTATCAATAGAAAAGTGCAGCTTGCTTGCCCAGAAGTACGGATCCGGTTCGCTCATTACGTCGCCATACCATTCTTTCCAAGTTTCTGACATCAACTCACAGAATTCATCTGCGGTTAACTCTCCATCCTGGCGGCGTTCATAGAACGATTTTTCAAACTCGTAGCGAACCGGAATGTTGATCATTAAAGCTAGCGCAGATGACAACTCTTCCCACAACATCTCGAGCTTTTCATCAACGCTCTCCGCTTTCGAAATCAAATGATCACGAACGATGTTTTCTGCAAAGATAGAGGCGGTTTCTGCTAACGTCATTGGGTAGTAAGTTTGGCAAAGTGGCAAATCACGAATAACCCAGTTATGGAACGCATGGCCAAGTTCATGTGCCAGAGTCATAAGGTCTGACCGGCTGCCACTCCAAGTCATAAACACAAGTGGTGTTCGCGTTGCTGGCAGTTTGGTGCAGTATGCGCCAAGACGCTTGTTAGCATTTGGCGCGGCATCAATCCAACCATTTTGTACCATCAAACGGACAAATTCCGACATCTCAGGGTTTACTGTTTCAAATGCTTCACAAATAACCTCAATCGCTTCATCAAAGTCGTAAACCTTCGCTTCACCGCTCAAAGCAGGCATAGCCGCCAGATGATTCCAAGGTTTCATCTCATCCAGACCATGTACTTGCGCCATCAATAAACCCGCTTTCTGACCAATAGCTCGACTGTCTTTGGCTACGGTCATCATCGCATTTAAAGTTTCAGCTTGGATTCGGCTACCATGCAAACTCGGCTCTAGGAAGTGAACTTCACGCTTCGTAGAACGCTTTTTGTTTTCAGTTAAGCGCCATCCTGCTAACGCATTCAAAATCGCAGCGAATGATTCTTGGTGCGTTTGCATTGCATCTTGTACGCCTCGCCACGCGGCTTCTTGACGCTCGAATTCAGAACCATAAAGAATGCTTGCCGCTTGAGAAAACCCAAGCTCTTCACTATTACCATCTGTGTACTCAAGCTTCACTTTCAATGAGCCAGTCAGGTTATCGTATAGGTTACCCCAAGCCGATTTGCCATCCACACTCATCGCAGCCAGTAACTGTTCTTCTGCGTTGCTAAGACGAGTATCCGCCAACTTTCTAGAATTCAAGATAGAAAAAGCTTGCCCACTGATATCAGGATTCTCATGGTCTAACACGCGCAAGATAAACTCTTCGTCGGCATGCGTTAGTGTCAAATCAAAGGGACTGAACGCTTGGGAAAGCTCCGAAAAGATGCGGGTCATTTTACCAAGTAACGATTTCGCTTCGGCGTTTGTTGCATCAACAGAAGCATAACAACTCGCAAAATTTGCAACTGTACCCGCTAAACGACTCGCGGCTTCATTGGTCAAAATCGCATTTTGCATGATCTCTACGTTGCCACAATCTGCTGATTGTTTATTCAAAAGATCAATACATTGTTCCACAAGAGCAATATCGTCTTGAATTCGTGGGTCAGAAAGGTCGTTATAAACGATGGACAAATCCCAACTCGGCGTTGTCATTTCTATATTTCCTTTTTATGTAACTGAGTCAATTTTCGCTTCCTGCACCTAGCAGATGGGCTTCCACTGACATCTTCCGTGACTATGCCCGTAAGCAATATCGTTCTGGGCATTTTAATATTTATAAATTAACGAGTTAAAAGAGGTACGCCAATCGAACGCACCGAGGCGTAAATTTGCTCATCTATGGTAACTGTTACATGCGTGACAGAAGCGTTTCCTATCGACAACGTCGAATACCACTTTGGGTTACGCCAATCTAACTCCAATACATGAGCAAGAATCATACGAATGACGCCACCATGCGTGACGATAAGTAGATTGTCATTGATATCGTTGATGATTTGAGACCAAACGCGACATATGCGCTCAGAAAATGTGCTTAAGCTCTCAGCATTCGGCAACGTATGTTGTGCTGGCGATTGCCAAAAAGCATCTAGCTTTTTCCACTGCTCAGTGAGCATATCAAAAGGCATACCATCAAAATCACCAAATGCCATCTCTTGTAAAGACTCATCCGTCATTACTGGTAATAATTGCTGTTCAGCAATGATGTTTGCCAGTTCTTGACAGCGTGAAAGCGGAGAAGAAATTATTCCACCCACACCTCGTCCACTCTCGGCCCAAGCCCGAGCAATACTCTCTTGATCAGCAGGCGTAACTTTTACATCTGTTTGGCCATGGAGTCCTGGTGGAGCGTCTACTTTTCCATGACGCACAAGATAGATATTGAGTGTTTTCATTTTTTTCATCCTACTCTTTAAGAACCAACGGCAAACCAGCAGCAACAAAGGTAACGCGATGGCAAACACTGGCTAGTTTTTGATTCATCCGTCCTGCATTATCCACAAAATAACGACTAACCGCCCCCAAAGGTACAATGCCCATTCCAACCTCGTTAGAGACGAATATTAACGTCGCATCTGAGCCACGTACCACCTGTATAAGCTTTTCAATTTCTGCTTCTAGCTTCTCATTGGAACATTCATCACCTAACTCAAATATCCAATTGTTGAGCCACAAGGTTAAACAGTCGATCAATACAACATCGGTGATAGCGAAATTTGTCAGTAACTCAGATAAATGAAGGGGGCATTCATGCTCTTGCCACTCGCCCCCGCGTTGCTTTTGATGATGCGCTATTCGCTCTCGCATTTCTTGGTCAAATGGCAGCGCGGTTGCAACATAGTGTAATGATCGATGAGAAGCGACCGATAATTGCTTAGCTGTTTTTTCTGCCAAATGCGACTTCCCAGAGCGCGCGCCACCGAGTATCAATTGCTTCATGAGGAGTGATACAACCCAATCATAGTGAGATAAATAAGCAGTTCCGACAACTGTTGCGCTGCGCCAAGGCAATCCCCCGTAAAGCCGCCAATTCTCTTGGTTAACCAACGTTTGAACATCAAACGAAATACCACGAGAACAAGCGATATCAAGATCGCATCCGCGATACCAAGCACAAGCAATGTTACGCCACCAGTAAACAACAAAATGGAGACTTCTAGAGAAGACTGGTGACTTGCTAGCGGTTTACTTTTCGACGTATCACTGTCACTGACATAAGGCATGTCATAAATAAGCGTCGCTGCTAGTGCTCGGCTTGCGGTGTAAGCGACGACAATGACCAACCAAAAGTGCGGCAAGTTAGCCAGTTCACTCCAAAAAACATACTTAGCCAATAACGCCATAATGAGAGTGGCGGCACCATAAGTGCCAATACGACTGTCTTTCATAATAGAGAGGCGTCGCTCTACGGTCATGCCACCGCCAATGCCATCCGCCATATCGGTCAAGCCGTCTTCGTGAAAAGCCCCAGTTAACAATAAGCTAAACACCATCGTTAATACTATGGCAACCGACTCTGGGAAAAAAATTGAGGTGAGCGAGAATACCAAAGCGCAAAGTGCTCCAAGCACGAGACCAACTAACGCGAAGTAACGGCCTGCCTGATTCATGCGTTCTTCACTGTAAGGCAACGCTTGGCGCACGGGTAAGCGGCTAAAAAAACTGGTAGCTAATAGAAATAACTCCCACTGGTATCTTAACGATGACGGCGTGACTTTCTCAGAATTATCAGGGACTGACACTATACTGTAACTCCTGCACTCTCGAAGCTCGCCATTTTGTTGTAAAACTGAGCGGCAGCTTTTAACAGAGGCAAGGCAAGAGCGGCTCCTGTTCCCTCCCCTAGCCGTAAACCAAGGTCGAGCAGAGGTTCTGCTTTAAGATGTTCCAATACAAATTTATGTCCATTTTCTTCAGAGCGATGGGCAAACAACATGTATTCACGCGTTTCTTCGTCTAACAACGTCGCAATATAAGCCGCTACCGATACGATAAACCCATCCACTAAAACTGGAGTTTTAAGCCGCTTGGCTTCTAAAAAAGCGCCCACCATTTGTACGATTTCAAAACCCCCAACCTGTGCGAGAATCGCTTTGGTATCAAGACCTCGACATCGGTTTACCCCCTGTGCTACCAGTTTATATTTGCGGCTCAACTGCTGTTGATTGATTCCGGTGCCAACGCCAACACAATAATCAATATCTAATGAGCTCAGCGCCGATAACAGTGCTGAGGCCGAACTGGTATTACCGATGCCCATCTCGCCGAACATTAAGAGGTTTGAACCATGCAAAATGGTATGCTCAGCAATCTTCGCACCATATTCTAAACCTAACGCCACTTGTTCTGGGGACATCGCGGATTGTTTAGAAAAATTAGCCGTACCGTTACCCAACCGTTGTTCAACCAAGTTGGGATGGGATTTAAATTCTGGAACCAGCACATCAATAGGAGCCAACATGCCGCAATCTATTACTTTGAGTTGAATGCCATTAATGTCGCAAAAACAGTTGATGGCTGCGCCGCCAGCGAGAAAGTTAGCCACCATTTGCTGAGTGACTTCGCTTGGCGCAATGCTCACACCCTCCTCTGCAACGCCGTGATCTCCAGCAAATACCAGCATGCTCGGTTTGCAGATAGCGATGGAATCAACTGGCTGAGGTTTATTCTGACTTTGAATAAGAGCTAACTGCAGTGCCACCTTTTCCAATAAGCCTAAAGAACCGACGGGTTTGGTTTTGTTATCTATGCGTGCTTGTATCTCCGCAGCAAAAGAGTCATCCATTTTTTACGTTCCTTTGATGTTGTCTGGGTGAGAGGTGTTCTGTTGTTCAAGAGGTCTTGTTCAGCGACAGTTTTTGCGCGCCCACTATTGTATACACTTGCATCCAATTGGGGCAGCGCTAATCAAGTTTATCTCAGGATAGTCTGCCGAGTTCGCAGAGCGTCTCACCTTTCTTGCACGAGATTATAAGTAACTCGTTGAAATCCGCTACAATAGCTTAGACTATGTTCCCATATAGGAGAAAAGATATGGATAACAACACCTGCGCAATCATCACCGGTGCAACTGGCTTAGTAGGCTCAAAAGTCATTGCAAACCTCATAAATCAATCAGGTGTTGGAACATTATATTATCTTTCTCGCCGCCCACTCGATGGCGTCCTAGATGTGGACAACAAGCTTATTCCTCTCATTGATGCAGACCTTTCTATCCACCAATGGGACGAGAACCAACCAACACCAACCATCGGCTTTATCTGTTTAGGCACGACCCTTAAGCAAGCAGGCAGTAAGGATAATTTGCGTAGAGTAGATGTTGATCTGGTGTGCAAAGTCGCCCAACAAATGAAAACAATCGGAGTCAAACGCCTTGCGGTTGTTTCTAGCCTCGGTGCAAATAGTAAATCGCCATCCCATTACTTAGCTTGTAAAGGACAAATGGAACAACGAATCGAAGCTATGGATTTTGAGGAAATCGTATTTGTTCGCCCAGGCCCGCTTGTTGGTCAACGTCAAAACCCAAGAATGGACGAGAAGTTAGTACACACTCTGTTTAAGGTAATTCGCCCACTTATGCTAGGCAAACTGTCCAACTTTTTACCTATTCGAGCAGAAGATGTCGCCAAAGCGATGATTTATCAACTTTTCAGTTATCAAGAAGACTCGGTGGTTTACTTACAAAGGAAAGAAATGCGTGAATTACTGCATCACTACGAATAACCATTTTGTACAATTAACGTGCTAATTCACACTCTCACGCGACTTAGATCTCGTTTTTATATTCATTTTAGATCTAGCTAATACCCGTTTGTCATTTTTAAAGTTATATCACGAGCGTTATCTTACGCTCCATAAATAAATCCGTATAAAACCCCGTATAAAAAACAACCGCCACTTCGGCTGGTTGATAAGGTCAAATTATGAATTTTGCAGTGATAGCCTCTCTAGCCGTCTTTGTTGGAATATTGTTCTTTCTATTTAATCAGCAACAAAAGAAACACACTCTTTCACGTCTCGTTTTGATCGGTCTTGTTACCGGTTCTCTTTTTGGTCTTGCTTTGCAACTCATTCACGGTGAAGGCAACAGCGCAATTGCTCAAACACTTGAATGGGTAGGCATTGTAGGCAGTGGCTACGTTGGTCTACTGAAAATGGTCATCATGCCACTAGTATTGGTATCGATGATCTCTGCAGTTGTTAAGTTGGAGAAAGGTGGATCTTTAGGTAAAATTTCTGGCCTGACCATCTCTGTTCTTCTAGTAACGACTGCAATTGCTGCACTTATCGGTATTTTGGTGACAACGACATTTGGCCTGTCAGCAGAAGGGTTAACTGAAGGTGCGCGTGAAACCGCTCGTATCGCCGTTTTAGAAAGCCGTGCCGGTACAGTAAGTGACTTAACTATTCCTCAAATGCTAGTTAGCTTCATTCCAACCAACCCATTTGCTGATCTAACAGGTGCTCGCTCGACATCAATTATCGCTGTTGTGATTTTCGGCGTGTTAACTGGTATCGCCGCTCGTAAAGTGATGATGGAAAAAGCAGAGTTGGAATCACCGATTCGTACTTTCGTAGAAGCTGCTCAATCTATCGTTATGCGACTAGTGAAGATGATCATGGCCCTAACGCCATACGGCATCGCAGCACTGATGGCAAAAGTGGTAGCGACATCAAGCGCAGGCGACATCCTAAACCTACTTGGCTTTATTGTGGCGTCTTATGTTGCTATCGCACTGATGTTTGTTGTTCATGGCGTATTAGTCTCTTTTGTCGGCGTTAGCCCTGCGGAATACTTTAAGAAAATCTGGCCTGTACTGACCTTCGCGTTTACATCTCGTAGCTCAGCAGCAACAATTCCACTAAACGTAGAAGCGCAAATCACGAAGCTTAACGTACCACCAGCGATTGCAAACCTATCAGCATCGTTTGGTGCCACTATCGGCCAAAACGGCTGTGCGGGTATCTATCCTGCAATGCTTGCAGTGATGGTAGCTCCGACAATGGGCATCAACCCACTTGATCTACACTTTATCCTGTCATTGATTGCGATTATCACCATCAGCTCATTTGGTATTGCAGGTGTCGGCGGCGGTGCGACGTTTGCAGCCTTGATTGTTCTTCCTGCAATGGGCTTACCTGTGACCATCGCAGCGCTGCTTATCTCTATTGAACCATTGATTGACATGGCACGTACCGCACTAAACGTTTCAGGCTCAATGACTGCGGGTACAATTGCTAGCCGAGTGCTGAAGTCACCAGAAAGTGAAGCAACATTGGAAGAAACACGAGCATAGAACTCAAATTCCTTCCAAAGCGATAAAACGTAAAATATCAAGCCGATGGTTCGCCATCGGCTTTTTTCATTTTCAAAAATTCAACTTGCATCTTTCGTTGCTAGTCAAGGCGTTGAATGGTCTAATACTGTCATCGGTTTTGTAAACGGTAAGCAGAATGCACCAAGATAATCAGCCCACTTTTTTCTTCTTTGATTATGAGACATGGGGAACCAACCCCGCGAAAGATCGCCCAAGCCAGTTTGCTGGTGTTCGTACAGATGAAAACTTTAATATCATCGGCGAGCCTTTAGTCATGTACTGTCAACCACCGGCTGATTATCTTCCGTCTCCTGAAGCTGCGCTTATTACTGGTATTACTCCGCAAAAAACGGTTCAAGAAGGCCTTTCTGAGCCAGAGTTTATCGCTAAGATTCACACTGAACTCGCGAGACCAAATACCACCAGTTTAGGCTACAACAGCATTCGCTTTGATGACGAAGTGACCCGTTATACTTGTTATCGCAACTTTATCGAACCATACGCATGGAGTTGGCAAAACGGTAACTCACGTTGGGATTTACTCGATGTACTACGCGCGTGCCATGCCCTTCGCCCAGAAGGCGTAGAATGGCCAGAAAACGAAGATGGCTTCACTAGCTTTAAATTAGAACACTTGTCTGTGGCTAACGGCATAGAACATAGTAACGCGCACGATGCCATGGCAGATGTGATTGCGACTATCGAAATGGCAAAGAAAGTAAAAGCAGCGCAACCAAAATTGTTTGATTACTTTTTTTCTATGCGCCAAAAGCGCAAGCTCAATGATTTAGTCGACATCGTCAACATGACACCGTTGATGCACGTTTCAGGCATGCTAGGGCGCGAATGTCAGTACACTAGCTGGATTGTGCCTGTTGCTTGGCATCCAACCAATAATAACGCTGTTATCACCATCGATTTAGCGAAAGACCCTCAACCTATTCTTGAGCTATCCGCAGAAGAGCTGCACGAAAGACTCTACACTAAGCGCGAAGATCTTGGTGAATTGCTACCAGTGCCAGTTAAACTAGTTCATTTGAACAAATGCCCTATTCTCGCCCCTGCAAAAACGTTAACGGCGGAAAACGCAGAAAACATCGGCATTGATCGTCAGAAGTGTCTCGATAATTTGGCAATACTTCGCCAGCACCCTGAGATTCGAGAAAAACTAATCGGCTTGTTCTCTATCGAACGTCAATTTGAAAAAAGCGATGATGTGGACACTCAACTTTACGACGGATTCTTCTCTCCGGCCGATCGCGCAGCCATGGATATCATTCGAGAAACCGACCCGAACAATCTTGCCGCATTGGACATTGAATTTGATGACAAGCGCATTAAACCTCTATTGTTCCGCTATCGTGCGCGTAACTTCCCAGGCACATTAGACGAGCAAGAACAAAGACGCTGGGCATTACACTGTCGAGAAGTGTTTGAAAGCCAAATTGAAGAGTACATGCTGAATTTAGAAAACTTAGTTCACGAACATGAAAGTGACGAAAAGAAGATTGCGATATTAAAATCCGTGTACCGTTATGTAGAGAGCTTAGCTTCTTAACTCCTCCTAATACAAGCGCACCTTATGGTGTGCTTGTTGTTTATATACTGTCAAAATGATTAAAGAACGATTCTTACAACTGATCCAACTGCTCATTTCAATCTTCCTCATCATGGGGGCACTTGGCATCGGAATTACCATTCAAAAGTTCACTGGCGTTTCCGTCCCAGGAAGTGTCATCGGTATGCTCGTACTGTTTTTCTCTATGACTCTTGGGCTTGTAAAGGTCGATTGGGTCAAACCGGGCGCCACGCTATTTATCCGCTACATGATTTTGTTGTTCGTTCCTATTAGCGTGGGATTAATGCAACATTTCGATATGCTACTCGCTAATGCCCTCCCTATCATTGCTAGCGCAGTTGGAGGCTCACTCATTGTACTAGTCAGCCTCGCTTGGCTGCTGGACTACTTGCTAAAGGAGAAGCACTGATATGTGGTTAGTTGTTACCATTGCGGTTTTTCTTGTCGCGCGCCAAATCGCAATCAAAGTGAATAATCCTCTAGCAAATCCTTTGCTGATCAGTATTGCAGTGCTCATTCCTTTGCTTACTTACTTAAATGTACCGTTTGAAACGTATTATGCGGATAACGAAGGGATCAGTTTTTTACTTCAACCAGCCGTAGTTGCTCTGGCTTACCCGCTATATGAACAACTACCACAGATTAAAGCAAACTGGCGAATCATCACTTTTGCTTGCACAGTAGGCAGTGTGATGTCGATGATGACAACCACCTTGATCGCAGTCGCTTTCAAAGCAGATATCAGTTTAATCGCAAGTCTAGTGGGTAAATCCGTCACTACGCCAATAGCAATGGAAATTTCGAGTCACCTCGGTGGTGAAGCTGCCGTTGCGGCGATCTTGGTTCTGATTGTTGGTTTATTGGGCGCGATTTTGGCATACCCAATTTACAACTTAATTGGAATTAAACACCCGATTGCACGTGGCCTAACAATGGGTACCGTGTCTCATGCCTTAGGCACCGCGACATGTGCAGAGAAACAGCCCATTGATGCCGCGTTCTCATCACTCGCATTGGTTTTATGTGGGATCATAACTTCTATTTTGGCTCCAAGTTTTTTTGCTTTGGCGGTCTGGCTATATCAATAGTTAAGCGCTCTCGGTCTGCCCTCCTTCCGGCAGGCCGTAGCCTTTCCGCTTCTCCCTTACCCTTTTCAAAACCCTATCTTATCTATCAACCTCACCCAGTAATATCGTGAAGGGACTTGATCGAGATATACATTCATAGCGTTAGCATTCTAGCTGCTACCACTCGCTCTAGATTACGTAGGTATAAAGTAGCATAGCGGTAAAAGTCGCGTTGGTAACATACTCCTGCTCCTTGGTCATATGAATATATACTGATATGGTTAATTGTGAGACGGAGATAACGCTTCACACCTGTGCAATCGAATACATGTGTGAGCTCACTCTAATTATGTAACAGAATTATCAATTGCATTATTTATCGTGATCTAACGCACGGAACATTTCTATCTTTCACATAGAATAACTGTCCATGCAATAACAAGGATTCAACATGAAAAGTCGCATTGAACAGGCGCTAGCAGGCGCTCCAGAAGCACTTTCCAAACAACTTGCTCCTATCATCCAAGCTGATGATTTTGATGCTACGCTTTCAGTTCAACAATTTGAGCAGTTGCTTTCAGCTACCGGTCTATCAGACAAAGAGCTTCGTGTTGCGCTACTTCCTTTTGCCGCAGCGTACTCCTATGCTCCCCTTTCTGACTTTTATGTCGGCGCTATCGTTCGTGGTCTTTCAGGTCGCCTTTACTTCGGTGCCAACATGGAATTCTTTGGTGTACAGTTGGGTCAAACGGTTCACGCAGAGCAGTCTGCGATTAGCCATGCTTGGATGAAAGGCGAACGTGGTGTTAAGGATATCACTATCAACTTCAGCCCATGTGGTCACTGCCGCCAGTTCATGAATGAGTTATCTACCGCAAACGAGCTTAAAATCCAGCTCCCAGAACGCGAAGAAAAGTCACTTCATGAATACCTGCCTGAAGCCTTTGGACCAAACGATCTCGGTATCGAGTCCGGCTTAATGGCAGAAGTTAAACACCAGTTCTCATGTGATGATGAAGACGCACTCATCCAAAGTGCAGTTGAAGCGATGAACATGAGCCACTCTCCATACACCAACAACTTGAGTGGTTTAGCATTAGAGATGACTAGCGGACGTGTATTCCAAGGTGCTTATGCAGAAAATGCAGCGTTTAATCCTAGCTTGCCACCGCTACAAGTTGCGCTAATCCAAGTTTTACTTGCGGGTGAAACCTTTGACAGCATCAAAGCCGCTGCATTGGTAGAAAACTCTGAAGGTAAGATCAGTCACTTAGCCGATACGCAATCAACGTTGGAAGCGTTGAATCCAGATATTCCGCTTAGTTTTGTCAACGTATAAACGACAAATTCAACAAAAAGCTCTACAACATGTAGAGCTTTTTTATTACCTAAAAACCAAAAGCAAACGTTTGCTTTGTCATAAAACTTCAGTATGATCTCCTGCAATTTCTGTCTCATCACTCTATTTTGTAAGGGAACACTATGTTTGGCACTGCAACTAGCGCAAATACTACCCGTGTATTACTTTTAGGCTCTGGCGAACTCGGTAAAGAAGTCGCCATTGAATGCCAGAGACTTGGTTTAGAAGTGATTGCTTGTGATCGCTATGCCAATGCTCCAGCGATGCAAGTCGCTCACCGTAGTTATGTTATCGACATGTTAGATGGGAACGCCTTAGAAGAAGTTATTACGAAGGAACAACCTACTTACGTCGTACCAGAAATTGAAGCCATCGCAACCGGCAAACTGGTAGAGCTTGAAGAGAAAGGACTGAATGTTGTTCCAACCGCTAAGGCAACCAGGCTAACAATGAATCGTGAAGGTATCCGACGTTTGGCAGCAGAAGAACTGGAATTGACGACTTCACCTTATCGTTTTGCAGATAATTTTGAAGACTTCAAAGCCGCGGTTGAGCATGTGGGTATTCCGTGCGTGGTGAAGCCTGTGATGAGCTCTTCAGGTAAAGGGCAAAGTGTTATCAAGACCGAAGACGACGTTACAAAAGCATGGGATTACGCTCAGGAAGGCGGGCGTACGGGTGCAGGTCGCGTTATCGTGGAAGGTTTTATCGACTTCGATTACGAAATCACTTTATTGACCATCAGAGCCGTTGACGGTGTGCATTTCTGTGCTCCAATTGGTCATCGTCAGGAAGATGGCGACTACCGCGAATCATGGCAACCGCAAGCTATGTCAGAAAACGCAGTAAAAGCAGCTGAATACACGGCTGAGAAAGTGGTAAACGCGCTCGGTGGCTACGGCATCTTTGGTGTAGAGCTGTTTGTCAAAGGCGATAAAGTCATTTTCAATGAGGTCTCTCCTCGCCCTCACGATACGGGTATGGTTACAATGATTTCGCAGGAAATGTCTGAGTTTGCTCTCCACGTGCGCGCGTTTACCGGAATGCCAATTAATAATATTGTGCAATATGGCCCATCTGCGTCTGCTGTTATTCTTGGACAAGGGACTTCCACAAACATTCGCTTTGAAAACCTAAGCAAAGCTTTAGCTCAACCTCAAACACAAGTTCGTCTATTCGGTAAGCCAGAAATCGATGGTCGCCGCCGTTTAGGTGTTGTCCTTACGCGACGAAAAACCACCGAAGAAGCCGTTCAAGATGCTGTTGAAAGTGCTTCAAAAGTGAATATCATTTATTAAATACGAACCACTCATACAAAAATAGCGCAGCTCAAATTGCTGCGCTATTTCGTGTTCCAAACCGAAGAGAGCCTATTCACTCTCGATTAAGTACACTTCTTCAGAGAAGCGACTTAAGCCTTTTTTCGCAATTTTAGGATGATTCTCGTCAGCTTCATCTACGTTCAAACAAGTAACTTTGTAACCTGAAAATAACTGCTCAATCTCTTCGACCGGCACGCTAAATGGAGGCCCCGCCATCTCTTCTTGAGGATAGTTGAGTGTAACAAGCAAAATACGACCGCCTGGGTTCAAAAGTTGCTTGAGACGCTCTACATACTCCTCTCGCATATCTTGCGGTAAAGCAACCAACGCGGCGCGATCATAAATGATATCGGCTTGAGATACTGGTGCAGTGAAAAAGTCCCCAGTATAAATAGAGAGCTCATCAAATTGATAAAGCTCGTGCATGCCATTAAGAGGCGTTACCGTTGGCGTGTAAAAATGTTCAGCAAAAAAGGCACGCACAGCAATATGGCTTAGCTCAACACCTTCAACCGAATCATGCTTCATCGCTAGCCAAATCAAGTCTTCTGACTTTCCACATAAAGGAACTAACACTTTATCTTCACGCTTTGGATTAGTGTGTTTCCAATATACTGGTAATAGCGGGTTTACATCTTCCAAGTGAAATCCGATCTGATTGCTGGCCCATTTGTTATGCCAAAATTCTTGGTCTCTCATTTTACTTTCTACTTGTCGGCTGTTTTCATTTTGAGAGGTAAGACTAACGTTTTTTTTCAATTTGTCTATGCCGTTCATCTTTGGTTAATACTGCGGTGATAGGATGTAATCGGTCTCATAGGAGACGCGCCTTTATCTGATAATCAGAATAAAGAAAAGAGAAATGGTGATCTAACGCACGATTCTACTTCAAGATAAAACTGAAACCTTGGAATCTTTCGTAATGGCCCCATTTATAAGTTAGTACCTGATTTGCCGAACTTAGCGACCTTTATGTTCCCTATTTTCTAAGTACAAGCAAGTTAAGGAGAGTGAATGAGCTTATTTCTTCGTACTACAGCATTGATGCTTTTGGTACTTAGCCGTGCACCGGCATTTGCCGCACTTCCAATTACCCCTGCGCCTAGTGGCGAACAAAATCGTTCAACCAGCCAAAACGAAGTTTGTTCGAAACTTTTTAAACACAGCCTTAGCGGTTTATATGGCATTCAGTCAATCGACACCACACCAACTCAGCCATATTCTGACTTCGACATTCTTTACAGCAAAGCTCACCAAGCACAATTTGAACTTGAAACTATCTGTAAGAGTACCGCACTTCTTAATGACGCTCAGCCATACTTCGCAGGCGTGAAATCCAAACAACGAGCAGAAGAAAAGATAGCTTTAGAGTTAGATGGGAAAGTTGAACGTATTACTGACCTAGCACGTGCAACGATTGTAGCTGAAGACGTCGCGAGCTTAGTCTCCATTTATGAAACGTTAGAGCGTGAAACAACGATTGTGAAAGTAAAAAATCGATTCAAAAAACCTGGCCCTTCAGGATATAGAGACTTGAACTTGCTCGTTCGTTTACCAAAAACAAACCTAGTAGCCGAAGTTCAACTGCACTTGAAAGCAATCGCAGATGTAAAAAGCGGTCCCGAACACGACCTATACGAAAAAATCCAGAAACTAGAACGTCAAGCGATGTTGGAAAAACGTGAGCTAAGCGAAATAGAGCTTGCCTCTATTCGCAACATGCGTACACAGTCTAAGAACTTGTACCAACAAGCATGGCAACCATACTTAACAACGCATCTAGAAGCGGCGTAACCGATATCATTAAGCGTCTCTCATAAACAGAAAAACCACCGCATTGCGGTGGTTTTCATTTGTATGCACACGAATTTTACGCAAAAAAAAGACCACGCCTTAGCGTGATCCATTTATTCGGCTTACTGTACTTTCTTCAGGTTTTCTACACGAGCTTTTAACTTCTGACCCGGGCGAAAAGTCACTACACGTCGAGCAGTAATTGGAATATCTTCACCAGTTTTCGGGTTACGACCAGGTCGTTCATTCTTGTCACGAAGATCAAAGTTACCAAAACCTGACAGTTTTACCTGTTCGCCACTTTCCAGTGCCTTACGAATCTCTTCAAAGAACACTTCCACCGTTTCCTTGGCGTCCCGCTTACTAAATCCTAATTTATCAAACAGGTTTTCTGCCAGTTCGGCTTTTGTGAGCGCCATAAAACTTTCCTCAAAGCTATGTTAAACAATGCTACGTTAGTGTAGCGCCAGAGCAGTTTTACCCTACCAATTCAACAACATATCGGGGTTACATCAGGAAGTGTATGACAAGCTTATGATTTTCGCCAACTTTTTTCTTGGCGAACAAAAGGAATAGCACTACGTAAATTATTGTTAAACGCCAGAAATTTGATATTTTTGTTTTTGTTTCATCTTTATCAGGAAAAACATCCAGATTATAAAACTAAAATTAGTTTAAATATCAACATTAAACACTATTTAATAAAAATATCAGATATTGGTTATTTAACAGACACTTGACATAGAACTTGTCGTAAATTCAGTGATTTGTATGTAACTCGATACGTAACAATTAGATTAAAAGGTATGACCACCTGTACTTTGCAACTGTGCTTAGAAAGCTTGATTAAACCCACGCTTCTCGCTGTTTAACGATGACGCCATATACAAAGATTGATAATGTGGAAGTTCGTGTATTTCCTCATTGGCTTCTTACACTGCTTCTAGGCGACCATGATTAATCAAATCATAAATATTCTTTTCCCTGTTTTTGCTCTTGTCGGAGTTGGCTATTTGGTCGGTCGTTACATCAAGCCTGACTTTCGCCCAATAAACCGCATTAATATTGAGGTTTTTACGCCAGCACTGGTATTTTCGTCACTCGTTAGCATGCCGCTCGATTCAAATCAGGGGCCACTTCTTTTGGCGGCAATTGTTGCGGTTTTAATTCCCGCACTACTCATGATCCCGGTATGTCGATGGACGTCACTCTCGTTTAAAACCTGGGCGCCACCACATATGTTTCGCAATAGCGGAAATCTAGCTATTCCTTTGTTTACCTATACGTTTGGAGAAATTGCGCTGTCGTCAGCAGTGCTTTTATTTGTCGTGTCAGCATGCTTGCATATCAGCTTAGGCGTAATGCTGCTTAGTCATGGCAACCCTTTTAAGCAAATAGTCAAGATGCCAATCTTTTTAGCAGCGTCGTTGGCTCTGTTTCTCAACGTGTCAAATGTGGGAGCATGGGCGCCTTTATACGAAGCCACGGCTCTACTTGGGCAAGCGGCCGTACCCGTGATGCTTTTATCTCTGGGGGCACAAATGTGTCATTTAAGGTTGGACGGTTTAAAGATTGGTGTGCTGTGTACCGTGCAGTCACTGGCAACTGGTGCTGTCGCTTTTGCACTTATTTATTGGTTAATTCCCCTTCCAACGATGCAATTGCAAATGATGGTGCTCTTCACAATGCTGCCGCCAGCCGTCATGAATTACCTATTTGCGGAAAGGCTGAATATAGAACCCATGAAGGTGGCGTCAATGGTACTATTTGGCAACTTTTTCAGCATTCTTACGCTGCCTCTTCTGCTTAGCTATACCCTCTCACTCGCTGCCTAACCGCCAATAAGCTATCGTTAGCGTGTATTAGCTGAAAAACAATACGTTCCTAATCTCGGGTAAGGGCCATCCCTAGTTTGGTCTAGTATTTTAAAATAATGAGGGGGGGGGTGCGAGCAGTAAGGAACTTGAACAACGACAAGGTAATCCTAAAAATAAAAAACCCTGCCAAACTGGCAGGGTTTTCATTTCTTAAGAAGATACGTTACGCGAGATTAGTCACGCAGAGACGCACCAAACTTCTCAGAAACGTGAGCAACGATAGCGTCAACCGCACCAGCGATATCTGCATCTTCCAGCGTACGCTCAAGTGACTGTAGAGTCAGAGCGATTGCTAGGCTCTTCTTACCATCTTCAACGCCTTTACCTACGTAAACGTCGAACAGTTTCGCATCTTTAAGGAACTCGCCACCTTGCTCTAGACAAGCGTTAACGATGTCACCAGATGCAACAGCTTCATCCACTACTACCGCGATATCACGACGGTTTGAAGGGAATTTAGAAAGTGCTACCGCTTCTGGGATCACTTTGCTGTTGATTGCAGACCATTCGATTTCGAATACGATAGTACGACCGTTTAGACCGAACTTACGCTCAAGCTCAGGGTGAACGGTACCGATCACGCCTACTTCTTTGCCGTCTACGATGATTGCCGCAGATTGACCTGGGTGAAGAGCTGGGTTAGCTTTTTTGCTTTCAGGTGACAGTGCAGCGAAAGAGTACGCTTTTTCGTTCGCAGATAGCTCTAGAATCGCTTCTAGATCGCCCTTAAGGTCGAAGAAATCAACCGTGTTAGTTTCGATATCCCAATGTTCTTCACCGCGAGTACCAGCAATAACACCTGCAAGCATAGGCTCTTGGCGCATGCCGTTTTCTGCAGTTTCACATGGGATGAAACGTAGGCCGTATTCGAATAGACGAACGCGTGGCTGTTGACGCTTCTGGTTGTGAACAACCGTGTTCAGCAGACCTTGGATAAGACCAAGACGCATTGCTGACATGTCTGCAGAAATTGGGTTTGGAAGCACTAGAGGCTCAACACCAGGTACAACTAGCTTTTGCTGCTCAGGCTCAACGAAGCTGTATGTGATTGCTTCGTGGTAACCACGGTCAACAAGAAGATCACGAACGCGTTTCAGTGGAAGATCCGCTTCAACGTGGTTGTGCATCTTAAGTGCTGCTGCTGGGTTTTGGTTAGGAATGTTGTCGTAACCGTAGATACGGCCAACTTCTTCAATCAGATCTTGCTCGATAGCGATATCGAAACGCCATGTTGGCGCTACTGCCACCCAACCTTCTTCTGAAGCTTCAACAGTCAAACCTAGGCGCTCTAGGATTTCTACTACATCAGCATCAGCGATGTGGTGACCTAGTAGGTTGTCTAGTTTCGTGCGACGTAGTGCAACTTTGTTTGGCTTAGGTAGGTCTGCTTCAGATTCTACAGCTACAACAGGTGCTACTTCACCACCACAAATTTCAACAAGAAGCTGAGTTGCACGCTCCATTGCACTCACTTGTAGTGCGTAATCCACACCACGCTCGAAACGCATTGAAGAATCAGTGTGAAGACCGTAGCTACGTGCGCGGCCACGGATGTGGTCAGGTGCAAAGAATGCACACTCTAGTAGAACGTCTTTAGTCTCAGTTGTTACACCAGAGTCTTCACCACCAAAGATACCTGCGATTGCAAGTGCTTTGTTGTGGTCAGCAACTACTAGTGTATCTGCGTTTAGTTCTGCTTCGTTGCCGTCAAGAAGCGTTAGCTTCTCACCTTGCTCAGCCATACGAACTACGATGCCACCCTCGATCTTCGCTAGATCGAATGCGTGCATTGGTTGGCCTTGCTCTAGAAGAACGTAGTTAGTGATGTCTACTACAGGGTCGATCGAGCGAATACCACAACGACGCAGTTTCTCTTGCATCCATAGTGGCGTTTCAGCTTGAACGTTTACGTTCTTAACTACACGACCTAGGTAACGTGGACACGCAGCTGGCGCTTTCACTTCGATAGACACTTTATCGTCGATTGAAGGGGCAACTGCTTCTACTAATGGCTCTGTCACGTCAGCACGGTTTAGTACGCCAACTTCACGAGCTAGACCACGAATGCTGAAACAGTCTGCGCGGTTTGCTGTTAGGTCTACGTCTACCGTTACGTCGTTTAGACCTAGGAATTCACGGAAATCAGTACCGATTACTGCGTCTTCTGCTAGTTCCATGATACCGTCTGACTCAACGTCGATACCTAGTTCAGTGAATGAACAAAGCATGCCGTGAGATGGCTGGCCACGTAGTTTCGCTTTTTTGATTTTGAAATCACCTGGAAGAACAGCACCAACTGTTGCTACTGCTACTTTCAGACCTTGGCGACAGTTAGGTGCGCCACAAACAATGTCTAGAAGCTCTTCTTCACCCACGTCAACTTTAGTTACGCGCAGTTTGTCTGCATCTGGGTGTTGGCCACATTCAACAACGTGACCGACTTTAACGCCAGTAAAAGAACCAGCAACAGGAAGAACGTCGTCTACCTCTAGGCCGGCCATTGTAATTTGGTGAGTTAGCTCGTCAGTAGTAACCGCAGGATTTACCCACTCACGAAGCCATGATTCGCTGAATTTCATGTTGATGAACCCTCTGGATTACTTGAACTGTTTTAGGAAACGAAGATCGTTCTCGAAGAACGCACGTAGGTCGTTCACGCCGTAACGAAGCATTGTTAGACGCTCAACACCCATACCGAATGCGAAACCAGAGTATTTTTCAGGATCGATACCTACGCTACGTAGCACGTTCGGGTGAACCATACCGCAGCCTAGTACTTCTAACCATTTACCGTTTTTGCCTTTCACGTCTACTTCAGCTGAAGGCTCAGTGAATGGGAAGTAAGATGGACGGAAACGTACTTCTACTTCTTCTTCGAAGAAGTTACATAGGAAATCGTGCAGGATGCCTTTCAGCTGAGCAAAGTTTACGTTCTCATCAACCAGCATGCCTTCCACTTGGTGGAACATTGGCGTGTGCGTTTGGTCGTAGTCGTTACGGTATACACGGCCTGGTGCGATGAAACGGAATGGTGGTTTACCATTTTCCATCGTACGGATCTGTACGCCTGACGTATGAGTACGAAGCATCAAGTCTGGGTTGAAGAAGAAAGTATCGTGGTCAGTACGCGCTGGGTGATCAGCTGCGATGTTTAGCGCATCGAAGTTGTGGAATGCATCTTCGATCTCTGGTCCAGCCTCGGTGTTAAAACCAAGTTCGCCAAAGAACTTCTCAATACGCTCTACAGTACGAGTTACTGGGTGTAAACCACCGTTTTCAATACGACGACCTGGTAGTGTTACGTCGATTGTTTCTGCTGCTAGTTTTGCTTCAAGCTCAGCACGTTGTAGTGCATCTTTACGAGCTGCGATAGCTTGCTGAACTACGCCTTTCGCTTTATTGATCTCTTGACCAGCTTCACGGCGTTCTTCTGGTGGTAGTTTGCCTAGGCTTTGAAGTTGAGCAGTTAGCTCACCTTTTTTACCCAGATACTGAACACGCACTTCATCAAGTGCGACTAGCGATTCGGCAGCTTCAATTGCAGTGCTCGCGCTAGCAATGATCTCTTCTAGATGTTGCATCGTTTCCTCATCTACCTGTAGGTAGTGTCCATAAGGGAGTGATTGGTTTTTTGATAGCTGTACATAGTAGCCAAACCGGGCACCAATGCCAAATTGAATTACGAAAAGAAGAGGTTATTGAATAAAAAGAGCACAAAAACGTCAAAAATGTCATCTTTAGTTAATCTGCCGTTTAGCTGTGCCCTTTTGTTTTAGAAATAGTATTGAATAGATAGCTCGATAAAATCGTCATCTCTAGCGAAGTAGAGCAAATCATTTGGTGTTTCATTTTTAAACAACCAAGCATCAATTTGCCACTTAACGTGATTCGATATTCGGCTCGATGCTTCTAACTTAGCATTGTAAACATCATCGTTATCTAAATCCTTCGTAATTCCCGTCAATACTTCCGTTCCGTCCTCATCATTGAGCGCCCAACGAATACCTGCAAACACATCATTTTGACCGATAGTTTGTGCGTTGTTCCCACGACTGTCATAGAGGTACTCACCAATAACCCCCACATCCCAAACCGTGTCAAATGCACCGACGAAGGTATACTCAAAGCCCGTCACAAGACCGACATGATTATCAGCACTATCTCGATAAATACTTTCCAGTTTCCATAACCAATCGCCAACGATTCCTTGCACATCCAGACCGACATGACTCATCAGAGCGTAGTAAGGCTTTAATTCTCCGTACTCAAAACGAAAGTAAGGATCCCGGTTTGTTCCATATAAATAGCTCAGGCCTACGTCCCAATCGCCAAGCATTTTCGAATATCGAAAAGCCACATCTACGTGCTTCTCTTCTCTGCTTGATTCATAAATAGCATCATCAGAGACAACGGGGTCGGTTCGCAAGCGGCCATCTGTACCCGCAAACGTTCGTTCCCTAAAGTAAGGTAACAACATTGCGTGGACGGTGCCCCAGTCTTTGAAAGAGGTAAAATGTAACATCGGCTGACCGAGTTTATCTTCACCATCGACGGCTTCAATGGCATCTGTTTGGTTTACTACATCAACTAAATGGGCTGATTCAGTCACTCCCCAAAAGACCTTACTAATCCCAACTCGAAGCTCATAATCATCCCAATAAGTCAGATAAAGTGCCTCTCGTATGTCACCATGACTTCGCTCATCGTCTAGACCATCCAGGCGATAGAAAGGTGTGAAAGTAAAGTTTGCATCACCATTTTGCATCTCCCAGTAAAATTCTGGCTGCAAAACCAGTGACGTTTGCGCTTTGCTCTGACCCTGAGAGCCCGTTTTAAAAAACTGACGATGCTCAATATTGACTTGTCCTGCAAGCTCGACGGCAGTCAGAGGCATCGAGTAAAAAAAGGCTGCTGCACTAAGCAACAACCCAGCATTTAATCGCTTCATTTTTCCTCCACTACCTCACTCGCTTCAACACATTCTTATGAAAGTCATTGTCTTGTAATCCAGTGTTAAAACGCATTTCGCTAGTCGTTAGCTCAGTACTTTTTCCTGTTTGATGGTTTGTCATCGCCATAGTGTGCGCTCGCCAATATTGGTTGAGATATTGCTTGTAATCGGAAAAAGAAAGCGTTTTTAACAAAGAGCCTTTGCGGTCGTAAAACTCAACTTTAAGTGGACGATAATGCGCTTTATCTAACCATACCGTTTGCTTGGTATAACCTGAGTTCTTATCGGTCGGAATTTGCTCTACAACGAAAGCATCTTGCCCGTTTATGCTGTCATCTTGTAGGTAGTTGAAACGGTATTTTTCAATCTCAAAGGAACTGAGATCCTCATACGCGAATTCACTGCCCATAAAAGGACCTGATTTGTTACGCGAGGAAATACGTTTCACACGTTTCAGTGCAGGAAGGTAAAGCCATTGGTCATCGGCACCCACCGTATGAGAATGGTTAAGAAACGCCGTGCCTTTTACATCTCTCGGTTCATCAAATATCGTGAGCCCTTTGTCACCATCGCCATCAACTTCGAGTGATTGTAAGCGCATTAAACGTGTGCTGCTTTCTCCTTGCGCGTTTCGCAGAATCATTTGCATCGTAGCAACAGAATCCCCCCACCCTTCATCACGGGCTTTGCGCTCTTGGGCAATTTCTAGTCCTTTGGCTTCATCCGCCAACACCGCATGACTCATAATAAGCGAGACAGAAAGTACTGATACTTTTAAGGCATTTTTTACTAAATTCATGTTCGATCCTTTAATTCGTTATGACTGAGTAACAGTCTTGGTTTGAGAGTCAGTTGATTTAAGCTTATTTCGGCGCTCCACCTCGTCGTAAACGCCTTTGTCAAACAACATCAGTAGAGTCGGTAGGAAGATGAAATCCACAACAAGGGCAATAAAGATGACAATGGCACTCAGCTGTCCCATATCGGCATTTAAACGGAAGCTCGACATCGCCAGAACAGAGAAACCAGCAACAAGCACGACCGTCGTAATCCAGAGTGCGCGCCCCACGGTACGAAAGGCGTAGCGAACCGCTTGCTCCGCACTGTGGCCATCTTTACGAGCGTGTTGATATTTAGAAAGAAAGTGAACGGCGTCATCGACAACAACACCAAGCGTTAATGTCACAACGACAGACAATCCCAAGTTAATCTCGCCAGAAACCAGCGCCCAAATACCAAAACCAATAAGCGCAGGAGCAATATTCGGGACAAGACTAATTAAGCCAAGCTTGAACGAACGCAAGGCAAAGATCAGTAATGCAGAGATTAAGACAAGAGTAATGGGCAAGGTTGACAGCATGCTGGCCATATTCGTTTCACCAATATGCGCAAACATCAGTGAAGGACTAGACGCAACAACATCATATTGAGGCGCGTTTTCGTTAAACCATTGGTAAATGCGATTTTCCAAATCAACAAGCTCGACGCTGCCCAAGTTCTCCACGGTGAGAACCATCTTGATCGACGACTTATCTACATTGATTTGGTTGTTCAAATCTAAACCATACGGTAGTGACATTTCATAAAGCAGCAGATATTGAGCCGCTAATTCTCTGTCTTGAGGGAGCGAGTAATAAGCCTGATCATCTCCATGCATGTTCTTGTTTAGGCGCTTATAAACATCGCTCAAGGTCGCAACATGGTCCGTTTCTGACTGCAACCTTAGCCAGTCAGTAAATTTACCCACGGAATTGAGAAAATTAGGATCGGCAATGCCCTGCGATTCGTTGGTTTTTATCGCGATACTGATGTTCGCCATGCCACTGATTCGCTCTTCCATAAAATCAGCCGCTCGGCGAAATTCATTGCTATGGCCAAAGTACTCGACGGATTCATCATTGACTTTGTTCAGCGGAATCAAGCTCGCACTCGCGACAATAACAAGCACCGACAACGGCAATAACGCATGTCGCTTTGACACCACGAAATCTCCTAAATGATCCATAAAGTGCTTTCTTTCATCAGAAGTATCCGACTTCACCGTAACCGGAAGGATATTAAGCAAGGAGGGAAGTAACGTGATGGAAAGGAAACAAGCAACCATGACGCCAAGGGCTGATAGGTTGCCGAAATCTCTCAGGATTGGAGAATCCGACATATTCATCATTAAAAAGCCGATCGCGGTGGTAATGGAGGTAATCAAGATAGGCATGAAATTGAGCGCAATACTTCGCTCAATAGAGTGGGCTTTACTAAAGCCGTTTTGCATAGACTGACGCATTGTCGCGATGATGTGTACACAGTCTGCGACGGCAAGCGTCATCACCAAGGTAGGCACATTAACGGTCGCCGTGCTTAAGAACATACCAGCCCATCCTGACAAGCCCATTGTAACCATAACCGAGCCGATAATAACGATGAGTGTCGCGATGACGCTAAGCAATGAGCGCAACATGATGGTCAGAAACACCAATATCACTAGTAACATAGTAGGCACTAATGTTGCGCTATCATCTTGGGCTGCGGTCATAAACGCGTAGTTCATTGCAATAATACCAGCCTTATGGAATTCCGTGTCTGGGTACACTTGCTGATAACGCTCAATCATTCCGTTTATGTAAGCAACCACCTCTTGTACTTCAGCAGTTTTATCTATTTCAGGGAGTTGGACCGTAATGTTTACGACCGTGACATCTCCTTTTTCAGAAATCAGTGAACTTTTCAAAACCGGCTCACTCAACGCAATACTTTTGACTTTCTCTACTCGTTGAGGTGTCAATTCATATTCGCTATACAGTAAATCTTCGACAAGAAGATCATCTTCAAACGCTTCGGTATGCTGGTAGTTGGCGAGGGAATCAACGCGGGTCGAGTATGGAACTTGCCACGCCTCGTCAGTGATCTGCTGAATAAGAGATAATGTGCTAGGAGTAAAAACAGTGCCGCTCTTTGGCGCTATAACCAAAGCAAGACTGTCAGATTTTGCAAAGGTGGTTTGAATTTCATCAAACGCAAGTAACTGCTCATTTGTTCCATCAAAGAAGATGTCGTAATCTCCTCTAAAGTAAAGATTTTTTCCTCCAATAGTTGCTATGACAATCAATAAAACGGTAGCAAGCATCACCAATACACTGTAATTCGTTGGTAGCTTACCCCACCCTGAACGGGCGTATTGTTGAACGTTGTGATGTGGCATCACACTCTCCTTTTGTGACGTTTCGTCAAATTTAAAAACTAAAAAAACAGCAAATGCTGTAAATAACCAGACAAACTCGACATGCAAACTTTAGATCGAATGAATTTGGCTACATAAGTTAGTTTTTAGTAACTTCCTATGCTTCTCGTGATCATTGGCTGAACGCCAACCTTCGAGATTTAATGACGATTCGTCACAATAGTGCGATAAAAAAGCCAACCATAACGTCAGATTGGCCTTTCCAGTTTATCAGCGATTCACTGACTCTAAATAAGCAAGCTCTTCACTAAATAACTCCTGCTCCACTCGACGCCAGGTTTTACGGTAGTCCCATTCTGTAGATAAAGGCGACCAACCTAAACCATCAAGTAACATATTCGCGTTGTGCAGTACTGAGAATGGGTCTTGAATTCGCTGAATACATCGACTGTTCGATGCATTTTGCGCCAAAGCGTTTGAACCGAAGGCAATAGACCAGTTGGCGAATACAATAGCATCTGAACCAATTGCGGGAGAAAACTTAAGATCACCACATTCTACCGCATTGTTCACTAGCGCATCAGCACCATCTATTACTTGTTCTTCCAAGTTATTCAGTTCATTCACACGTTTAGGCGAAGCCTTCTCTAGAACCCAAGGCGTCTTTGCAACAATCGCACAAGTTGATAGTACTGGCTCCATACGAGCGTAAATACGATAACCTACATGCATCGCAATGATTTTTTCTCTGGTATTGCCATTAAATTTGGCGGTACGTTCGAAAAATATTGCTTCGCTTTTCAGCGAATGAATACAAAGCGCAAGAATCACATCTTCTTTGCTGCAAAAATGATTGTAGATCGTCCCTTTAGAATAAGGGCTTGACGCTGTAAGCTTGTCCATCGTTAAGTTGGCAAAGCCTTGCTCTTGAACTAAAGACTTAGCCAATTGAATAAGCTCTATCTCACGATCAGCAATCGCCTGTTGCTTTTTTGTTAGCCCTGAAGACACACGACATCCGTCTTGCTTGCTATATTTTTTACAGCGAAAGTTAAACATAATCCTTTGATCCGTATACCAACACACTCCCAATAATTGTAACACGATTCTTTAATACAGGAACGCAACTAAAGTTGACGAACCGTCACAAATGACACTTCGTCATAATAGATCAAAAAACAAACATTTCAAGTATGAATTTATAATTAGAAGATAAATAGCTACCAATTATGCATACCCAAGTAGCTACAGGATGCTTGGTTCAACGAGAATGGTTTCTTTGTAGAGGAAGCGAGAGAGGCTTTGGGAGGAACAACGAAGGAAATCAGCATGTTAAAAATGACGAAAGTAGATACTGAACAGGTATTATTCGAAATAAGCCCAAAACACTTTAAGTCTGAATTAAGAGCAAACACCGCTGAATGCCCTACTTACAAAGTATTTGCTGTCTTAGGCTTTTTCTTTTGCAACGCCCTTTCAGAAACTCTCTTCAAAAAAGGCTCAAAATCTATATAGATAGGCTTGGCTTATCACCTGCAGATGCGATGGCATAACGAATATCATCAATAAATCGCCCCTCTGTCTCAATAATGCCGTCAGAGAATGTGACTGGCTGATGTGGCCCAGCAAGTAGAACAATATTAGTAAAATCAGAGACATTAAAGTTCTCTGCTACAACATTTTTGGAATGAAAATCGATGACGGTCTTTGCGACTTGATCTTCCAGTAACAAAAGCTGTTCTTCGGTAATTTTCATACGCGCCAAAGCAACGCGAACACACTTATCGTGGGTAGTCGTCTGCTCTTTTATGATTTCGGTATATTTGTCGTTGAGCTTGGAGTTCTCTGCATAGCTATAATATAAAGGTCCGTGCAGCGTTATATTTTTATCTTCATCAACGTAAACGAGATCCAACAACTCTAATGCTTTTAAGTAATCGGACATGCTCTGCTCAGACAAGTCATACTTTTTCTTTAAAATAGAATAGCCGTCTTTACCTCGTAACATTCTCAATTCACGATAAAAGTCGTAAAGGTGAGGGAATTGAAAGAATACTTCATCCTGTGTGCGACTAAAGTAATCCTCGTCTTCACCTTGCAATTGATTTGCGAGCTTTTGTAGTTCATCTAACGTGCAATCAACCGCTCTACAATATTCCAGCAACTTATCTAAAGCGAGATTCGTGCTTGTAAGATGTCTCTTAAAGGTAGATAGTGGCATACCCATTTTCTCAGATAGCTCTCGATATGTTAGCCCTTTTGTTTTAATCGCTTGGCGTAATGCGGCTAGCAAGTATTCGGGAGTCAGATCTCTCATCTACAATTCCTTTTGGCAATGTTACAGCTGTATAGTATTTGTAACAATTTAGAACCGCTTGGCAAGGTATAAGTTCATATTTTTATAAGAAAAACATGAATTAATATACCGAAAAGAGAATTCACACAACAAATGAAAAATTCAATATGAATTCAATTTCATTATAGATATAAAATAATATGCAAAATAAAAGTGAAGCAATTACTCTAAATCATCGTGATTAATTTTAATAGTAACGTAAAGTTGAGAATATAAACCTATTCTCTCTACAAAAATCTAGAATAATTAACCTAAAAGGAACAGAACGGTAAATGCATAATAATTCACCGCTCTCTATTAGCATTTTTGCAATGCTATTCAAGTAGACTAGTCCGCTAGTTTCACTGCAGTACCAAATGCCAAAATTTCCGAAGAACCATCTACGATTGAGCTTGTGGTAAATCGAATCCCTACTATTGCATCGGCACCTTTAGATTCAGCGTCCGCCACCATGCGCTGTATAGCAATATCACGCGCGTCGGTCATCATTTCCGTGTAACCACGAATTTCGCCGCCAACAATGCTCTTGATACCCGCCATGAGGTCACGGCCAATATGCTTTGATTGAACAACATTACCAGTTACAACCCCTCTGATTTCAGAGATCTGCTTGCCAGGAATGCTTTCGGTCGTTGTGTAGATCATTTTTAATCCCTTATAAACGTAAAAATTTATACCCAAGCTACCTTATAACTAACATAAGATGCTAACCAATAAATTGAGAAGACTGATAAACAATACTCTAAATAGCCAAGCTAAAAGTCATTTGGGTATAAATTTTAGCAATAAAAAAGGAGAGCTAATGCTCTCCTTCTCTTAATCCTAAACTGCTAATTAAAGAGCAGCTTTCGCTTTTTCAACTAGAACTGCAAATGCAGCTTTGTCGAATACTGCGATGTCCGCAAGGATCTTACGGTCGATCTCGATAGATGCTTTCTTCAGACCGTTGATGAAACGGCTGTAAGATAGACCATTTTGACGAGATGCCGCATTGATACGTGCAATCCATAGTTGACGGAATTGACGTTTCTTAGCGCGACGGTCACGGTAAGCGTATTGACCAGCTTTAGTAACTGCTTGGAAAGCTACGCGGTAAACACGTGAACGCGCACCGTAGTAACCTTTAGCTTGTTTTAGAACTTTCTTATGACGTGCACGAGCTTGTACACCACGTTTTACGCGAGGCATTATGCTTCTCCTAAACTAAACGATTGATAACTAAAAAGAATTAAGCGTATGGCAACATACGGATTACTGCAGCCACTTCACATTTTGGAAGGATTGCATTCGGACGTAGTTGACGCTTGTTCTTAGTAGTACGCTTAGTCAGGATGTGACGTTTTGTAGCGTGCTTGTACTTAATACCACCAGCAGTTTTCTTAAAACGCTTAGCAGCACCTTTGTTGGTTTTCATCTTAGGCATGATGAATAACTCCGCATTGAGTAGGTTTAATAAACAACGTAATTAGGGCGAACAAAACCCAGCCATATGCCTTTATATAAAGGAAAGCGGCTAGGTTTTAATTACTTGATGAGCCGTTAATTACTTCTTTTTAGGGGCTAGCACCATGATCATCTGGCGACCTTCAATCTTCTTAGGGAAAGATTCAACTACAGCAATTTCTGCAGTATCTTCCTTAAGACGATTTAGAACGTCAACACCGATGTCTTGGTGTGCCATCTCTCGGCCACGGAAGCGAATTGTTACTTTCACTTTGTTGCCTTCTTCAAGGAAACGCGTCAGGTTGCGTAGTTTTACCTGATAGTCTCCAATATCAGTTCCAGGACGGAATTTTACTTCCTTGATCTGGACCTGCTTTTGCTTCTTCTTCTGCTCTTTAGCAGTTTTGCTCTTCTCGAAGAGGAACTTACCATAGTCCATCACACGACAAACAGGTGGCTCGGCGTTAGGACTGATCTCAACGAGATCCATACCAGCTTCTTCAGCAGCTGCAATGGCTTCTTGAATCGATACAACACCAACTGATTCACCGTCAGCGCCTGTTAGTCGAACTTCACGAATACCACGAATTTCACCGTTGATACGGTGCGGGTTTTGTTTTACCGGCTGTTGGCCACGTCTTCCGCCTTTAATAGCTTATTCCTCCAGATTGAGCTTACGGCTAGAGATCTCGTCTTGGATGTATGCAATAAAATCATCCACTTTAAATTTACCAAGATCTTTACCTTTACGAGTACGCACTGCAATTTCGCCAGCTTCCATTTCTTGGTCACCAACAACAAGCATATACGGTACACGCTTCAAAGTATGTTCGCGGATTTTAAAGCCAATCTTCTCATTTCTCAAGTCCGCTTTAGCTCTAATTCCACTTTTTTGTAGTTTTTGTACTATTTCTTGAACATAACCTGACTGTTTATCAGTAATGTTCATAAGAACTGCTTGTTCTGGCGCCAACCAAGTTGGGAAGAAACCAGCATATTCTTCGATAAGGATACCGATGAAGCGCTCTAGTGAACCTAGAATCGCACGGTGAATCATTACCGGTACAAGACGTTCATTGTTTTCACCTACATAAGTTGCACCTAAGCGACCTGGTAGGTTGAAGTCTAGCTGGACAGTACCACACTGCCACGCACGGTCTAGACAATCGTATAGTGTGAATTCAATCTTAGGACCGTAGAACGCACCCTCGCCTTCTTGAATTTCGTATGGAATATCCATCGATTCAAGAGACTGCTTCAATGCTTCTTCAGATTGATCCCAGATTTCATCTGAACCTACACGTTTCTCTGGACGAGTAGACAGTTTCACTACGATGTTGTCGAAACCAAATGTTTGGTACGTATCGTACACCATCTTGATACAGTTTGTTACTTCTTCTTGAATTTGGCTCTCAGTACAGAAAATGTGAGCGTCATCCTGAGTAAAGCCACGTACACGCATAATACCGTGTAGTGCACCAGATGGTTCGTTACGGTGACATGAGCCAAACTCAGCCATACGTAGCGGTAGGTCGCGGTACGATTTTAGACCTTGGTTGAAGATCTGTACGTGACCTGGACAGTTCATTGGCTTAATTGCGTATTCACGGTTCTCAGAAGAAGTTGTGAACATTGCATCAGCGTATTTATCCCAGTGACCTGAGCGTTCCCAAAGAACACGGTCCATCATAAGTGGACCTTTCACTTCTTGGTAACCGTACTCATCTAGCTTAGCGCGGATGAATACTTCTAGATCACGGAAGATAGACCAACCATTGTGATGCCAGAACACCATACCCGGTGCTTCTTGCTGCATGTGGAATAGGTCTAGTTGCTTACCAATCTTACGGTGATCACGCTTCGCCGCTTCTTCTAGGCGAGTTAGGTGCGCTTTCAGTGCTTTCTTGTCGTGGAAAGCCGTACCGTAGATACGTTGAAGCATTTTGTTGTCGCTGTTACCACGCCAGTAAGCACCTGCAACATTCAGCAAAGTGAAGTGTTGACAGAAGCTCATGTTAGGAACGTGAGGACCACGACACATGTCGATGTATTCTTCATGGTGGTAAAGGCCTGGACGATCATCACGAGATACGTTTTCGTCTAGGATTTCCACTTTGTATGGTTCGCCACGTGATTCAAACGTATCACGCGCTTCCTGCCAGCTTACTTTTTTCTTAACCACTTCGTACTTGGTTTTCGCTAGCTCTTTCATACGCTTTTCAATCTTTTCAAGATCTTCTTGCGTTAGAGATTCGTCTAAGTCGATATCGTAGTAGAAGCCATTGTCGATGGTTGGACCGATCGCCATTTTAGCTTGAGGGTAAAGCTGCTTAAGAGCGTGACCAAGAAGGTGAGCACAAGAGTGACGAACGATTTCTAGACCGTCTACTTCATCTTTAACTGTGATGATTTCAAGGCTTGCGTCTTCTTCAATTAGATCACACGCATCAACGCGGTTACCGTTTACACGACCAGCGATAGTTGCTTTTGCAAGACCAGGACCGATCGATTGCGCAACTTCCATAGTAGAAACTGGGTTGTCAAATTGACGCTGACTGCCGTCAGGAAGAGTAATAATAGGCATGCTATGTCCTTTACAGTGGTGTTGCACACCAAGCAACACATGTTATTCAAATTAGAAGCTATTTGTTGAAAATAGTTGAGAGTCAATAAAGGCCTCTCGGTAACACGAATACCGGACCGTTATCGAAAATGGGATTGTACCTAGCTCACATTTAGAATGCAAAGCGCGATTTTGTTTTGTCATAAGAACTTAACCGCAGACCCGTCACTACAATCTGATCATGCTTTTTTTAAGAGACCGCATAGCTGATGAATGGAATTGCCCCTCAATGAACTTACACAACAAATTACAATATCCCCTATTACGTGTGAACCGATACAAAGCCTAACACGCTGGGCGAGAGCTCAACGTGCGATTTAGGTATATAGTTGTTTTATAGAGTAGTTTGTATGTAGGTATTCATCATGGTCTATTTCAAATCGCGCTTTATGGTGCTTCTAAGCACCTCGATATGTTCTTTGCAAGCCTTCGCATCAAATGACTTATATGGCCCGCTGCGTTCTTACGCACAATCCCCAATGCAAGTGGTTAGTCACACCAACATACTGCGTTCAGGACATAGTCTGCCCTATGGTTTTGTCGAAGCCTATGGTTCAGGAACCGTGGCAAGTGTTTGGGCTCATACTGATGAATACGCACTGGATTATTACCACAATCAAATCGAATTAGGCAGCAAATGGCAAGTCAGCAACCGTTGGCAGTGGGAGCTCAACTATCGATGGGTCTTTGCCGCTGACAACCATTTAGATGGACTGACGAAAAGCTTCCATAAACTTTTCGGTATCGGACAAAATGGGCGGGATAAAGTAGACAGAGATCGTTTTTACATTTCAATGCCGCAATATGATGTGCTTGAAGATGATTTCGAAGGACAAACACTGGCCAATAACCTATCTACTTACTTACAGTATCAAGTGTTCCAAAATGAACATCACGGCCTATCGATTGGCGGCAGTTTGTATTTTAACGATGTGGCTCACGGCACTTTTCAAGGCAGCAGTTTCGAGCAAGGCTTCCAATTAAACTACAGCTACTTAAGTGATGCTCATGCATTTTATTCGATGATTGGCATGACTTTTCGTTCGGATGACCGTGCCTTGCTCGATCTGCCTTATCGACATAATACGATTGCCATTGCAGGTGGGTACCGTTATTCCTTAGAAGATAACCATCACCTGATGTTGGAATATCATTGGTATCAAGGCTCAACAGAAGGACCCACAGAGTTTGCTGATGCCTCTAATGAACTGGTATTGGGCTATCGATATCTAATGGAAAATTCAGCGCTTGAGTTTTTAGCCGTAGAGAACGCAAGAAACATGGATAACAGTACCGATATCGCTTTCACAATAGGATATCGGTACATATTTTCATCAAGTTGATGAGAGCTATAGATTTAGCGTTGGTGCAACTGCGGCTGCGACTTGAGCATCGGTTGCATTGATCGGCAACGTAAACGAGCGATATTGGTCACCAGCCAAACTGAGCGAACGGTCAATCTCTGCCAAACAATGCATGACCTGTCCTTCCAGAATAAAAGAAAGCTCAATTTCTTTTGATGAGATAAAGCCGTTGTTACGGAACTCTAGCTCTTGATAAATACCAGAGCGAGAGGAAAACGAGCCACCGCGCAAAAAGCCTTTTTCAACATCGGCTTTAACCATAGTGAAACCAGCTTGCTCGATCGCTTGAATAACCCGAGATGCTACTGGTAGTGGTTTCACTTCAATATAGTCACGGTCACGCGGATCAATTGCAAAATCAATATCTAACGTCGTCTCGACCCAAACATGACATTGATTCTTAAGTGCGCTAACCGCAGTAATTGGTGTTTCATCATGCAGTTTTAGCTCAAACGGAACCTGCTTTTCTTCATTAGGTTGAATCACAAAAGGGTCAACTGCTTTCAATTGATCAATAGTGAAGGTTTGGTAACTTACGCTATCATCCACTTCGACTTTCATTTCCGTGTTCAATTTAATCGTAATAGCATCAATTTGTTGTTCGACATCTCCGCCTTTGATATGAACATGCCCTTTCAGCGTCGCTCCTTGAAACACGCTCATTTCGTCCAAAATGGTATCTACTTTTGCAGAGCCGATCCCCAGTGATGCTTTCAATTTTTTAAACATATTTTTCCTTTTTTAGCGACTTTTCTTCTAATAATCGTTTGTTTACACAATTGTTTTCTGCTGTGCAAGCAATAGACCACAAGAAAATGTTTGAATTCA
Source organism: Vibrio sp. 1167 (assembly GCF_033340375.1). Taxonomy (NCBI): domain Bacteria; kingdom Pseudomonadati; phylum Pseudomonadota; class Gammaproteobacteria; order Vibrionales; family Vibrionaceae; genus Vibrio; species Vibrio sp. 1167. The sequence goes on along the minus strand of NZ_JAWOWK010000002.1, from coordinate 367,874 downwards.
ATCATCAAGCCAAATAATGCTCAGCAGCAAGAGTCATTCAGCCCTGCTATAGGATTGTTCGGTCACTAAGCGGTACATTCGTCGAGAAATGTTTGCAATTTGTACCTAAATTAAGCAGTATTTGTATAGTCAAATAAAGGGAAATCATTATGTCTGCACCACTCTATATTCAAATTAAACAATTTATCCTGGATAAAATTGATGCTGGAGAGTGGGTAGTTGGTCATCGCATCGCCACCGAGATTGAGCTTACCGAGCAATTTGGTGTCAGTAGAATGACAGTGAACAAAGCAATTCGGGATTTAGTAAATGAGGGCCGATTACAACGTCGCCCACGCTTAGGCACGTTCGTGTGTGATCCTGGTGAAAAGTCAGAATCTCCCCTGCTAGACATTCGAAACATTGCCGAAGAAGTCAGCGATAGAGGGCGAAAGTATGGCAGTAAAGTGCTCAAACAGATTGCCATAAAAGCAGATGACAACATTGCGACAAAACTCGGCGTTATGCTAGGCACGACAGTGTTTTACAGTGAAATTATTCACTATGAAGACCAAACGCCGATTCAATTGGAGCTCCGCTGGGTGAATAGCCAATATGCCCCGAGTTATTTAAATCAAGACTTCACACAAATCACTCCAAATCAATACCTGTCAGATAATTGCCCACTCAGCGCGATAGAACATACTGTAGAGGCAATTGTGCCTGAAAGCCGTATTAAGCAAGACTTAAAAATGCAAGCCAATGAACCTTGCCTTCTCTTGAATCGCAGAACGTGGAGCCAAGATAAGTTAGTCAGTACCGCCCTACTTTATCACCCTGGTAACAAATATAAGCTGAGCTCAAAAGTGCTCATTTAAGGACAAGGTTTGTCCTCTAGATCTACGTTTTGATCACATTTTAGCAACATCAATCTTGTCAGTGTTCTTATTTTGCTCTATTTATTTGTATATACATTTAATGATACAAATAAACACAGGGACACAAACATGGATTTGCTGATTGAAAACGCACGTCTAGTTACCATGCAATCGGGAGAATGCGGATACCTTCCAACGCCTCCAGCGCGCATTGGTATTCAATCTGGAAAAATCGTTGCGATCAGTACTTGTGCCATTGGTGAAGACGCACCGCAAACCGAGTCTCTGCTGTCTGCCCAACATTACGCTCAGAGTATCGACCTTCAAGGCAAGTTAGTTCTGCCAGGTTTGATCGACTGCCACACTCATCTTATTTACGCGGGCAATCGTGCCAACGAATTTGAAATGCGCTTAAACGGCGTGCCATATCAAGAAATTTCCAAACAAGGCGGTGGGATACTTTCAACGGTGCATGCGACGCGTTCAGCAACCGAAGCGCAATTAGTTGAGTTAGCGTTGCCACGTTTAGACGGGCTACTCGCGAGCGGCGTCACTTCTGTCGAAGTGAAATCAGGCTACGGATTGACACTGAATGATGAAGTAAAAATGCTCCGTGCAGCCAAAATGCTTGAACAAGAGCGCAAAGTTAAAATCACCACTACACTTCTCGCCGCTCACGCCATTCCGCCAGAGTTCCAAGGTCGTGCAGATGATTATATTGAGCACATTTGTCAGGACATAATCCCTGTTGTCGCAAAGGAAGAATTAGCTACGAGTGTCGATGTTTTTTGTGAATCGATTGGTTTCAATCTTGAACAAACAGAAAAAGTGTTTGTAGCTGCAAAACGCCACGGCTTAAAGGTTAAAGGGCATACTGAGCAACTTTCTAATCTCGGTGGTACAGCCCTCACTGCGCAATACAACGGTCTGTCAGCGGATCACATCGAGTTTTTAGATGAGCAAGGTGTTAAAGCACTTGCTCGATCAAACACCGTCGCCACTCTATTGCCTGGCGCTTTTTATTTTCTAAGAGAAACTCAGTTACCACCGATTGAGTTGTTGAGAGAGCATAACGTGCCGATGGCAATTGCTACGGACGTCAACCCAGGTACATCACCATTTTCTGATCTCACACTCATGCTGAATATGGCGTGCACACTATTTCGCCTTACACCGCAAGAAGCACTGCGTGGTGTAACGCAACATGCAGCCAAAGCTCTGGGTTATCAAAACTCACGTGGCGAAATCAAAGTAGGGTTTGATGCGGACTTCTCTATCTGGGATATCGAAAGCCCTGCGGATTTAAGCTATCAAGTCGGAGCAAAACGTCTGGTAGGTCGTATAGTAAATGGTGAATACATTTCACACGGAGGCCAATAATATGTCTCAATTCGACCTACACTCTCCCCTATTTCATTGGCAAGGCCGTCATGATGCCGAGGACGGCAAGCTTGGTCAGCGAATTCATCACGTTGTTCAACGCCAAAAAGCAGATGAGTTGAGTGCCGTTGCGCATGGCGTCTCATTACTCGGTTTTGCTACCGACGCTGGCGTTGCGAGAAACAAAGGACGCATTGGCGCGAAAAAAGCGCCAGACTTAATCCGACGAGCACTCGCTAATTTAGCATGGCACCAAGACGCCCCACTATATGACTTAGGTACTGTGGTGTGTGAAGACGACTTACTGGAGGAGAGCCAAGCTCTATGTGCAGCAACCATTTCAAGCGCACTGCCCCATACGCCAGTCATCGTGCTGGGTGGTGGGCATGAGATTGCGTGGGCCTCCTTTTCCGGCTTAGCGGGGTATTTTAAAGAGCACTATCCAGAGAAGAAACCTAAAATCGGCATTATCAATTTCGATGCGCATTTCGATTTGCGCGCATTTGAGAGTAACCTCGCCGACATAAGACCAAGCTCTGGTACACCCTTCAACCAAATTCATCATTTTTGTCAACGTAACGATTGGGACTTTCATTACGCTTGTATTGGTGTAAGCCGTAGTAGCAACACTAAAGCGCTATTTGAAAAAGCAGATGCGTTAAATGTTTGGTATGTAGAGGACAATCAGCTCTGCTACTTAAACCACAGTTATCACTTAACTCAGCTTCAGCATTTTATTGACGACTGTGACTACCTCTATTTGACCATTGATCTAGATGTATTTCCTGCCGCAACCGCACCTGGAGTCAGCGCACCAGCAGCTCGGGGAGTGAGTTACGACACTATTGCACCCTTTTTAGAGCGAATTCTTCATTACAAAAATAAGCTAATGCTGGCTGATATCGCCGAATACAACCCAAATTATGACGTCGATAGTCAAACTGCACGATTAGCTGCCCGTTTGTGTTGGGATATCGCCAACGCGATGGCGGAAAAACAGCACAAACCATAATGCATCCCAGATGCCACTGATTATTACGACCAAGCAAGTACTTGGTCATCACGAGAAACTAAAGGAGTCTGAAATGACACAGCGCCAGGGACAAGATCCACGACTTGATACAAGCAGAACAATTCGTGCACCTCACGGAGATAAACTGCGCGCAAAATCTTGGCTAACCGAAGCCCCTCTTCGTATGCTGATGAACAACCTTGATCCTGATGTTGCAGAACATCCACATTCACTGGTTGTATATGGCGGCATTGGCCGAGCAGCGCGAAACTGGGAATGTTACGACAAGATTGTTGAAGTACTTGAAAGACTCGAAGATGACCAAACGCTTTTAGTTCAATCAGGCAAGCCTGTTGGTGTTTTCCCTACTCATAAAAATGCCCCACGCGTGCTTATCGCAAACTCAAACCTTGTTCCGCATTGGGCAAACTGGGAACACTTCAACGAGCTAGATAAACAAGGCTTGATGATGTACGGCCAAATGACCGCTGGCAGCTGGATATACATTGGATCGCAAGGTATCGTACAAGGCACATACGAAACGTTCGTATCTGTTGCAAAAAAACACTTTGACGGTGAAGCAAAGGGCCGTTGGATTCTAACAGGTGGTCTCGGTGGCATGGGTGGTGCTCAACCTCTCGCTGGTACAATGGCGGGCTTCTCCATGATTGCAGTAGAGTGTGATGAATCACGTATCGATTACCGCCTACGTACAGGCTATGTCGATAAGAAAGCGGCTTCTTTAGATGAAGCGCTAGCTATCATTAAAGAGTCAGACACACCAATATCGGTTGGCCTACTAGGTAATGCAGCAGACGTTTTCTCTGAGCTGGTAGAACGTAATATCACGCCTGATGTCGTAACAGACCAAACGTCTGCACACGACCCGCTCAATGGCTATTTACCACAAGGCTGGAGCATGTCTCACGCAGCAGAAATGCGTTTGCAAGATGAAGCAATGGTCGTAAAAGCCGCGAAAAAATCCATGGCTGTGCAAGTTCAAGCGATGTTAGAGCTGCAAAATCGCGGCGCCGCAACACTCGACTATGGCAACAACATCCGCCAGATGGCCTTGGAAGAAGGCATAGAAAACGCATTTGATTTCCCTGGCTTCGTTCCAGCCTACATTCGTCCTCTATTCTGTGAAGGTATCGGTCCTTTCCGTTGGGCTGCTCTCTCTGGCGATCCTGAGGACATTTATAAAACCGACCAAAAAGTAAAAGAGCTAATTCCAGATAATCCGCACTTACATAACTGGCTAGATATGGCTCGCGAACGCATCCAGTTCCAAGGTTTACCTGCGCGTATTTGCTGGGTTGGTCTTAAAGATCGTGAGCGTCTTGGTCAAGCATTCAACGAAATGGTGAAAAATGGCGAACTTAAGGCGCCCGTTGTCATTGGTCGAGACCACTTAGACTCTGGCTCTGTAGCAAGCCCGAACCGTGAAACCGAAGGTATGATGGACGGTTCTGACGCCGTATCAGACTGGCCATTATTAAACGCGCTACTCAACACGGCGGGCGGCGCAACTTGGGTTTCACTACACCACGGTGGTGGCGTAGGTATGGGCTTCTCGCAACACTCAGGTATGGTTATCTGCTGTGACGGCAGTGAAGATGCCTCAGAACGTATTGCCCGCGTGCTGCATAACGACCCAGCAACAGGCGTGATGCGTCATGCTGATGCGGGATACGATATCGCTAAACAATGTGCAGCAGAGCAAGGGCTAGATTTGCCAATGCTCAACGAAGAACTGAAGAAGCTCAAGTAAGGATGAAAGAGATGTTAAATTTAACGCTAAAGCCAGGTCATATTAGCTTAAACGAACTACGCCAAGTGAGCCGTTCACCAGTCAACCTTACTTTGGATCCTGAAGCCATTCCGGCCATTGAAGAAAGCACACAGGTCGTAGACCGAGTCATCGCGGAAGATCGAACGGTTTACGGAATTAACACTGGTTTTGGGCTATTGGCTAACACACGAATAGCACCAGAAGATTTAGAAACACTGCAACGCAGTATCGTTCTCTCTCATGCGGCAGGTATCGGTGAGTTTATGTCAGATGAAACGGTTCGTCTGATGATGGTATTAAAAATCAATAGTCTGTCTCGTGGCTTTTCTGGGATTCGCCTAAAAGTCATTAATATGCTGACCGACCTAGTCAACGCACAAGTTTACCCTTGCGTACCTAAAAAGGGCTCTGTTGGCGCATCAGGTGACTTAGCTCCTCTAGCCCATATGAGCACAGTATTACTGGGAGAAGGACAAGCTCGCCACAACGGTAATATCATTTCCGGGCAAGAAGCTTTAAAAATCGCAGGTCTAGAGCCTATCACTCTGGCGCCAAAAGAAGGCTTAGCGCTACTAAATGGGACTCAGGCATCCACAGCGTTCGCATTGGAAGGCCTGTTTATCGCGGAAGACCTTTTCGCGTCAGCAACCGTTTGTGGTGCAATGTCTGTTGAAGCCGCTCTCGGCAGCCGACGTCCATTCGATCCGCGCATTCACCGTGTACGTGGTCATCGCAGCCAAATGGACGCAGCACTCGCATACCGTCATTTGTTAGACACATCGAGTGAAATAGGTGATTCGCACACTAACTGTGAAAAAGTACAAGACCCGTATTCTTTGCGCTGTCAGCCTCAAGTGATGGGTGCGTGTTTACAGCAAATCCGCAATGCGGCGGAAGTACTACAAGTAGAAGCGAACTCCGTATCAGATAATCCGTTGGTGTTTGCTGAAGATGGTGACATCATCTCTGGCGGTAACTTCCATGCGGAGCCTGTTGCAATGGCAGCCGACAACCTAGCACTTGCGATTGCCGAGATCGGCAGCTTGTCTGAACGTCGTATGGCATTACTTATCGATAGCGCGCTATCAAAACTGCCACCGTTCTTAGTCGACAATGGTGGTGTGAACTCTGGTTTCATGATTGCTCAGGTTACCTCTGCTGCGTTAGCAAGTGAAAACAAAACACTCGCTCACCCAGCGTCAGTAGACAGCTTGCCAACATCTGCAAACCAAGAAGATCACGTGTCAATGGCAACATTCGCGGCTCGCAGATTGAAAGAAATGGGCGAAAACACTCGCGGTATTCTGGCTGTCGAATACCTCTCAGCAGCACAAGGCCTAGACTTTAGAGCGCCAAACAAGTCCTCTGAGCGTATTGAGATTGCGAAACAAATGTTGCGTGAAAAAGTATCGTTCTACGATAAAGATCGCTACTTTGCGCCGGACATTGAACAGGCAAACACTCTGCTTAAGCTGGCTATCCACAACACGCTCATGCCAGAGAGCTTGTTACCAAGTATTCAATAATTAAGCATAACTGGCATTTCATCGAATAAACAGATGATGACTTGAAGGCTCTACGTTCTGCGTGGAGCCTTTTTACATACGATTAAACATGTTGATGGCACTGTTTATGAACGCCTGTCTACTTTGATGGCTATACTTTAAAAGATAGGCGAGCGAAAAGGTCGTTGTTTATTGCTTTCACAAATAAAAGCGTTGCTAAAGTATGCGTTTTTAACGGTTTATCCGCCGAAATAGTGTCTTATTGTTAGGATACGGTGAAGTTTTCACTGGATGGACCATTGCTACGCAGATATTCGCATATAATCCCACACAGTTTTGGTTACTACGTAAAAATTATGTTTCTAACACCTTATTTTTCAAACACTAATCACCAGTTTCAGTTCACTCGCGAACAAGCAAGCCACTTTGCAAAACGTGTCGCAGGTGACTACAACCCAATTCATGATGAAGACAACAAACGCTTTTGTGTCCCTGGGGATTTACTTTTCGCAGTGCTCCTTAGTAAAGAAGGCGTTAGCCAAAAGATGCGTTTTAACTTCTCTGGCATGGTAAACGATGGTGTAGCACTTCATATTGAAAATAAGTGTGACAAAGAAAGCGCTGTTGTTGACGAGGCAGGTAAAGAATACTTACACATGTCCCGTGAAGGTGAAACTAACCACGATCCGGCATTTATTGAGCATGTAGTGACAAATTACGTGCAATTTTCTGGTATGAACTTCCCTCACATCATGGTTCCTCTTATGGAAGAGAAGCAAATGATGATTAACTGCCAGCGTCCATTAGTTATTTATGAAAGCATGGAAGTCGAATTTTCACGCTTAGACCTTACGCATCCAGAGGTGGATTTCACTGGCGCAACATTCGATGTAGAAGGAAAACGAGGTGTAGTCACCTTAAACTTTGCGTTCAAAGAAGACGGTGAAGTCGTTGGTAAAGGTATTAAGCGCATGGTTGCAAGTGGCTTGAAGCCATATGACCAAGAAGCGGTTGACGACCTTGTACGCCGCTTTAATGAACGTAAGGATGCATTCCTAGCAAAGTTCGTTAAGGCAGCCTAGTCGACTGCCCTATCAGAAGCGCACAAAAAACGTGTTTACTAAAAGAAAGCCCAACGTCGACCGTTGGGCTTTCTTTTTATGTCTCATCCAAACAAAACTAAACGCAATGCTTAGAGCCAACGACGAACATGGTTTTTATAATCCACATACTCTTCACCAAACAATCGCTCTAAAACGCGTTCCTCAGGCTTGATTTGAAACCGATTCATATAACTGACAAATATCACGCCACAAAGCACCACACTCAAGTGCTGCCACCACAAACCAGTTGCTATGATTAGAAGCAATAATGCCGTGTACATAGGGTTGCGTGAAAAGGCAAACACACCAGTTCTTACAACAGAAGATGCCGCTTCAGGTTTTACTGGGTTCACTGTGGTTTTTACTTTGCGAAATTCATACACGCCAGCAATGCCCATGTAGCCAGACAACAAAGTTAATACACCTACTACAAATTCAACAAAGGGGACTCGAATGTTCATGCTCGGCGTCAAAACTTTAAGTCCGTACATCAAAAGTATGACTAGCAAAAACACCGCAACAGGTGGGACTTTGAGTTCAAGTTTTCTCAAGATTCATATCCTTTGAAAGGGTCTAAGTACGGTTTCTAAAAAGCCCAGTAAAACTGGGCTTGATTTAGTCCGATTACAACAAAGTTAACAATGCCTGAACGGGATGCTTGGGCTTCGTTCCTTCAAAGCGTTTCACTTGGCTGCGGCAAGAATAGCCTGTAATCAAACATCTCTCGCTATCCAACTTATCTAAGCTTGGCTTCCAGCTTAAATTGTAAATGTCTTTCGACATCGACAACTTATCAACCTCATGACCAAACGTACCCGCCATACCACAACAACCAACAGGTACCGTATTCAAAACTGCACCAAAGTGAGCAAAAATAGCGCCCCACTCTTTTTCCGCATTTGGCATTTTGGTTTTTTCAGTACAGTGCGCAAACAGATACCAAGGTTCCTGCGCCTTATGCTCTCCGCTTTCAAACGCTTCTAGTCTTGGGTAAAGCCATTCGTGGGCTGTTAGTACATCGAAATTACCTCGCTTACTGCCAAGCACTTCAGCGTATTCATCTCGATAACACAGCACCAAAGCAGGATCGACGCCAACTAATGGAATATCCAGATCCGCTACCATCGCCAAGAACTTCGCTGTGTCGGCTGCTGTGTCCTTAAACTGACGTAAAAACCCTTTAATGTGTTGTGCTTTACCATTCGGCTTAAACGGCAGAAGCACCGGATTCATACCCAGCTTTTTCAATAACTTAACGAAGTCTTCAACGACATCAGCGTCGTAGTAACTAGTGAATGGGTCTTGAACAATTAAAACATGCTTGCTCTTTTCAGACGAAGACAAACCACTGAGCGCTTGCAGATCATAAGGCGTTGTCAGCGACTCTACTCGTTGTTTCAAGGTGGGTACTGATAACAACGGCGCATCGACATACCCGACCGTAGATGCCGTTAAACTTTTCACCCACGACTGCTTCAAAACACCATTTACGACACCTGGCGCTTTCGCCATCATCGGCAGCATAGTCTCAATGTTCGCAACCAGATAGTCTTTTGCAGGACGTTGGTAACGAGAGTGATAGATGTTTAAAAAGCGCGAGCGAAAGCTCGGAACATCGACTTTAATCGGACACTGACTCGCACACGCTTTACACGCCAAACAACCATTCATCGCTTCATACACTTCGTGAGAGAAGTCATACTCGTGACGACGATTGATAGAATGACGTACGCGGTCAATCATGGTTTTGATTGATGTTTTGTTTTCTAGTGTTTGCTTTTCTAAGTCAAGAATATCAATGCCTTGCTCAGTAAGCTGACGCAACCACTCGCGAACCAAACCCGCACGACCTTTCGGTGAATGACGACGATCGGCTGTTACTTTCATCGATGGACACATTGGCGAGCTGGTATCGTAGTTAAAACACAAACCGTTACCGTTACATTCCATCGCTTGTTTAAAGCTGTCACGTACTTGAACGTCAATCTGACGGTCATAGTAACCACGTTTGGTATCGGTAACTTTGACAAGCTCTGCATCACTATCCAGCGGTGTACAGATTTTGCCCGGGTTCATTTTGTTGTGTGGATCGAATGCCGCTTTCACACGTCTCAGTTCAGTAAACAACTCGTCGCCGAAAAACTCAGGGCCATATTCTGAACGGAAACCTTTGCCGTGTTCACCCCACATCAAACCGCCGTATTTCGCCACCAGCTTGACCACTTCATCAGAAACTTCGTGCATCAATGCTTCTTGGTGCGGGTCACACAAATCCAACGCAGGACGTACGTGAAGCACCCCAGCATCGACGTGACCAAACATGCCGTAATTCAGAGACTTGCTGTCTAACAGTTCTCGAAACTCTACAATGAAGTCCGCCAGGTTTTCTGGTGGCACACAGGTATCTTCAGCGAATGCGACCGGTTTAGCACGACCTTTTGCTGCGCCTAACAAACCCACCGCTTTTTTACGCATGTTGTAAATACGCCCAATGCTCGCTACATCGTTACAAACTTGGTAGCCGATAATGCCCGCTTCTTCTGTTTCCAACATGGTATCGAGCTTGGCGGTCAACGCTGCAACCTGAGCAGCAACTTCCTCTTCGTCCTGACCTGCGTATTCCACCATATTGATGCCAAGCATCTCTTTATTTGGAACATCGGTAAGTAAATCGCTCACGGTGTGCCAAACGATATCTTGCTTCGCGAGATTAAGCACTTTTGAGTCAACGGTTTCTACAGACAGCGCTTTCGCCTCTACCATAAACGGTGCATTACGCAGTGCAGAATCAAAGCTGTTGTATTTAACGTTAACCAACGTACGCGCTTTCGGAATTGGCGTCAGGTTCAGCTTTGCTTCGGTAATAAATGCCAATGAACCTTCCGCGCCGCAAAGTACTCGTGTGATATCGAAACGGTCACCGTCTTCATTCAAGGCATTTTTTAAATCGTAGCCCGTTAAAAATCGGTTAAGAGGAGGAAACTTATCTACGATCTGCTGGCGTTTTTCACGACATACGGATTCCGTTACACGTAGCGCCTTGGCAGCAAACTCGCCTTCTTTTGGGTAACCATGGGACAAGTCCGACTCTAAAATTGAACCATCAGCAAACACCGCTTGTAGCGACAAAACATGATCGGATGTTTTTCCGTATTTCAGAGAGCCTTGACCAGAAGCATCGGTGTTGACCATGCCGCCAATCGTTGCACGGTTACTGGTAGATAAGTCTGGAGAGAAGAAGTAGCCATAAGGGCGAACAGCGTCATTTAACTGGTCTTTCACTACACCAGTTTGTACACGAACCCAGCCTTCTTTCTCATTAATCTCAAGCACTTTGTTCATGTGACGAGACATATCCACCACAATACCTTTGGTTAGCGACTGACCATTGGTCCCTGTGCCGCCACCACGAGGTGAAAAGGTAATTCGTTCGTACTTTTCTTTATTGCTCAGTTTCCCGAGGAGAGAAACATCTTCTGTCGTTTTGGGATGAACGACAGACTGAGGAAGTTGCTGGTAAACACTGTTGTCAGTGGCAACCGCTAGTCGGCTTGAATATTGGCTTTCGATATCACCAGTGAATCCGGCGTGCTCAAGCTCTTTCAGAAAACTAAGAACAAGAGGATCGACATCAGTTTGCGAGTGTAATCTTGGTAACATTTGCTTCCTGCCCCTACGACGCTGATCCGATCAGCTGCGGGTTATGTAATTATTTGCTCACTTCTCATACAAATTGGCGCTAAGCGAAAAAAAAACACCACAAAAGAGTTAGTGAAGTAATATTCTTTGAATTTCGTCACTTTACAACATTTAAAAAGACGAGCAAATCAGAATCTCGATACAATAATTAAACTTATGCTTTATTTTTTCACGCTTGATGCCTTACATTGGGGAACGAATCGCGTTTCTAGATGAGTTTTCAGAATGAAAAAAAATAAAATTGTGACCACTGAAGATATCCTTCTCAAACTTTGCCAGTCTGTTTCTGGCGTACTTACTTCGGCGACATCTTCTCAAGTAAATTATTCAGCAATGGTGCAAAAAATCCACAAGACTAGCCTCAAACCAGATTTTGGCTGTTTTGTTCTGTTTGATGGCGGATTTACCGGGCTAGTTGTGATTAATTTTACGGCAAAAGCCGCACTGGAGATCTACACGAACTACATGCGTAATATGGGCATGCCAGAAGAAGAACTGGCAATATCTCATACTTCTGACGAGGTAGGCGATGTTCTGGGTGAACTCATGAATCAACTGGTCGGAGACTTCACTAATAAAATTCGTAAAGACCTGCAAACGAACATCACACAAAACCAACCAAAAATGCTAGCGCTGAATAAGCAAGTTATCTTACAAGTTGATACCAACCTTGACCGCCCTCAAGCGCGCAGAGTGACGTTCTCCACCGAAAACAACAATATTTTCTATCTCGAACTAGCAATGGATAAAACTGAGTTCATCCAACTGGAAGAGTTTGAAGTTGCTGAAGACGAAAACCCAGACGACATTTTAGAGGCAACACGTAAACAGTTGGCTGAGAAAGAATCTAAATCGTCGGGATCAAACGATGATGCCGATGACTTGCTCAACCAGCTCGGGTTGTAATTCTAACGAATCTTAATGAAGAATGGCTTCTTAGACACAAGTACGACTTCATACTGATTACGACGAACTAAAACGCCAGCCTCGCTTAATGCGAGGCTTCTTTTTATGTGCAGAAATTATCTTCAGTCCCACCTTGTATTTCGTTTTTATGTCAAAAAAGGTAATATGTCTGACTTCATAAATTTTCTGCTTTCGTTACTGGTTGTCGATGGATAAACAAAAAGCTCTGAAAAAAATCGCCAAGTGCTTAGAACTGGGCAATTCCGCTAATGTTAATGAGGCTGCCAATGCTATCAAAATGGCACATCGCCTCATGCTTAAATATGGTCTCGATAAAGACGATATTGAGTTCATCAGAATGGGAAAAACACAATCTTCTCATCTGCTACCAGCGAACATCAGTTCTACCATATTGCGAGTGATTCGCGGCATTAACACAAAATTCGGTGTCGAAGCAGTATTGTTGAATCACAAAGGGCTCAAACGTGTCGAATTTATCGGTGAAGCAGATCGCGCTATTTTTGCTGCATTTGCTTTCGATATTGTTTATCGCGAGATGAACGAAAGTACCGGACAATTCCGAAACAGCTTTGCTGGCACCGGCACCTCTTCTCAGGAAGTGACTCGCCGTGTGAACTCATTTGTATCTGGCTGGGTGGAAGGCGCGATTGAAAAATTGCCAATTATTTCTCCAGATGAAGAGTCGGCCAATAAAATTAATGACTATATTGATAAAGAATTCCAAAACATTGACCGCGAAACGTTCAAGAAGCAATTGAAAGAAGCGATGAAAAACCTAACTGAAGACTACGAAGTGGGCTTAAAGAAAGGTAGAAAGGTTTCAGTTAATCGTGGAGTGGGCGGCGAACAAGCACGCAAAATGTTGGGCGATTCATCGAAATAGCCAGAATAGTAAAGGATTCACATAAGCAGCAATGACTTCGATGTCGATGGGGCTTACTTTGAGAGCTTTGGCAGTATTGATAGGAATTTTCTTACAGAAACTCTTATCAATCTTACTTTCTCATAACAAATATTAATGCTTGTTTATTCATAATTCGCATCCCATTATGAGGCATGGTTTCGCCTCAGTTTTATACGGAGATTTTCCCTTGAAAAAGATGCCTATTGCACTAGCTCTAGTGCTAGCTCTTACTGGCTGTCAAGCCACTCAACGCCAAAATGCAACAACGGGTGAATACGAAACTAACTCCACCACGCAAGGCGCGCTTATTGGTGCGATCGCTGGCGCAGCAATCGGCCTAGCAACGGGTGATGATGCTAAAGAACGTCGTCAGCATGCACTCATTGGTGCAGCCGCAGGCGGAGCGACTGGCGCTGGCGTTGGTTACTACTTTGACCAACAAGAAGCGGAATTACGTCGCGCTTTGCTAAACTCTGGCGTACAAGTTCAGCGTGTTGGTGAAAATCAGCTTTTACTGCGTATGGAAAACGGTATCGGCTTCTCTTCAAGCTCTTACCAACTTGATGCTAGTATCCATAATACTCTAAGCGGTGTTGCTCGCATCCTAGTTGAGTACCCAGATACCAGTCTCGTTATTGATGGTTACACGGATAGCACAGGCAGTGAGTCATACAACCAAACGTTGTCAGAGCGCCGTGCAGAGTCCGTACGTCAATTCCTAGTATCTCAAAACGTTGCACCTGGTCGTGCAATTGCACGCGGCTACGGCGAACGTAACCCAATTTGCTCAAACCAAACTTCTGAAGGTCGTGCGTGCAACCGTCGTGTTGAAATCCAGATCTTGCCACTGAAGTAATTTGGTTGCACCATAACGGTAATAATAAAAAATTACCGGAGCAGGCCTAACCATTATCGTTAGGCCTGACATATTAATGTCTGTCAAAACGTCTGCCCTACTCTGCTTATTTAGCCTCAGCTTTTCTGGCTACTCACTTGCCTCTCAAGCTCCAAATGACCCCATCGAACAATACGAGTACGCACAACAATTATTGGCATCAAACAAAGCTGAAGCCTCACCAGAAACGCGCTACTGGCTAGAGCAATCCGCCAACCAAGGTTACCTCCCTGCGCAAAAACAGCTCGCGAACGACTTTGCTAAAGGGATAAATGGCGAAAAAAATGAAACACAAGCGTTATATTGGCTAACCTCTATCGCACTCAATGACCCAACCGATCGTGGCTTTCTTCTCGCCGATTTTATTCAGCGCAATCCAGATAAGGTCACAACTGCTCAATTGACTGAAGCCTTGTATCAAATGGCTTCTCAGCATAATCCAGCAGCAGAACAAGCTTATAATCAACTGTTAGAGCAGCGCTTCAACCAACTGCGAGCTAAACAAGTCTCCCAAATAAAGTCGCTCGATAAAAAGGCTGAGCAAGCACAGGAAGAGAAAAGCACAGTTGCAAACCCCAAAGTAGAACACTCGCAGTTTTTATGGCTGATCTGGCTAGCGGCGATACTCATCATCAGCGGCTTAAGTTTTCTCGTAATCAAGAAACTTAAGCAGAATAGAAAAGCGCTTGAAGCCAAAGAGGAAAGCCAAAATCAACGAATGGCGAAAAAAATAAAAGAGCTAGAGTTTACGAACAAGCAACTGAAACGCCAGCTAGAGAAAGTATTCAAAGAATTTAAGAAATCCAAAACCCAGGCAGAGAACCATAAGCTAAGCGTCGCGTGTGCTATGTTTGGCTACACACCACAACACATCCCTGATTTACAAGCAATCAAGCTACGCTATAGACAGCTATCAAAGCTTTATCATCCTGACACAAGAGGCAGTGAAGAAGAAATGAAGCGACTCAATCATGCCTTTAAGCTCGTCTCACAAAATGTTACAAAACAGTAAAAATAGGTCAGGATACTTTGGCTAGCATGCTTTTAGACCTATATAATCAAGCGCCGCAATCGATCTCCCTCTCAAACAAATTAACAGACATTTAACTTAAGTCGCGCTTTTATGCCATAATGCCCGGCGCAAAATAACACCTAACGACTCAAATTAATCTAGGTGGGGAGAAAATCAATGTTCACTGAAGAAGGCACCTGTGATTGGTGTAAAAAACCTAGCCTTGTAACTCGTCACGATTATTTAGATGGCAAGCACCACTACTCATGTAAAGCTTGTTACGACATGGCGAAAATCGACGTGCGCCTATTTAACCAAGGCGAATTACAAATGCGCGAACGCTTGCAACGAGCGAGCTAAGCAAGACGGAATCAACGGAACTGATTTTCAAAGGCGCCTCTTAAGGCGCTTTTTTGATCGGCCAAGCCCTATTTCCAATCTCTATCTCGTATTCCCTCCTATCTTACATAGCACGTCGCATCGGTTATCAGCCCTCTCCCACTGTATACAAACCATTGTCCGTGAAAAACACCTGTATATACAGTAGTAAACCCCTGTATGTCTCTCGTCCAGTTTTCTACTCACCTCACATTTTTAAATTGATGTTAGACATATCAAAAATGAAAAACAACCACATAAATTCAATTACTTAGAATCAAATCCTTTTATTTCCTTCTCAAAAAACCGCAAATAACTTTTGAGAAACTGGTTGATCAGGTCACCAAAACAAACTACTGTATACACATACAGCATGTATAAAGGAACAGTAAGATGCAGTTACAAAGTCAATCTCATACATACTCTCGTTACAACGTATTGGCACAAGCAACTAAGCCCATGGCCGTTTCGGATCAGCTTCTATCTAAGCTGGCTGTTTTATCGCAGCAGAAACAATGGATTTTGTTTACAGCAGACTGCCCTCGTCCAGACTTTGAACAACTCACTGCTTCTAATATTTGCTGTAAAAACGTTATTCAAATGAAGCCCTCTCAACAGCTTTCAGAAGTCGAGATCGTGATAAAAGCCATCTGCTCAGGCAATGCCAGTGCTGTTGTCGCATCCAATAAAATTGCACTTATGAATCAATCTATGTTGCGCGACATGGCGCAGCGCTATCAGTGTGAAGTCTTTTTCGTCGAAGGCAGAGTTAATAAGTACCACTAATAAGTTCGACGTTATCCATCCTGCATCTCGCCTCCTTTTTAAGGGGGCTTTTTTTGTATTAAAGAAAACAGGCAAACGTTTGCTTTTTCTCTGGCGAGTTAAAATAGTTCTGGTATGATGCCCACATTCGATTTATTCAGCGCCCACATTTTGCTGAATATCTTCTCTTTCTGACGTTTGATTAAGATGATAGGAATGTCGCAATGAGCCTTGCTAATCAAGTACTTGCCGTCAATGACGACCTGCCAATTCGCACCCATAAACCCGTTCATAGTGGAAAAGTTCGTTCAGTTTACTGGTTAACTGAAGAAGACAGCGCCCGACTGATCAAAGAAAAAGGATACAATGTCGCTCCAGATGCGCCTTTGGCTATCATGGTGATTAGCGACCGAATCTCTGCATTCGATTGTATTTGGCATGCTGAAGGTGGTCTTAATGGTGTCCCGGGTAAAGGGGCTGCGCTTAATGCGATTTCTAATCACTGGTTCAAACTGTTCAAAGAAAATGGCTTAGCAGATAGCCATATTCTAGACATTCCTCACCCTTTTGTTTGGATTGTACAAAAAGCCAAACCGGTAAAAATCGAAGCCATCTGCCGCAAATACATCACGGGTTCGATGTGGCGCGCTTACGCAAATGGCGAGCGCGAGTTTTGTGGAATCCAACTTCCTGAAGGGTTAGAAAAAGACAAAGCACTGCCAGAGTTGCTAATGACCCCATCCACAAAAGGCATTCTAAAAGGCATTCCCGGTGTGCCAGAAGCGGATGACGTTAATATTACTCGTCAAAATATCGTAGACAACTACGAAGCATTTAACTTCTCAAGTGCGGACGATATCGCACTCTACGAAAAACTGCTGAAAGAAGGCTTTAACGTTATCAGTCAAGCATTAGAAGCAATTGACCAAATCTTTGTCGATACCAAATTCGAATTTGGTTATGTTCATGATGCTGCTGGCAATGAAAAGCTGATTTACATGGATGAAGTGGGTACACCAGACTCGTCTCGTATATGGGATGCTAAAGAGTACCAAGCAGGTCACATCGTAGAGAACTCAAAAGAAGGTTTCCGCCAGTTCCTACTTAACCACTTCCCTGACCCAGATATCTTGCTAAATAAAGAACGTATGCCAGAGCGTGAAGCACTCGCTCGTGATAATGCTTTACCCGTCGAATCTTTGATGGCGATTTCGAGCACCTACATTGGTATTGCCGAGAAGATTACAGGCAAGCCGATTCATTTGAGTGAGAATCCGAAAGCGGAAATCATCGAAGTTCTGAGCAAAGAATACGGATTGATTGACTAGCACTGTCGCTAGATTGCTAAATGCTTTCCAATAAAAAGTCCGCACTAGCTTGCGGACTTTTTTCGTATTAGGCTCAGTTTAGCCGATATTTAACGTAGTGCCATCTGTTGTAGAGGCTGACTTGGTCGTCACCTGATATGTTTTGTCTTTAATCGTTGATACGAAATACCAGGTCGACTCTGCCTTGTCGGGCGTAAAAGTAACGCGCATAAAGCCACGCTGTTTGATGTCTGCCCACTGTAATTCTGACACTAAGTGCGGCAGCGTGTATTCCATTTGAGCGATCGCAACAGGGTCTAACGCGAGGTAGGCCTCTAACCCAGGGGAACTCACAGAGCTAGTCGCAAACTCTACCCCGATAGGATGCTTAGATACGTCTTTAAGCTCACTTGCCCATGCGTTGTGCGTATCTCCTGCCAAACAGACAAAGTTACCACTGCTGGCTTTGGCCAGTTGATAAACGTTCTCTCGCTCAACGTAGTAACCATCCCATGCATCTAGGTTATATGGCAAAGCAATGGTATCTAAACTTGGGTCAGAGAGATAACCCGTAATCGCAGAGTTTACCGCTAATAACGCCTCTGTTTTTTGTTCTTCAGTGGCAGTAAACAATTGAAACATCGCGGTCATAACCGAACTTGGCAACTCCATACGAGACATTAACACTTGTTGCCCTAGCACATTCCAAGTTGCGTCGTGCGTACTGAACGCATCCATCAGCCACGCGAGTTGGTCACCGCCTAACAGCTCTCGGTCTTGACTGCGCGACTGAGCAACTAAACCGCCAATCGCTTCCATCGTTGGTGAGCTGAGCGAGAAATAATCCAACGGTTTATCACGCCCCACAAGTCGCGTGTCGAGCATCATCAAATTGACTAAACTTCCAAACGAAAACTGACGGTAAATCAGCATGTTTGAGAAAGTGTTTTCACGAACGGGCAACCATTCTGTCCACGCGGCAGCCGCAGCTGCACGACGATCATTAAAGCTGCCTTCCTCTTCTTGATGGTTTTCCGCACCATTTTTCCAACTATCATTTGCAAGCTCATGGTCATCCCAGACTGCAATCATTGGTAGGCTCGCATGTAACGCTTGCAGATCAGCATCTTGGCGATATTGCGCATACCGTTTTCGGTAATCATCTAAGGTAATGCATTCAGTGCCTTTGCTTGGCTCTCGCCCTAGTGCCTCAGCATCTTCACTAGCGTAGCCACCAGCCCCATACTCATAAATGTAATCACCGAGATGAAGTACCACATCAAACGGTTCTTGCTCATGTTGATTTAAGATCTCTCGATACACATGGAAATAACCAGCAGGATAGTTTGCACAAGAAACAACGGCCATGGATGCCTTTTCTACACCACCCTCTGGTAATGTTTGAGTTTGCCCGACTTCGCTAGTGACATCTCCAACCATGAATCGATAGTAATAGTGAGAATTTGCGTTGAGGTTTTGAACATCAACTTTTACCGTAAAATCTCGGCTCGTATCTGTAGCGAAAGTGCCACTTTGCACGATATCAGTAAAATTTTCATTAGAAGAAACTTGCCAGCTTACATCTGCGTAGCTTGCTGAGGTCGTAACTCGAGTCCAAATGATTACTTGTGTTTGAGTAGGATCTCCACTCGCCACTCCGTGCTCAAAGGTAACCGCAGCAGATTCACTAGCATCGCTACCACAGCCCACCAGCCCGGTAACAATCGCCGTTGAAGAGGCAGCTTTCATAAAGTCTCGACGAGACAAAGACATATTGACTTCCTTTCTTATTGTGTTTGTTTTTATGCCCAAATGACGTGGTGACTCGATCATCCTTGTATGCCAATAAGGGACGTTAATTCGAACTTACAGTACCAACCACTTAGTCGGTAATTTGTCCTAAAAACACAAAGTTAGAAGCTAGTTATGACAATTGCATTTCCAAAGGTTACATTTTTGTTAATTTAAGTGCAAATACTCTATATTCATCACATTTCCTAAGACCTGCGACAAAAACCTCAAAATAAAAAGCGACCTACTTTGAGGTCGCTTTTCATTGCACTATTGTTAAGTGGTACATCGATGAAGTGGAAATGTTCAGCCTAAAACTTGATGTTAAGGACATCTTGTTCTGACGTATCCACCTTCAACTGACTGCGAGATTCTATGTACTCGATTTGCTGAACATCGAGCGAATATGGCATAACGACTCGCAATTCATTGATCCCTTCATGTTTAGCTAGCTGGGTTAAGCGGACCAAATTGGATTCATCACTTTTACGAGAAGACATCGATTTTAATGCGGCATCCCACAACCGATCTTCAGGCTTGCTCAATTCCGCAATGTTCTGTTTCCACATCAAACCGAAAATAGGCGCGATGGTGGCAAATGCCTCTAAAAAGGTCCATTTCTTACTACCTGTCGCTCCTAAAAAGCTAGTGTAGTCGAATTCAATGCACGTCTTTCCTTGTTGATCCATTCTATGCCCCCGACACTCGAAAATGAGATATACCAAATATCGTTCAACTGTTTTGATATAGCAATGGGATATAAAACATTCGTCTTTTATGCCCTAATTTACATACAAAAGGAAATATTAAAACCAGCTTTGTAACAACTGATGTACAGCTTCGCCATATATAAGCATTCAATTGATTAATATTTCAATTAAGAAACTAAAAACAACACACAAGTAACGCTATCAATATGAAATAATTATAGATTCACCAAGAAAATATCAATTCTTGTCACAACGTCATCCGCCGACCTACTTCACATCAATCACTCGACTGGCCTTTTTATACTGTATCTTCCAACCAGCCCAGCGTGGCAGCTCCCAACGCTTCGGGTCTCCCTTACGGTTTCCCTCTCGATAAACGACCTGTACCAGCTTGCGAGACGCGTAATACTCAACATCCAGTTGGAGTTCTGGCAGCGAAAGTTCTAAAGGGTACTGCTCCGTGAAATCGTCGTATTCCCATTCTGGAACACCGTTAAATGTTAAGTCTTCCGGTTCAAATAACGCCATATCATCGACATTTTCAACGCCTAATGTTTCCAACTGATCCTTTAACCAGCTAGAAAATGTCAAGGAGGCCAAGTCGTTAACCTCTTCTCCTTCGACATTAAGGCCCAATGCGTTGTAGAGTTTCCAGTGTTGGATTTGTTGTTTTCTTTGAGAAGCAAAACCTGGTAACAGTGTCTCGTCTTCTATCATTTCGACAATAGACTGAACAGCAACATCACCTTGTAACGCTTGGTGTTCAGAACAGACTGTTCGCCCGGCGTAGACCAAATGCATTGTTGCTCTTGGCGTCTCTTCTTCATAATTCGTCTCACCTTGTCGCCACTCCCCAAATTCAAGTTCGCGTAATAACGTCAGCGGGATAGGCATCATAACCGATGCGAGGTTTAGTGTTTGCTTAACGCCTCGTCCTGGCACGCTATGGCTATCTAGCACGATGGCCGCTTCTTCTTTATCAGGAAAGCGGCTGTTACGCCCAACCAGCATCTCGACTACGCCATTTCCTAGAGCATCTCTTCGACGAGCTCGTCGGACAAACACAAGCTCAGGGTGCAATGAGGCGATGGAAAAAAAGAGCGCTTCACGTTTATATCGAGAGGCAACGTCAAGTTCCGGTAATTCAAATACTTCTCGCATTTGTTTCGCTAAACCTTGCGCCTCTTCGAGTGCGCTGGCATCAATGACAATGCCCGGAAGTCGCTCCCCCCGAACCAAACGGATAAGCAAAGAGGCATCACACCCGTATGGCTCCTCTTGAGATAGAAGCTCAGCAACTTCACCACTTTGTCGCTGATAGAGCTGCGCAGGCACAGATAAGGCGGCAGCCAAATCAATCATTGCTTCCTTCTCTGGCTTCGCTTGAATTCTGGTAACGAGATCGGCAAACAGTGCATCAATGGGTAGTGGATATACTTTTCTCCCATGCTGCGTGACATTGCCATCCTCATCAATCGCTTCCATAGATAACAACGTCGAATGAGATGCCTCTAGCGACTTTGGGGGAATTGAGTCGAGAAAATCGAGTGTTGAGAGACGGTACCCACAACAAGCCGCTGCCAGCATGGGCTCGACGAGCTCTTCTCTGTGTAATTCTGGAGGTGTCACCAACTCTAAAGGCGCGTGCTCACCATATAGACGAATACAAGCCCCTTCGGTAACGCGACCTGCTCGCCCCATTCGCTGCGCGGCACTGGCCTTAGAAATGTTGGTTAATGTCAGTGCTGTACGTCCATTTCGTTGTACAGTTCTGCGCTCTAAACCACTATCGATTACCACACGGATATTAGGAATGGTCAGAGAGGTTTCCGCGACGTTGGTTGCCAATACGACTTTCCGTTGCTTTTGTACCGTCAGCGCACGATGTCGTTCTGCATCACTGACCGAGGCATGAAGTTTAACCACCATGACATCACTGCTGCTTTGTAGCATCTGCGCGCATTGGGCGATCTCTTTACGTCCTGGGAGAAAAACAAGAATATCGCCATCTTCATCTTCCAGTGCTTCTTTTACCGCTCCGACAACCTCCTGTTCACATCCCTTTTTGTTCGGTAAATAGCGGCTGTCTGTAGAACGATGTGTCACCGTGACTGGAAAGCAACGTCCCTCCGAACTCAGGCGCTTAGCATTCAGGTAACGCGCTAGCTTTTCGCCTTCTAAGGTAGCGGAAGTGACGATCAATCGATGTTGATTTTCTTGCTTCAAAATGGCGGTTAATAGATCAATATCCCAGCGTCGCTCGTGAAATTCGTCCACTATCACGACATCAAAGTCTGCTAGCTTGTTTTCCGAAAACCAACGCAGTGCAACCCCCGGAGTCACAAATACAACTTCGGTTTTTTCATCAAAGTAGGCATGAAGCTTGATCGCGTAACCGACTTTGCGACCTATTGGCTCTCCAGATTGCTCCGCAAGAAATTCAGCCAGCGAGGTACAAGCAATTCGACGTGGTTCAATAACCAGAACGCGTCCGTGTTTTGCCGCCCACATGGGCAAGCGGGTAGATTTACCCGACCCGGTTTCGGCTTCCACCACAAGATGGTTAAGGCTTACATGATGGTCAAACTCGGCTTTCAGGCTGTCGATAGGTAGTTGAAACATAGAAATTGGATTTGATTTGATGATGCAAAACATTATACCCAAGTAAAAAAATCCTGCTTTAGGTATCTCTAAACAACCAATATTGCCGATATTTTCGTCGGTATCTGAATTTTTTTGCGACATTACATTGATGTGCATCAACGCATGTTTACAACTAAATAGTGAACCCGTTAAAATTTGGTGCGCATCCTTCAACCCTACATAAGGCACCCAATGAACAACGATAAACGCCCACTATATATTCCATATGCGGGTCCGGCTCTTTTAGCAACCCCTCTTTTGAACAAAGGCAGTGCATTCTCTGCTGAAGAACGTAGTTCATTCAACTTAGAAGGTCTGCTTCCAGAGTCGACCGAAACTATCCAAGAGCAGGTGGAACGTGCCTACCAGCAATACAAAAGTTTCGAAAGCGATATGGATAAGCACATTTATCTGCGTAATATCCAAGACACCAACGAAACATTGTATTACCGCCTAGTGCAAAATCACATTTCTGAGATGATGCCTATCATCTACACACCGACTGTTGGCGCAGCATGTGAAAACTTCTCTAACATTTACCGTCGTGGTCGTGGTCTGTTCATTTCATACCCAAACCGTGACCGTATTGACGACTTGCTGAACAACGCAGCAAACCACAACGTTAAAGTGATTGTTGTGACAGATGGCGAACGTATCCTTGGCTTGGGTGACCAAGGTATCGGCGGCATGGGTATTCCTATCGGTAAACTGTCACTATATACCGCGTGTGGTGGTATCAGCCCTGCTTACACGCTACCAATCGTGCTTGATGTGGGTACCAATAACCCGCAACGCTTAGCTGATCCGATGTACATGGGTTGGCGTCATCCTCGTATTACGGGTGCAGAATACGATGCATTTGTAGAAGAGTTTATCCAAGCGGTACAGCGCCGTTGGCCTGATGCTTTGATCCAGTTCGAAGACTTTGCTCAGAAAAATGCGATGCCTCTTCTAGAGCGTTACAAAGACCGCGTGTGTTGCTTCAATGATGATATTCAGGGTACTGCAGCTGTTACTGTTGGCTCTCTACTTGCCGCCTGTAAAGCAGCAGGAACTCAGCTTTCTAAACAACGTATTACCTTCCTAGGCGCAGGGTCTGCTGGTTGTGGTATCGCAGAAGCGATCATCGCACAAATGGTATCGGAAGGAATTTCTGACGAGCAAGCTCGCTCACAAGTTTACATGGTTGACCGTTGGGGTCTGTTACAAGAAGGCATGCCTAACCTTCTTGATTTCCAACAACGCTTGGTGCAAAAGCATACCAATACGAAAGAGTGGGAAAATGAAGGAAATGGCTTCTCACTACTCGATGTTATGCGTAACGCCAAGCCAACGGTACTAATTGGTGTTTCTGGTGCGCCTGGCCTATTTAGCCAAGAAGTCATCGAAGAAATGCATAAACACTGTAAGCGTCCGATTGTCTTCCCTCTGTCGAACCCAACAAGCCGCGTGGAAGCGACACCGAACGACATCATTCGTTGGACAAATGGTGAAGCACTGGTTGCAACAGGTAGCCCATTTGAGCCAGTGGTTCATGAAGGTCGCACTTACCCTATTGCACAATGTAACAACAGCTACATCTTCCCAGGCATTGGCCTTGGTGTACTTGCTGTCAATGCAAAACGTGTCACTGACGAGATGCTAATGGAATCAAGCCGCGCGCTCGCAACATGTTCTCCTCTAGCAATCAACGGTCGTGGGGCACTACTTCCACCACTGGAAGAGATCCACTTAGTATCGAAAAAAATCGCATTTGCCGTTGGTAAAAAGGCAATTGAACAAGGTGTCGCATTAGAAATTACTGATGAAGCATTGAACGTGGCGATTGAACAGTCGTTCTGGCAACCTGTTTACCGCCGCTACAAACGCACTGCGTTCTAAGCTTGAGACAATTCGTTTAATAATTAGCCCCTACCATGTAGGGGCTTTTATTTTTTTATCATCCTAACCAGATTTTGGCATAAATGGGCTTCTCTCTTTTTGTTTCTATCAGATATGATGAGAACTACATTTTTAGTTAAGGATATAAAACGTTTTGTTGTTTTCTCGCATAAGATCAAAGTGGAAGCTGAAATTTTCCTGGAAGCGATTTGCTTTGATTTTGTCGATCTCTGCACTTAGTCTGCTTGTTTCTGTTATTGCCATCGACCGGTGGGTGGTTTTACAAGCCAAAGAGAGCATTTTCACTGAATACGAGCAAATCCCTCAACATGAGGTTGCCGTAGTTCTTGGTACCAGTAAATACATCGGAAAGATCCTCAACACTTACTACACTCATCGCATTAATGCGGCGATTGAGCTTTACAACCAAGGCAAAGTAAAACAGTTTTTATTGAGTGGTGATAACGCCCACCGTTCATATAACGAACCGTGGACAATGAAACGCGACTTACTTAAAGCAGGCGTGCCTGAAGAAGTGATTCACCTTGATTATGCTGGCTTTCGTACCTTAGATTCGATTGTACGAGCAAAAAAAATTTTTGCTTCGGAGCGATTTCTGATTGTGACTCAACGCTTTCACTGCGAACGCGCACTGTTCATCGCTGATGCTTACAGCATTGATGCGCAGTGTCTCGCGGTAGCAGGGCCGACGGCCAACAAGCAAAAAACATCGATGCGTGTTCGAGAACTGCTAGCCCGTGTGAAAGCGTTTTTAGACCTGTATATTATCAATACGCAGCCTAAGTTTCTTGGCCCTCAAGAACCTATCGTCGCAGTAAAAGAGCCAAATAAAGCAGCTAACGAGCCTCTTCAAGTCCCCGTCGAATAGAGGAATAACGTGGCTCACAAGCCTAGTAACATTTCTATAAAACAAATGGGTAGTTTTCTACCCATTTCCAATTCTCAACATCACACTTTCTAATTTGCTCTACGATTCAGGCAAAACTCTTTTTCGCATTCAAAGTAACATTTCATCAATAAATAACTACAAGTCAGTTACTTTGCCATAAAAAAACCGACAAAAGGCAATGCAAAAGGAGCACTACCCATGACCGCACTCGCTGTGACATTGAAGAATTGGTTCTTCACTCGCAACAGCATGATTTTGAACGCGAATATCCTATTGTTCATTATCTTGTTTAATACCTTACCCTTTGAACCACAAGTAGTAACCGGCCTGAGCATCTTAGTTTTTGTTGCTATTCTGTGGCTAACCGAAGCGATTCACGTCAGCATTACCGCGCTGCTCATACCACTACTTGCGGTATTTTTGGGTGTGTTCAACACTCAAACCGCACTGAATAACTTTTCCAACTCCATCATTTTTCTATTTTTGGGTGGTTTTGCACTAGCTGCGGCTCTACATAAACAAAAGTTAGATCAAGCTATTGCAGATAAAGTACTATTGCTGGCAAGAGGAAAAATGTCTGTCGCTGTATTCATGCTATTTGGTGTGAGTGCTGGCCTGTCAATGTGGATTTCAAACACCGCCACCGCCGCGATGATGTTACCGCTTGTGCTGGGTGTGATGACAAAGCTAGACGCCAAGAAAAACCACAACACCTTTTTGTTTGTTCTACTCGGTATCGCTTACAGTGCTTCAATTGGTGGTATTGCAACACTGGTTGGTAGCCCACCAAACGCAATTGCAGCCGCTGAAGTTGGCCTAAGCTTCACTGAATGGATGAAGTTTGGTGTACCTATTTCCCTAGTATTAATGCCAATCGCTATCCTCGTATTGTACACGATGACTAAGCCTGACCTTAGCCACAAGTTTGACCTTGACCATCAACCAGTCGAATGGACAAACGGCAAAATGATTACGTTGGCGATTTTCTTACTGACCGTGACGTTGTGGATATTCAGTAAGCCTATTAACGCTATGCTGGGTGGCTTCGCGAAGTTCGATACTCTTGTAGCTATTGGCGCCATCCTTCTACTTGGTGCTTCTCGCGCCGTCGAGTGGAAAGATATTGAGAAAACAACCGACTGGGGTGTGTTAATCCTATTTGGTGGTGGTATCTGTCTGAGTAACGTCCTAAAAGCAACCGGAACAAGCGTATTTTTGGCTCATAGCTTGTCAGGCTTCCTTGAGCAAGCCGGTATTCTCTTAACGATTCTTGCAGTGGTTGCTTTTGTTGTCTTCTTGACTGAGTTTGCGAGTAACACCGCCAGTGCTGCGCTACTTGTCCCTGTATTTGCGACCATTGCAGAAGCCTTAGGCATGTCTCCGGTTATTCTTTCTGCACTGATTGCCGTCGCTGCATCTTGTGCATTTATGTTACCAGTTGCAACACCTCCAAACGCGATTGTGTTCGGTACGGGTCATATCAAGCAAAAAGAAATGATGCGAATTGGTTTCGTATTAAACATTGCGTGTATTGCTGCACTAACGCTTTTCGCTTGGTTGTTCTGGTAAAAATAGCAAGTTCGATTAGCACTACACTGCTGCTCACGGTAATCGTATCGATAACCCAAACTTCCCCCCCTAAGTGGTGTTCAGCAGTTTCCCTCTTGGTGGCCAGTTGGCCACCTTTTTTCTTTCCTTTCAGTGAACGGCTATCAGGCTTGCTTCTTTTCTCAAGCAAGTAAACCATAATAAGCTTCCACTCGGTTGCGGCCATTGCGCTTCGCCTGATACAACACTTCGTCAGCTCTCGCCATGGTTTCTGAGACGCGTTCATTCTGCATTTGGGCAACGCCAATACTGCAAGTTAATGAATCACCGTGCACCCACAAATGATCCTCCACATTTTTGCGAATCATTTCTGCCTTCTCTAACGCTTGTTCAATATTGGTATCAGGGCAAAATACGACAAACTCTTCGCCGCCCCAACGAACGAGTCGATCGTCTGAGTAAATAGAAGTCGCTACCACCATGACAAATTCGCGCAATATGTCATCCCCCATTTGGTGCCCAAATTTGTCGTTCACCTTTTTAAACTTATCCAAGTCCAAATAGAGAATACTGAAGGTGTTATGCCCCCAGCGAACCTGACGAGATTGTTGTTCCAGCCAGTGTTGCACAGCATATCGGTTCATCGCGCCCGTCAAAGCATCTCGATGCGCTAACTCTGCAAACTCATAGTTTTGAGCTCGCAAAGTATCATTCACCTTTTCCAAATGACGGTGACGCTTTTGCGCTTTTTCATAAGCCACTCTATTTTTTCGTAACTCATGCAGTGAAAAAGCCAGTCCAAGCGCCATCCAAGAGAGTAATAATGCATACAACAATGTTTCTTGCGCAAGGTAAGCGCCTTCAAACTCAATTTTATCAATCACAATTCTATGTTTACCAAGTGCCGCACCAGACCCAGTTGCAATATCAATACGTGTGATGTTTGAAAATTCAGGTGCAGAGTGTTCAATCGCGACTCCGTTATCTGCTAACCACCAGGTCATCACCTGAAGATTTTTAATCGGAATTTCGACAATATCGATCGAACCCGACGGAGAAAACTGCATGCCATTATATTTAATGGTGTACTCGTCGTCCGGCTTGGAATACTCAGAATTATAATTGCGAAGATACAAACGTAGGTCGTGGCTAGTGTTAGCCCCTATTCCTGCCTCTTCATATCGCACCTTCAATCGAATCGTATGGTAGTTGGAAAGGTCAATACCCTGTGTTGGCGTTGCTGAATCGGTATAAACCGAGATTCCGCAGTAAGGCCAAGCATACGAGCTCTGCTTTAGTTCACAGCTAAGAACTAGGCTTTGCCGATCGTATGTGATATCAGCCTCACTCACACCTCCTTCACTGGCATCTTTAGTTGCATAGATATTGAAATGCTCAGGTGTAATGGTCAGCTTTCGCGTATCGCCAAGCACACTATAAAGGGCAACCAAACTGATAGTGCAAATAGAAAGAGCAAAGATAAAGTTATGGATCCACTTCATGGGCAAGTGACCTGCTGAGATTATATGCAATACGTGAGGTTCAATAATTTCAAAAAATGAAATCAAGGTGATTTATCAAGAAATAAAATCACTTTCTCATTCAATTCTTAGTTTCGACACATAGTAACGGATTTTGAACCGTTATCACGTTTTAAAATTTCTAAAAAGTGCAGCTCAACTTCTATTTGCGAAGCATTTCACAGCCATAATTTTTAGAAAATAAAACACGATGCATAATAATTTAGTGCAAGACATTTACTTTAAAGCTCCTGTCAACCCTGCATCTCTTCTCCACTTCAGTATATACTGTGCAAAAACACAATAATGAGTAATGTCATGTCATTAATTGCAACTGGCACGCTAAACAAAATGCGTGCTTCTCTGGACGGTGCCGTCAACTACCGTCTTCCTGTCGGTGAGGAAGAAATCGACTTAACTCCGTTTCTGGGTAAAACGCTCACACTGACTCACACTGGCAATATTTTTTGTTGCTCATGTGGAAAGAAAACGAAAAAGAGTTATTCGCAAGGCCACTGTTTTGTATGCATGAAAAAGCTAGCAAGCTGCGACATGTGTATCATGAAGCCAGAGACCTGCCACTACGATCAAGGGACTTGTCGCGAACCACAATGGGGTGAAGAGAATTGCATGGTGGATCACTTTGTCTACCTGTCCAACACATCCAGCTTAAAAGTTGGTATTACTCGTCATACTCAAATCCCGACTCGTTGGATTGACCAAGGCGCGACTCAGGGCTTGCCAATTTTTAAAGTAAAAACTCGCCATATCTCCGGTTTAATTGAAGTTGAACTGGCGAAACATATCGCAGACAAGACCAATTGGCGCACACTGCTAAAAGGTGACGGTGAACCTATGGCATTGCAGGACCGTTTTGCTGAGCTATTGCCTTTAGTCGAAGAGAAAATTGCCGAGATAAAACAGCAATTCGGCGAAGATGCCATTGAAGTATTAAACGAAAGCATTACCGACCTTAGCTACCCGGTACAACAGCACCCAACGAAGATCACTTCGCATAACTTCGATAAAAACCCGGTTGTTACTGGCACTTTGCAAGGCATCAAAGGTCAATACCTCATCTTTGATACCGGCGTTATTAATGTAAGAAAATTCACTTCCTATGAAGTTGAAGTTAGTGAGTAATCGCTTGCAGAACGCGTTGATTCAAATAAAAATGAAAAAAGCTCGAGTTTGACTCGAGCTTTTGTTTTTCTATTAGGAAGAAATCGTTAGTTATGCGTCAAGGATGCTTTCTAGCACATCGAATAACATATCGACTTCTTCTATTGTGTTGTAATGCATACAACCAATTCGCACTACACCACCCGATTCTTCTAAACCAAGTTGACGAACTAAGCCCAACGCATAAAAGTGACCATTCCATACACAAATGTTATGTTCACCCAGTGTTTTCGCGATGAACTCTGGAGAATATCGGTCAAACGTTAGCGCAAAAGTTGGCGTGCGGAGTTGGCTATCTTCCTTTGCGATACCGAATAGATTGACACCATCTAATGCATTCAAACGCTGCAAGAAACGCTCACTCAAGCGCTGCTCATGTTGTTCATACAGTTGGTAGCTTTGCTCCAATCGTTGGCGAAGAGGTAAACCGACTTCACCAAATTGAGCCAGATACTCAACCGCAGAAACGACACCAGCAAGACCTTCAAAACTTTGCGTTCCTGTTTCAAATCGACCAGGGCCTATATTAGTGGCAGGCTCGACTTTGTAAGGGCGAATACTGTGGAGCCACTGATCGGCTATGTAAGCAATACCAACGTGTGGTCCGAAAAACTTGTAAGCTGAGCAAGCTAAAAAGTCACAACCTAACGCTTGAACATCAACCAAATGATGAGGCGCATAATGGACGGCATCCACATAAACTTGTGCCCCAACATTGTGCGCCATGCTGACTACTTGCTGTACATCCACAATAGAGCCCGTCGTGTTCGATGCATAAGTCACAGCGACAAGGCGCGTTTTATCAGAAAGAAGGCGGCTTAAATGCTCCATATCAAGCGTACAATCTTCTTCGTTGATACGAACTTGATGAACCGTAACGCCTTTATCTTCTGCCGCTTGCTGCCAGCTGGATACATTTGAATAGTGATCCAAAGCGGAGACAATGATCTCATCTCCTGCTTGCCAATCTCGACTAATCGCGCGACTAAGCTGAAAGGTTAGTGAGGTCATATTGGCACCGAAGACAATATTGCCAGATGAAGGGGCATTAAGTAGAGCCTGAGCCGACTCACGCGCATTTTGCATTACGTCAACGGTCACTTGGCTAGAAAAATAATGCCCGCCTAAGTTAGCGTTGAAACGACCTAAATACCCAACCATGCTGTCTAGTACTGGTTGAGGCACTTGTGAGCCACCTGGACCATCAAAAAACGTCACGGGCTTGTCGTTGTGGTATTGAGCCAACGCCGGAAATTGCTCTCTGATCTGATTAAGATTGAAGTTCATTACGCTTATCCGTAGCAGTAAGTACAAATACATCCATATGGCCCGCTTCGTCATCAATAACAGAGCGGATTGGGCACGCGTTATGCCACAGCTTGCTATCAGCCAAGATTGCGACCTCTCCGGTTTCTAGCACTTTACGGAAAAATGGGGCTTGGTTATGGCTGCTGTACAGCATGATGTCGCCACCGATGATGTTATGGCGTCCCACACCAACCATTGCAATATGATCAAAACCGTCTTGGTGCACACCTTCAGGTGCTACTTGGGTTTCTTCTTCCAGTGCCCTGATACGGATTTGGTGAATTTCTATTTCTTGACCGTTTGGCAGATGATTCGCATTGACAAACAATTCACACATTTCTCGAAATCCATCGCTGGTAAGAATATCCTTCTCAATTGGCTCGAATTGTCTTACTACATCACCTTGAAATCGGTTGATATCAGAGGATTGAACAAAGCTATTTTTATTTAAGTCGATGACTTTGCCGTTATCAAAGCCAACCACAGAATAACGTCGTAGTCGATACTGACCATCTGCATGTTCGGTACGAGGCAGTTCTTCAAACGATGGGGAAAGCTGCTCAATTGCTGCCATGCTGAGCTGTGTTAAATGTAGAGTATTCTCACGTGAAT
Organism: Vibrio sp. 1167; assembly: GCF_033340375.1. Classification (NCBI taxonomy): domain Bacteria; kingdom Pseudomonadati; phylum Pseudomonadota; class Gammaproteobacteria; order Vibrionales; family Vibrionaceae; genus Vibrio; species Vibrio sp. 1167. Next base: position 336,233 of record NZ_JAWOWK010000002.1, on the reverse strand, counting down.
GTAACATCATTTGCTCCTTTAATGAGGCACATTAATTAACATTTAATTTACACACTAGGTTACGCAAATATTCTGCAATTACCAGCTTTTAACGTTGATAGCTTCAACAAAACGACGAAAACAACATAACAAACCAAACCAAACCACAAAAACAGAGCCATGTTTCAGTTTTACGCTTTGACAATATTTGAAACTAGACTTCTCTACTACGAATAGAATTTTATGCTAGAAGTCAACGTTCTCAATCAATATTTAGTGGGTTCTAATCTATAACCAATTATTCGATCACAATCGTTGTTTATGCTTTTAAAGCACTAAGAATTTCCATACAATCGAGGGAAATGTTACGCCCTTTTTGGAGCCATAATGAGCGACGTAAAACACTGTAAATTATTAATTCTTGGTTCTGGTCCTGCAGGATACACAGCTGCCGTCTACGCAGCGCGTGCAAACTTAAACCCTGTGCTTGTGACGGGAATGCAACAAGGTGGTCAGCTAACCACCACAACTGAAGTTGAAAACTGGCCAGGCGATGCTGAGGGACTGACAGGTCCAGCATTGATGGATCGCATGAAAGAACACGCCGAGCGTTTTGAAACTGAAATCGTATTTGATCACATCAATGAAGTAGAGCTATCACAACGCCCATTTCGTTTAAAAGGCGACTCAGGTGAGTACACTTGTGATGCCTTAATCATATCTACCGGCGCATCAGCAAAATACCTTGGCCTTGAGTCTGAAGAAGCATTTAAAGGTCGCGGCGTTTCTGCTTGTGCAACCTGTGACGGTTTCTTCTACCGTAATCAGAAAGTTGCAGTTGTGGGCGGTGGTAACACGGCTGTTGAAGAAGCGCTATACCTATCTAACATTGCGTCAGAAGTTCACCTGATCCACCGCCGCGATTCATTCCGCGCAGAGAAGATCCTTGTGAAACGTCTGATGGATAAAGTTGAAAGCGGTAATATCGTTCTTCATACCGATCGCACTCTCGATGAAGTACTGGGTGACGATATGGGCGTAACGGGCGTCCGCATTAAAGACGTGAACAGCGGTGCGACAGAAGATATCGATGTAATGGGTGCATTCATCGCAATTGGTCACCAGCCAAACACACAAATCTTTGAAGGCCAAGTAGACATGAAAGATGGCTACATCATCGTTCAATCAGGTCTTGAAGGCAACGCAACACAAACTAGTATCGAAGGTGTATTTGCAGCTGGCGACGTAATGGACCACAACTACCGTCAAGCGATCACCTCTGCAGGTACAGGTTGTATGGCTGCATTAGATGCTGAACGTTTCTTAGACTCACTTGGTGACAAATAACTTTTCACATTTGTGTCATATCCTTAAAGCCCAGCGGTATTCCCGCTGGGTTTTCTTTTGTATACTACCGCCTCATTAAAACAATTATCATTAAGCCTTCACGATGGATAAGAAAAAGCAAAGCAGCTTGAATAAGTGGCTGAAGCAACAAAGTAAGTTAGCCAAGCGCTGGCTTATGATTGCGATAGGCCTAGGCGTACTTTCAAGCGTGTTTTTATTGGCTCAAGCAGCCCTGCTCGCCTCCATTCTGCACCAGTTAATCATTGACCAAGTCGACAAAGCCGAGCTCATTTGGCATTTTGTTGGGCTCGGTGGCACGGTTATCGGTCGAGCTGCTTGTACCTGGGGTCGAGAGCTTGCCGGTTACCGTTGCGGGGAGCAAATTCGAGTTTATATTCGCCAACTCATTTTAGATAAAGTTCATAAGCTTGGGCCAGCTTACATCAAAGGCAAACCTGCTGGCAGTTGGGCAACGCTCATCTTAGAGCAGGTAGAAGATATGCAAGATTTCTTCTCACGCTACTTGCCTCAAATGTCATTATCGGTACTAGTGCCTTTCATCATTTTGGTTGTCGTATTCCCAGTAAACTGGGCAGCAGGCTTGATCTTCCTGGTCACTGCACCACTAGTGCCTATTTTCATGGCACTGGTTGGGATGAAAGCCGCAGAAGCAAACCGTAAAAACTTTAAAGCGATGCAGCGTTTGTCGGGTCACTTTTATGACCGCTTGCAAGCAATGACAACCATTCGCTTATTCGATAGAACAAAATCTGAAACTGAGACGCTAAAGGGTGCTTCAGAAGTCTTTCGTACTCGTACCATGGACGTTCTGAAAATCGCGTTTCTGTCTTCTGCGGTGTTAGAGTTTTTCACTTCCATTTCTATCGCAATTACCGCTGTCTACTTTGGCTTTAGTTATATCGGGGAGCTGGACTTCGGCTACTACGGCACAGGTGTTACGCTCTTTGCTGGTTTGTTCATTCTGATTCTTGCTCCAGAGTTTTATCAGCCATTACGTGATTTGGGCACGTTCTATCATGCGAAACAGCAAGCGGTTGGGGCAGCAGAAAGCATTGTCGAGTTTCTGGATTTGGAAGTCGATCAAATCAAAGATGGTACCCAAGCGTTAGATAAAAACAGCCCTATCCATATTGAAGCGAACCAGTTAACCATTTTTAGTCCGGAAGGTAAGCAGCTCGCAGGTCCCCTATCCTTCTCTCTTGAAGCCAACAAAAGTACGGCTTTAGTTGGACCAAGTGGCGCAGGTAAAACAAGCTTGGTAAACACCATCCTCGGTTTCATGCCTTATCAAGGTAGCTTGAAGATTAATGGTTGTGAATTGTCGCAACTGGATCTAGCCACATGGCGAGAGGCAGTAAGCTGGATTGGTCAAAACCCGATGCTATTACACGGTAGCATTCGAGATAACATCACACTAGGTAAGCACAATGTTCAGGATGCAGACGTACATTCTGTGTTGAATGACTCTCACGCTGCTGAATTTGTTGAAATGCATGGGTTGGATTATCCGATATCTGATCGTTCTAGTGGTTTATCTGTCGGCCAAGCGCAGCGTTTAGCACTGGCTCGCGCCATGCTACAAAATGGTCGTTTTTGGTTATTAGATGAACCAACCGCAAGCTTAGATGCTCGCAGTGAAAAACTCGTGATGGAAGGCATTAACAAGTATGCGCATGCCACAACGAATTTGATGATTACTCACCAACTTGCGCCTTTACAAAACGTATCGCAAATTCTTGTTATGCAGGACGGCCAGATTGTTCAACGTGGTGATTACGCCACACTGTCGACAGAAGATGGCTTATTTAAAGACATGTTGGAAGCGAACCTCGCACAACGTGAAACAGACAAGGGGAACTTAGATGCGTGATTTACTCCCTTATCTAAAACTCTATAAAAAACACTGGTTTGGTCTTTCGCTAGGTATGCTACTGGCATTTCTGACCTTAGCGGCGTCTATTGGCTTATTAACGCTATCAGGTTGGTTTATTTCAGCCGCAGCGGTGGCAGGCTTGACGGTTGCTCGTGAGACCTTCAACTACATGTTACCAGGTGCCGGGGTACGCGGCGCTGCAATGGCTCGAACCGCAGGTCGATGGGGAGAACGTGTCGTTAGCCACAATGCAACGTTCAAGCTGCTTACCGATCTACGCATCTTCTTCTTTAAGAAACTTGCACCACTGATTCCGGGTCGTGTTTCTACGATGCGTGATGCCGATCTGCTCAACCGCTTAGTAGCGGACGTAGATGCGATGGATCACGTTTACCTTCGACTTATCAGCCCTGTCGTGATTGGTGTTTTTGGCATATTGAGTTTAACGGCTGTCCTGGCGTTCTTTGATTGGCATCTCGCCCTACTGCTTGGCTCGATTCTTACCGTCATGTTGTTTGTATGGCCAGTACTGTTCTATAAACTGGGTAAAAACAATGGCGAGAATCTCACTCATCATAAAGCGCAATTGCGAGTGGCGACACTGGACTGGCTTCAAGGCTACAGTGAACTGAGTATCTTTGGAGCAGAAGAACGTTATCGTAATCTCATTCTAGAGAAGCAGAAGCAGTTGCTGTCTAACCAATTTGTGAACGCGAATTTAACGGGCATGGCTTCAGGCCTGCTTATGCTGGTGAACGGCATTACACTGGTTGTGATGCTTTGGTTTGCTGCAGACGGCGTAGGTGGTCGTGCTCCTGATCCTTGGATTGCGCTGTTCGCGTTTGCAACCATGGCTAGCTTTGAGATTCTGATGCCTATCGCGGGCGCATTCCAGTATCTCGGTCAAACGTTGACTTCTGCTCGTCGTTTAAATGAAGTAATTTTGGCTGAACCTGACGTCGTCTTCCCTGAGCAGTCGAAACATAAAGACACAACGTTAGACATTGAATTCGACAACATAGATTTTACTTACCCTGACGGTCAGCAAAAGGTGCTGAAAGACTTGTCACTCTCACTACCGTTGGGCACTAAAACTGCAATTGTAGGTCAAACAGGTTCAGGTAAATCAACACTGATTCAGCTTCTTTGCCGCTACTGGGATGTTAACCAAGGTGAAGTTCGAATCGGTGGTACAAAACTGCAAGATTGGAGCGAGTCGGACCTGCGAGCAGCAATGACTGTGGTCAGTCAACGCGTAGATGTACTAAACGGGACACTACGTGACAACTTACTCATGGCCGCTCCGGATGCAAGTGATGAGCAACTGTCTACTATTTTACGAAAAGTCGAGCTTGGCGGACTTCTTGAAGAGCCAGGTTTAGACGCTTGGTTAGGCGACGGCGGTCGTCAGTTATCTGGTGGTGAGAAACGCCGAATCGGTATTGCTCGAGCATTGCTACGTGATGCCCCAATCCTACTCTTAGATGAGCCGACTGAAGGCCTCGATAAGCGTACGGAACAAAAAGTGATGGCGCTTTTCAATGAACACTTTGCTAATAAGACAGTAGTATTCATTACACACCGACTGATAGAGTTAGAAAGTATGGATAGCATCTGTTTGATGGAACAAGGTGAGATCATCGAACAAGGCGACCATCCAACGCTACTCGCTCAAAAAGGTCGTTACTACCAGCTATTACAATCTCTATAATTCGATTTTCAGTGACGAGAAGGGCTCATCAAACGATGAGCCCTTTTGTTATTCCTGTATTATTAGTTACCTAATTAAGCACGTATACAGTGCTGATTTACCGACCAGATTTTTTGAGATAAGCCGCCATTTCATCTTCCGGAACCATGCCCCCACCTGTTGCCCAAACAAGATGTGTTGCGTTTTTGAGTTTTTCTTCGTCAAATTTCATTCGAGACTGATAAGCATGGTTATTCGAGACGTGCACTGCCCCAATCATACCGGCTAATGCAGAAGGCTCTAGATTAATACCTTCCAGTTCACTTAACTCACCCAAGTGGTGATACATACGAGCGTCATCAATGGTGTAAAAACCATCAAGTAGCCTTTCCATCGCTCTTCCGACAAATCCCGAGGCACGCCCGACTGCCAAACCATCAGCGGCGGTGATGTTATCGATACCCAAATCTTGTACCGAAATATCGTCATGCAAGCCTGTATGTACGCCCAACAGCATGCACGGTGAGTGCGTTGGCTCTGCGAAAATACAGTGGACATGCTCGCCAAATGCTACCTTCAAGCCAAATGCCACCCCACCAGGTCCACCGCCAACACCACAAGGAAGATAAACAAACAATGGATGATGCCCATCAACCACGATTCCCAAGTCATCAAATTGCTGCTTAAGACGCTCACCCGCAACAGAGTAACCTAGAAACAGCGTCCGTGAGTTTTCATCATCGATAAAGAAACAGTTGGGATCTTTTTCTGCCTCTTTACGACCTTGCTCGACAGCAATACCATAATCTTCTTGGTGCTCTACGACATTAACACCATGTGACCGGAGCTTATTTTTCTTCCATTCCCGCGCATCCGCAGACATGTGGACTGAAACTGAAAAACCCAGCTTCGCACTCATGATGCCGATGGACATACCAAGATTGCCGGTTGAGCCAACCGCAATACTGTACTGCTTAAAAAACTGCCGAAACTCATTGCTGAACAATTTGCTGTAATCATCGCTTTCACAGAGCAAGCCGGCATCAAACGCCAACTTTTCTGCATGAGTGAGCACTTCATAAATACCACCTCTCGCTTTGATCGAACCAGAAATTGGCAAATGACTGTCTTTTTTGAGCATTAAATGGCCCAATATTGGCGTGTCGTATTGCTGCTCCAAACGCACTTTCATATTGGGAATATCCACCACTGCGGACTCAATAACGCCACGCGACGTTTCCGTTTCGGGAAACGCTTTCATCAAATAAGGCGCAAATCGTGTTAGCCGTTCACTCGCCGCTTGAATATCTTTTTCATCTAACCCGACATGAGGTAAGCCTTCCTCCAAGGAAGTGATATGGGGGTTGAACCAACAAACCTCTTCAAGATCAATAAGTGCAGCCAAGAGTGGGAACTGCTTAGTCAGCGCTTCAATATTTGCCTTGGTCATTTTACCTTCCTGGAATGATGTGAGTTGAGATAAACAAAAGCGCCGCAATAGCGACGCTTTGGAGAACAACTATCAGTTTGAGCTTACGCGTAGTTTTTCTCAAACTCTTGCATGAAGTCTACTAACGCTTGAACGCCTTCTAGCGGCATTGCGTTATAAATGGATGCTCGCATACCACCAACTGCTCGGTGACCTTTTAGCGCTTTCAGCCCTTTAGAGTCTGCTAACTCAAGGAAGGTTGCATCCAGTTCAGGCTTAGCAAGTTGAAATGGCACGTTCATCAAAGAACGGTTCGCTGAGTGCACGCCATTACGGTAGAAATCAGACTGATCGATGTAATCATACAGTAGCGCGGCTTTAGCGCGGTTCACTTGCTCAATCGCTTTTACTCCGCCCTGTGCCTTCAGCCATTTGAAAACAAGACCAGACAGGTACCATGCAAAGGTTGGTGGCGTGTTGAACATTGATTCTTTTTCTGCCAAAACAGTGTAATCCAAGATACTTGGTAGAACCTGCTTCGCCATACCTAATAAATCATCGCGCACGATAGCAATAGCAATGCCGGAAGGACCAATATTTTTCTGAGCGCCCGCGTAAATCACACCGTATTTAGACACATCGATTTCACGAGAAAGAATTGTCGAAGACATGTCAGCAACAATCGGTTTGTCGGTGATAGGAAGATCGTTAATCTCAATACCATCAATGGTCTCATTTGGACAGAAGTGAACGTAAGCCGCTTCTGGAGCAATTTTCCATTCACTTGCAGGTAGAACCGCGACTTTCCCGTTGATTTCTGTTTTTGCATCAAACACGTCTGGTTCGCAGTATTTTTTCGCTTCAGCTACCGCGCTTTCAGCCCAATAACCACCATCGATGTAAGTTGCCGTATCGGCATCACCAAGTAAGTTTAGAGGAACAGCAGCAAACTGAGCACGAGCACCACCTTGGCAGAACAGCACTTTATAGTTGTCCGGAATATTCAGAAGATCACGTAAATCCTGCTCGGCTTCTTCTGCAACTTTGATGAACTCTTTGCTTCGGTGGCTGATTTCCATGACCGAAGTACCAAGGCCTTGCCAATCGATTAGTTCCTGTTGTGCTTGCTGCATAACTGCTTTAGGCAGACCTGCTGGCCCTGCACTGAAGTTAAATACGTTGTCCGTATTTTGTTCCATGATGCTCATTGCTCCTGCTATGTAAATATTACGAAATTAATATCACGTTTTCGCAGTGATAAAAACAAGAAAAGAGGTCTTACGACCTCTTTTTAAAGACTAAGCGTTGAATTGGAACAAATTCGCAACAACACGAATTACTGTTGTTGCATCAAAGCAGGCATAAGTAGAGCCACCAATGGGAACTCATGCCCATTTTCGAACTTCAATTTGCCGTCACCAATTTCTGCTTTTAATTGATAACCGCCCTCTACTTTTTCGATCAACTCCATAATAAGGAGCTCATCAATCCCTTCTTGAATAAATGGGTAATGCGTTACTAATTCATCGGAGAAGTAAGTGCTAAGTTCACCAGTAGTGGCCGTCACCAACTTCATTGGATCTTGAGTAATATGCTCAGTACCTTCAGGGATGGATAGTTGCCACTCATTGTGGAACTTGCCGTCACCGAACGCGAGTGAAAGCTCGTTCACGGATAAATCAAAACCTTTGCTAAACAGCGTATCGACATGCGGCAATAAATTCGCAATTTCCTGCTCATCTATCATAGGAGAGCTTTGATAGATAGACATAATTTGATCAAAAGACTGGCTATCCACATCTGCAATTGAGAAATCCAACTTAAAGTTATCGACATCCGTCCCATCAGTTAAACGTAGTTTCTTAGCATCTAGGTTTAATTGACTGTTCAGCTTATCACCAGACTCACTCATCGTAGTGTTACCACGGTAGCTCGCATTTTCAATCAAAAAGACAGGCGTTAAGTTCGCATCAACCACATCTAGCTTCTCTAGAGAGAAAGATTGCTCGCCTAACCAGTAGCCTTTTGCTTGCTTTCCTTTACCTTGCCCTGTCAATGCATTCAGATGAAGCTCTTCACCGTTTTCAAAATCCACTTGAACAGAAGGAACGGAAACTTGGTAATTGAGATCACCCAATACCGTCACATCACCTGTTACTTTTGCAGGGCTTGTAGAAACAGAAACGCCTTGCGCTTCGTTACGATAATGCCAACTGTCTAGGTCGAGGATAAATGCTGTATTGCCATTTAGTTGAGTCTGGCTATGCATCGTGAGAGGCAAAAAGTCATTGTCCACCAATTTTGAATCTGCTGTTAGGCTTGTTAGACCGTGGCTAACATCACTGGTTACGTCAAACGTCGTTGGCATACCATCACGCTCTAACTGCGTTTTAAGCTCAGGATCAACAACTGAATAACGAGTCAGCACGACTGAAGACAAATAGCCACGCTGATACTCGACCACTTCGCCTTTAATCATTTCATCATTCATATTGGTAATACCATCTTCAATGATGGACTGACCAATTTGTCCGACAGCCAATGGCCAACACAGTGCTAATGAGATAGCACCACCAATGGCGCCGATTTTTTTAAGATTTTGCATAACGTCACTTATTAGATATTTTCGGTCAGTCTACCCCAAACCACCTGCGGAGAAAACATTGAGACAAATCAGACTATTGATGCTTATTCTAGTCCATTAATCAGGAATCATACTTGGCTCCCACTCATCATCTCCTTTTATTGTTAAAGTTTGCGTGGCGAAGTTTTAACCGGAGCTAAAACATCTGTGAATCGTTATGCTGTGTTGTGTCTCGACAACAACCCAATCAGTGCTGAACAGTTTCGATTGGAGCTGTCTGCCTTCTCAAGTAAGTTTGATATTTTTTCTGTCGAATCGATAGAAGAGGCTCAAAGCGCTTTAGAGTATCTAGAAGAAAGAGAACAGACTGTTGCTTTAGTTATAGCGAGCCATCACGCTCATTTTAACGGCGTGGATTTTCTTATTGGTTTAGACCGGATGCCACATACCGAGCAAGCAAGAAAAATTCTTATTAGCTGCTCGTCTGATATAGAGGCAATTCTCACTGCCGTTAATGAGGGCAGGCTCGACCACTGCCTCACTAAACCTTTGCCAGATCACGTCTTATTTAACACAGTGCAAAAAGAGCTGACCCAATTTATCTTGCGAAATGGCAAAGAAGACCTGCTAAGTTACAGTCAGATATTGGATCATCACAGCTTGTTGCGAGCGCACATCAATAACCAGATGAGCCATTATCAAGCCGGATTCTTACACGACTACCACTCGATGTCTGATGCCGAGTTAGCCGAGCAAGTGATCTCCGCTCTCCAGCAATTTTTTAAAGATAATGACGAAACAAGAGCGTGCCGTACATACTCACCTGAACACTTGTTAACCGTGGAAGGCGAGCCAAATAGCTTTTTGTGGTTTATCACCGAAGGTGAAGTGGCTCTGTACAAGCGCGATGAGCAAGGCATGCAGCGAGAGGTTGTACGCCATAACAAAGGGAATATTGTCGGAGGCATGTCGTTTGTTACTGGGGAATGTTCTTTCTCGACAGCTCTGACACTAACCAAAACAGAAGTTATCAAACTCGATCGCAACGTATTCAATAAAGTGATGCAAAGCGACTCAAACTTACTGCCTCTTTTTACAAACTTGCTCTTACGCCACTTCAACCGCCGATTGCAAAGAAGCATCAACACCAAACTGCAACTTCAAAAAACGCTCGAATCTTTAGAATCAGCCCACCAGCAGCTCATTGAAAGAGAAAAAATGGCGATGCTTGGCCAATTGGTTGCGGGAGTGGCACACGAACTAAACAATCCAGTAGCCGCGATATTAAGGGGCGTAGAGAATTTAACGCATACGCTAGAACGATTACTTAACGATGCGCCCAGTTCCGATATACAAAGCAAAGGCATTGAATTACTGAGCAAAGCGCAAACCTCAAAACCCGCTTCAACCGCTGAGCTCAGATCACGCGTAAAAGCGCTTAGCCATACTCTTCCAGACCGAGCATTGGCAAAAAAAGTGGTGAGCCTTGGATTAGAGTCCGATCAAGAGCTACTTACCCAACTAACGAGAAAGCAGCAAGCGTCTTATCATGCTCTCAATACACTAGAGCAATACCACAAAGCAGGTTCTACACTTCGCTCAATTAATGTCTGTGCAGCACGAATTGCTGATATGGTAAAAAGCCTGAAAGGATATGCTCGGTCAGATGATGAAACCCTGCACTATGCTGATATTCATGAAGGTATTGAAGACACCTTGGTGATTTTCGAGAACAAATTAAAAATGCACCAAGTTTCAACCGACTATGCAAACTTGCCTTCCATCCTTTGTCAACCGATCGCACTCCAACAGGTGTGGACGAACTTGGTCTCTAACGCCATTGACGCATTTCCAGAAAAAGGGGTGTTAAACATACAAACACGCCTTGTAGAAAAAGAGCACACACATTATGCCGTTATCTCATTTGAAGATAATGGATGTGGCATTCCTGAGTCGCAAAGAGACGCCATTTTCGAGCTGAACTTCACCACAAAAAAAGAAGGTAACTTTGGCTTAGGCATCGGGCTGTCCATCTGCCAGCAAATCGTAACAGCACACAGAGGGTGGATTGACGTCGAATCAGAGATCGGCCAGTTCACACGAATGACCGTCTGGTTACCAGTCATCGAAAAAGGAGATGAAACATGACCAAGTATCTAATTTTATGTGTCGATGACGAACGAGAAGTCTTGGATAGCGTGCTCCAAGATCTTGCTCCCTTCGAGGAGAACTTTGTCGTCGAAGGAGCGGAATCGGTGACTGAAGCTCGGCAGGTGATTGAGGAGATGGCGGAAGAAGAAGTTCAGCTTGCGCTCATTTTATGTGACCACATTATGCCGGAACAAACTGGGATCAGCTTCTTAATCGAACTCAGTCAAAATGGTGACACAAAAGCAGCGCGCAAAGTTTTACTCACAGGACAAGCTGGTTTGGAAGACACCGTAGAAGCCGTAAATAACGCGAGTCTCGATTATTACATTGCCAAACCTTGGAAAGGCGAAGCATTGAGAAAAGCAATCGTGTCTCAGCTTACCGCGTTTGTGATTGAGAATGATGATAACCTGCTATCCTGGACTCAAATCCTTGATTCTGAGGCAATCCTCAACGCCATGGCAGAAAGAAGAGCAAGCTTTGGCGAGTAATAAAGTGTTTGGTTCTAACTTGAACTCAACGATGCTCATTGCACCACCTAACCTCGCATAGTCGAATGAGGTTAGAAAAACATCGTTACTTGTCCGAGTGAAATTCTCGGACACTACGTATATGGCGTAGTTTTTGCTTAAACCAAGGAACTATTAAGTTAATTGACAAAACATCGACACATTTTTGTTGGTCGTGGACCTTCCTTTTTATTATGATGTCGGACAAATCAGATTACGGTTCAAGTGGTTGCTTGAATCCATGGAAATAATGAACAAGGTTTATCGTTAGTTATGCGTAAAACACTATTAGCCGCTGCCTTACTAGTGGCATCAAGCCATGCCCTAGCTGCAAACGATCGCAATGCGCCAGCAACTATGAGCAACTTTAGCTACGACTATTTCGAAGCACGTATTGGCGCAAGTCCTGTGACATTTGGTGCTGGATTCAGCAAATCAATTCACCCGAACGCGCATGTTATTGCTCGTATTGACTCTGAGTTTGAAAGTGATTTTGACTCAGCTGCAGGCTTTGGCTTCCATTCTCCGCTAAACAACTGGGCAGATCTTACTGGTGAAATGCTAATGCGCGTTGTGCAACCTTCGAATGAGAGCAGCACAGATGTTGGTATGGAGCTTAACTTAGGTGTTCGCCAATGGTTGGGCCCTCAATTAGAAGTAGGCGGCAAAGTCGGCTACGTTTCTATCGATAACGATGACGATTGGACTGGCTCTGCCTACGCTCGATTCCACTCAACAGAGCTTTTCTCTTTGGGTGCTGAAGCTCGTATCAACGATTTTTACGGTGATCAGGTAATGTTCACTACGCGTTTTAAGTTTTAAGATTTGTGCTGTAAGAAAAGAGCAAATTAAAAAAACAAAAACCGAGGTCTCTGCCTCGGTTTTTTTGTCTAATTTAATGACTAACTCAATGAAGTGGTAAAAAACTTCAACGTCCTTTTTCCGCTTTTCACACTTGCTTTTACGACCCGCTAACTCCATCGAAACGAGTCAATCATTGTGCGATCAGCTTCGCTTAGTCACACAGTGCCAATAACTGTTTTTTACGCGGCTCTTGGATCAGTTTCCAATGTACGCCATCAGTTGCACCAGCAAATTTCCACAGTAGCTTTACATCAACATCATTACCGTAAGCCGTTTTAACTTTGTTGAAGACTTTTACAGGTCCAAGTTCTAAAAAGGTTTCTACGTCATCAACACCGGCTTTCTTGACCATACGTTCAAGGGTTAGTTGCATGTTGGGTAAGTCTCTTAAGCGTCTACTGGCAGAGGACTTTTGATATTTCCGTTCCTTAATTGAGTATTCAATTGATTTCTGTACCAGTTCATCAAGCCCTACATATCCGGATTCGAATAAATCGGTTACATCATAATAATTTACGGTTGCCGTCGTCTGTTTTTTGACGTGCTTATACTTCTCACAGCTCAGTTGAGTAAACACTTCATCTAGCCCATTACCACCACGTAAGTAGCAGCAATCATTGCTGACAAGCGCAAACATAGCATCATCGGTGAATAAACCAATACCACCGAACATAGAACGTTTTTGGTACTCACTGAAGGTGCGTACATATTTAAAAAAAGCTTGGTCTGTCATGTCCATTGACCTCTTTAATCTGAATAAATTACCCCGATTAGCGATGTCACCAGATAAACAGCAGCTTATAGCGAATTATAAATGTCGATTTGTTGGCGATATTTTTGTGAGTTGTGCTCACCAACTTGCTTAATCATACTTAACGTTGAAAAATAAGTTAGGACATAGGTCACATATAAAAAAGTATAAATTCTGCATACGTGATTAGTTTCACACTTATTGTTTGTGTGGTGATATTTTTTTGACGCATAGCATGCCTAAAACACGCCATCATTATGATCTCGCTGGCAATTACGGGCACATAATACGCATTTAATTGATAAAGAATACGCTGTAAGGGTACACTGTACGAAAGATCTCAAGTACAGCGTCACAATGGAACATTTATCATTTTTTTGGCTGCCAAATAATAAAGATAAGCTTATCAACGCACTGGAATCCGAGTTTGCTCAGCTGGTAGAACAGTCCATCGCCACGGGTAAGATTTCGTTACCTCCTATTCCTGATGTCGTGCTTAAAATTCAGCAGTTATGTGTCGAAGAACACACCACGATTGCCGATGTTGCTAACTGTTTATTGGAAGATCCCGGATTAGCAGCGGTCGTTTTACGAGTCGCTAACTCTGTGATTTTCAATCGCAGAAATATCACCTGCAACGACTTAACTACAGCGGTATCTCGTCTCGGAATACTTCGTGTACGTGATATTGTTACCGCACAAGCGATTGAGCAACTTAAACACTCAGTTAATCTCACTAAAGAATGCAATGCCATCTTGGTGAAGAGTGCCGCGATATCTCGTGAGCTCGGTGCCGTCATGGTGATGTTGGTTCAATCGTTTCGTAGCCACGAGCCAGGCACTTATGGCCATCTAGAGCAAGAAAAGGCGTTATTGGTCGGTCTATTAGCCGATATTGGGTTATTTTGCCTAATTAATGAGTACCACTTGTACTTAGATAGGGGCAATTACTTAGACCCAGATATTGCATTGCAGATCTTCCAAACACGTTGTTCTGCCACAAGTAAACTGGTACTTGAGCGTTGGGGGTTTGACAACGACTTTAGAGAAGTATCCTCAAATGAAAAATACGAGTTAACGCGACCAGAAGTGAGTTATCTCGACATCGCTAGAATTGCGCATCATTTATTGATGTTCCGCAATCACGATGAACGCATTGACGAACATGAAGTTGAATTCAACTTAACTGGTGCAGAAGTCTTGTATGAACTTAGTAACATGAGTGATACTGACTTCAATGATCAAATCCGTGCTGTACTCAATGCTAGCGGTTTGTAATTTATCGCTTTCTGATAATACCTTATCCGTGATAAAACGATTCGCTCAAGGCTGAGCTGTGTGTGGTGAAATGTCTTTAATTTCAACCGATAGATAATTTGATTTATGCGTGTTGATGTTATCTCAAAAAGGAATCATTGAGCTTTATGTTTTCAGGGATGCTATTTATTTTCGCTCCGCTTGTGGTGGGGTATCTAATTCCTATATCTCGATCTTCGTTATTGGAGAAGATCAATCAGTCAACGTCCTACCTTATTTACGTCATTTTGTCGTTGATGGGTCTTAGCTTGGCGGCGCTCGATAATTTAAGCAGCAACTTACAAAGTATTCTCCTCTATGCGAGTACGTTTTTTTTGTGTCTAAGTGCCTGCAACCTGTTGGCTCTGCCTATTATTGATAAAATTATTCCACTCCAGACCAATCAGAATCAAAAGAAGCTACCGTTATCTTCGATGGCTTTAGAGTCTGTTAAGCTTATCGTGGTCGTTGGCGGAGGGTTAGTGGTTGGCCTGCTGTTACCCATTGATTTGAGTTGGGTAGATACAGCAAGCGAATGGATACTCTTTCTACTTCTATTTTTTATTGGTATTCAGCTGCGCAATAGTGGACTTACTCTGCGTCAAATCCTATTAAATAAACAAGGAATGGCCATTGCGGCTGTTGTCATCGCAACATGTATGCTTGGTGGCGTTCTTGCAGCGGTGCTTTTGGATCTTCCTCTTTATCAAGCACTCGCAATGGCTTCAGGTTTTGGCTGGTATTCCCTCGCAGGTATTTTAATGGGTGACGCTTTTGGTCCGGTATTTGGTGGCGCGTCGTTCTTGATTGAATTGATGAGAGAGCTAGTCGCACTGGTTGCCATTCCTCTCTTTATTCGTAGCTATCCGTGCACCGCAATTGGTTATGCCGGTGCAACAGCAATGGACTTCACCCTACCCGTTATTCAAACCACCGGTGGTGTGCGTTGTGTTCCTGTTGCTATCGTTAGCGGCTTTATTTTGAGTTTATTGGTACCAGTTATGATGCTTTTCTTTGTATCACTTGCTAGCTAGATCTCAGGTTTTCGCTTTAACATCCATTACAATACGGCAAAAATTTAAATACCCAGTTAACGTCAAAGTGGTCAATATTTTTTGGCAAGACCCCTCTTTCTTTTCGTCATTCAGCCCAACGATTTGTCACGACCAAATAGAAAGAAGGGAGAAACATCAACTGATGTGCATTGCGTTAATAAAGGGATAACAACCAGAAGGAAGAAGAATGAAACGCTTTGTCGTTGCAGCGCTCCTCGCTACAAGCTCAACTTTTACGCTTGCCGCAGATCAACAATGTCTTGCTAGCAAATACGATGGCTACGTCGATGCCTCACTACAGTGGTATCAAGATCTAGTTGATTTGACGGTTACCCAATATCCAGATCTGAAAGAAGTTAGCCAATGGTTCTTGGATGGACGTAAACATCACTTTGAATTAAACCGCGAAGCGGTTCACTACTTTCTAGAGAACGACCCTAGCCGCGTTGCGACGGAACAGCCAATCGAAGCATGGTTAAAACTAGAGCAACATGACGTTAAGCAGTTAGCGAGCCGAAGCGATAAGTTAGGTGAAGTTGCAAAACAGACATTTAGCGACCGTCAATCAACTAACCACCCAAAAAACTACGAGCTTCGTTCAGCATTCGCTGATCTGCTTAGTCATCCCCAACAAATTGATACCGCACTTAATAAGTACAATCAGTCAATAGAAAAGATTGAAAAGCAGAAATGTGACTAAAGTTGCTCGCATTAGTCGTTGATTAGCATTCAAAAACACTAGAATGTTTTAACGTACTCAATCTAGAATTTTTTAATGTGAATATCGTAACCTTCACCTAAAATTTTCATTTCTACAACTTGGGTTTCAACAATTAAAACGGGACTTTGCGCCCGTTTTAGTTTAGATTGTGCCGCTCGCATTACCAAAATAACTACAAAGATTCTTTGCTATGGTTAAGGAACAAAAAACCGCTGATGTTAGCTTTGAGAGCTTGCTAAAGATCTTCACTGTCCCAGAAGGTCCGGACTCAACGTTAACTAAAATTGACGAGAGCCTCTCGCGAAATCTAAATCAATTTCTTCGTGAACACATCGTGGCAGAAGAAAAGCCTTTACGCGAAATCGAAAAAGACTTTTCTTCTGCTCAGATTCCTGAGCAGCCAGAGTTCGTGTCAGATCATACAGAGCACTTACTCGACACTTTGGTGTCGCACTCAGTTCACACATCTTCACCAAGCTTCATTGGTCATATGACATCGGCACTGCCTTATTTCTTGATGCCACTGTCAAAGATCATGATCGCCTTAAACCAAAACCTGGTAAAAATAGAGACTTCCAAAGCCTTTACGCCACTTGAGCGTCAAGTTTTGGGTATGCTGCATCGCTTGATATATGGTCAGAATGATACGTTTTACAATCAGTGGATGCACAGTGCAAACCACTCATTAGGCGCATTTTGTTCCGGCGGCACCATTGCCAATATCACTGCGCTTTGGGTAGCACGTAACAAAGCGTTAAGAGCCAATGGCTCATTTAAAGGCGTGGAAAAGGAAGGCCTTTTTAAAGCCATGAAGCACTATGGCTATGATGGCTTAGCGGTGCTAGTGTCTGAGCGTGGTCACTACTCCCTTAAGAAAGCAGCCGATGTATTAGGGCTAGGCCAAGAGGGTTTGGTTGCGGTTAAAACCGATACCAACAACCGTATTGTTATCGACGACCTGAAAGCGAAAATTGTTGAGCTCGAAAAACAAAACATCAAGCCTATTGCTGTTATTGGTGTGGCTGGCACAACAGAGACAGGTAATGTTGATCCATTGCCTGAAATCGCTGAAGTCTGCCAAGCTCACGGCTGTCACTTCCATGTGGATGCCGCATGGGGTGGCGCAACACTGATGTCTAACCATCACCGTCATCTTCTTAAAGGTGTGGAAATGGCAGACTCAGTAACTATTGATGCACACAAGCAGCTCTATATCCCGATGGGCGCTGGTATGGTTCTGTTCAAAGACCCTGACGCAATGAAATCCATAGAGCATCACGCTCAATATATATTGCGCAAAGGTTCAAAAGACCTAGGCAGCCATACACTAGAAGGCTCACGTTCGGGCATGGCGATGTTGGTCTACGCCGCAATGCACATCATAAGTCGCCCAGGTTACGAGCTTCTGATTGACCAAAGCATTGAAAAGGCTCGATACTTTGCGGATTTAATCAAACAGCAAGATGATTTCGAGTTAGTTTCTGAACCAGAGCTTTGTCTGCTCACATACCGTTATTTGCCGCCATTCATCCGTGAAGCATTAGCACAAGCAGAAGGCTCACAAAAAGAACAACTGAATGAGCTGATCAATGAGTTAACACAGTTTATTCAAAAGCGTCAGCGCGAAACGGGCAAATCGTTCGTTTCACGTACAAGACTGAACCCAGACCAATGGCAACGCATGAATACGATAGTGTTTCGAGTGGTTTTGGCAAATCCACTGACCACAAAAGAAATTTTGAGCTCAGTGCTTGATGAACAACGCGAAATCGCCAAGCAAGCACCAAATTTGATGAAAAGAATTCAACAGCTGGTTGTTGATATTCAATCGTCTTAACAGCCAGATCGAGTTACATCAATTTGAAATTTTTTTTCGTTTTGATGTAACTCAAACATCATTATCGTGCGACTAGCGCAACAAAACTTCGTTTACACATCCAATTCTGTAGTTTTTACAACATTTTGTTTGAGGCCTGTCAAATTCTCACTAAATAGTACCCGTTATTGGTTTAGACTGATTGAAGATCAGGTTTATACTGATTCTATGGCGCTGGTTGTTTTCGTTAACGCCCCACTCTACTCCGGAATCTTCGTGTTTCCTTTCGTTAGCAGAGCCAGCGAGTTGTTCTCTATACCCTCGTGAACACTATGAATACATTAGAAAAAATTCAAAAAAACCTGGAGAATTTCAGTAAGTCAGAGCGCAAAGTTGCGGAAGTAATTATGGCGTCTCCACAAACTGCAATTCATTCAAGCATTGCAACGCTGGCTAAAATGGCCGACGTTAGTGAGCCCACTGTAAACCGCTTCTGTCGTCGTCTGGACACCAAGGGCTTTCCAGATTTTAAGCTTCACTTGGCACAGAGCCTAGCCAACGGCACCCCTTACGTTAACCGTAATGTGGAAGAAGACGATGGCCCGGACGCGTACACCCATAAGATTTTCGAATCGACGATGGCGTGTTTAGATGTCGCGAAAAATAGCCTAGATCCAATGCAAGTGAACCGTGCGGTCGATTTGCTAACGCAAGCGAAGCGCATTTCATTCTTTGGCCTTGGTGCATCATCTTCTGTTGCCCGAGACGCACAAAACAAGTTTATTCGCTTTAATATTCCAATTACTTGTTTTGAAGATATTGTTATGCAGCGCATGAGTTGTATCAACTGCAGTGATAATGATGTTGTGGTTCTTATTTCTCATACCGGTCGAACAAAGAGTCAGGTAGAAATAGCGAACCTTGCTCGTGAAAATGGCGCAACGGTTATTGCGATTACAGCGAAGGATTCTCCTCTAGAAAAGGCAAGCTCGCTGGCCATCACGCTCGATATTCCAGAAGATACCGACGTTTACATGCCAATGGCGAGCCGAGTTGTACAAATGACAGTGATTGATGTGCTAGCAACTGGCTTCACTCTTCGCCGTGGTACTGGTTTCCGTGAGAACCTAAAACGCGTAAAAGATGCGTTGAAAGACAGTCGCTATGACAAACTAAGCCAGTACTAAGCACTAAAGCTTAGTCAATACTTTATCTAGGGGAGCTCAAGGCTCCCCTTTTGTTTTAATGCAGCTAAGGGAGCAATCATCCTAAGTCGTTGACACTCGATAAGTCCGTTCTTGATTCCAGTACTTCAACAGAACTGACATGTTGTGCACTCTCAGCTGCGCACTCTCCGCTACAATCACAGACTTGCTGCAATATGTAAATCAAACGTTCCTGATTCAGGGGTAAAGGATTCCCTTTGATTGCCATTGATTTAAGCGCATCATTCGCCACTTGCTCAAAAGAGGTTTGGCATACTCCAAATTGAGCCAGTAGCGGTAACGCTAGCTTATCTAGCACCATATTGACCCAAAGAATTCCATCGTGTTCGTTCGCGTTTACTCGCTCAGTGACTAATTGGGCCAGCTTGCGATAACGACTTATCACATCATTCCTACCCGCGAGTTTAGCGGCGTTAATGTTCTCCTGCATCACGTGTGGAGCTAGGCGAGCCGTAATAATGCTATGGGGGGCGTCTAACTTGCCTCCTAACGCCGATGCTAACCCATGAGCGGCACCTAATTTGGCATTAGTAATCGCCATACCACCAAGCAATGCAGCGAACGATAAATCAGAGCGCGCCTTATGATTATCTTGCTTACAAGCGGCAACCACTGAACGGCTTAAACGGCGTAGCCCCTCTTCGCAGACCATATCAGTAAGAGGGTTTGGCTCACCACACACATACGCTTCCATTAAATGAGTGAACGCATCCATTGCGCCACGTCCAGATGTGTATTGGTCGGTCCCGTAAGTAAGTGTCGGGTCTACAATGGCAACGTCTGCGAGCATATCAGGGCTTCGAAGACTCACTTTCACTTTATCTTGTCCAGATTTCAGCACAGCATTTCTGGTCACTTCTGAACCGGTGCTTGCTGTCGTAGGAATTGCAATAAAATGAAGAGGCTTTGCTTTTAAAGGGACGCTTCTTCCTACCACTTCTACGTAATCGTAAACATTGCCTTGATTGGGAATAATGGCAGCTAAGGCTTTGCCCATATCGATGACGCTGCCACCACCTATCGCAACCACCATATCAGGTTGGAATTTTCTACCGAGCACTGCGGTCTCTTCTACCATCGTGATGTATGGTTCACCAACGATAGCTACGTGCTGGTAACGCATATTTTGAGCTTTAAGATATTGGATAATGGGGGCGGCTCGTTGGGTATCCTGCCCAGTAACCAGCAAAACACTGTAGCCAAATTGGTTAATAACGGACAATGAAGATTGAAGTGCACCTTCACCAAATATAATCCTTGTTGCAGTCATAAACTGAAACATACACACCCTCCCAAAAGAATATACCCAAATAACCTCTCGCCCTCTGATTTAACACTTATGTAAGAGTTGAAGTTATTTGCGTATAGCCAAAATAGATTGCTATTTTTTTAAACAAAAAAAATTGACCAATTCCACCTTGCCATCATTAACCCTTTAGAATGTATGTTTTTTATGCGTCACTTCACATACTTCAGAGCCGTAAAATAAGAACGCGCGTTTAGTTTTTATTCGATAGATTTCACCTATAGAACCAAGAGGTAATTGCCGCTTTATTTCCGTATCTGGATCGGGCATAGTTACTCCAACAAAAGAAAGCGCACTCAGCCGCTATGTTTTGTACGCTTTCAAAAAAGAATAGATTTAGGAGAAATAAGATTATGTTCGTTGTTATCTTTGGTCGCCCTGCATGTCCTTTCTGTGTTCGTGCAAAAGAGCACGCAGAAACGCTAAAAGCAAAACGTGATGACTTCAACTACCGTTACGTTGATATTCACGCTGAAGGTATTTCTAAAGCAGATCTTGAGAAAACTGTTGGTAAACCAGTTGAAACCGTTCCTCAGATCTTTATCGACCAAGAGCACATCGGTGGCTGCGACGAGTTCGAAGCATACGCGAAAGAGCACCTAGGTCTATTTGACGAGTAATAAAGACTGTTTTCAAAAAAGCCGCTTCATGCGGCTTTTTTATTATTTTTCAGCTGGTTATTACGTTAAGTCAACTAATGGTAAAACCTAAAAAAATTCACTTATCTTTTTGCTATATTTAGTTACAATTCACAGTTCTTAATCTTTTTTGGCACACACTCTACCGAGCCACACAGTGAACATAGACGTCGTATACCTTCTCGAACAAAACCCTATCCTTCTAATCTTCGTCGTATTAGCCATTGGCCTTGCCATCGGAAAAATTCGATTTGGCAAATTACAATTAGGCAACTCTATTGGCGTTCTTATTACCTCTTTGGTTATGGGCCACCTTGGTTTCTCATTTAATGCAGAAGCTTTAACCATTGGCTTTATGCTGTTTATCTACTGCGTTGGCATTGAAGCTGGACCAAACTTTTTTGGTATATTCTTCAGAGATGGTAAGCATTATTTTATTTTAAGCATGACTGTTCTCGTGTCTGCGGTCAGCTTAACGTATGGTTTGAGTCACTATTTCGGCCTCGATTTTGGCTTATCCGCCGGTATGATGGCAGGCGCATTGACCGCAACGCCAGTACTGGTTGGTGCACAAGATGCTCTTAACTCTGGCCTTGCGACTATACCGCGGAATATGGAATTTTCTCTGGTATTAGAAAATCTATCCGTAGGCTACGCGATGGCTTATCTGGTCGGCTTAATTAGCATGATCATGTTTGCTAAATTGTTGCCAAAACTGCAAAAACAAAACCTTTCTGATTCCGCGCAGCAAATCGCACAAGAGCGTGGCCTTGGAAATTCAAGCCAGAGAAAAGTGTATTTACCCATTATTCGAGCTTACCGAGTGGGCTCAGAGCTAATTGACTGGACTGATGGTAAAAACTTACGAGAACTGGGGATTTATCGTCAAACTGGCTGTTACATTGAACGAATCCGCCGCAATGGTATTCTCGCCCACCCAGATGGTGATGCTATCTTGCAAGAGGGAGATGAAATTGCATTGGTTGGCTTCCCTGACAGCCATGCTCGATTAGACCCTAGCTTCCGTAATGGTAAAGAAGTATTCGACCGTAACTTGCTTGATTTACGCATCGTTGAAGAAGAAATCGTCGTAAAAAGTGACGCTATCGCTGGTAAACGTTTATCGGATTTGAATTTGTCTGAGTTTGGCTGTTTCTTAAACCGCGTAGTTCGCGCTCAGATTGAAATGCCTATGGACTTAGACATTGTGCTCGCTAAAGGGGACGTCCTTCAAGTGAGCGGCGAGAAAAGCCGAGTACATGGACTGGCGGAAAAAATCGGTTTCATCTCGATCCACAGTCAAATGGCCGATTTGCTCGCTTTTTGTAGCTTCTTTATTTTGGGTATTCTGTTTGGCCTCATCACAATGACGTTCGGTCAGGTGTCTTTCAGTTTGGGTAATGCGGTGGGTCTTCTGTTATCCGGTATTACGCTTGGTTTTTTACGAGCAAATCACCCTACTTTCGGTTATGTCCCACAAGGGGCGCTGAATATGGTCAAAGATCTAGGGTTAATGTTCTTTATGGTGGGAATTGGTCTAAGTGCAGGTGGAAAGATGTTCGAGCACCTAACGCAAGTAGGTCCAAAAGTCATTGGTTTGGCATTTATTGTCAGTGTCGTGCCTGTAGTTCTGGCTTACTTAGTTGGCGCACACGTACTCAAGATGAACCGTGCCCTGCTCTTCGGTGCCATTATTGGCGCCCGTACTTGCGCTCCAGCTATGGATGTCGTTAACGACTACGCTAAGTCCACCATCCCTGCCCTTGGTTATGCGGGTACCTATGCGATTGCGAATATTTTAATGACGCTAGCTGGTACGATTCTGATAATACTAAGTTAATACTCACTTTGACTATGAAATACAGAAAGGCGCTCAATGAGCGCCTTTTGTTTATTGGTTATCTAGTCTGTGATTAGATTTGAATGAAGTCTGCTTCAACTGCTGGATTCACATCCGCTTCGTAATCTACGCCTTCAACGCCGAAACCAAATAGTTTCAAGAACTCTTCTTTGTACTCAACGTAGTCAGTCAGCTCTTTTAGATTCTCAGTCGTAATTTGAGGCCATAGCTCACGACAGTGCTGCTGAATGTCGTCACGAAGTTCCCAGTCATCCAGACGTAGGCGGTTCATCTCATCAACTTCTGCCGCGCTACCGTCTTCTTTGTATAAACGTTGGCTGAACATACGGTAAATTTGTTCCATACAGCCTTCGTGTACACCTTCTTCGCGCATTTTCTTGAATACCATTGCGATGTACAGTGGCATAACAGGAATTGCAGAACTCGCCTGAGTTACAACAGATTTAAGTACCGCAACATTGGCACTGCCGCCTGTTGCTGCTAACTTGTCGTTTAGCGCTTTCGCTGCACGGTCTAGGTCCATTTTTGCTTTACCTAGTGCACCATCCCAATAAATTGGCCAAGTTAGCTCAGTACCAATGTAGCTGTACGCGACGGTCTTACAACCTTCAGCAAGAACACCAGCATCAGACAAGGCATTGATCCAAAGTTCCCAATCTTCACCGCCCATTACAGTGACAGTGTCTTTGATTTCTTCTTCTGTTGCAGGCTCAACGCTAGCTTCGATGATCACATCTTTGTTGGTATCAACAGCCGTTGATGTGTAAGTT
The DNA here is from genome assembly GCF_033340375.1 of Vibrio sp. 1167. NCBI lineage: Bacteria > Pseudomonadati > Pseudomonadota > Gammaproteobacteria > Vibrionales > Vibrionaceae > Vibrio > Vibrio sp. 1167. The sequence continues at coordinate 312,346 of NZ_JAWOWK010000002.1, read as the reverse complement.
TCACCGATAGGTTTAAGAGATGAACGAACTAATTCACCAGTTTCTGGCATTTTACGTACTGGAGATGCCAGTGAGTAAACCACCATATCGATTTGACCTAAGTCTTCTTTGATCAGCTCGATAGTTTTCTGTTTCGCTTCATTTGAGAAAGCGTCGCCGTTTAAGCTTTTTGCGTACAGACCTTCTTCACGCGCTAGCTTTTCAAAAGCAGCTGCATTGTAAAAACCTGCTGTACCTGGTTTCTTCTCAGTACCTTCTTTTTCGAAGAAAACACCGATAGTTGATGCACCGCCACCAAATGCCGCAGCGATACGAGAAGATAGACCGTAGCCACTTGATGCACCAACAACAAGAACACGCTTAGGTGCGTTTTTGATTGGACCTTGCGCTTTGGTGTACGCAATTTGTTCTTTTACGTTAGCTTCACAACCAACAGGGTGCGTTGTAGTACAGATAAATCCACGAATTCTAGGTTTGATGATCATATTCAACTTCCTTTAAAAAACCTTGTTAGGATAAAAGTTTCGTTGGGATTTCGCATCTAATTTCTGTAAAAATGCTCTTAAAAGGCAAGTGGTTGGAGCACTATCCCACCATCCACTCCCCAAGAATACAAAAAAGCACCTCATTGAGGTGCTTTTCTTAACATTAGTTGTCTATTATGCCGCCGGATTCAACTGCGACTTTTTTGGGCTATGAGTTCGCACTTCAGAAAAGTCATGACTAAAGTGGTCAACTTGAATCGCCTTGTAGCGTAATTTATCTGCAGCCATGATTTGATCAATTTCTTGTTCAGTTAACACGCCTGCTTCAAATGCTTGCTGCAAACGATCATGTAGCAGACCTTTACGAGCCACTTTACCATCCTTCGCAGCCTTCATAAGTTTACGCTCCAAAGGTTTAATGTCGTACATTGCAAGGAATGCATTCTCCATTAAGCCTACGCTGTCATCCTCTGATTTTCCGATGTAGCACAGATGCGTGAGGCGATCACGTTGCGCGCCTGGTGTCATCATCGCTTCAGCCAAATTCACACACAGCTCATCACTTGGCTTATTGAAATGATTACCAAGCGGGAACAATAGCCCCTTAAGCACACCGCCAACGTATTTCACAGGGAAGTTGGTGTAAGCCTCATTTAATGACTTAGAAGCGTTATACAAACAGTGTTGAACAGCGTAATGAACGAAGTCTAGATCGCCTTGTTGACGGCCTTCATCTTCATACTTTTTCAAGGCAGCAGATGCCATGTATAGATAGCTTAATCCATCACCCAAACGTGCGGAGATCATTTCTTTACGCTTCAAGTCTCCACCTAAGGTTAACATCGCAAAGTCTGCACTTACTGCAAGTGCACGACTGAGACGAGTAATGTCTTTGTAGTATTGCTGCGTTGGGCCACTCATGTGCGCGTTAACAAATCGAGAACCAGTTAGTGCTGCACCAAATGCACCGAATGTATTACCGAGCGCGTGCTTGATGTGTTTAAAGAGTAAGTTGTCAAATTCTTTCGCACCTTGTTCAGAATCTGGATTCGCCGCGGATTCCATTTCTTTTAGAACATATGGGTGACATCGAGTCGCACCTTGACCAAAAATCATCAGGTTACGAGTCAGGATATTCGCGCCTTCAACGGTGATAGCAACCGGGATACCAAGGTAATGTTTAGCAAGATAGTTCATTGGGCCATCTTGAATCGCACGACCCGCATGGATATCAAACGAATCATTTAGAATGGTACGCGCGATTTCTGTCATGTGGTACTTGGCAATCGCGGTTACAATCCCAGGTTTTTCTTTCATATCGAGAGAAGTCGTCGTTAGCGTACGCGTCGCTTCTAGTAGGTAAGTAAGACCACCAATGCGCCCCATTGCTTCTGCAACACCTTCAAACTTACCGATCGACATTCCAAACTGTTTACGCACGTAAGCATAAGCACCTGTTGTACGTGTAGTAAGGTGACCAATCGCTGTGCCAAGCGCTGGAAGAGAGATACCACGACCAGCAGAAAGACACTCAACCAGCATACGCCAACCTTTACCTGCGTAATCAGCGCCACCGATCAACCAGTCCATAGGGATGAAGACATCTTCACCACGAGTTGGGCCATTCATGAACGCAGACCCCAGAGGATCATGGCGCTCGCCTATCTCGACACCTTCATGGTCAGCGGGAATCAACGCACATGTAATGCCAACCTCTTTCTTGTCACCAAGTAGCCCTTCAGGATCCTGCAGTTTAAATGCTAACCCGAGCACTGTCGCAACTGGCGCAAGCGTGATGTAGCGTTTATTCCAACTAACTCGCACGCCAAGCACTTCTTTGCCTTCATGGGTGCCGTAACAAACCACGCCTTGATCAGGTATGCCACCTGCATCAGAACCCGCTTCAGGGCCAGTTAGGGCGAAACAAGGGATGTCTGTACCATCAGCTAAACGAGGCAACCAGTAATCTTTTTGCTCTTGCGTACCATAGTGCGATAGCAGCTCACCAGGGCCAAGAGAGTTCGGTACCATTACCGATACCGCGGTACTGATACTTCGAGTCGCAATACGAGAAACAATGGTTGAGTTCGCCAAAGCGGAAAATTCACGACCACCATATGCTTTCGAGATGATCAAAGAGAAAAATCGCTCTTTACGTAGGTACTCCCATACTTCAGGCGGTAAATCCCTGTCTTCTTTGACAATCTTCTGGTCATCAAGCATTTCTAGCAGGGTTTCAAGCTCATTATCCATAAATGACTGCTCTTCTGCCGTCAGTGTAGGCGTTGGATAATGATGCAATGTTGTGAAGTTTGGCTTGCCTGAGAATAGTTCGGCATCCCACCATACACTACCCGCTTCCATCGCCTCTTTCTCGGTGCTAGACAGAGGTGGCAATACTTTTTTGAACACTTTAAAAGCCGGGTCACTAATCCATTTTCTTCGTAGAGAGCTCATAGTTCAGATCCTTTTGTTCACGTAACCGCTCGGGGTATAATCTTATTATTGGTTTAACTTTCTTATTTGTCTTATGCCAACTGCTTTGCTGACATTCCTGCTGACAAATATGGAATCAGTAAATCGACGACAGATTTCACATCGACTTCCTTTTCAAACTTACTTTCTGCCAGCTCCGAAAGAGCCTGGCTTGAAGCCATCGTAAATACACAGGTTCCTAACGTGAAGTGCAATCGCCAAAACAACTGTTCTTCACATAGTTCCGGGTTCGCCTTCATTATCGAGAAAGTGAAAAGGTTCAGTACCTCTTCGTATCTGGTGGTAATGAACCAGCGTAGATGACCTTGAACGTCTGTATAACCGCGGCCAATTAACAACATAAATAGCGCAGTACCATTTGGGCGTACATCATTTAATGTACGTAAAGGTAATCGCAATGACTCAAAGACATCGTCCATGTTGTAGCTATCGCGCGTGTTTAACTCAATTAATGACGTCTTAATGCTCGGCATAAGTGCTTCTAAATACCTATCTAAAACCGCTCTAACCAGCGTTTTTTTATCGCCAAAGTGATAGTTTACCGATGCTAAGTTAACGTTAGCTTTACCTGTTATCGTTCTTAGCGAAGTATCATTAAAGCCATGTTCAGCAAAGAGTCCTTCTGCGACATCGAGTATTTTTTCTTTTGTTGATGTTCTCGGGGCCATTTTAATCACTCGTATTAAACAACTGTTTGAAAATATACTCCCGAAACTTAAGATTAACAAATGATTAACATCACACTTTAACCAATTGGTCTGACCAGACAGTAAAAGGTGTGATCTAATCTTTTGAAATTCAATCGAATACTCCAGTGAAGCTTGTCAGAAGAAAACGATCAAATTTCTCAGTCCATCGCAATTGAAACGCTAACAATAGCCTTGGCGGCTCGGAGTGAGCGACGAGAGTATGAAATACATCTTCGGTTCTAGGGGAGATAAAATGAGAAACACAGAAGTTAGTAACTTCGCCAAGTTGTTAATCCATCTCGATTTTTCTATTACTTTCGGGTGTGTAAGAAGCTAGAAAGCATTAAGTAGAAATTTTTTGAAAAAAAATGGAACTGTTTGGAAAAGGCTCGGTCTGAATATACGTAACAGTTAGGGCATTTGAAGTTTCACTGGCCGTCAAACTTGTTTCCATCTAATTGTTACGTTGCTGCTTTTTTCTTATTAACTCCTATGTTTGTATCCGCCCAGTCAAATTTTCGGCTGGGCTTTTTTTCGCCTATAGATTTACCAAGCGCCTCTTTCGATGATTTGCCCTAACTCCATAAGCTAGACCTTAGTTGGTCACAAAAGTAATCACCCTGAAGTGGTTGATGTGCCGATCTGCAGATATAAAAAAGCCTCCCGAATGGGAGGCTTTATTAAACAGTGTGTGTATCTTACGCTTGCGCTTTCTTAGGCAAAGAAAAGTGCAGTAACGCGTAGCCAAGTAACGCGGCTGTCGTCGAGCCCATTAAGATGCCTAGTCGAGCATAGGTATCAAACTCAGGGCTTACATTTCCAAACGCTAAAGAGGAAATGAATATAGACATTGTAAAACCGATACCGCACAACACAGATACCGCAAAGATATGTTTGAAGTTAATGCCTTCCGGTAGCTTAGCTACACCCATTTTCACAGCTGCCCAACTAAAGGTGAAGATACCTAGAGGCTTACCAACCAGTAGCCCCAAAGCAATACCTAATGGCAGCATTGAAGTTAGGCCTGACATCGATACGCCTTCTAGCGAAATCCCCGCATTTGCAAATGCGAATAGAGGTAAGATACCAAATGCCACGTATGGATGAAGTGCGTGCTCCATGTGCTTAAGTGGGGAATGTTCGCCCTGTTTACCCTTAAGAGGAATAGCAAAGCCGATCACTACGCCTGCAAGTGTTGCGTGAACACCAGATTTAAGTACCGCAAACCATAAGATCGCGCCGACTATCATGTATGGCGTCAGTTTCGTTACTTCCTTCGCATTCAACATGAACAGGACACCAGTCATGATGAAGCCAACAAGCAGCGCCATGCTAGAAAGATCACCTGTGTAAAACAGTGCAATAATAACAACCACGCCTAAATCGTCGATGATAGCGAGAGCTAACAAAAATACTTTAAGGCTTACTGGTACGCGCTTACCTAGTAGCGCCATGATACCTAGAGCAAATGCAATATCCGTCGCAGCTGGAATGGCCCAGCCAGAAACCGCCTCTGGGTCGTTAGCATTAAACGCAACGTAAATAAGAGCAGGGGCTAACATACCACCAACCGCTGCAATCGCAGGGAAAATTGCGGTTTCTTTTGATTTTAGCGCTCCTTCAAGTAGCTCTCGCTTCACTTCAAGGCCAATAAGTAAGAAGAAAACAGCCATTAGGCCGTCATTAATCCAGTGAGAAACTGACATACCGAATACATAAGTATGCAGTACAGATTGATAAGTTTCGCCCAGCGGTGAGTTAGCAATGGTCATCGCAATTGCCGCTGCAATTACGAGAAGAATACCACCTGCTGATTCCATTTTGAAAAAGTCACGAATGACATCGTTCATGGTTTCGTCCTTATATTTATTATCTTAATAAACGATTAACAAAGAGTGATAAGAGTGTATAGCTGTCGAAAACTTTAGAATAATCGCTTCTTCAGAGTATAAACTTCGGTTTTTTCGATGTTAAGTTTACTATACATCGTATTTTCCAACATGACACTCAATTTTGATCGGAGATCGTATTTGTTTTTGTCGCACCAAATATTTATCAAGATGATGAGAAAATCAGCATAACACGGCTTGTACCATCATGATAACCCCGTACTTTTGAGAAAAAGCTAGGAAGCTTCGCGCACTAAAAAACCACCCGTAGGGGGTGGTTTTCTTCACAACTCAATAGCCTGTCAGCTGCATAAAGCCCCAAGCCTCATTGGAGCCGGAGGCTAAAGTAGGCCCTTCCCAGTAAGGTATTACAAAGGGTAGCCACATATCTGACTTGATAATGCGGGTAGTCAAATTAATTTGATGCTTCGGAATATTGATAATCCATTGCAAAGGTAACCTTCTTCCATTGGATAAACTGGTCACTTGCATTGGCTTGATACTGATATCATCGTCTGAGAGGTTGATGACTTTACCTGAGCGTGTCGACAACGTGCCAAACACGTGCGGTGTTTGCCCATGGTGACGATAACGGCTAACAGTTAATGCTCGACCATCATCTAAATTGAAAACAAACCAATCCCAGCCTTGTTGCCCCTCACCAATTAAGCCGCTGCCCCACTCTTTTTGCGCCCAAGCAGAACCCGTCACTGAGAATCGCTTACCATTTAAGCTTAAGCTGCCTTTTACTTTTAAAAATGGAGCACTGAAGCTGAAAGAAGCAACAGATTGCAACGCATGTTTAACTTGGAAGCCTTTGTCTCCATTCACCACAAAGGGGCCGCTTGTCATGGTATTGAGCTCAAGTCCAAACGTATCAGTATTCACATTCAAGTTGCCCGGGAAAGGCGTCGCACCGAGTGATCGCCAAGTCCAATTATCAATCCATAACCTGAAAGGACGATTGATCATACCAGCTTGGCCTATCCCACCTCTAGCTACCCGTTGCTCTTTCCATACATGCGAGCCATGACTGACGACAACATGTGAAATGTACAATTGAGGGTTCTGCCAACCGCTGGTTTCTCGCTCGTCCGTCGCAACCCTGAAATAGCTCCATTGAACATTGTAGATCTTGCCTTGCTCATCTTTTAAATTCGCAAAGTAGTGCCACCATTCATGCTGATACTCGGGATGAAAGCGAAAGTCTGAGGGTAAAGAGACATGCTCGTTAGGTAGTACAGGCTCGAAAATCGTTTGATTTTCACGCGTTAAGATAGAATCAAGTTCGCTTTCTCGTGTTGCTGTCGCCTCTAACCAAAAAGTTGAGTAAAAAGCAGCCCCAGTCAGAAAAGCGAACGTAACAACAATGAGCGTTGAAACCAACAAGCGTTTTTTAGAGCCCATTTTTTTCATTACAACGCGTCCCTTAATGACTTCATCGGTGTACTTTTGATCATTCTAATAACTGGCAATGCGCCAGCAACCATGATGGCAAGCATCGCCCAAGCAATGGTTTGAGCATACTCCCATGGAATCGTTTGAAGCTCTAGAGACCAGCCAAATGATTGCTTAATGATAATATCAACGATCAAATGTGCGAGCGCCAAGCCGAGCGGCACTGCAATAATCGCAGAAATGGCTCCGAAGACGAATAGCTGCAAACCACCTAATACGACAAGTTCTTTTCCGGACACACCCATGCACCTTAATAAGGAAAAATGCCGCTGCCGTGAAAGTTCTCCTGCCAACGTCGCAAAGAATAAACCAAACACGGCAATAATCAGCGTGATATTGCCCAAGGTTCCTGCTATAGCAAAGGTATGATCAAACACTCTCATTGCTTGGCTATAAATATTACCGTTATCAAACACACGATCTTGCGGAAGACGGAATACATTCTCTAAGCGATTTTTCAGCCCTTCTCCATTGACGTTATCTTTTAATACTACGCCAAGACCAACATTACCCGTACCTGCAAATGCATACAGCCAATTCCGGTGCGACATCATCACCTGGTTATATGGGTTTCCATAATCGTAGTAAACGCCTACGACTTGCCAATCACCGCCAAGCGGTTCTTGCAAGTTAATGAAATCGCCAGGGCGGATATCCAGCTTCAAGGCCATCGACTCACTGACCATTAAGCTCTTGGTAGCGTGCAGTTGATACCAGTAATTTGGGACACCTAACTTGACGGTAAGTGAGTCTAACTCACCTTCAGAAGAGCCCGTACTCACAACTTGCAGAGCACCATGCTCGGTCGGCATATCTTTTTCCCAGCGCCACCAAACCGAGTTCACCTCTGGCTGATTCTGGAGCCATGCGCTCATCCTAGCGGCTGAATTGTTGGTCGGATAGATGTACACATCAGCCGCTAATCGCTGATTTAGCCACTTATCGGTTGTATCTCGAAAGCTTCCGACCATCGTTTCTACACCAATGTTTGCCGCCAGCGCTAACATAAACGCCATCGTAGCCACACCGCGATAGCTCATGCTCGCTGCTGCATCAGCAAAAAACCAACGGACACGAACCCATCGCATGGTATAAGAAAAACTTTGGAACATATGCCACATAATAAATGGCATAAACAACGCCACACTAACCAACATCAGAGCAATAATAGCAAAGCCGGTTTCTTGTATTTTCGGGGCCTGATATACCGCTATTGCAGCGACACAAAACGCACACGCCGCAAGCGCCTGCCAAGAGAACTCTCTTCCAGCAAATCGCATTAGCGACAGTCGAGAAGAAAGGCGGATTGGTTGTGACTTCAACAAACGGATTAATGGCCACAGACACGATATCAACGCACCCATCGCTGCCATGATTAGACTGTATAAGCTAGATTGCCATGACCATCCTATGGTTAAGCCTACGTTGGCATCATACAAATCACTCAGGCTCGAAGACACTGCTGGGATAAGTTCATTTGCTAAGATCAAGCCAAAAAAGTTACCACACGCCCACGCAATAAAGACGAGCAAAGACAACTCTAGTAATAAAGCTTGCGCTAACTGTGTTCCGTTAACACCAGTCTGTCTCAAAATACCTACCAAACGTTGTCGCTGGATGAAAGACAGAGACATCGCTTGATAAAAAATAAACAACCCGACCAAAAACGACAGCATTCCCATCGCGGTGAGATTCATATGGAATGCGTTAGTTAGCGACTCAAGCTCTGTACGCGTATTCCTAACGAGCGTCATTCCGTTTGGCAGCATGTTTTTCAGTGCTATTAGCTTTTCCCCTGGCATTTCACCACAAGAAATCGCAGACAAACCTGAGCTCCGCTTGAGCATACGCAACAACGATATATCAGTAACCAGCCGAGTACCCGAAAGCATCTTGTCCTTATCTACTTGAATAGGCCCAAGACGGCTTCCGTCATTCATCTCAATGAAGTCCCCATCCTGCCAACTCATGTAAGCGGCCAAATCTTGACTAACAAGAATAGGATAAGGAGGCTTCATTAGTGATAAAACAGGCATCTCACCTAGCGATTTTCCTTGTTGTAGTGGGATCATCGCGACAGGATCTATCCCCACCAACATCAGACTCATATCGGTCTTGGCATCTAGATGAAGCACATCAAACGGTGCACATTGGTTAAACCCAGCTCGACGTAACTGAATATAGAAACCTTGAGGAATTTTATTGGCAGAGTGCTTCGTTCGGATTCGGTATGGCAAAGGATTAGAGAAAAGTTTTTCCCCAGTTGCATAACTTTGTTTTGCATGCTGGTTGATAGAAGTAACACCAACAAGGAGGGACACGCCTAAAGTTAATCCCAGCCAGACAAGAATAATTTGTAGAGGGTAACGACGGTAATGACCGAGTAGTGCCTTAACTACGGGCCATAACATGTAGCTGCCCTCCTTGAAGTCGAATCTTTCCTTCCATATGGGCGGCCACTTTTTCACTGTGCGTCACTAACAGCAAAGTACACTCCAATTGGCGAGCGAGACTCGTTAATAAGCGCATTACTGCTTCTGCGTTTCGCTCGTCTAGGCTACCAGTTGGCTCATCAGCAAGCAGGATTTTGGGTTCCATATAAAGGGCGCGAGCAATCGCCGCACGTTGTTGCTGACCACCAGACGCCTCTTCCGGATAACGTCCTAGCAATGGCATTAAGTCCAAAGCAGAAAGAATTTGACGCCACAACTCTTTATCTTCCGGCAGACCTTTTAACTGACGACAAAAACGAATATTGTCGGCAATATTAAGTGTAGGAAGCAGGTTGAATTGTTGGAAGATATTACCAATATTGTTGCGGCGATAAAGGGTTCTTAAATGCTCCGGTGCTTCATGCATAGCAAAATTTGGAAACTGCACTTCACCAGAGTCGGCAGTATCTAATCCGGCGATTAAATTCAGCAGAGTACTTTTACCCGAACCACTTTCTCCCATCAGAGCGACTTGGTCACCTTGCTGCAATGTTAATTCTGCCCCTTGTAATACAGGGTGAAACTCTCCCCCGTCTACATAGCCTTTACATAGGTCTGACAGTTTTAACATTGATTATGCCGCTCGGATGGTGTTTAAAAATTGGGATCAGAATCTACACTAAAATCCTGTTAGTAGAAAGTATTTTGAATGCTTGATCACACTATGGAAGTACAAATGCAACTCGATTCACTTTCTGTTGCTAATTTTGTTGACGTTTTGAGCAGATTTTTGCAGCCAAAATAAACTCTGTTCCTCCTTACTGGCCAATCAGGTTTTTCATCCATTTTCGGCTAACCATTCTTGGCAAGCAAATCGCCCACTTCACAACTTCTTCCGTCAAAAAGAGTAAGTAAACCCATTGTGGGTCCCAATTGAGATAAATCGCTGCAAATGCTGCGAGTGGAATCCCGATCACCCACTGCGCCAAGATGTCTTGATACAAACAAAACTTAACATCACCGCCCGCACGTAATACACCAACAATCGCCATCATCGGCACCGAGCGTAGCACGACACCCAACGCTAGAATCACCATAAACTGTTCAGCTAGCTCGCGAGTGTCTGTCGTCAGCGCACTAAACGCATTAAGGATCCATTGATTTGACACTATCAACAAGACGGCGACCACAAATGCGATAAGCACATTCAAAATGACCGTAGCCCATGCTTGATAATAAACGGGTTCAAAATTACGAGCGCCGAGCTGGTTCCCTACTAGAACTGCAGCCGCATTCGATAAGCCAATCATCATCGCCAATGCGATCGACTCAACAGGTGTCATTACGGAAAGTGCCGCCAAACCTTGTACGCCTGCTTGCCCCATGATGGCGTGATAAGCAAACAGCCCACCAGCCCACGCCAAGAAGTTAAATGTGGTTGGCAAAGAGAGGCTCAAGAAACGCGTAATTTTATCTAAGACCAATCCTGCGCGTATATCATCCCAACCAAATGCGATTATGTGTTTTTTCAACCATAGATAACCAAACAGGCAACCTACTTCGATCGCGCCACTGATTACCGTTGCGATCGCTGCTCCCGTAATACCCAGAGCAGGAAAGCCTAATTGACCAAAAATTAACACCCAGTTAAGAAACACATTAGATAAAATGCCTATACCACTAAAAAAAGTGCTTAGGCCTGGTTGGTGCATCGCCCTTAGGCCCACCGACATACTGGCCACACATGCAACAGCAAACATGCTAACCGACGAAATAATGAGATAGCTGGCCCCTAATTCAATCACTTCTTGTGAATCGGTAGTCAAACTCATGATGGGCTGTGGAAAAACAACAAACAAAGCAACAGCAATCGCAGCAAACATCATTGCGATCATCCATGTTAAAGCGGTACTGCGACGCACCCCAACTTTATCGCCAGCCCCCCAATATTGAGCGGTTAACAACGCACCGCCCGTTGTCACCCCAACTAACATGATGGTGGTGACGAAAGTCGCGCGCGCAGCAACTCCAACAGCGGCAATTTCTGCTTCACCAAGTTGACCAAGCATAAGAACATCGACGAGGCTTCGGCTAGAAAACATCATGCTTTGCAGTGTAATTGGTAACGCGATTGCAAATAAACGACGTAAGAATGCTTTATCTGCGTGTATTGAGAGTTGAGAAAGAAAAGTCACAAGCGCTCCAACGACAACTTATTGATAGAATGAGGAAAGTGTCTCATGATTATACTCTGTGGTGTTTATTCCACCAACGATAAAAGGACAGATAATGAAAAAGGTGTTGGTACTAGGCGCCTCGGGTTATATTGGCTCTCAACTTCTTCCGTTACTTTTAGACAAAGGTTACGCCGTCACAGCAGCGGCGCGACATATTGATTATTTAGAGTCAAGAACTCAGCCTCACCCTAATTTAACGTTAAGGTATCTCGACTTGGCTGACGCAGAGACCACGAAGGCTGTAGTGAGCGATTTTGATTTAGTATTTTTTCTCGTGCACGGGATGGCTCAAGGTGATGACTTTGTTGAGTACGAACTAAACCTTGCTTTGAACTTCAAATATGCGTTGGAACAAAGCTCCGTCGAGCATGTTATCTATTTGAGTGCCATTCAACCTCAAACCGGAAACTCTCGCCATTTAGCCGCTCGTAAAGCCACGGGAAAAATAATTCGACAGTCTGGTATTCCAGTAACTGAATTGCGTGCAGGCGTTATCATCGGCCCCGGCTCTGCTGCTTTCGAAATCATGCGTGACTTTGTCTACAACTTACCTATTTTGATCGCTCCTAAATGGGTCGACTCAAAAGCGAACCCTATTGCCTTGCCCAATCTCAACCACTATTTGTTGAAGTTAGCAGAAGCCCCCTCTCCAGAAGAAAGTCAAATTTATGAAGTTGGTGGGCCAGATACACTTAGCTACCGCGAACAGTTCAAAGTCATTTGCCGAATCACGAACAAGCCGTATCGACTGTGGTCGACCCCGCTACTTACTCCGAAAATGGCATCGTACTGGCTAGGTTTAGTTACCTCAGTGCCAACTAGTATCGGTAAAGCATTACTTGCGGGCTTAGAGCACGACTACATTGCAAACTCCAAAGCGATTGAAGAACGATTTCCTCAAACGCTGATCAGCTACGAGCAAGCGGTAACTGATACCATTCAAGATGAAGGCACATTTGTACGCAGTAATGTCTGGGGGTTTGAACCCGCAGCGCTTCGTCGATGGCAACCAGGATATGGCTATTACCCAAAACAAGCTGGAGCGAGCATTAAAACTCAAGCCTCCGCTGCGGCATTATGGAAAGTGGCGCAAAAGATCGGGAGTCGCGAAAAAGGTTATTACTTTGCCAACATCTTGTGGCGTACACGTGAATGGCTCGATATCTTTTTTGGTGGCGGAAAACCGATTCGCGTTTCTCCTCCTGGACCAGATCTCAAAGTCGGTGATTTTATTGACTCTTGGAAAGTGATTCGCTGCGATAATAATCAGTTTCTTTCACTGTTTTTTGGTATGAAAGGCCCAGGCCTTGGGCGTTTAGAAATTACCATCAAAGATCTCGGTGACGAACGAGAGCTGGATATTACCGCCTGGTGGCACCCGCAAGGGTTTCTTGGGCTGCTTTATTGGTTTGCAATGATGCCAGCCCATCTCTTCATATTTAAAGGCATGGTCAAAGCCATCGCGAAAGAAGCAAACCGTTTAGAAAACAAAAAGCCCCAATAACAGGGGCTTCTAAACACTCAAAATGTCACTTTAGTCAGCTTTGAACGAGAGTGGAATTTCGGCTAACTGGTTGCCTTCGTTTGCTGGAAAAATAAGGTACTCGCCATGGTATTTCACCATCGATTTGTAGTCTGTTACCTTATGAACCATAAAGCCCGCTTGCGCTGCTTTCTCAACAAACTCAGCATGATTGCCACGCACAAACCAACTCATTGGCTTGACGAGCAACTCGCCATCAAAACAGCTTTCGCATTGGTCTGCACATAACGCTAAAGAGTTTTGACCTTCAGTGAAGATTTGTACTTTGCCGCACCCAATCAGTTGCTCAGACGTCGAGACTTCCCAGCCTGCTTGCTCCATCAAATCAAGAAAAGACTCAATATCTGAATCTTTGAACACTTTGGAGTCTTCACCTTCAGGGAAGAATTGCGCATAAAAAGCAGAAATACGTTTAAAGATAAACAACAAACCAGCATCGTTCCCCTTTGAGCGACCTGCTTTTTGCCAACGCGTTAAGTCATCGCCTACCGTACGTCCGAAACGTTGTGATTTTAGCGCCTTTGTTACCCAACGCACTAAATAATGGTTATTCGCAACAGGTGCATTGGCTAACTTACCTGAGCGATGCTCTTGATCTAACTCTTCAAGTGCTGAGTTAACCAAGTTTTGAATTTCTTTGGTGTAATTCGACATTACGCCTTTCTTCCTAAAGTCCAATAAAACAGTGCTGAAAGCACAGAACAAGCAAACATCACGATGATCATCGGCCAAGCAACATTCCCGGGCAGTGATGCCACCAGCGCACCAACCAATGAACCGATACCGAATCTTAATGTCCCCGCTAGAGACGACGCCGTACCCGCCATTGATGGGTAACCACTTAAAAGCAGCGCCATCGCGTTACTACCTATCGTCGACAATGTACCGATAAACAGCACAACAAAAGGCACAATGCCCCATAATCCGAAGTCCATTAACCAACTTACGAATAAACCAATCCCCGCCAAAAGTTGCACGAACAACCCAAAACGAAGCATGGCATGGGAACCAACTTTCTTCACCAAGCGACCATTAATACTGGTCATGATGATCATCGCCACAATGTTCAAACCAAATAGGTAACCAAAGTGGTCTGGTCGAACACCATATAAATCAATATAAACAAACGAACCCGCCGTCAAAAATGCAAACATTCCGGAAAATGAAAACGCACCTGAGAGCATCAAACCGATCGCTTCAGGATTGGAGCATAATCTGGCGTAGTTTCTCAGCGTCGTGCGGAAACGAAGAGGCTGACGATTTTCAGGCTGTAACGTTTCAGGGATTTTCCAAAGTACGAGAAAAATCACGACTACAGCGAAAATAGCTAATACCCAAAAAATGGAACGCCAACCAAACCAAATCGCGAGATGGCCACCGATCATCGGTGCCACCAACGGCGCAATAGTAATGACCAGAGTAACGAAGGACATTGCGCGTGCAAAGTCTTCACGGTCAAACATGTCACGCACGACAGCTTGGATAATGACCGCCGCTGCCGCGCCAGCAAAACCTTGTGCCGTACGTACATAGGTCAGCGCATCAATGCCATTTGTTGTCGCACTCACAACAGCAGCCAAGCCGAAGAAAAGTACGCCTAAAATCAACACAGGTCTGCGACCAAAGCTATCGGCAAGCGGCCCGTGAATTAACTGGCCGATCGCAAAACCCGCGGTATAAGCCGTCAACGTAATCTGAACCGCGCCAGGCGCGACCCCCAAATCTTTCGCAATTGTCGGCATCGCAGGCAAATACATATCGATCGCCAAAGGCGTCAAAGCACCAATCGCTCCTAGTACCAGAAACAATAGAAAACTGATTTGGGATTGCGGAGCACTTTGAGCTTTTTCTGTCATTCTTTTACCTCTTGTTGGAGCCCTACCGTCAATACTTGCAGAACAAAGTGAAAATAACGGACAGTTCGAATATCGCTGAATGTAGAAGCCAAAAACCTGTTCTATCTAACGTTCGAGAATCATAAGGGCAAATATGTACCAAGGTGTGACCTTGACGAACTC
The DNA here is from genome assembly GCF_033340375.1 of Vibrio sp. 1167. Taxonomy (NCBI): domain Bacteria; kingdom Pseudomonadati; phylum Pseudomonadota; class Gammaproteobacteria; order Vibrionales; family Vibrionaceae; genus Vibrio; species Vibrio sp. 1167. Next base: position 297,099 of record NZ_JAWOWK010000002.1, on the reverse strand, counting down.
GACATAGAAAAGCATGTGAAAGCGAAATGTGTTTATGGGAAACAAACACAATGCAGTAAAAATGATGGCGTTGACACCATCATTCCATTCACCGTAGCCGAAGGCTTTGCAATAAGAGTATGCATGCATCAGCTAAATGCAAAGGCATATCACTGAGATGAGTAAGCACACCGGAATTGTCTAGGCACTAATTTTGGTAGGAAAATTTATTTTGAGCCAATTCCTACCAAAAGACTAGTTCCTATTAGGAACTAAAGAATTTCCCATGCTGACAATTAGTTCCAAATAGAATCAATTTCTTCTTGCGTGAGGTAGCGATAATCACCTGGTTCTAGTGCCTCATCAAGTTCGATAGAACCAATACGCTCACGATGTAAGTACTCAACTTTATTTCCTAACGCCGCGAACATACGTTTCACTTGGTGATACTTACCTTCCACGATAGTTAACAATACTTCATTCTCGGCCTCGTTCACGATTTCCAAACGAGCGGGCAATGTTGCTTCTGATTCATTGCGCAAAATGATGCCTTGTTCGAGCTTTTCCGCGTAATCTGGCTGAATAGCATCGACGAGCCAAACACGGTACGTTTTCTCACACTTATGCTTAGGTGAGGTAATACGGTGAGACCACTTACCATCATCCGTAATCAACACTAAACCAGTTGTGTCGACATCTAATCGGCCCGCAAAGTGAAGGTTTTCAATTTTAGGCTCATCAAGCAATGCGAATGCAGTTTGGTTGTAGCCATCTTCATGTGAGCAAACAAAGTCAGCAGGCTTATACAACATAATGTAACGAGGACCAGGAGCACCAATAACACGGTCTTCCCACATCACTTCCGCACCTTCAGGTACTTTAAATGCACCACTTTTTTGAACCTCACCGTCAACGGTGATGTCTCCACTTTTGATGATCTTTGTTGCCTGTTTGCGTGTTGCACCCAGAGCGTCACACAAATATTTATCTAAACGCATGAATACCTCATTGAATTATACCCAAGTGATCTCTAAATCTTGGTTTAAAGGTCACTTGGGTATAAAAGTCAGGTATTATAGCGTTCCTCGTTCGAATAGTTGAGCAATTTCACATATTTTCATGTACACACTTCGTCCTTATCAAGCCGACTCGGTTAAAGCCGTTATTCATTACTTTCGTAAACACTCGACACCAGCAGTGATCGTGCTGCCAACCGGTGCAGGAAAAAGCTTGGTGATCGCAGAACTTGCTCGCCTTGCGAAAGGACGAGTGTTAGTCCTCGCCCACGTAAAAGAACTGGTCGAGCAAAACCACGCAAAGTATGAAGGTTATGGTTTAAAAGGTTCCATCTTCTCAGCAGGATTGGGACGAAAAGAAACTGACCAGCAAGTCGTGTTTGCTTCGGTTCAATCGGTCGTACGTAACTTAGATTCGTTCAAAAACCAGTTTTCTCTGCTCGTTATTGATGAGTGCCATCGTGTGCCAGATGACAAAAACAGCAGCTACCAAAAAGTTATTACTCACTTACGAGAACTGAACCCTGGCATTAAGGTGCTGGGACTAACTGCAACGCCCTATCGTTTAGGAATGGGCTGGATTTATCAGTATCACACCCGAGGTCAAGTGCGAACCGAAGAGCCTCGATTCTTCCGCGATTGTATTTTCGAACTGCCGATCCGTTACTTGCTCGACGAAAACTTCCTCACTCCAGCCCGCATGATGGATGCGCCCGTTTTGTCTTACGACTTCTCTCAGCTGAAGCCCGCTAACACCGGACGCTACAAAGAAGCAGAAATGGACATGGTGATCGATAAAGCCAAACGTGCGACTCCACAAATTGTTGAGCAAATCATGCAATATGCGAAAGAGCGTCAAGGTGTCATGATCTTCGCTGCAACTGTTCGACACGCACAGGAGATACACAGTTTATTGCCAGAAGGCGCAACTGAAATCGTCATTGGTGATACACCTACGCCGGAGCGCGATGCGATCATCCAAGCGTTCAAGAATCGCCAAATAAAATACTTGGTCAATGTTTCGGTACTGACAACCGGTTTTGATGCGCCGCATGTCGATTTAATCGCGATTTTGCGACCAACAGAGTCAGTCAGTCTGTACCAACAGATAGTAGGACGAGGATTACGCTTATCAGACGGAAAATCAGAATGTTTAGTGCTTGATTACGCAGGCAACAGCTACGATTTATACCAACCTGAAGTCGGTGATCCCAAACCAGACTCTGACAGTGAAATTATCACGATTCCTTGCCCGGCTTGCGGATTCAATAACAACTTCTGGGGTAAGTTGGATAGTAACGGTTTCTTGGTTGAACACTTTGGCAGACGTTGCCAAGGTTACTTTGAAGATGAAGACACAGGCGAACGTGAACACTGTGGCTACCGTTTTCGTGCCAAATACTGTGGTGAATGTGGTGCGGACAACGATATTGCTGCACGAATTTGTCATGAGTGTGACGCGACGCTCGTTGACCCAGATAAAAAGCTAAAAGAAGCCCTTAATCTCAAAGATGCATTAATCTTTGAATGCACAGAAATGGACCTATCTGTATTTAAGTCCAGTGATGGTAAATCTCAGCTAAAAGTGACGTATTCTGGTGAACCATACCAAGGCGAAGGCAATGCGTTAGTTCATGAGTTTTGGTCATTGAGTACCAAAAAACAAAAACAAACGTTTAAAGATCAGTTCGTACGCCCCCACTTAGCAGACAAGCATCGCCCTTTTGAAGAGGCTTCACCGACACGCGTTGTAGCTAATCAACATCGTTTCCGTTTGCCTCAGTTTGTTATTGCTAGAAAATCTGGTCGCTTTTGGAAGCTGCGGGATAAGATTTTTGAAGATGAGTTGAAATAACATCGACAACACATGGCAAAACTTAATTAGCTGATTCACTCTCTGTTCATCTATATCCGATATACTGCGGCTAACGCTCCAGAAAAGGTTTGACTATGTATAAAGCAACGACTTCTCTACATTCTGCGTTACTTTTCGGCCTTATTGCGACATTCATGTGTGCACCAAGTTTTGCCAAGCATGACAACGAGTACACATCACAAAATGGCCACGCCATCGTGCAAGATGTCGAAAAGCCAGGAACACGCATCGAATTCGATGAAGATCAAGATGAGGTCTACCGCGCGGTTCAACAAGGATATATACGACCATTTTCGGAACTTTACGCCGCAGTAGAAAACGACTTATACGGCCGCATCATCAAGGTCGAGCTTGAAGAAGATGATGATGCTTGGGTGTATGAATTGAAAATTCTGTACAACAATAGCGTCCTGAAAGTTGAGTACGACGCCGCCACGCTGGAAATGCTTGAGATCAAAGGTCGCAGCTTTAACAAAGCGTTAAAGCCGCAAAACAACTAAACTTGTCTAATGCGTAATCCAGACACGATGCGTAACTTACTTCGATAAAAATCCAAACATAATAAGAATCATCAATATGAAAATACTTGTTGTTGAAGATGATCCTCGTTTAGGCGAGCAAATCATCGAAACATTAGAAAGTACCGGCTGGGTACCAGAATTGTCCCAAGATGGCATAGACGCTCTGTATCGCGCGACTTCGGAAGAATGGGACGCCATTGTTCTCGACCTCGGCTTGCCAAAACTGGATGGTCTTACCGTCCTAAAAGGCATCAGAGATGAAAACATTAATACTCCTGTCGTGATTCTAAGCGCTCGCGACACCCTAACGCAGCGAGTTGAAGGCTTAAACGCAGGTGCAGACGATTACCTAACTAAACCATTTGAAATGGTTGAGCTTATCGCTCGTATTCGTGCACAGCTGCGAAGAGCCTCTGGTAATGCCTCTCCTGTGATGCAAATTGGCGACTTGAGCTTGGATACGCGCACTTCTAAAGTCATGTGGCAAGGGCAAGCGGTAAGCTTGACGGCGCTAGAGTATAAAGTGGTCGCTTACTTTATGCATAACCCGGAAAAAGTGATTTCTCGAACCGAACTCGTCGAGCACATTTACAAACAAGACTTTGATCGTGACTCCAACACAATCGAAGTTTTTATCGGCCGAATTCGCAAAAAAATCGCCCCAAAGATCATCAAAACTGTCCGAGGGTTGGGATACCAATTAAATGCCGAATAGAAACAGGCTACCGTTGAACGCAATAAAACGACTGAGTATCAAAAGTCGCCTCGTTTTAGCGGCGATCGTTTGGTTAACGGCAATGATCCTCGCCGCTGGTGTGACGATACCGACGCAGGTCTACAACTATATGGTTGATGACACTCGCTCACAGCTCAGCATTTTTATGGATGAAGTCGCAGCACAGTTAGAAGTCGATAACACCGGGCATCTTTCACTCGCAGCTCAGCTATCAGACCCTCGATTTAACCGACCTTACAGTGGTTTGTATTGGAGTGCCTCTACAGAGGCAAGCCTCGAACGTTCTCGTTCGTTGTGGGACAAAAAAATCGAATACAAAGGTTTGGATAAAGATGCGTATGGAGCAAGAGGCGAAAAACTAATTACGCTAGAAAAAGCACTGTATCTTCCTGATTACGATGGTCCTATTCACATTATTATTGGTATTGACGAAGAGCCCATTAAAAATACCCTTCAAACGTTAATCGGCCAACTTTGGCTTATTTTGGGTTTATTATTCGCGGGCGTACTTACCGTCATTTTACTGCAAATTGCTTGGTCATTGAGTCCGCTTACAAAGCTACAAAAAGAATTAGCCGAGCTGAAGTCTGGTAATAAAAAGAGTCTAGAAGAAACCTACCCAAAAGAGATTTCTCCTCTAATCTTCGACCTCAACGCTCTGCTGTTCCATTACCAAGAATTACTAGAGAGAGCTCGCAATCATGCAGGTAACCTATCTCATGCACTTAAAACGCCACTTTCTGTTCTAAAAAATGAAGTTCAGACGTTAGAACCTGAGGCACAATCCCGTCTCCGAGCTCCAATCAATCAAATACAAGACCATATCGATTACCATTTGGGTCGTGCCCGTATGGCCGGATCGATGAACATATTATCAGTGAAGTCGAACCCAGCAGATCGTGTGGATGCTATCTCAATGGCGTTTGATAAAGTGTATGCGAGCCGAAGCATTACCTTAATTAATGAACTTGATTCAGAGCTGAATGTAGCAGTAGAGCAGACCGATCTCGATGAAATGCTAGGTAACTTGCTAGAAAATGGCTATAAGTGGGCCAACAGCATGATTCGTGTGCACTCCTCTCAGGATAAGGAAAATATACACATCATTATTGAAGATGATGGGCCAGGCATCCCTAAAGAGAAACTGAGTCAAGTAATCAAGAGAGGAGTTAGATTGGATGAAACAACCCCTGGCTCAGGTCTTGGTCTAAACATAGTCAGTGAAATGGCACACAGTTACCGAGGTCAATTAACATTGGATACAAGCGCTTTAGGTGGATTAAAAGCATCTTTAGTCTTACATCTCAGCCGAACATAAAGCATATAACACATAAACTTTGTTTTTCGGACCATGATCAGTAAACCGATGAAAATGAAGTCGATGTGAACAAAATCCAAGCAAAGCGTTAAAAGGGATAGCCTTCCACCCCGCTAAATCATACCTTTTTGTTGATTTGGATACGATTTGGGTTGCCCATTTATAAGTGGAATGATAGTATCCGCGCTCGCTTGAACAGTTCCTGTTTCAAGCTTTACCACGAACAACAAGGTCGCATTGTTGATTGTGAACATTTGATTTTTACTAATTTGAGAGTAAATACTATGAAATTCGAAGCAGTAGTACGTACTGAACTAGGTAAAGGTGCGAGCCGCCGCCTACGTCACGCTGGCAAATTCCCTGCAGTTGTATACGGCGGTGAAGAAGCAGCAGTAGCTATCGTTCTTAACCACGACGACATCGTAAACCAAATGGACAAGCCTGAATTCTACGAAGGCATCGTTCTAGTTATCGATGGCAAAGAAGTTAAAGTTAAGCCACAAGACGTTCAACGTCACGCGTTCAAGCCAAAAGTTGAACACATGGACTTCATCCGTATCTAATTCCCTACCAAGGAATTAATCGGATTAAATCCAAACCTTTTGCATAAAAGATAATCGGATTTACCAACCGAGACATCTACAAAATTTCAAAACCCCGGAGTCTTACCACCTCCGGGGTTTTACTATATTTGGCATATAACATTTGATTTATGAACGGGCAATATACTTCACTAAAGTGAGATCGGTCAGCGTCATACTATCAATCACTTCCGACTCTTCCTCTCCAGTACGCACAAAACCACACTTCTTGTAAAAGTTAAGCCCCTGTTGATTAGTATCCAGTGCTTTCAAACTGATCTGCATAACTGACGTAGAGAGCAAACGTGTCTCTAACTCATCTAACAGTGCACTTCCTGCTCCTTGCCCATAATGTAGCGGCGTAACGTAGCAACATGTCACTAATGCCGTTTTATCTTCGCTGGTGTGGTTAGGTAACTCGTAACTTAAAAAGCCAACAATTTCTCCTTGCCTCTCAACTACGATCAATTGGGCCAGTTGCTCCGTCATCACTCGTGCCCACATCCTTTCTCGACGCTCAATCGTAAACTGCTCTATGTAGCTCTTTGGCATTAATCCTTTATACGCCACCTGCCAAGAATCAACGTGTATCTTGGCGATTTGGGCGACTTCCTTTTTGAGTGCGTCCCTTACTGTGTATCTCATAAGCATCCTTTCTTAGCGTTCACCACTTACAAATTCTTTTAACCCTACCCTTTAAACCAAAGCTCAAAGATAACAGCTACAGTCGCAACGCTTTACATTAATCCATTTCATTTTCATTAATTAAATGATAGTTCACATCATAATATTCGAAGAAGAACGATCCATTATTTACTTTTCATTTTGACTCATTAGATTGAATCTATTTGTTTAAACACTCGAGTGTCAAATGCGGAATAAGCACGATAAGGTATCGGATGAGGATAAATAAACGATGCTTAAAGCATAAGATTTCTAAACGATCGCAATTATAGTAAAGAGATAAATACAATTTTTGATAAAGTTAGGCAGAATAAAGCCATGATCAAATGAGTTTAAGCTCTGTGCTGTTCATTGTGCATACAAACCGAGCCCCTCATCATTAGAGCGAAAATTTATAACGATTTGTGTCATACCTATTAGGAAAAACATAAACTTGGCAAAATAATCACCAAAATCAGCGTAATACTTCGCAAAAATGCGCATTGATTCACACAAACAACACACATTCAATTAACTACCTCACAAAAAATAGAGCTAGCTATATAAAATAAATACTAAATACCAATTCTGTTTATTTATAGACGTAGTTTGCAGGCTTATTAATTCATTTCTCCGATAGAAGTATAAATAAGAGATAGATCACTAAAGTTTCACATTAATTCCGTATATTTCACGCCGTAACAATAACAAAATCACAAAGAAAGGATCCCTTATGAAGTTTTCCAAATCTCTTTTGGTAGTGGCAGTGGGCGCTGCGCTAGCAGGATGCGGCTCAGACAGCGACAATTCTCCAGTAACCTGCGAGACTGCAGATTCTTGTACTAAGTTCACCGTTCTCCACACTAACGATAACCATGGTCGCTTTTGGCATAACAGCGACGGCGAATACGGCATGGCTGCGCGTCACACTTTAATCGAATCTATCCGCACAGAAGTCGAAGCAAAAGGCGGTGAAACCATTCTGCTATCTGGCGGTGATATTAATACCGGTGTACCAGAATCAGACATGCAAGATGCGGTTCCAGACTTCGTAGGGATGAACCTACTTGGTTACGATGCAATGGCTGTCGGTAACCACGAATTTGATAACTCACTAGATATTCTCGATATGCAAGCCGAGCTAGCTGACTTCCCTATGCTGGCTGCGAATATCTATAAAAAAGATACAAACGAGCGTTACTTCGACCCTTACAAAGTATTTACTATCAACGGCCTTAAGATCGCTGTTATTGGTCTAACAACGCAAGACACTGCGAAGCTAGTCAATCCAGACAACGTATCAAACATCCACTTCGAAGACCCTCAAGTAGAAATCAAAAAGGTACTGAAGGAAATCGAAGAGAACGAAAAGGTAGACCTAGTATTTGCAACGACGCACATGGGTCACTACGAAGATGGTAAAAACGGTAGTGAAGCACCAGGTGACGTGAAACTCGCTCGCTCTCTTGAAGAAGGACAGCTAAACGCTATCATCGGTGGTCACTCGCAAAACCCTGTATGTATGGAACCAGGTACCAATGAGTATGCTGATTTCAAACCTGGGGATGATTGTGCCCCAGACCAACAAAAAGGCACTTGGATTATGCAAGCGCATGAGTGGGGTAAATATGTGGGTCGTGCTGACTTCGAATACTACGACGGCAAGCTTCACTTAGCGAACTACGCACTGATTCCTGTAAACCTTCTAGACGAAAACGATGAAGTTATCGGTGAACGAATTCAACAAGATGCAACGGTAAAAGCGTTACTACTGCCATACCAACAACAAGGTCAAGAGTTATTAGATGAGAAGATTTCTAATACGACGGGTAAGTTAGAAGGTGATCGTAACGTAGTTCGCTCTCAACAAACTAACCTAGGTCACCTACTCGGCGAGGCATACCGTACTTACAAAACGGTAAATGCTGACTTTGGTGTGATGAACTCTGGCGGCGTGCGTGATTCAATCCAAGATGGTGATATCACTTACCGTGACGTACTAACGGTTCAGCCATTTGGTAACTTCGTGACTAAAGCAACTATGACAGGTAAAGAAGTTAAAGAATACCTAGACGTGGTTGCGACGAAATCTGCAGGGTCTGGTGCTTACGCTCAACTAGATAACATCACTTTAGATGTAAATTGTGATGCTGGCTCAGTAACCATTACCGATATTAACAATAAAGGCTTCGATCTAAACGAAACGTACACATTCTCTGTAATCAGCTTCAGTGCTGCTGGTGGCGATAACTATCCAATCATCGATGTTCAATCTACACAGCTAACTGATGCATACGTTTTGCGCGAGTTCTTCGTAAACAACCCACAAATCTCTGCGGATAACTACAACAAGAACTTAGAGAACATCAAGTACTTCAGTAATGGCCAACCAGTAAAAGGCTGTCCTGCATCTGGTAGCTAATACTAAACACCTTCCCCCTGGCACTAAGAGCTTTTACAAGCAATTTCATCAGGGCTTTCCTCAAAACCGAAGCTTTGTGCTTCGGTTTTTTATTTTCGATAAATTACTGAAAACTCTCCACCTTCACAATATGTTCAAAAATTGTTCATTTGTGTTATTGACGCCCCTGTGTTGGGCTTCTATGTTTGATAAGGTCTTTTAAATATGCAGGTTCATCGGCTAAATTTCGCGAAACATTTTTAATCGCATAGTCAATGATTCTGAGAAAGATGTGAATGGCGTTACAAACACTGCTCTCAAACAATTTGTCTTTGGACTTCAAACGATGGTGATGTGCCTCCACGCGCACACTAATGAGCAGCGATCTGGACGTCAATGTGTTCAAACTGCTGCCATCGAGTTCTGGAGGTCAAAAATGAAACGAGCCAGCAATAGCTACAGACTCCAAATGATCAAAGAAGTAGTTACCCGTAGAGAGCGTGAAGCTTGTACGGATCCTATGGCGAGATACATTCATCAACTCATGGATGAACGCCCAACAAGTAAATTAGATGTTGAATTCAATCATCGATTTTCAGGAAATCACTTCGACGAACAAGCGGGAGGCTGGGTTAGCGACCGTTGGTCGATGAAATAACGCCAATTACCGCTTTATAAGGAAAATGGATAGGAGATTCCCGGTTCTTAAAGGACACCTTGCCGGACCGGGAATATGTAAAAGCCTAATCAGAACCGAAAGCGAAGGCGTAACCCCACAGACTGAACAAGAATTCTAGAATAAGTCTTGTTGAGGCGATGACTCATCTTGAAGCTGTTCTGGCTTCGTCTTCCCTGCCAACATCTTTCTTCTGTACCTTTGACGACACAACTTAATAACGTGCAACTGCTGAGCGGGGGTTAAGTTAAGCCAATTAAACCTTTCCTCTCTCTTTCTCATACACCCCTTGCAATACCCTTTTTCATCGGAGGTACATACTCCAACACAAGGGCTTGGGACAGTAAAAAACTCCAGTTGCTCCATACTAAAACCGCTCTTTCCATATTAGGGCGTATTGGCCTAGTTTAAATAATGAGAAGATTAGTCAGCAACAAAACTTGCTATATGCTTCGTTATGTCAAAAACATACGAAACCATAACCTTATGCTGACAAAAACAGTGTTTTATTACTTATACTTACCGCGTTTATAAAAACGGAGTCTATAAAATGAAGCTTAGCCTAAAAACGTTAGTTACAGCAATCTCTCTCCCTGTTCTTATGACTGCTTGTGCTAGCAACGGTGATGATGTGAAAGAAATAACGGCTCAAGATTTGCAGCACCACAACTGGGAACTTGTTCAAGTTGATGGCAAAAATATCGTTCTAGACGAACACCAAAAAGCGGCTCGCCTAGAAATCGGTGAAAATCTAACCGCAAACGGCAACGCAGGTTGTAACAACTTCTTCGGTCAAGCCGAGCTGAAAAACAACCAACTACGCATCGAAAAAATGGGCATGACCATGAAGATGTGTATGGAAGATCAAATGAAGATCGAAAACGCAATGACACAAACACTATCTAACTGGAGCGATATCACGCTAACTAAAGATGGTCTTGTTCTGAAAAGTGCCGATCACGAATTGACGTTTACACTACGTGACTGGGTAAACTAATCCCAACTAAGTAAACCAGATAGTATCTTAAAGCAGCCAAACGGCTGCTTTTTTTATATCGATGAATCGTTAGTCATGCATGCCAAAGTCATTTAAGTGACAAACTTTCTTTCTCTTTTCGCCCTCAATTCCATGCTTTAAACATCAATTTTGCTCTGTAAAACAACCTATTCATATCTCTGGGGACAATAATTTTCAATTACTTGAAAGAATATCCTCAAATAAACGGTCCGCTCCTAAAATGACACCAAATTTGTCCTTTCTTCGTTTTGCTTCACATTGAGAGTAGTTCTTTGAATCAATGAGTGATTCCGTTTGGGATTGGCATTGATAATAGAGAGAGATGAATTACTATCCTTGTAACAGAGCGGAACGACTTGCGAAAACGTCAATAGAAACGAAAGCAAGAACCAAAAGACATAACACGGAATAGATATGAAAAAGCTACTCAGCAGCATTGGCATTTTAGCCACGACTTTTGCGACACCTTCTTTTGCCGATTCATCAGTGAATAGCGAATGGCAAAAAATCGAACATCAAGCCGACGGGCAATCCGTCTACTTTCATGCTTGGGGCGGGAGCCAAGAAATTAATCGCTACATACAGTGGGCGAGTAGAGAGCTAAAATCACGTTATAACGTGACGCTAAACCACGTTAAAGTAACTGATATTTCTGAGACCACTACTCGACTTATCGCAGAAAAAGCGGCAGGCAAAAACAGCGGTGGTAGTGTTGATATGGTTTGGATCAATGGCGAAAACTTCAAATCAATGAAGGATAACCAATTGCTATTTGGTCCTTTTGTCGAAGGTTTGCCAAGCTGGCAATATGTGGATAAATCTCTACCAATTGATGTGGACTTCTCCGAGCCAACAGAAGGTCTAGAAGCACCTTGGGGAGTAGGACAATTAGTGTTTATCCATGACGAGCAAACCCTCCATAACCCTCCAAAATCATTCTCAGAAATGCTGAGCTATGCAAAAGCGTTCCCGAATCGCCTGACTTACCCTCGACCACCAGAGTTTCATGGCACAAGCTTTATCAAAGCATTACTCATTGAACTGTCTAACAACGCCCCTGAGCTGCAACAACCAGTTACCGATGACACGTTTGAACAAGTCACTCAACCGCTGTGGTCTTATCTAGATGAGTTCCATAAAGTCGCTTGGCGCGGTGGTAAGCAGTTTCCAGGCGGTACAGCAGAAACCCTTCAGCTACTAGATGATGGTCAGACTGACCTGGCGATTACCTTTAACCCGAACGCGGTTTTCTCTGCGCAGTCGAGCGGTAATCTTGCAGAGAGCACCAAAGCGTACGCAATGGACGCAGGAGCACTCTCAAATATCCACTTTTTAGCGATTCCTTGGAACGCAAATGCCAGTGCTGGTGCACAAGTTGCGATAAACTTTTTATTGAGCCCTGAAGCACAGTCTCGCAAAGGTAACCTAAACATCTGGGGCGACCCTTCGGTACTAAGCAACCAATACCTAACTGGTTCGGCCAAAAACACTCAACAATTCAAATCTATCGCTGAGCCACATCCAAGTTGGCAAGCGGCGTTGGAAAAAGAATGGTTGAAACGCTACGGGAATTAGTAAGAATCCATGTTAAGAGCGCTGTATTTAGTCATTATCGCAGTTTGTATTTTGCCTACCATTCCGGGACTACTTGGAGTGGTGGTCTCTGCGCTCGGTTATGTACCTCCTATCGGTCTACACCACTTTTCTTTTGATGGCTTCAATGCCGTCTTTGATTGGGAAGGTGTTTGGACATCCATCGGGCTTACTTTCTACTCCGCCATTTTCAGTAGCTACTTGGCTTGCTTCATCGCATTTGCAATTCTACAAGCGTCTTGGGGCAGTAAGTTTTGGCGAAAAATTGAAGTTAGCCTTTCCCCACTTCTCGCGATGCCGCACGTCGCGTTTGCAATTGGCTTTGCGTTCTTGTTTGCCCCAACTGGTATGGGCGTTCGTGTTCTCAACCAACTGTTTGGTTACGACCCGAATGCACAAACGGTGAATGACTTAGCATTGTTGATTAAAGACCCACATGCACTCGGTTTGGTCATCATGCTTGCGATTAAAGAAGTGCCGTTTTTATTGTTGATGAGTATTCCGATCCTTCAGCAATTGAAAGTCGATAAGGTTGAAAAAGTCAGTCACTCGATGGGCTATAGTTCGGCGCAAGCGTGGTGGAAATGCGTATTTCCGCAATGGTTAGCAAAACTTCGTTTCCCAATGCTGGCGGTATTGGCTTACAGTTTGTCCGTTGTCGATGTCGCCCTGATTATTGGCCCTACCAACCCGCCGACGTTTGCGGTTTTGGTATGGCAATGGTTTAACGATCCAGATTTATCGCTCCTACCAAGAGCGGCCGCTGGCGCAGTAATACTGTTTGTGATGGCTAGTCTTTTGATTGGTTTCGCTCGATTGGTGGAATGGTTAACGACCAAAGGCTTCAAACGCTGGCAGTACTCTGGTCGAAACGGGTTTCGTTTACCCGGTAAAACCCTATTTTCACTGATTGCGCTACTTGCACTTCTAATGATTCCACTCATGGTGCTGTGGAGCTTTGCTCAACGTTGGCGCTTTCCAGATTTGCTCCCAAGCCGTTACAGCCTGCTTTTTTGGGAATACGAATGGCACAGTATTCTAGGGACTCTAGAGCAAAGTATGTCAATCGCCCTGATCAGCGCGACTATCGCGCTAGTTCTTGCTTTAATAGCACATGAGTATCGCCTTCGTTATCGCTGGCAGATACCCGGTTACATCATCGCCATCCCGATGCTGATTCCTCAATTATCGGTGCTATTCGGTATGCAAGTGGTAACACTGTACTTAAACAGTAACGCGTATTTCTTTTGGGTATGCTGGGCGCATGTGTTCTTCGCATTCCCATTTATTTACCTCTCGCTAGACGGGCCGTGGCGCAGCTTCGATAACAGCTTAACTCGCGTCGCACTCAGCTTGGGTAAAACACCGATGCAAGCTTGGTTAAAAGTGAAACTGCCAATCCTCCTACCTGCGATTGCATTCGCGTGGGCTGTCGGTATTAGTGTCAGCCTAGCGCAATACCTACCTACATTAGTGCTAGGGGCTGGGCGCATTAGCACCATCACAACCGAAGCCGTTGCACTATCCAGTGGTTTTGACCGACGTGTCGCCGCTATTTACGCCATTTGGCAAGCTCTGCTGCCATTCATGTTCTTCTCTTTTGCGATACTGCTTAGCCACTTGCACAGGACGTATCGCCGCTTGTCTATAAAAGGTTTACTACTGAATGAGTCTTTGTCTCGAAAACCTCGCCATCCGTAAAACCAATGGCGACGCGCTTTTCTCGGCGTTTAATATGACCGTAGAAAAAGGTGAAATCGTTACCCTGATGGGGCCTAGCGGTTGTGGTAAATCCACTTTGTTGGATGCCATTGCCGGGCACCTATCCGCCGAGTTCAATTACTCTGGAGCCATTACGCTTGATAACGAAAAGTTGGATGCCCTCCCTGCCCATAAGCGTCAGGTCGGTATTCTGTTCCAAGAAGATTTGCTCTTCCCTCATTTAACGGTGTGGGAGAACCTTGCCTTCGCGCTACCAAACTCAATCAAAGGTGAAGAGCGTAAAGCTCACGCTATGCAAGCGCTGAAGAACATTTCATTGACCAAACTAGCAGAGTCCTTTCCTGACCAAATTTCGGGAGGGCAACGCGCCCGTATTTCATTGACTCGTATGCTGCTAGCAAAGCCGAAAGTTGCGCTACTTGATGAGCCCTATAGCAAGCTGGATAAAGACCTGCGTGTACAATTTCGCAATTGGGTGGTCGAACAATTGCAGCAAGCGAACATCCCTACTTTGATGGTAACGCACGATGAAGACGATATTCCTGATGGCAGCCGCTGCCTAAACTGGCCGTGGGAGACAAATCATGCTTGATAGCCTGAGTATAAAGCTCATCCGCAAACCGCTGGCACTCAGTGCGACATATATCGATAAATGTGGCATCACCGCAAATCAGACGACAGTATTTGGTTTTGTGCTTGGCTGTTTTGCCCTGCCTGCTTTGATCGCCGAACAGTACTTGTTGGCGTTGCTGTTTATTTTGCTGAACAGAATCTGTGATGGGTTAGACGGTGCACTGGCAAGGATTCAAGGCATTACCGATGCGGGTGGTTTTCTTGATATCAGCTTAGATTTTTTGTTCTATTCGTTGATTCCTTTTGGCTTTGTGCTTGCCAACCCAGAGCACAATGCCGTTGCAGGCGCATTTTTGATTTTTTCCTTCATCGGCACTGGTAGTAGCTTTTTAGCTTTTGCCATCATGGCAGGAAAACAAGGCATCGATAATCCGGTATATAAAAACAAATCGCTTTACTACATGAGCGGCTTAACCGAAGGTACAGAAACCATTGGCTGTTTGGTTTTATTTTGTTTGCTACCGCAACACTTTGCCGTCATCGCGTATATCTTTGGCGCGGCATGCTGGTTTACCACTTTTACACGTATTTATTCAGGGTTTCATACGCTTAACGATCATTAATACTGCTTAGACAATCGCGTTTCCTTAAGGGACAGGCCGCTAAGCCACTGTTTTATAAAGCACCAAAACGCAGGTTAAATTGGGGTATATACTCTTTGAATGAAGAAACCATTCGGAGGCTATATGAAAAAACAGATCAATTTAGGCATGTTGCTCACCATTACTTGTGCGCTCGTGCTTGGCGGCTGTAGCTCACCTAACCCGTACGGAGATGCATACGGCTCATCCGACACTCGCAAAGTTCAGCAGGTTTACTACGGCACAGTAGAAAAAGTAGAACCCGTAACCATTGATGCCTCTACCCAATCCAATGCCATTGGCACCATCGCTGGTGCTGCCGTGGGCGGGATCTTAGGCTCAAAAGTTGGGGGCGGTTCTGGCTCGGATATCGCTGCCATTGGTGGTGGTCTATTGGGTGGCTATGCAGGCAGCAAAGCGGCTGAAGCAACCGCGAAAAGAAATGGCGTGAATCTGACCATTCGTTTAGAGGACGGAAAGATTATCTCTATTGTTCAAGAAGCAAATCCAAACATGATTTTCCAACCAGGCCAAGCGGTCCAAATCAATGTTTCTGGTAATGACGCCAGAGTCGTTCCTCGTTAATTCGGACGAACCAAACCTTTGGCCTGCTTTAATTCAAACACCTAACCCGCGCAAGCTTACATCACTGGCTTGTTAACTTGCGCGTTTCTTTTCGTATCAAACTTGATCGTCGTCAATGGAACATCAATCTCCCACACCTTTCGATGTTCAAATGACATCAAGTTGCTAGCATGAGCCCATTCCAGATAACTTTGGGCTTGTTATGACTCCGACTGTTGACCACGTACTCCTTAATATCGCGCTAAACCTCAGCTCAAATCGCTCTCACGAGCAGCAATATCAAAATCTCATTGATGGGGTCGCGCAAGTATTCCCATGTGATGCGAGCTGCCTGTTTATCTTCGATGAGGATGGTTCTCTAACTCCTGTCGCGGTAAAAGGCTTATCCAGCTCGGTCTTAGGTCGTCGCTATTTCCCCAAGGCGCACCCTCGCTTAGATGCCATTATTCATAGCCGTGAACCGGTGCGTTTCGATGCCGATTGTTCACTGCCGGATCCTTTCGACGGCACACTATTAACTGAAGACCAATGCATTGATGTTCACGATTGCATGGGCTTTAGCTTGTATGTCGAAGGCCAACTTGTTGGCGCACTAACGATGGATGCACTAACGGTGGGCGCGTTTGATGGCATCGATCCTGTCGCTATCGAAACCTTTGCGGCTTTGACCGCTGCGACATTGCGTAACATTGCTCAGTTAAAAGCGCTCAAAGCGCAAAACCAGAAGCAAAAAAGCGTCACTCAAACCCTTATCCAGCAAGCCCGTTCTCAACATGGCGAAATGGTGGGTTTGAGTCCACAGATTAACCAGTTACGAAACAACATTGCGACTGTTGCTCAATCAGATTACGCAGTACTTATCACAGGAGAGACCGGTACTGGTAAAGAACTGGTCGCGCACTCGGTACACGCGCAATCTCATCGTAGCGATAAGCCGATGATTTACGTCAACTGTGCGGCCCTGCCTGAAGGTCTGGCTGAGAGTGAACTGTTTGGCCATGTCAAAGGCGCATTTACAGGTGCTAATAGCCACCGTGCCGGTAAGTTTGAACTGGCAGACGGTGGAACGATTTTCCTTGATGAAGTGGGCGAACTGCCTATGATTTTGCAAGCAAAATTGCTGCGCGTAATTCAGCAAGGCGAGCTGCAACGTGTGGGTAGCGATCAGCATTTGATGGTCAATGTGCGCATCATCGCCGCGACCAATCGACAATTAGAAAAAGAGGTCGAAGCTGGCACGTTTCGAGCAGACCTTTTCCACCGTTTAAACGTATTCCCAATCCAAGTTCCCCCACTTCGTGCCCGTGACGGTGATATTCCCGTTTTAGCCGGATATCTGTTAGAAAAGGTACGCCAACAATTTAATGCGCCCAATCTTCACGTTCATCCTAAAGTGTTGACTCAATTGGAATCTTCACCTTGGTACGGAAACGTGCGCGAGCTCGAACATACTTTAACGCGCGCGGCTTTGCACGCCATTCAACAAGGCGCAAGCACGATCATGCTTAACCATTTCGACACCTCATTGGCTCTCGGTGATGTAAAAAACACATCGCATTATTTACCCAAAGAAAGCCAACCAATGCGAGAACTGATAGAAAGCTATCAACGTGATTTAATTGAACATGCTTTAAGCCAAACTGGTGGCGTTTGGGCAAAAGCAGCGGAGTTTTTGCAAATGGATCGCGGGAACTTATATCGAATGGGTAAAAAGCTCGGGATCAATAAATAACCAACCACAAGAAGCCGATGTAATTAAGACATCAACCCCGTTGTCTTAATTACATCAACCACTCTCCTAAATCTGAAAAAATTCAATACAAATCAACAAGATAACAATTGGCACACATTCTGCTCTCTAGTGGTCAACATCACGACTATTAAAACAATCACTGGAGAACCCAATATGTTCTGTATTCAATGTGAACAGACAATTCAAACCCCTGCTGTTAAAGGTTGTTCTTTTGCACAAGGTATGTGTGGTAAAACTTCTGAAGTATCTGACCTTCAAGACGTGTTGGTTTACACACTGCAAGGGGTTTCTTTTTGGGCATCAAAAGCACTTGAATTCAACATCATTAACGATGAAATCAACCAATGGGCACCAAAGGCATTTTTCTCTACATTGACGAACGTAAACTTTGACCCTGAACGTGTCCTAGAGTTAACTTCTCAAGCCTCAACGTACAAAGCATTGCTAAAAGAGCAAGTAATGTCTGCTGCAACACTCGCCGATACCGAAGTTGCTGACATCCCTGTTGTTGCTCACTTTGAGCTACCAAATAGCGCAGAAGCAATCTTAGCTTTTGCTCCTCAAGTCGCGGTTAACCGTGGTAAGGACCAAGTACATGAAGATGTTATTGGCCTACGCCTACTTTGCCTATACGGCCTTAAGGGTGCCGCAGCATACATGGAGCACGCACGTGTTCTTGAGCAAACCAACAACGATATCTACGCCGAATACCATGAAATCATGGCGTGGTTGGGCACAGACCCTGAAGATCTAGGCGAACTACTTGATTGCTCAATGCGCATCGGCCTGATGAACTACAAAGTGATGGAAATGCTCGACCAAGGTGAAACAATGACCTTCGGCCATCCAGAACCAACCACGGTGAACGTCAAGCCAGTAAAAGGCAAGTGTATTCTTGTTTCTGGCCATGATTTGCATGACCTAGAAAAAATCCTGCAACAGACCGAAGGCAAAGGCATTAACGTTTACACCAATGGTGAAATGCTGCCTGCACACGGCTACCCTGAGCTGAAGAAATACTCTCATCTTGTCGGTAACTACGGCAGCGCATGGCAAAACCAGCAGAAAGAATTCGCCAACTTCCCTGGTGCAATCGTAATGACGTCAAACTGCTTGTTGAATCCAAATGTGGGTCAATACGCAGACCGTTTATTCACTCGTAGTATTGTTGGCTGGCCTGGTGTGGCTCACATCGAAGGCGATGATTTTAGCCAAGTGATTGAATGTGCTCTAGCGCAAGATGGTTTCCAACACGATGAAATCGAACACCACATCACGGTTGGTTTTGGTCGAAATGCACTGATGAACGCCGCCCCTGCGGTTATCGACCAAGTGAAGCAAGGCAACATCAAGCACTTCTTCCTAGTCGGCGGCTGTGACGGCGATAAAGCGGAACGTAGCTACTACACCGATTTTACGGCTGAAGCGCCAGAAGATACGCTCATCCTGACGTTGGCGTGTGGTAAGTTCCGCTTCAACAAGAATACGTTTGGTGATATCAACGGCATCCCTCGCCTATTGGATGTGGGCCAATGTAACGATGCTTACTCTGCAATCCAGCTTGCACTTGCACTGGCGAAAGAGTTTGACTGTGACATCAATGAACTACCACTCACGCTTGTGCTTTCTTGGTTCGAGCAAAAAGCGATCGTTATCTTGCTAACACTATTTGCATTGGGCGTGAAAGGCATTTACACAGGCCCTACTGCACCGGCATTCCTAACGCCAAACCTAATCGCCATAATCCAAGAGAAGTTCGATATGCGCAGTATTGGCAATGTTCAGGATGATCTAAAAGCCATCCTAGCAGCTTAATAAACTTGCTTGTTCGCGCCTCCTTACGAGGAGGCGCTAACTATTTCGAACCAAAAATAGCCACAACCAAAGAGATTGTTATGTTTTTTGAATGGCAAGGTAACCAACCCGTCACACTCCGTTGCATCGACAAATACTTCGAAACACACGACACCGTCAGCATCAAATTGGCTGAACTAACCGAGTCACTTTTGTTTCAGTTTAAGCCTGGCCAGTTTATTAACTTGGGCGTGGAAATTGATGGAAAAATGGAGTTTCGCGCCTATTCAATCAGCTCTATCAATGAAGACGATCACCTTCAATTCACCATCAAACGAGTATCTGGCGGTAAAGTATCGAACTACATCGTTGACTCGCTGCTGCTCGGTGATACTGTTCAAGCATTACCACCAGCAGGCGAATTCAACTGCATCGACCATCCACCCGTGTTACGTGATGGCGAAACAAAAGCCTTGCTTATCAGTGCAGGTTGCGGCGTCACGCCCGTATTTTCGATGGCAAAGCACTGGCTGAGTAATCAAGATGAAAACGACAACGATGTGGACATCGCATTTCTTCATATCGCACGCAGCCCCGAAGAGACGATTTACTACGATCAGCTAGAAACGCTCGACGCCGTATATCCCAACTTCCATTTAAAGCTGTTGCTGAAAAACCGCGAAGGAACGTCACACCCACAAGGTCGTTTGAATGCCGACTGGATTAAAGAGCTTGTTCCTGATTTCAAGCAACGCACCGTTTACCTGTGTGGTCCAAGTCAGTTTATGCAAGATGTTCACGGCTATTTGAATGATCTTGGTTTTGACATGACGAACTTCTACCAAGAGAGTTTTACGCCAGCGACTGGCGCAGAAACATCGGTCTCCGATGAGACGGTTAACGTTTCTGTTCCTGATTTTGCTCAAAGCATCGATGCGCAAAAAGGTCAGGTACTGGCCGATGTGCTCGAAGGCGCAGGTTTACCATTAATCGTCGCTTGTCGTAGCGGCATTTGTGGCTCGTGCAAATGCAAGGTTCGTCAAGGCAGCATCTCTTCCACCAGCCTAGAAACATTAACGCCAGAAGAAATTGAACAAGGCTATGTGCTCGCCTGCTCATCAACCATCGAAGCGGATCTTGAAGTGCAGATTGGTTAGTTTTCCAAATACAAAAAAGCGCCGCGATACGTCTGTTTAGATGTTTCGCGGCGCTTTTTGTTTAATTTTTCTTCTATTGCGACAGAGAGTTTTTTAGCTGAATAGCAACACTTTCAATGCCGCTTCACTGTCCACGTCCGTAAACTCTGGTGGGTTATCCAGACGCTCACGGAATGTCAACTCTGGCGCTTCTTCTTTCATGCTTTCAATCAAGAAGTCGCTTGTCACAGATGGCGAGTTCACACATGCCATCACTTGACCGCCTTCTGCCAACAAATCCGGCAACCGACGTAAAATCTTTTTGTAATCTTTAGTCAGCGCAAAGCTGCCTTTCTGGAATGAAGGCGGATCGATGATAATCAAGTCATACTGACCAGATTTCTTAATCTTACCCCACGATTTAAAGATATCGTGCCCCATAAAGCTTACCTGGTTGATGTTATGACCATTTAGCTTGTGGTTCTCACGACCTTTAGACAGCGATGCTTTCGCCATGTCGACGTTAACCACTTTATCTGCTCCACCCGCAATGGCAGCGACAGAAAAGCCACAGGTGTAAGCAAACAAGTTAAGCACGTTCTTATGCTTCGCATTTTCGCGTACCCAATCACGACCGTAGCGCATGTCCAAAAACAGACCGAAGTTTTGATTGCGGCCAATATCCAATTGGTATTTCAAACCGCTTTCTTCAACGACAGGGCGAGCGTCTAATTCACCGACAAGCACTTCTGAAGGCGCACCATCGGCATAACGGTGCTGAAGAACCATAGTGCGACCTTGCTTGTCTGCCCACAGTGGTGATTGTGCCAACGCATTGAGGCCGTTTTTCAGCTCAGCGAGAAACGCGTCGTCGACTTCTTTAAACAAGTTGATAATCACCTGACCTTGTAACCAATCACAGGTGATTTGCTCTAGGCCCTCAAAACGACGGCCACGACCATGAAACAGTCGACGAATTTCGTTAGGAGCTTGCGCGAGCTCGGTTTCTAGATGCTGAAAGAACAGCGGAAGTTGTGATGCTTGCATCGAGTTCTCTTATTAGTTTTCTTTGTGACGGTTATTTGGTCGTAGGCCAGCTCAGTTCCCAAGGGGAAAGCCAAGCATCCAAACCCTGAGAGACGATTTCATTGTGCCATTTGTTACCCAGCACTTGGTATTCTCGTGGATCGCAAACAAAGCGATATTGCTCATCTCGGTATTGGAAGCAAAGTGAAAATGCATGCAGGTAACCGCGATCAGCCTCATTGCCTGCATTGTAAATCGGGTCGCCAACAATACCTGAGCCAACCGATTTTAATGCCACGCGGATTTGATGCGTTTTACCAGTGTGTGGCTTACATAAAAATAGGCGCTCTCCGGGCTCTGCCGCAAGAGAGAAAAACTGGGTGACGGCTGGGTTATTTTTGCTGTTGACCAGCTTCCATGATGAACGGCGCGAACGCTCCATATCACCAACGACCAAACCTTGTTTCTTTTTCGGCTTTTTAGAGCCAATCGCTAGGTAGAACTTTTCTACTTGGCGGTCAGCGAAGGCTTGCGATAACGCACTGGCCGCTTTGGCATTGCGTCCGAGGAGCAGAATACCCGATGTCATTTTATCCAAGCGATGGATAAGATAGAGCTGCTGATCACCACTCTGCTTAGCCACTTCTTGCAGCAGCATTGTGTCGCCATCGTCTTTATGAACAGAGGCGTTGGGATGCTTATTGATGATCAGAAAATCGGGATGGGTATGTAGAATATCGAACATAAAAAACTGGCTCCACGTTTGGAGCCAGCAGTATACATAAGTTATCGGACAAAGCTATCGAGGCTTGCCCCCAAGGTATTTGCTAAAGCTTCTTCGAGAAAATGCCAGCAAGACCAATGATTGCGATACCCAGCAGCATGATTTCACCTTTGCCACTATCAAAGCCAGACTTAATCCCCATGAAGGCAACAATAGCAATCGCAACAGGAATCAGGTATTTAACTAGGTTGTACCACAATCCAAATAGCGGGAAGGATACTTCGCCGTCATTAGTGATCTCTTTTTCTAACTCAGCACGGCTTAGGCGCCATCCTGCAAAGATACACACCAACATACCACCAACCGCTAAGAAGATTTTGTCCGTTAGTAAGTCGAAGATATCAAAGGCACCGGTACCAAACAGCGTTGGTCCCATTCCACCTAACGATAGTGACGCAAAAATACATAATGCCGCCATAACTGCACTTGCAGACAGAACTGCGTTAGAGCGCTTCATGCCTTTCTCGTCGATTAGGTAAGACACGACAACTTCCAATAGTGATACTGAAGAAGTTAATGCCGCCACCGTCAAACCGATGAAAAATAGCAACGCGAATAGCAACCCAATCACTCCGCCCATTTCAGCAAATAGCTGAGGAACGACAACGAATACAAGACCAGGGCCTGCTGCAGGCTCCATGCCAAAGGCAAACATTGCTGGGAACATAGCAACACCAGCAAGAATCGCGACACCTGTATCCATCGCAGTAACCATACCGGTTGTTTGAACTAGGTTCTCTTTCTTCTTCAGGTAAGAACCGTACGTCATCATACAACCCATACCTAAGCTAAGTGAGAAGAACGCCTGCCCTAGTGCAGCAAGAACTACGTTGCTGTCGACTTTAGAAAAGTCCGGCATGAATAAGAACTCAAGGCCAGCCATTGCACCTGGCAGCATCAAGCCTTTAACAGAAACAACGATTAGGATTAAGAACAGAAGCGGCATCAGAACCTTACCGGCTTTCTCAATACCACCCGAAATCCCTTTCATCACGATCATGACGTTAAGGAACAGGTAAACACCCATCCACATTAAAGGTTGAATCGGATCTGAGATGAAACCGCCAAAACTGTCGCCAATTGCTTCTGGCGCGCTGAGTAGACCACCACCCACTTTAAAGATGTAGGCCAATGCCCAACCACCAACCACAGGGTAGAAGCCCATGATCAAAAGACCACTGAAGACTCCCATAACGCCAGTGAACGTCCAGCGTCGGTCAGTTGTTTTGAATGCACCTACGGCAGAAAGACCTGTCTTACGACCAATAGCGAACTCTGTCAGCATCACGCTAAAGCCGATAAAAATTACAAAGATAAGATAGATAGCAACGAATGCACCGCCGCCACTCTCACCTGCTGTGTAAGGGAATTTCCATATATTGCCTAAACCGACAGCGGAACCCGCTGCTGCCATTACGAAGCCTAGTTTAGACCCCCACGTATCACGTGGTGCTGCTGTATTAGTTGTAGCCACGCTTTTTCTCCAAAATTAGTTTGTTGTGTATGCATAGAGATAGGCGTCTAAAAAGTTTATGTAAAAATTATTGTACACTTATAAAATAAGCGTTCGACGCACTATGTCTAGAAAGTAAAGCAGCTCCCCTTTAAAATTGGAACCCCAAAAAAGTACATTTATCGCACAAGTGTCGAGTTACGCAGGTTAAATGCTGCTTTTTTGTTCAAAAGTTAAAGAATGACCTTATTTTTCACATTAAAATAACAGAATCAGCTGTTATGAAATTCGTTCCTCATATAAGGTCAATCCCACGTCTAAATGGGAAATCTATTCCCCCAACCCACTTTTATGCTTAATATCCTAGAAGGGCATATTACTCTGAGCGTATATGGACAAGTTTTATCACTTTCTTACTTTAGCTGGCATCGGGCTATATTGGTTACTGGTCGCAGGTGTGACCATTCGTGTCGTTTTAAAGCGCCGTGCAGTGAGCGTGTCTTTAGCTTGGCTAATGATCATTTATATCCTTCCCGTTCTGGGTGTCGCATGTTATTTCCTCTTCGGTGAACTGAACTTAGGCAGAAAACGAGCCGAACGTGCGAAAGAGATGTTTACACCATTCGAGAAGTGGTTCAGTCAGCTTAACGACTGTAACGCGCACAACCCAGAAACGATGGGAAGGCACATCTACCGAATTGATGAACTTTGTAACAACCGCCTTGGTCTTCCCGCATTGAGCGGTAATACATTGTCGCTGCAACAGTCACCTAATGAGATTTTGCATTCCATTATTGAAGACATCGAAAACGCGCAGAGCAGTATTCGAATGGTATTCTACATTTGGCATCCAGGTGGTTTGGCTGACTCTGTCGCTTCTGCACTTATCCGAGCGGCTAAACGCGGCGTAGATGTCAAGCTATTGCTCGATTCAGCAGGTAGCCCGCGTTTTTTCAGAAGTCCTTGGTATCGAATGATGCAGGATGCTGGAATTGAAGTTATTCAAGCGTTAGAAGTGAAGATGTGGCGTATTTTCTTACGTCGTCTTGATCTTCGCCAGCATCGCAAGATCATCGTAATTGATGATGAAATTGCTTATACCGGTTCAATGAACTTGGTTGACCCGGCTTACTTCAAGCAAAATAGTGGCGTTGGGCATTGGGTGGACATCATGGTTCGCATTACGGGACCAACGGTAAACGTATTGAGTGCCATCCACTGTTGGGATTGGGAAGTCGAAACTGGCGAACGCCATTTACCGAGACTACCTGAATGTAAAATCGATGAGAGTGAATTCCAACACCCTATTCAGGTTGTGCCTTCTGGCCCAGGTATGCCGGAATATCTGATCTATCAAGTATTAACATTGGCAATAAACCAAGCCAATCGCTCGGTACGAATCACAACACCATATTTCGTGCCCAATGCTGATTTACTCGAAACGTTAAAGATGACAGCACAACGAGGCATTGACGTTGAACTCATTATTCCCCATAAAAATGACTCTATGATGGTGCAATGGGCGTCACGCGCTTTTTATAGTGAGCTCTTGAGTGCAGGGGTCAAGATTTATGAGTTTTATGGTGGTTTGCTGCATACAAAATCTGTCGTAATTGACGACCAATTCTGTTTAGTTGGCACCGTAAACATGGATATGCGCAGCTTGTGGCTGAACTTCGAAGTGACCCTCGCCGTTGATGACGAAGAGTTCACCAAGCAAATGTCTTGGTTACAAGATAGCTATATTAAGCAATCTCACACTGTTGTATTGGAAGAGTGGGAGAAAAGGAGCCTATTTTCTCGGTTCTTAGAGCGAGTGTTCTATCTCTTCAACCCACTCCTCTAATACCTCAAATACACCGACTAAAAAACCTCCAGCGCTACATGCATCCTGCTGGAGGTTTGTTCTTTTAGCTCCCTATCTACACGATACCTCTCGACATCATTACCTGTTCATCTTGGCTGTTATTGGCTGATAGTCGACTTTTCCCTTGCATAACCTACGTCGTCCATGTTTTAAATATTCAAAACCGCAATATTTAAGACAGGGAACTTTTATGTCAGAGGGAAAAAAAACCAAACTCATTACCGCTGGCCGCGATAAAAAGTGGACAAATGGTGTTGTAAACCCACCCGTTCAACGCGCTTCAACTGTGGTATTCAATACCGTTGCAGAAAAGAACCAAGCCACCATTAATCGTGCAAACAAAACGTTGTTTTATGGTCGCCGAGGCACCAACACGCACTTTGCTTTCCAAGACGCAATGGTTGAGATTGAAGGTGGAGCTGGTTGCGCGCTTTACCCTTGTGGAACGGCAGCAATTTCAAACGCCATCCTCTCTTTCGTTGAAACTGGCGATCACATTCTAATGGTGGACACTTGTTACGAACCAACTCGTGACTTTTGTAACACCATAATGAAGAAAATGGGCATCGAAACCACCTATTATGACCCAATGATCGGTGAAGGTATCCGAGACTTGATTCAGCCGAATACCAAAGTCCTTTTCTTGGAGTCTCCTGGTTCAATAACCATGGAAGTCCAAGATGTACCTACATTAGCGCGCATTGCCCACGAGCAAGATATCATCGTGATGCTTGACAACACATGGGGAGCAGGCGTGAACTTCTCTCCTTTCGAGCATGGCGTAGACATTTCCATTCAAGCGGCAACTAAGTATATTGTTGGACATTCAGATGTCATGCTAGGTACTGCTGTGGCTTCTGAAAAGTATTGGGGTCAGCTTCGTGAACAAAGCTACCTGATGGGTCAGTGCGTTTCTCCTGACGACGCATACCTAGGTCTTCGAGGTATTCGCACGTTGGATGTTCGCCTAAGACAGCACGCAGAAAGCAGTTTAAAAGTCGCTCAGTGGCTCGCTTCTCGCCCAGAAGTTGATCATGTCCGCCATCCAGCTTTAGAAACAAGCCCTGGCCATGAGTTTTTCAAACGAGATTTCACAGGCGGAAACGGCTTGTTTTCATTTGTTCTCAAAACGTCTTATCCAAAAGCGATAACGGCTCTGCTTGATGGTATGAAACACTTCAGTATGGGTTACTCTTGGGGCGGTTATGAAAGCCTCATTCTAGCTAACGAACCTAAGAGCTTTAACAGCCTGAGAACCATAGCTCACCCACACTTTGAAGGTACTTTGGTTCGTATTCATATTGGCTTAGAAGACGTAAATGACTTGATCGCTGATTTAGAGGCTGGTTTTGCGCGTTATAATGCCTTAATGCTTGAAAAAGAAGCCTCCCTATAACAATGATTGAATCGCCCTGCATTGCGGGGCGTTTTTATAAGCCCCTGACTTAATTAGAATTAACTAACATTCACCCGAACCATTAATTAATGTTAATCATTTGTGTTGTTTTTCAATTGAGCAGTCACAGAATGAAATAATGTGCCACAAATAGGCTTTCCAAATTTAGAGTTTCTCTCCTACTTTTTATCATTCATAAGAGGTCATACCACAAGGAGATAGTTTTGAAACTCAAATTTATAGCGCTAATGCTTTTTACCTTAGTTACCGTCCCAATAACCTCCGTACACGCTGCAACAGGTTATACCCAAACCAAGTATCCGATTGTTCTGGTTCACGGTTTGTTTGGTTTTGATACCCTGGCAGGCGTTGATTACTTTTTCGGAATACCACATTCCTTAACAAAAGATGGCGCTACGGTTTATGTTGCACAGGTATCCGCGACCAATAGCAGCGAAGTTCGAGGGGAGCAACTGCTTGCTCAAGTTGAAACCTTACTTGCAGCAACAGGCGCAGAGAAAGTCAATCTCATTGGTCACAGTCATGGTGGTCCAACAACGCGCTATGTTGCCTCTGTCCGTCCTGACCTAGTCGCATCAGTTACGAGTATAGGAGGCGTTAATAAAGGGTCTAAAGTAGCAGATTTAGTTCGTGGCACCGTATCTGAGGGTTCGGGTAGTGAGCAGCTCGCGGTAAAACTGGCGCAAGGCTTAACTACTCTTATTAATCTTCTATCAGGTGGTTCTGATCTCGACCAAGACCCTTTAGCCTCACTAGCAGCATTAACCACGGAAGGATCATTAGCGTTTAACCAACACTACCCGGAGGGAGTCCCTACCAGTGAATGTGGTAATGGTGACTTTCTGGCTTCAAATGGCGTTTATTACTACTCATGGACCGGATCATCCACTTTTACAAACGTTTTCGATCCGACCGACGCTGCCATGATGGTACTTGGCTTAGCCTTTGATGGGCCAAATGATGGCTTAGTTGGTGCGTGCAGCACACATTTGGGCAAAGTCATACGTGATGATTATCAAATGAACCATTTGGATGAAATTAACGGTCTACTCGGTATTCATCATCTTTTTGAAACCGATCCAGTCACGCTTTATCGCCAACATGCAAATCGTCTCAAACTTCAAGGTTTATAAGAGGTCATCACAATGAAGAAAGTCGCTCTCACCACTTTTATCCTGCTCTCGATATTTGGCGTGGGAGCGCTTTCTCTGTTGCAAAGCGACAAACAACAAGAGATAACCTCTAACCATTCGCAATCTCAGCAAGATATAGCCGCCGATGTCTCTTCACCAAAAGACTTCTTCGAATATTCTCTTAGCCGGCTGGGCGAAGAAGATCTCGATACGATCAAAGCGGAAGTCAATGATGACACTTTAGCAAAGCAAACTCTGAATATTGATGCCACACTTTTTCAAGCCTACCTTTCCTACAAGCAAGCACTCACTGCATTAGAGCCTTTTGAGCACAACCACCTAACGCTTGAACAGTTAACCATGCTGAATGAAGCAATACTGAACTTACAGCTTCAATACTTTAACGAGGTGCAGATAACCCAATTGTTTGACGAAGAAAACCGACTTCGCCAACTTGCTTTAGAAAAGCTGACGATTAAAACACAGGCATCGGATATCGAGAGTCAAACACACCTTCTCAATCAAGCGTTATCAGAACAACCGGATTACATACGAGAAAGTGAACGCAATAACGCATTAGCAAAGCAGCTCGAGCAAGCTTCTCAGCTTGGTTCACAAGACAAGTACATCGCCCGTGTTGCTCTGGTAGGAGATGCCGGAGCGCAGAGGCTGCAAAAGCTTGATGAGAAAAGAGCATCATTTGAGACTCAACTCGCCACTTACTTAAAGCAGCGTCAAAATATTCTGAATAGAGATTTTCTAGGGCAAGACGAAAAACAGGCAGAAATCATTGCTTTAAGAAAACAAAGCTTCGATGCCACTCAATGGCGTCGAATCGAAGCTTTGGAACGTATTCATGATAGCCAGAACTAACAACATTAGCTTAATAGCCAAACGTTACTTATTCTGCTTTTTAGGACATCCAACGATATGGTCATCCACCATGCCGACGGCTTGCATGAAAGCATAACAGATGGTTTCACCGACAAACTTGAAGCCTTTCTTTTTTAGGAATTTACTCATGGCTTTGGATTGCTCTGTCGAAGCTGGTACGTCACTCATATGTTGCCATTGATTGACGATTGGTTCGCCATCCACGAACTGCCACAACGCGTCTGATAAACTCCCGTATTCAGCAATTAACGCTTTGGCCGCTTTGGCATTACTGAATACCGAGTTAATCTTTCCGCGATGTCTCACAACATCGAAGTTTTCCACGATGTATTCAGCGCGTTCTTCATTTCTTTGTTCCAACGCATCTAGATCGTAATTCTCGAACGCTTCTCTGTAACCTTCGCGCTTTTTAAGGATGGTGATCCAACTAAGGCCAGCTTGCGCACCTTCCAACGTAATAAATTCAAACAGGACTTGGTCGTCATATACTGGCACGCCCCATTCGGAATCATGATATTCGCGCTCTAATGGGTGATTCATCGCCCACGCACACGTTTTTTGTTCTGTCATTATTCTTCCTTAAAAAGCGCCTCTAACTGATGAGCTAGAGGCGCGATATTTTTCATCGTTATATCAGTAGCACTAAGCCTGTTTCGGTACTGCCACTTTATGGAACAAACGATACAACACTGGCACGACAATCAGTGTCAGGACTGTCGCAAAACCCAAACCAAACATAATCGTAACCGCCATTGGTTTGAAGAAAATATCTGGCAACAGTGGGATCATACCAAGGATCGTCGTGATAGCAGCCATACAAACGGGACGGACGCGACTTACCGCAGCATCAACGACCGCGTCATAAGCCTCTTTACCGGACTTCATTTCAATTTCAATTTGGTCCAGTAATACGATGCCATTTTTGAGCACCATTCCCGATAAGCTTAAGAAGCCGAGCAATGCCATAAAACCAAACGGCGTGTTGAGTGCCAACAAACCAGTGGTGACGCCAATTAACGCCAGCGGCACGGTAAGCCAAACAATGAGTGGCTCTTTGATAGAGTTAAATAGGAATACAGTGATCAAGAACATGAACAAGTACCCCATTGGCATGGTAGTAAACAGCGACTCTTGAGCATCACCAGAAGATTCGTATTCACCACCCCACTCTAGTGAATAGCCAGGAGGCATTTGAATCGCTTCGATTTGGGGCTGTAAACGTTTTTGCAACGTCGATGCGGTTTCTTCACCTAGAATATCAGGGTCTGCCATCACAGTGAGCATACGCTTACGGTTCTTACGTACGATGATAGGATCCTCCCAACGCATGTCGTAACCCATTGTGACTTGTTGAAGTGGGATAAACTCACTCTGTGCTGGACTCCATATTTTCATGCCTTCGATGTTACGAATATCAATGCGCTCATCTTCTGGTAAACGAGCCACGATAGGCATGAGCGTCGTGCCGTCTCGGTAAAGGCCTATCGTCATTCCAGAGAATGACATGGACAAGAAGTCATCGACATCTGATTTTGTAATGCCATAGCGACGTGCCTGACTCTCGTTAAACTGAGGTTCAAGAACTTGGGTTCGTTCACGCCAATCATGCCTGATATTTGTTGCCTGAGGATCGGCGTACATGATGTCCTTGACCTGAGCGGCTATCGTACGAAGGACGGTTGGATCTGAACCAATAATGCGCGCTTCAATTTTTGCACCACCACCAGGGCCTAACTCAATCTGTTTGAGCTTGTAATTGATTTCTGGGTAGTTGGCTTTTAAATACTCTCGAAACTTCGCCATTAATGGTTTCAACGCTTCGTAATTTTCCATACGAGTGGTTATCTCACCATAAGCCGCATAACTTTTCTCTGGCGCGTACGTTAACATGAAGCGCTGTAAACCTTTACCCGCGGTCGTCGTGATATGGTCAACATGCTCTTGCTTAGCTAACCAACTTTCTAACTCTTTAAGCGTTGTGTTGGTTGCTCGAATATCAGTTCCTTCTGGCATCCATACATCTAACTGAAAAATCGGCGTTGTCGAAGATGGGAAAAACGCTTGCTTCACAAAGGTGAACCCGTAAACACTTGCCGCTAATCCC
Source organism: Vibrio sp. 1167 (assembly GCF_033340375.1). Lineage (NCBI taxonomy): Bacteria > Pseudomonadati > Pseudomonadota > Gammaproteobacteria > Vibrionales > Vibrionaceae > Vibrio > Vibrio sp. 1167. The sequence continues at coordinate 265,839 of NZ_JAWOWK010000002.1, read as the reverse complement.
GCAATCAGCACCACAACGGTAAACCAAGCACGACGCATACAAAACTGAAGAAACTTTTTATAAATAACGAAAATAACCCCGTTATATGGATCATTTTCTTCCCCTTCACCTTGTTTAATCTTCTGGCCTTTAAAGAAGATGTCAGCAAAGAATGGTGTCAACGAGATAGCGGTAAACCAGCTCAACATTAAAGAGATCAGCAGAACCGTAAATAAAGTGCCACAGTATTCGCCCGTCGAGTCTTCAGACAGTCCAATTGGCGCAAATGCAGTTACCGCAATCACAGTTGCCCCAAGTAATGGCCACTTTGTTTGGGTAACAATGTCGGTCGCTGCTTGGAGTCGAGTTCGCCCTTTTTGAGTACCAATCAAAATCCCCTCAACCACAACGATGGCATTGTCCACCAGCATACCTAACGCGATAACCAAGGCACCTAATGAAATCCGCTGTAAATCTATCGCGAGATACTTCATGAAAATGAACGTACCCAACACCGTCAGCAGCAAGATTAAACCGATAAGTAGCCCAGAACGTAGCCCCATAAAGAACAGAAGTACGATAATGACGATACCGACAGCTTGAGCCAAGCTCACAACAAAACCGCTAACCGATTTATCCACTTCTTTCGGCTGACTATAGATTTCCGAAATTTCGATACCGACAGGTTGTTGGTACTTTAGCTCTGCAAGGCGATGATCAAACGCTTTTCCGACTTCAACGACGTTGACGCCTTCAGCAAAAGAAACACCCACGTTTAGTGCGAGGCTGCCGTTAAAATTAATAATATTATTCGGGACTTCTACGTAACCACGTTTTATTTCCGCCACATCTTTCAAGAAGATGAGCCCCTGAGCACCCGACTCAGTAATCAACAAATCGCCTAGCTCATCCACACTCTGGAACTCGCCAGTCGGCTGAATTCTGATGTACTCGTCACCAATTCTGATCGCTCCTGCGTCAGAAACTACGTTTTGCGTCGAAAGAAGATTAAACACGGTATCCGGAGCAAGACCTATACTGCTCAATTTTTTCATCGATACTTCGATGAACACTTGCTCTTGCTGTTGCCCAGATACCGAAACTTTACTCACGCCATCAACCAGTTCGAGCTCTCGGCGTAAGTAATCGACGTAATCCAGTAGCTCTTTATAGCTATAACCGTCGCCAGTCACCGCTAACAAAATCCCGTAAACATCACCAAAATCATCGATCACTTGAGGTTCATTCACACCTGGAGGCAACGTCCCTTTAAGGTCGTTCACTTTACGGCGCAACTCATCCCAAATTTGTGGTAGATCATCAGGGCCATAATTGTTCTTCATCGTGACCGTGATTTGAGATAATCCCCGGCTAGAAATCGAATTGACTTCATCAACATAAGTAAGCTGCTGAATCGCTTTTTCGATTGGGTACGTCACTTCTTCTTCGACTTGTTGCGGTGTCGCACCAGGGTAAGAGGTCACTACCATCGCATCTTTAATAGTAAAAGCAGGGTCCTCAAGACGCCCTAAACCAAAGAATGCGGCGATACCACCAATCAAAAATATCAGTGCGACCATCCAACTGATGACGCGATTTCGGATGAAGTACGCAGCAATACCGGTCACATCATCATCACTTTGAGGCACTGATTTATTAAGATCGCTCATAGACCGGCCTCCTGCGTAGCCATTTCCTGTATCACTTCCACTTTCATGCCATCCCTTAATCGAGAAACACCGGCAATCACAACTTTGTCTTTGAGCATGAGACCATCAAGGATTTGAATGGACGTTTTAGATGCCTTACCTGCTCGCACCTGTTTGCGCGATACCGTATTGTCGTCATTCAGTACCCAAACAAATTTGTTTTCGCGTCCCAGCTCGTCACCGTCCGCATTGAAAATGGCTTCGATAGGGACATTAATTCCTAGGTTTAAATCAAGCCCAACATTCTCGTCTTTAGACGTTACTTCAACAGCCATCCCATCTAGGATGTACTCTTCTTCCGGCATAGGAAGCGACAGTGTGACAGTAAACGTACCTGTTGTTGGATCGGGCTCAGTCGTAAACTCTTTTACCGTCGCGTTATATTCGTTACCACTGGGCACGCGCACTAATGCTTTGATCGCGGTAAGCCTTTCTTCCGTTGGCGGTTGGTTCACATAGAGGCGGTCAGGAAGCTGAATCAACACTTCGACTCGCTCCAAGCTGTGAATATTAACGATATGCTGTCCGACTTGAACATTTTCGAATTGGTCGATATTAACTCGCGAAATAATCCCATCCACGGGCGCTTTTAAGGCAGTAAATGATAGACGAAGTTTGGCTAACTGAAGCTCAGCTAAGGCGATTTGTCGTTGTGCTGCAATTTCATCAAACTGAGACTTAGCTAATAGGCCTTTATCAACCAAAGGGCGTGAGCGGCGATACTGACTGTCGACAACAGAAAAACGCGCACTCGCATTATCTACATCCAACTCATAGTCCGTGGGATCTAGCGTTGCAATAACATCACCCTTCGTGACTTTGTCGCCCTCTTTTACCATGATGCGGCTGACTTCTCCTGCCACTCTGAAGCTCAAATGAGAGCGATCCGCTGCATTCGCAACCGCAGGGAAGTACAAGTTGTCGTCCACCTTGTTTCCCGCTAATGACGTAACCCTAACTCGTGGCGTTTCGAGCTCTTTTTCTGGCGCCTTATCCCCACAGCCAACGAGAAAAAGCGTTGAAAGTAAAGTCGCTAGAGAGATGATTCCTTTCATATTACAACCCTCTTTCCTTAATCCACGCTCTTACCTTAATTCCGGGTTCAATTACACTGACACCCGAGATAATGATTTGGTCGCCATCGTTAAGCCCAGCTAACACTTGATTTTTGTCATTCATCTCAATTGCGGCTTTGGACACAATGCCTTGCTCATCGACACGCCAAACGTATGTTTTGCCGTTCTCTTCTAGCAACGCGGAGTTAGGAATCTTTGTCGCTCCTGCACTTTTGGACAGGAGGTAAGCATTGCCAGACATTCCCGGCAAAAGGCCTATTTCTGCTGGCCGCTCCATGACCATCGTGACTTTGTAACTGCCCGTTTTAGGGTCGGCTTCTGTATCGATTTCCTGAAAGGTTAAGTCAAAGGCTCGCTCGGGGAACGCATCAAATATCATTCTGGCAGAGACATCGCTCCCCTGCGTGTAACGATTTAGAAGATAGTCTGGGATTTGGAATATCACTTTGAGGAGTTGGTTGGACTGAATATTCATCACCCCTTCTTTCGCGGCAACATATTCATGGTTTTCTGCTGGAATGTACGAAATGGTGCCATCATATGGCGCGACAAGTTTGGTATACCTTAAGTTTGCCTTTGCTTGATTCCATTGAGCTTTTGCCGAGTTGTGATTCGCTTTAGCCTCATCAAAATCTTGCTCAGATACTACTTGGTCTTTACGTAGCTTTTGGTATCGCTTGTATTGCACATCTGCGAGCAAAAAATTTGCCCGAGCTTGCTGTTCGAGCAGAGAATATTCATCTGGGTTTAATGACGCCAAAACATCACCTTTACTGACGACTTGACCTTCATTCACTTCTATCGTTTGAAGAAGCCCAGGAACTCGAAATGTCAGTACTGCTCTATCGCCAGCTTCCGTCGTGGCAGGAAAATGTCGCTCAAACTGGGCATTGCCAACAGATACTGTAAATAGCTTCGCAGGGCGCGATTCAGGTTCAGGAACAGGAGGAAGTTCTTTACCGCACCCCGACAAGACAGCCGAGATGGCAATAGGAATGAGCAATTTTCTCATTACATTCATCCATAAAAATTGGGGGATTATTTTTAAAGTAGATGAATTTTGAACGAACTTCCAGAGCAGAAAAGATTAATAGTGCTTTAAAATTAGTAATTTGTGATAAAAAAGCAGGCTTTATGCCTGCTTCAGTTAAATCTTCTTTGGATACAAAATGCCTAGAGCTTACTGAATTCTCTGTTCACCCTATATGTATCAGACGTAACATACGCTTCCATGTTACGAATTTTGCCATCAAGACGGTCAAAATCCCTTTCCAACACACTGAGCAGTTGATCAGGGCTTTGCCCTTTCTGCCAAGGCTTACTTTTGAGCGTATGCTCTTGCTGCGCTCTGATATTTTCAGAATACGTTACTGGTTGCTTTTCTAACATAAACGCCATCGCGATGTACGCTAACAATACCAAAAACGTACCACCTAACAGCGCTGCAGAAATCACTACAATACGAATCAACCAAACTTCTGCACCAAAGTAGTTGGCAATTCCGGCGCAAACACCGGAGATTTTGCCATTTACTGGATCACGATACAGTTCTCGATTATTCATACTTGCGTCTCCATGTTGGTGACTCAGCATCCAAGATGCGCTCCAATGTATCAACTCGGGACTGCATCGCTTCTGCTTTTTCAGATAGTACCTGAAGGCGCTCTAAGTCCTGGCTCGACAGTGCACTATCTGTTTTGCGTTTGCTGCGATAGTGTAAGAAGAGCCATAGTGGAGCGACAAAGATTAAAAAGACAATCACTGGTCCTGCTATAAAAAATGCCGACATAAATGGCTCCTTTCTTATTTATCTTTCGATGACATCTGTTCTTTCAGTTTTGCCAACTCTTTTTCAATTTCGTCTTGTGCCTGCAACTCTGCAAACTCTTGTTCTAGCGATTTAGCATTACCAGTTTGAGCATATAGGTCTGCTTCCGCTTCCATTTCATCCACTTTACGTGAGTACTGCTCAAATTTCGCCATCGCTTCATTAGTACGGCTAGTGTGCAGGTGTTTTTGTACATCACGACGGTTAGATGCAGTTTGGTTACGAATTGCTAGTGCTTGCTGTTTTGCGCGCGTTTCAGCAATTTTGCTTTCCAACTTACCAATCTCGCCAGTAAGCTTATCGATCGTTTCTTCCACTAAGGTTTGCTCAGTGTGGAGGCCTTTAATTACTTGCTCTAGCTTTTGCTTTTCAATTAATGCTGCACGAGCTAGATCTTCGCGCTCTTTAACTAATGCTAAGCTCGCTTTTTGACCCCATTCGCCAATTTGCTCTTCTAACGTTTCAACCTTACGAGCCAACTCTTTCTTGTCTGCAATCGCTTTAGCCGAGTTAGTACGCACTTCAACAAGTGTGTCTTCCATTTCTTGAATGATAAGACGGATCATTTTTTCAGGATCTTCCGCCTTGTCCAGTAATGCACTGATGTTTGAGTTAACGATATCTGCAAATCGAGAAAAAATACCCATAACGGAACTCCTCTTTTTTCCTATTAAAACTCGACAAGGTGGTGATTAACCTTGTGTCTCCCTGAATATATAACAAGTAACGTGCCAACTTATAATTTTCTTTTAAATCAGATTGTTATTCATTTTGTTGTCGTTACACACTATTGTGCTATGATGTTTTTCACCAACTGTTGGTGAAATTTACCAACTCTATCTCTAAATCATGGCTCGGCTGTTAAATAAGAAGGACTTTATGAAGCAAAACCTGATTGGTGAATCACCTGCTTTTCTCGCTGTACTAGATAAAGTATCACAACTTGCACCCATTGAGCGCCCTGTCCTCATCATTGGTGAACGAGGTACGGGTAAAGAACTCATCGCTCAGCGTTTGCATTATTTATCAAGACGTTGGGATAAACCACTACTATCACTCAACTGTGCGACATTAAGCGAAGGGCTAATAGATTCCGAATTGTTTGGACATGAATCCGGCTCCTTCACGGGCTCTAAAGGTAAGCATAAAGGGCGTTTCGAGCGTGCCGAGGGCGGTACTTTGTTTCTTGACGAACTGGCAACCGCACCACTTTTAGTTCAAGAAAAGCTATTACGTGTCATTGAATATGGTGAATATGAGCGAGTTGGCGGTCATACCGCTCTCAATGCGGATGTTCGACTTGTTTGTGCAACCAATGCCGACCTACCAAAATTGGCAGAGCAAGGTGATTTTCGTGCAGATCTGCTCGACAGGCTAGCCTTCGATGTCATTATGTTACCGCCTCTTCGCGAGCGCAAAGAAGACATTCTCTCTTTAGCAGAGCACTACGCGATGAAAATGTGTCGTGAACTGCAACTGGAATACTTTGTCGGTTTTACCCCAAAAGCGCAGCAGTCGCTTATTGAATATGAATGGCCCGGTAACGTCCGCGAACTAAAAAACGTGATTGAACGTGCGATTTACCAACATGGTCTGAATGCTCACCCAATTGATGAACTGGTTTTCAATCCTTTTGAAACGGTTTGGCACAGCGCGCTTGGCCATAGTGCAAAACAAGCAGAGCAACAAGAAGAGGAAGCATCAAGCAACACCATCCAATTCCCTCTAGACTATAAACAATGGCAAGAGGAACAAGATATCCATTTACTCAATCGTGCATTGGAAGAAGCCAAGTTTAATCAACGACAAGCAGCCGAGCTACTTGGCTTGAGCTATCACCAATTACGAGGGATGGTTAGAAAATATGGTTTGGTCGGACAAAGCTAACTTGACCGAGAGTACTCAATCAATACACGAGCTCGTGACTGCGCTCTAATTCGCATGCATTTATGGCATAACACCTTACAGTGTATGGATTTTATGTTTGGAGCGAGTTCACAAAGGTGATAAATTAGCGAGATCATTTTCGCTTGTTAGCTTTGAAAGAGTAAGATCAAACGAAACGAGCAAGATCCAATGAACATTTCATATTATGAATGCTTTTATAAGATTATCGCTGAGCCTTATTGGGATTAGCCTACTGACCGCTTGTGGCGATGAAATTGACCACAATGATATTCGCAAAGCTGGCTTTGTGTTTTGCGGGCAAGGTAAGCCGACCACGTTTAACCCTCAGCTTATTGATAGCGGTATTACCGCAGAGGCTCTGAGCCCGCAGCTGTACGATACGCTGCTCACGCTCGATCCTAAATCACATCAGCCCGTGGCAAGCATCGCCGAGAGTTGGTCAGTAAATGAATCAGGGACGGAATACACGTTTAAGCTTAAACGTGGTGTTAAATTCCAAACCACGCCTTGGTTCACACCCACTCGCCCATTGAATGCAAAAGATGTGGTATTTAGCTTCAAGCGAATCATCGATGTAGACCATCCTTTTCACCAAGTAGGTGGTGGTTTTTATCCATGGTTTGCAGGGTTAGATTTTCAAAACCTACTCCAAGACGTGGTTGCAATAGATGAGCATACGGTAAGGTTTACGTTATCTCAGCCAAACTTTTCTTTCTTGGCCAATATTGCCACCAGCCATGCGGTTATCTTGTCTGCGGAGTACGGACAGCAATTGGCTGCAAAAGATCATAAAGAAGAAATCGACCAACTTCCTATCGGTACCGGCCCTTATCAATTAAAAGAATACCAAGTGAACGACTTGATTCGATTAGAGCGTCATTCTAATTACTGGAAGTCACCAGCAAAAATGGAACAAGTGGTGTTCGATATCTCTCACAGAGGCACGGGTACATTAGCTAAACTTTTAAGAAACGAGTGTGACGTACTCTCTTCACCTATTTCGAGCCAAATACCTGTCATTCAAGAAAATGACAACCTTGAGCTGACGGCTACACCAGCTAACAACGTTTCCTTTATTGCGATAAACACAGAAACCACCGCGCTGAGTGATGCTCGAGTTCGCCAAGCACTTAACTTAGCGATCAACCGTCAAAATATTTTAGATTCGGTTTACTACGGAACTGGCTCCCAAGCTTATACCTTGCTACCACCTAATTCATGGGCTTATCAAAAAGATAGCGTAAAAATTCGTTATGACCGGAATTATGCATTGGCACTACTTCGAGATGCAGGCTACGAAGACGGCCTAGAATTGACCATGTGGGTACCACTTGAACCACGTGCTTTTAACCCAAGCCCTCGTAAGACTGCGGAGTTAATCCAAGCGAATTTTGCCGATATTGGGGTTAAATTAACGCTACTGACCGATGATAGGTTTGAACGTGTGGATTTGGAGAACATCAACGATATCGATTTACTTTTAACAGGTTGGATTGGTGATACCGGGGATCCTGACAACTTTTTCCGCCCTTTATTATCTTGCGAGTCTGACCGCGTTGGCCTTAACGTGTCCATGTGGTGTAACGATGACTTCGATTTCTTGCTCGATTTGGCGTTAGAAACTCAAGAACCGCGTTACCGTTTGAACCTATATCGCCAAGCACAGAACATTTTGAATCAAGAGTTCCCGGTTATTCCTCTGGCGCATGGCGTGCAGTTCCGTGTGCACGACAAATCGCTGACAGGCTTCAAATCAAGCCCTTTCAATGCCCAACCGTTTGATAGAGTTGAGAGAATTCACTGATGTTTTGGTATACCGTTCGACGCTTTAACCTATTTATCATCACTTTGATGATCCTTACATTAGTAGGTTTTTCTCTGCTTCGCCTTGACCCTCTCTCGCACTGGGCAAACGTTGATTTTTGGTCTGGCTGGCAAACTTACTTAATCAACCTTTCTCAACTCGATTTTGGCATAAGTAAAAACGGCAATGCGATTTACGACGAGCTCGCCGTTGTATTCCCAGCCACTTTGGAACTGTGCTTTTTTGCCTTTTTGGTGTCCCTTTTGATCGGCATTCCTCTTGGAACCGTGGCTGGGATGAAGCAAGGTAAATGGCTCGACACCAGCATTTCATTCATGTCGATGTCTGGTTATTCCGCCCCAATTTTTTGGGTAGCTCTGCTACTTATCATGGTCTTTTCATTGGAATACCAACTCTTTCCCGTTGCGGGACGGTATGATTTACTTTACGAAATTGATCATGTAACCGGGTTTGCCATTATCGACGCATTCATGGCGAAAGGCGAATACCGCGCTCACGCACTGCAAAGCGTTATTGAGCATATGGTACTGCCATGTTTGGTGCTCGCTTTGGCTCCAACCACCCAGGTTGTCGGACTAATGCGCTCCTCGGTAGCGGAAGTGATGAGCCAAAACTACATCCGTGCAGCGAGAATCAAAGGTCTTTCGAACCGCGAAATCGTAACTCAACATGTATTGCGGAATGCGATACCGCCTATCATTCCCAAAGTTGGTGTTCAACTTTCGAGTATGATTACCTTAGCTATCATCACGGAGTCTATTTTTAACTGGCCAGGTATTGGTCGTTGGCTTTTAGATGCGCTAGCAAGCCAAGACTATGCATCTATCCAAGCTGGCGTGATGGTACTTGCGACTTTGGTTCTTACCGCTAACATACTCTCGGATTTGATTGGCGCGATGATTAACCCTTTAGTTCGAAAGGAATGGTATGCTAACAAATAACGTTTATCAGGAAGAGCGCATTCCAACACAGTTTGAGCGTTTTTGGCGAAGCTACCGCGCCAACGGACTAGCCATGTTTGGCTTGTGGTGCTTGGTGTTTATCGTCCTTATTACCATTTTTGCGCCCCTACTTGCACCATTTGACGCCCAAGCACAGTCAGGTGAGTTGCTTGTGCCGCCATCATGGGCCCCAGCAGGAACGGTTGATTACTTTTTGGGGACCGATGACTTAGGTAGAGATATTCTTTCGCGCCTGATTATGGGCTCTCAGCTAACATTTGGCGCTGCTGTCGCCATCACCGCAATTGCTGCCGTTGTAGGCTGTTTAATTGGCGTATTGGCAGGTATGACGAAAGGCTTACTGTCGAGTACTCTCAACCACTTGCTCGATACCGTCATGTCGATCCCGTCGCTCTTATTAGCAATCATTTTTGTGGCATTTCTCGGCTTTGGTGGGTTCAATATTTTACTCGCAATCTGCTTAGCTTTGATTCCGCGTTTTATTCGCTCTGTTTATATCGCAGTCCACACCGAAGTTGAAAAAGACTACATAATGGCAGCACGCCTTGATGGCGCTAATGATTTCTACTTACTGTGGAGTTCAATTCTTCCTAACATTCTGACGGTCATTGCCGCTGAAATCACACTCGCGCTCTCTGCTGCGATTTTAGATATTACGGCACTGGGTTTTCTTGGCCTAGGCGCACAGGCCCCAAGCACCGAGTGGGGAGCAATATTAGGTGACTCTGTCGAGCTTATTTATATTGCACCTTGGACAGTGACCCTACCCGGCCTGACCATCATGTTTACTGTTATTACCCTAAACTTAGTAGGTGAAGGTGTACGTCAAGCGCTTAATGCGGGGATCGAATAATGCCGTTGTTAGATATTCGACATTTGACCATTGAGATCGAAACACCTCAAGGGTTGGTCAAAGCCGTTGACCGAATGAGCCTAACTTTGAACGAAGGCGAAATTCGTGGTCTTGTAGGTGAGTCTGGTTCAGGGAAAAGCTTAGTTGCAAAAGCGATTGTCGGGGTAAGTAAAGATAACTGGCGCATCACCGCTGACCGTATGCGCCTTGGCAATATTGACTTGCTTCAGCTTACACCAAAAGAGCGTCGGCGCGTCATTGCTCGTGATATTGCGATGATTTTCCAAGAACCTTCAACTTGTCTTGACCCTTCAGAGGAAGTCGGGCGTCAATTGATTGAATCCATTCCATCTCGCGCATTTGAAGGGAAATGGTGGGAGCGATTTAAATGGCGTAAAAAACAGGCCATCGCGCTTTTGCATAAAGTGGGTATTAAAGATCACAAGCGTTTAATGGGTAGCTACCCTTATGAACTGACTGATGGTGAGTGTCAAAAAGTCATGATTGCCATGGCGATAGCGACCAAACCAAAGTTGCTGATCGCAGATGAGCCAACCAACGACTTAGATCCGATTACTCAATCGCAAATTTTGCGTCTGTTGAGCCGCATGAACCAACTTAATAACACAACCATTTTGCTTATCGGCCACGACTTAGCGACCATAACACAGTGGGCAGGACGTATTACGGTAATGTATTGTGGTCAGTCGGTGGAGTCTGCCGATACCAGTAAAATCATTGCGGCACCCAAGCACCCGTACACCGATGCCTTGCTTAAAGCGATGCCTGACTTTAATGATTGGGTACCACACAAGCAAAAACTCCAATCCCTACCGGGCTCGATTCCGCCATTGCAGCATCTGCCTATCGGTTGTCGCCTCGGACCACGTTGCCCATATGCGCAGAAACAATGTGTAGAAATTCCACACACCAGACGAATTAAGAATCATAAATTTAACTGCCACTTTCCATTGAACACGGAGAAAAAGTCATGAGTGCGTTACTTGAAGTCGATAATTTATCGAAGCAATTTGTTACGCGCTCCCGTCTGTTCAAACGTCAGGTTAATGAGGCAGTTAAACCGGTAAGCTTTACTTTAGAGCCAGGACAAACTATTGGTTTTATTGGTCAAAACGGGTCAGGGAAATCCACACTAGCTCGTATGCTTGCTGGCGTTGTTGAACCAAGCTCCGGAGAGATCCGTGTGAATGGCGAACGATTGGAGCACAAAGATTACGCGACACGCTGCAAGCTCATCCGCATGATTTTCCAAGATCCAAACACATCGTTAAACCCACGAATCCAGATTGGTCGTATTTTAGAAGGTCCGCTAAAGCGAAATACCAACATGCCGCCAGATGCGCGCATGCAGCGTGTAAAGAACACCCTACTCCGCGTAGGATTGCTGCCTGAGCACGCCTATTTTTATCCACAAATGCTAGCTGCCGGTCAAAAACAGCGCGTGTGTTTGGCTCGTGCACTTATTCTTCAACCTTCCATCATTGTCGCTGATGAGGCGTTAAACGGTTTGGATATGGCAATGCGCTCGCAGATCATTAACTTATTCCTCGAGTTGCAAGAAGAGATGGGATTGTCATTTGTGTACGTGTCTCAGCACATTGGCATTGTTAAGCATATTACTGATAAAGTGATGGTGATGCATGAAGGTGAAGTGGTCGAGTTTGGCGAGACCAACCAAGTACTGACTCATCCCGAGCATCCTATTACTCAACGACTAGTCGAAAGCCACTTTTATAAAGCGCCAAGCCATCAAACAAAATAGCTTATCAAAGATGTAATCGTGCAAATGTAAAGAAGCCTGCTATAACGCAGGCTTCTTTACATTTGCACGGGTACTAATCAAAAAGCTAACGGCGGCTCGCTTGTTTGCGCAGTTCAAAATCAAACTCGTCAGGAAACAATACGACCCCTTCTTCATTTTGATTTGGGAATACAACAATCGATAGCTCGTCATCCTCTAGACCAGAGGTCCAACGGCTGTGCCACTTGTTTAAAGAGATTGCCTCAGGCTCGCAATCTTCCCAATCACCATTCGCCCATTGCAAAGCAAACTCTTCGTTTGGCCATACTGGTACACAATCATCATCTTCTGTATTTAACATGACACAGCCATGTTCGTCTTTCAGAATCCAAACCTTACGATTCGCCACAATCTCTTTTACGCAGTACTTTAAACGTTGCTCTTCATTGTAGCGATTAATGGTATCCATCTGCTCTTGGGTCAGTTGCTCAGACATATTCGTCTCCTATTTCCCATAGAAAAATGCCCGCAGCTAGGCGGGCATTTAAAGTATATGCTAGAAAATTAAGCTAGCTCAGTTTGAAGCCAAGGCCAACCTTGCTTCTTACGGCTTAGCGTGTTTTCCATCATTAGCATGCCGTCTTTTTCGTGCTTAACAAGCTTCTCAGCCCACTCACCTTTGTATAGAAGACGAGTTTGAGCAGTCGTGATGTCTGTTAGCATTACAGCAGCGAACGCTAGGTTATCTTTCTCACAACGAGATTCTAGGTCTGCTTCTAGTGCTTCGATCATACCGTCAACTTGCTCAAGAGTTGCAAGTTCAACCTGACCAACCACTACGTCACGACCGTTGAATGGGTAACCTTTAAGGTCTTTCTCAACAAGCTCAGCCGCTGATAGACCTTCGATGTTTGTTTTAGCAATTAGAAGATCTTTAGTGAACGCGTCAACATCTTGTACGTCTGCGATTGCCGCTAGTTCAGCAACGGCATCTTTGTCTTTTTGTGTACAAGTTGGAGAAGCAAAACCTACTGTGTCAGATAGAATTGCTGACATCATTAGCTTAGCAATTTGTGGAGTAATCGCGTGACCTTCAATCTTGAACATGTTGAATAGAACAGTGTTGGTACAACCAACAGGCCAGATCCATGCTTCCATTGGGTTTACTGTCATCACGTCACCTAGACGGTGGTGGTCAACAATACCCGCAATTTCAGCTTCTGCGATATCGTCTGGTGCTTGTGCTAGATCTGAGTAATCTACTAGCCAAACGGTCTCACCCGCAACTGATGTGCGAAGCTCAGGAACTTCAGCGCCAGCAACTTCTAGGATGTGCTGAGTTTCACGGTTGATTTCGCCTTGGCGAATTGGCATAGCTTCAACGCCACGCGCTTTTAGAAGTTCAGTTGCAACGAGTGCACTACAAATACTGTCACTGTCTGGGTTCTTATGACCTACAACTAGAATCATGTTTCTTCCTATTCAAGTCAATTTTATACGCCGCCTAATACAGTTAATTAGGGCGTGTTTGCTCACAAAGGCCGATACTTTACCTGATTTCAGAGAGTTTGACACGAAGAAAAGTTCACAATGCTATTGCGAATAAATCTCATTTACATATAATGATAATTATTCCTATTTGCATTTGAGTAAACGATGAACGCGACCCAATTATTACACTCTGCACAACAGTTGTTTCAGCCTACTCAGTTTCGTTTAGCTTATAAGCGATTGCTGATCCCTATCGTCATGCTCATTTTGCTAGGCAATGAAAATACACGTGACGTAGCCGTACAGACGCTATCCGACTCATTCTGGGCAGTGTCATGCTATGTTGCTGCCACATTGGCTATTTATCATTATCTTTCAAACTTTATGTCGAAAACCAATCGAATTACCGAGCTATATCATCGCTCGCGTAATCATCAGGTTTTCTTTGCTTCTTTATTGGGTGCTTTGCCTGGCTGTGGTGGCGCTATTGTTGTGACAACGCAATTTATTAGTGGCCGAGTGGGATTTGGTGCGATTGTCGCGGTACTTACTTCAACAATGGGTGACGCTGCCTTTTTACTTCTGGCCGCCAAACCAAGTGTAGGATTAGGCGTGGTTGGATTAGGCATTATCGTGGGTACTCTTTCAGGGTTAGTCGTTAATGCTTTTCATGCTGATAACTTTCTGCGACCAGAACCAAAAGAAGCACCTCAGACACATGCTTGTTGCCAACACCAGACAGACCGACACACGCCTCTTGAACAACGTGCAATCAATCTACAAGGCGCATTTTGGAAATGGCTTATTGTGCCTGCTAGTGTCGTTGCTGTGTTAATGTCTTTCCAAATCGATATTAATCAGTTGCTATCTTTGAAAGCCAACACCATTGAATGGCTGGGCGCTATCTTCGCGGTGATCACAATGTCGTTGTGGGCTATGACAAAAGAGCTCGGCGATTATCAGTCAACGGTCTCTGAAGATGAAAAAATTGTGGACTCGCATCCAATTCAAAAAGCGGCTCAAGACACAAACTTCGTCAGTGCTTGGGTGATCGTCGCTTTTCTGGCGTTTGAACTGACGACCTATTTTTCTGGACTCGACCTTGTAGAAACCTTTTCTCATTGGGGGATATGGATGCCATTAGCTGGCTTAGCCATTGGTATGCTACCTGGTTGTGGTCCGCAAATTTTAGTCACTAGCCTGTACATCTCTGGCGCAGCGCCACTTTCGGCGCAATTGGCAAATGCGATTTCTAACGATGGTGACGCCCTATTCCCCGCCATTGCTATGGCACCGAAAGCTGCTTTGGTCGCGACTATTTATTCGTCCATTCCTGCGTTTATTGTTGGATACGGGTATTACTTTTTATTCGAGTTCTAACGCCCAGAGCATCAAAACGAGAAAGGAGCCGCAATAGGCTCCTTTCTTGATCTTGGTATTGGGCGATTTACTTCACGTTATGCTGTAACGATCGCTTTCGCATTGAGCCCTTTATCAACGCTCACCATTAACAACTGGCAAGGTTCTTGGTTTAGCTTTTCCCCTGTCCAGTAATCATACCAGTCCACCGGTTGATCAGACGTCAGCGTAAATTCCATCGCTCCGTAACTCGCATAATTAAACAAACAATGAAGGTCATTCTTCGTCGTTAGTTTTAAAAAGGCGTGATTTAAACTCAAAGCGGTAAACTTTGCAGATTGTTGGTTACGTTGTTGACGTAACATGAGCTTAGACAGTGTCTTCTTAGCAAACGGCGTAATCTCAGGGAGTGGGTCGCCAGACAGCAGCAAACCACCACTCGCTAATAACACCGTGCGATGAAATTCATACTCTTCTCTGGATGCAGATTGATTAGCTAATGAAGTGAATGTCGCGCAATCCGGGTCAATTTGCCACAGTTTTCGGTGCTGCCAACTACGGTAAAAGGTTTCTCTGGCTATCTGCTCGAATCGACGACTATGACGCTCTACATCGTCAGAAACACGCATTGCATCCACAAGTCCCAGAGATGGCCACATTGGCGCGTTGCAACCTAAAAGCCACGCATCACCAGCGCCTTTAGCAATCGCTTCCATTCCTAAGCGATACGCCTCAACGCCTGTAATACCAGATTGTTTACGAACACCTTTTAAGGTGCCCCAATAGTTCGCGTCTAGCTTGAACAACTCAACGCCCCACTCTTGTCTCATGACAGAGACCACATGCGTCAGATGGTCTTGCACTTCTGGATTTGAGGTATCGAGAATGTACCAAGGCGTGCATCGCCAACCACCGTATGTGACATCTTCTGCTTTAAGTAAGCCACCATCCTTGTGGCGAACAAACCAATCTGGATGCTGTTTGAAGATCTCCGACTCAGGCTGTGCAATGAAAGGCGCCATCCAAATCGCCGGCTTTTTGCCTTTTGCACGGATACTATGAATGAGCTCTTTTACGCCACCAGAAAACTTATCTGATGGGGTTAACCAATCGCCCATAAAGGCTTGATAGCCATCATCCAGAAGTACCCACTCTAGGTCTTCGAGCTTATCTTGCATGCAATCTACGTTCTGCATGATGTTTTGCTCTGTCACGTCTGCGTAGTACGCGTACCACGAACACCAACCAACAGGCGCATCTTGTGTCACACCTTGGCGAACAGGATGATGCTCTGCAATCATCTCGCCATAGGTTTGATAAAGCTCGGACAGTGATTGACCGCAGAGTACCGCCACGGACTCAAGTTGATTACTTTCCCAATCCGCCACTTGAGTCAACTCACCATCAATTGCGGCTGATAAAACCCAATGCCCATCACGCAGCACAACATCAAAATAGCCTGCAAAGCGATGACATGATGTGAAGCCAAATAATGTGTAGCCCGCTGAACCTTCCACCACTAAATAGTTGTAATAACGCTTAGGGGCATCTTTAGGGTAGATTCGATAAGAAGGATTATTGTCTGGGCAGCGACCAATATCAACGGGGTGATTGATCGTTCCCGCCGTTTGCGCCAACATTTGAAAACCATCCCCAATTACGTTGGCCTCGTGCTCGTACAAAAACGGCATTTCGAGCAACACTTCACGGTCGGTAAAGGTTTTATTGTGGAGACCAGCAAAAGAAAAATGTAATTGATTACCCTCGACTTCAACTTGGAAGTCATTGTTATTCACAGTGATCTCAGTGTGATTTGCTAATTGAATGCTCTGAGCCATAAAGGGTCTACTCACTTAATTATTATTGTTTAGCTTGGCGCATTATCTCCTGCTTGTCTCACCCAATTCGTTACCATCATCACGAATACCAGTCTCGTTTAACGTTATGAAGTTACTATTGAGACAACGCTCACTGAAATTTTGATAAAAAAATACCAGCCCTGAGGCTGGTATTTCGATTTATGCAAACTGCACTAATTAAGCAACTTCGATCGGACCACCAAATGAAGTGACTGGCGGCACTTTACCTGTGAACTTCTCGAAGTCTACGATACATGTGTTCGCAGAAGTCGCCTGTGCAAGCTCAGAAGAACCGATGTCTTGCGTTAGCGTGTTAGGATCACCGTAGGTACAGATTGCGCCTTCTTTCTCGTTTAGAGGACCGTACCATGCACCTTCTTCGATACGAATAACGCCACGTGGGTAGCTGTCAGTCAAAACAGCACCAGCTAATAGCTGACCACGACCGTTGAATACACGTACCAAATCACCATCTTTGATGCCTTTTGCTTTGGCATCCGCTGGGTTGATGTAAACCGGCTCACGACCTTGTACCGCGTAAGTCGCGCGGAACTCTTCAGACTCACACATTTGAGAGTGAAGACGCTTATCAGGGTGGCAAGACTGCAACCAGAATGGGTATTTATCTGAACCAGGACCACCGTGTGAACGCTCTGATTTTTCGAACCACATTGGGTGCTCTTGACAGTGTTCGTAACCGTAACGGCCGATCTTGCGTGATGTAATCTCGATGAAGCCAGACGGTGTACCTAATGGGTTAAGCTCAGGGTCTTTACGGAAGTCCGCATGACGAACCCAAGGTTTACCTTCACCGAAGTCTAGTACGCTCTTCTCCCAGAACTCGTTGAATTCTGGCATTTCAAACTTACCTTCGTTCGCTTTTTTACAATCGTTGTAAAGGCTTTCGATCCATTCCATCTCACTCATACCACGAGTGTATTCTTCGCGGCGACCAAAACGCTGAGTGAGTTCACTCATGATTTGGAAGTCAGGCTTAGATTGGAACAATGGATCAACGAGGCGATGCATCGCAATCAGACCTTTGTTCGAGTATGAACCGTATACGTCGATGTCGTTACGTTCCCATTGCGTACACGCCGGTAGAACGATATCTGAGAAACGACATGTCGCAGTCCAAGCAAACTCGATCGTTACAACCGTTTGAAGTTTGCGGAACGCTTTCTTCATGCGGTTACGATCTTGATGGTGGTGCCATGGGTTACAACCCGAGATAACCATCATCTTGAAGTCTGGCAGTTTCACTTTACCGCCGTTGTAGTTGATCTCTTTGCCAGGTTCTAGCAGACAGTCGATCCAACGTGCAACTGGGATAGTACGACTGTAGCCGTTAAAATCGTTGTTGTCCCACTTCGGTTTCATACCTTGGTCAAGGTTACGAGGGAAACCACCAGGGCCCGCGAAACCAGTAGAAGGCACACCGATACTTGAGTAGTGGTGACCGTAAGAGATACCACCGCCAGGTAGACCGATTTGACCAACCATTGCAGCAACCACAGCCGCTGCCCAGTATGGCTGCTCACCGTGCTCTTGACGCTGGATACACCAACCCATCAGGATCTGTGTACGACCGCTGACTAGCATGCGTGCGAATTCACGGATCTTGTCCGCTTTCACGCCACAAATCGCTGCTGCCCATTCAGGCGTCTTCTCTACTTTGTCTTTTGTCTTACCTTGAACGTATTGAATGAACTCTTCAAAGCCGAGACAGTAAGTATCAATGAATTTCTTATCGTACAGGTTTTCGTTGTACAACACGTGTGCCACAGCGAGCATGAACGCTACGTCTGTCAGCGGGTTGATGTACAAGTGATCGTTCTCTAAGTAGCGCTGAGTTTTGTTCTTCACTGGGTCTACAGATAGAACGTTGATCTCACCTTTCGCCACTTTTTCTTTTAGTTGTGCAAGGTACTTAAACGACTCATGCGTTTCACAGTTCCAACCTACTTGAAGGTTTTTCACTGGGTCGTTAGCCCAAAGAACGATGTTGTCAGAGTTTTCTAGGATCTCAGACCAAGACGTACCTTGTGCATAAACTTCGGTTGAGCCTAGCACGTACGGCATAATGGTTTGACCTGCACCCGTCGAGTAGTCACCTACTTTAGTGATGAAGTTGCCATGCATACCTACTGCACGTTGCATGTGCGCAGTACAGTTGTTAAACGAACCCGTTTGGTTCCAACCTGTTTGACCTGCATGCAGCGCCCATGGGCCGTAGTCTTTTTGAATACGTTCTAGCTCACGGTAGAACAAGTCTAGCGCTTCATCCCAAGTTACTCGGATGAAACGGTTGTTACCGCGAGTATCCGCGCTGTATTTATGTTTCTTCAACCAATCTAGACGAACCATTGGGTAACGAACACGTGAAGGGCTGTAGATAATACCCTTAATGCCGTTCAACATTTCTGTTGGGTTTTTGTCTAGCTCTAGCGGCTTGATCTCTTGAACTTTACCCGCGTAGATGTGGGCGCGGAACGCGCCCCAATGAGAACCGGTTACTTTCCAAGTACCTGTCGTCTCAACGGCATTTGCAGAGGCGGATGCCAATAAGCTAGGACCAATTACTGACGCTGCACTTGTGGTTGCTACACCTTTAAGAAAACTTCTTCGTGTAATAGCCATTTAAAATTACTCCAATCCGACGCTTATTAATGGTGACCTTCAGCATAATCTGAAGAGTGTTTCTGTAGATACTTCAAGATCAGTGCTTCACTGTCTGTATCTAGGTTAACGAACGCCAACATACCGTCGAACATACCTGGCCAGGTGTTCGCGTCGAAGTGCGCTTCCGCAGGTTGAGTGTGACATACAGAACAATTGGTCTTGTAGGCTTCACGAGATTTTTCCCAAACAGGATTGATGTCGTTCAGCATAGACTCTTTCTTAATCCATACTTTCGCCGCTACTTTTTCCCAAGGAAGGCCTGTTAGCTCATCCACTTTTTTCTCACCAGTCGTCACAATGTTGCTGTCTGTTGCTGCTTCTTTCATCAGAGACGCAGTCGCAATGTTCTTACCGAAGTCTTCTTGAATTACACGACCAAAACCTTTTGCTTTGCGCCAACCGTCAATTTCGATCTCAACAAACTCGCCTTTGTCTTCAAGAACTTTAACGGTCGATGCAGGATTAAGAAGACCAGCTTCTTTACTGCCTTGCGCATCAAAGTAAATTGGTAGGTGACGAACGCTCACGAGTTGCTGACCAACGCCGTAATCCGTGTTAGAAGTCATACCCTCTAGATCACCCACGATACCGCCAATGCTGTCCATGCCTGCTGGTAGGTTGTGCGCAATACCCTTGTGACAGTCAACACAGCTTTGATCTTTCTCAGCGGCTTGCTTCATTTGGATACGAGCCGTAGGAGACATTTGCTCGAAATCCATCGATTCGTAGTTGTGACAGTTTTTACACTCCAGAGATTTGTTTGCCGAGAAACGATCCCATTCGTGTTTAGCAAGTTCGATACGACGCTCTTCGAACACACCCGGTTCGTCGTAGTTGCCAAATACTTGTGCAAATACTTCTTTAGAAGCTTGCATCTTACGAGCGATCTTATCTGTCCAGTTATGTGGAACGTGACAATCAGGGCAGGTAGCACGAACACCAGAGTGGTTTTTCCAGTGCACCGTTTCTTGTAGCTCAACGTACACGTTGTCACGCATTGTGTGACAACTAATACAGAATTCTTCTGTGTTGGTTGCTTCTAGAGCGGTGTTAAAGCCACCCCAAAAGATAACACCAGCAATAAAGCCGCCCATAGTCAGCACACCTAGGCTGATATGTACAGCTGGGCGCGTCATAGTACGCCACAGTTTAATGATTAATGATTTCATTATTTGCTCTCTTAAAATCTTTTCAAAAGTGTGGTTATGAGCTCACTGGCTTACATGCCGTGCGCGCCTGGAGGTCCAAAGAAGAAGACTTGCAACATCCAAACGATGAACCCGTAGCCGCCAACAAAGGCCACACTCAGAATTGGGAAGAGAACAACTGCAATGAAGAGGAACGACTTCCACTCCAGGGAGCGTTTTTCACCACTCTCAATTTTATTAACATCACTCATACATTTGCCTATTTTGTATCTAGTGTTATTGAAAAGCCCGCGTAACCAAGCTTAAGTTTTTTACAATCTCTAATGGAAAATGTTAGACCATACTAATAGTAGGGTTCAATCAAATAAGCGACCTCAGACCTTGTAATTCAACACTTTTTTGAGCTCATCCAGAGATATGATGGATTGATGTTATTTATTAAAAAACATGAACAGATGTGACAAAATAAGTCTTTTAAGGAGTTGTTAAATAAACAACATTTAAGAAACATCGATCACATTTAAATCGTAATTAACATGCCATAAATCGACTTAAAAACTCCGAAAAAGATAACCACTTGTAAACAGAATGCTGCGTATTAATGTCTAAAATAGCACTCAAGGTTTACTTTAAGAACAGCAAAAAGTGCACATAGTGGTTCATATAAAGGGGAGGCTTAGATACAATTATTCGCGTATTTTCAAGGAGCGATTATGGATAACGTGGTGGATATAAGCTGGGTCAAACTGGCACTGTTTGGTTTGATTTTATTGGTCCCCTTCTTTATCAATGCCCGCTACAAATTAGGGATAGCAAAAGACACGATAATCAGTGTTATCCGAATGACATTTCAGCTCATATTGATTGGCGTGTATTTAGAATATCTTTTTCAATTAAACAGTTTACTTGTCAATATACTTTGGCTTGCCATCATGCTACTGATTGGTGCCAGCTCAATTGCGGGAAAAGCTCAGTTACCTAAAAAGCCACTTATGCTTCCGCTACTAACGGGCCTTACCTGTGGTCTAATACCACTTCTGATTGCAATTACAGCAGGCCTAGTGCAACCATCCCCTATTTACAATGCGCAGTACATGATCCCACTTGCTGGTATGTTATTGGGTAACAGCTTGAGTGGTAATATCATCGCTCTTCAGAATTTATTTACGGCTTTTGAACAGAGACAATCAGAATACGAGGCTGCTATCTCACTTGGAGCCTCTCCTCGCTATGCATCCTTCCCCTTCATTCAGGAGGCTCTTAGAAAGTCCCTTGCCCCGACTTTAGCTTCTATGGCCACTACAGGGCTGGTTACCTTACCGGGTATGATGACCGGTCAAATTCTAGGTGGCGCGAGCCCGATGGTTGCGATTAAATACCAGTTAGTAATTATGCTGGCTATTTTCGTCATGTTGAGTGCCTCCGTAACCATAACGTTAGAAATGACATTGCGCTGGGTACAAACCAAAGAAGGCCGAATCAAGATAAAAATCGAGCAACCCGAATCGACCAAAACTCACGGTTAGTTGGCGCTTGTGGGTAAAGCCCGTTAAACAACTTATGGTGCCAAGTCGAACGTACTTATAACTGAATAACTCAACTATTCTTCGAGCACTCATCAAGACGCTTTCAGATGAAAAGTCAGGCAGAATTCTTTTTGATATAAGCCTCTAATTTTATGAAATTTTCTTTGCAAGTTTAGATACGCACGACCTTTGATACAGGTTATCCACAGAAAATGTGGATAAGCCCCCAAAACCTATACGCAACCAGAAACATAGCAACATAAGTGATCAATCGAATCGTCATGCATTGATCACGTGACTGACATGTTCTAATTTTATAGTAAAGGCAGTGACCACAAACTTGGAGAGACGTACATGGATGTCTTAATGATCAAAGAAAATTACGATGAACTCCTGTCCGATGCACCTCTGGATTGGCTCGTTCAAGAACCAAAGGAAGTAACTTCTCATTGGCTCCCAACCGATTTTGGCATCAACGAAGAGTTGATTTAGCATGACTCGACTTATTTGACATTTGCAGAGACAAATAAAAAGAAAGGCGAACCATCTGGTTCGCCTTTCTTGTGATCTTCTAAACTTATCGCAAATGGTTATCTTCATCGCGTAGATAAATCATCCAATACCACATGCCAACAAATACGCCACCACCAATAATGTTTCCTATCGTAACAGGAATTAGGTTGTTTACGATGAACCCCATCATGTTTAAGTCCGCGTAGTTTGCAATATCTGCCCCTGTCATTTGCCAAAACGCTTCTGGCGCAAAGTACTTAATACCAATCGCCATAGGTACTTGGAACATGTTCGCAATACAGTGCTCAAAACCTGCCGACACGAACATAGCCACAGGCAAAATCATGACCGCTATTTTATCTGTCAATGTTCGCCCACTAAACGTCATCCAAACTGCAATACAAACTAATACGTTACACATAATGCCAAGCGCAACAGCAGCAAAGAAACCATGATGTAATTTGTGTTGGGAGATCGCCATCGCGTTAAGACCAACTTGGCCATGATCAAACATATATTGCTTGGTAACTAGCATACAGGCCACGAGCAAAATGGCCCCAACCATATTGCCAAAGTAAACCACCAACCAGTTTTTGATAAGTGCTTGCCAAGAGATTTTTCCACTCGCACGCGCAACTAGTGTCAGCACAGAGCTAGTGAAAAGCTCGCCGCCAGTAACCACCACCAAAATCAAACCAAGGCTAAATGCCAGACCACCAATGAGTCGTGTAATGCCCCAAGGCAGCTCGCCTGCGCCTGTCGTTACTGTGGTATAGAAGATGAAAGCAATACCAATATGAAGCCCCGCAGAAATGGCGAGCAGAAAAGATTTGATTGGAGCTTTCGTTGCTTTGCCTACCCCCACTTCAGCCGCGCGTTCCGCAGCTTGTGGCGGTAATAGTGAGTCAAACTGATTAAAGTTCATTCTGGTGTAACATTTAGAAACATTTAAAGAGGCGCGGATAATCGCTCTATTTCCCTATTTTTTCAAGTGCTATTTGGCGTGTTTACTAAAATCGTTGTTATTGGGAGATCAAGCAATAAATAGCGCCTATCATTCGCTACCGTAAGTATCATTGATACTTAACAAGTATTCGGCCTTTCGAACAAAGATCCTGCGTTATATCAGCCTGATAGCGCCATACTTAACACTTCTTGTCGTTGAATGTTGCCCAACGCTACTTTTCAGACTAGCTTGGTAAAAAAAGCGCAAAGGAATCATTTATGAAATATTCAGCTGAACATATCGCCGAATTGAATCTACTTCTTCAGTTCGACCTAAGTAGTGCTGCAACTGGTATTAAAGTTCATACAGACGCGTCAGAAGAAATGCAGGCAGCCGTTGCTCGTCTATATGAGAAGCAACTTTGTACACAGCCTGACGGTGGTTATCTAACAGACGAAGGCATTGAAGTTGCAGAACATGCAGATAAGATTTTAAGAGTTTTGTCTGTGTAATTTGAACAAAAAACGCCACCGAACTCGGTGGCGTTTTTTAGTCCTATATTTTTCCTGTCGATGCCTGCGGCAATAATCGCTTTTTCATTTTGCTAAATGGTTGAACCTTGTCATACAACCAGTTAAA
Source organism: Vibrio sp. 1167 (assembly GCF_033340375.1). Lineage (NCBI taxonomy): Bacteria > Pseudomonadati > Pseudomonadota > Gammaproteobacteria > Vibrionales > Vibrionaceae > Vibrio > Vibrio sp. 1167. Next base: position 241,774 of record NZ_JAWOWK010000002.1, on the reverse strand, counting down.
ACCAGTGGCATAAAATAGGAAGAAAACGAGGAAGCCGGCTTCCAGCATCAGAGCTTGAAGAAGCGTAATTTCTAAGAACCAGGCAATCACAGGTAGAGAGATAAAGATTAATCCTCCCTCGAAACCAATAGTGTGTCCAAGCCGCATCGCTAAACTTCGCTCAGCTCGATTGTCACCAAACCACTTATCAAAGTACAAGTTGTAGATGTAGTTCCATATCACGGTATACATGCTCAACCCGACCCCAACCAACGCAAGATCACTAGAGCCCTTTCCAGTGATCAATGAAGCCGCTGGTACAATAATCGCGAGTGCGATTAACTCAAAAAGTACTGCATGAAAAATTCGTTCGTTACGAGTCATATTTCTCTGTCCAAATAGTTCTACTCAATGCTTAGAATTTTATCTATTATTTAGATAACCAAAAGTTAGATACCATCGATTTAAGCGATATGTTTACCATCGAACAACTGCAAGCTTTTATTGCTACATCAGAAGCAGGATCATTTTCAGGAGCAGCTAGAAAACTGGGGCGAGCTCAATCTGTAGTGAGCCAGCACATCATGAATATGGAGATCGACTGTGGCGTTGAGCTTTTTGATCGATCAGGCAGGTACCCTAAATTAACTGAGAATGGCCTCGCGCTCGTACCTTATGCACAAGCAACAATCAGCCAACTCGACCGCCTAAACAATAGGGCATCACAGCTCTTTTCCACGCCAACGAACAAATTAGTCTTAGCTATTGATGAAGGGATTCCTCTGACTCGCTTGCCGGATGTGCTAAAGAAGTTAGAGCAACGCTTTCCACACTTACAAGTTGAATGCTTAACGGCATCAAGCCCTGATATCATTGAATTGGTTAAGTCGGAACGCGCCACGACTGGGATTATTTTGAGTGATTTACAAATGCCAAGGCACATCGATTTCACCAATCTTGGCAATATTGCATTTGATGTCTATGTCTCTTCAACACATCCTTTAGCAAAGCAGCAAATCACTCACATTGATCAACTAAAACAACATCGTCAATTGGTCATACGATCCAAAAGTGCAGAGCCATGTGGTCTCAATCAAGCATTTAGCCCAGATATCTGGTACGCTGATAACTACTATATTTTGTTGGAATTGGCGAATAAAGGGTTTGGTTGGTGCTTTCTACCACAGCATTTAGTCGCGTATTCACCTAATACATTAAAAAAGGTTCGGGATGATTTCACAAAACTGGCTTGGCAAGTCAATGTTGACCTTATTCAGCACCAGAAATGGCATTCAGATCCCCTCCATCAACAAGCCAAAGCAGAACTGCTCACCCTATTCGGGCAGACATAAGTAAGTAAGTAGGAAGACCCAAATGGCAAATACATTGATCGTAGGTGCAGGCTGGCTCGGAACTCCGCTAGCAGAAACATTGATGAAAGATGGACACTATGTTGTCGTCACTCGTCGTAGCCAAACTCGATTAAAAGAGTTACCCACCTCATTAACTCACTCCGCATTGTTCGATTTCAATCAATTGAACGCCACAGCACGGCTAGATGAGCTGCTCAAACAGCATCAAATTACGCACGTTATCGGTGCATTTCCTCCAGGATTTCGTAAAGGACGCGGTCAAGAATATGCACAGCAATGGCAAATACTTGCCAACGCAGCTAAGCAAAACAACGTTGAAAAACTTCTCATGATCAGCTCTACCACGGTTTACCCTAACCTTGCTTCCGATATGGAAGAAGCTGACGCGTCACTCTCTTTAGCAGCCGAAAGCCCTTATTTCTCTGACAATGCACGTATTATGCTTCAAGCAGAGCAGCATGTTATCGACTCGAATATTAACTTTGTTATTCTACGTTGTAGCGGATTAATCGGGCCAGATAGACACCCATCTCGCTTTGCAGCAAGGCTTCAACAAGTTAGTCGTAAAGCACCAGCTAATATGCTTCATCAAGATGATGCTGTCTCGGCTGCGAAATTTGCCTTAGGCAATTTAAGCAACCAAGTCATTAACGTTACTACACCTCATACTGTCAGCAAGGCTGAGTTCTACCAAGCTGCCATAAACAAAATCGGAAGTGAGATACCTCTTCCACCCGTCACAGAGCAAGCTGACAAGCGTATTCTTGCTGACAAACTACTCTCACTTGGTTATCGATTTCACTTCAATTCAACTTTGGATGCGCTATGAGACTCTATAGACATATAGAAACGCTTTGGGATTACATGCAACTCAAACATGAACTGAAACCTGCGGACTGTTTGTTTGTGATGTGCAGTAATGATGTGCGTGTAGCGGAGCACGCTGCCAAGCTCTACCACCAAAAGTTGGCACCTTTGATTGTATTTTCAGGGGGGGAAGGTCGCTTCACAGATGGACTGTTTGAAAAAAGCGAGGCAGAAACCTTTGCCGAGATTGCAAAGTTGTCGGGCGTTCCAAGTGAAGCAATTTTGCTCGAGACTAAATCCACAAACAGTGGAGAAAACGTTCGCTTTACTGAGCAACGATTAAAAGAGGAAGGAAAACAGTGTTCCTCGTTTATTCTGGTACAAAAACCGTTTATGGAGCGTAGAGCAATCGCGACATTTGAAAAACAGTGGCAGTCACCCTACACTCAGCTCCAAGTAAGCTCTGCGGCTCTTCCATTTTTTGAATACATTAATGAAGACATGCCATTAATGATGGTGCTAGAAGCACTAATGGAAGATTTCTCTCGCGTAAAAAGCTATCCAGAGAAAGGATTTCAAACCGAGCAGAACATCCCTCAGCAAGTCGAATCTTCTTACCAGGTTTTACTCGAGCGGTTTGGTTTTGACTTAGTCTAACTTTTTCTAACCGACAACAAAAAGCCACCAAGTTCGGTGGCTTTTCTGTATCAATACGGCTTATTTACCGAGTGCTTCTTTGTAATGTTGGCGGCATACGGAGACATACTTATCGTTACCGCCGATCGCAACTTGATCGCCTTCTTTAATTGCCACGCCGTGTTCATCGGTACGAATAACCATATTCGCTTTGCGGCCGCAATGGCAGATTGTTTTGAGCTCAACCAGCTTGTCCGCCCAAGATAATAGATACTTACTGCCTTCAAAAAGTTCGCCTAGAAAATCGGTGCGAAGGCCGTAACACAATACTGGAATATGCAACTTATCAACGACTTCAGTAAGTTGATAAACTTGTTCTTTCGACAAGAACTGACACTCATCAACAAGAATACAGTGACGTTTTTCAACCTCATTCAGATCTGCGATCTCTTGATACAAATTGGTATCCTGACGAAATAAATGTGCGTCAGATTGAAGACCAATACGAGAGCTCACTTTACCGACACCAAAACGATCATCTAGCGCAGCCGTAAAAATAACTGGCGTCATGCCGCGTTCTTGATAGTTGAAAGAGGATTGAAGAAGCGTTGTTGATTTACCCGCATTCATTGCTGAGTAATAGAAATACATCTGAGCCACAGAGCATTACCTAAAGTTAAAGTTTTAATTTATGGAAATGGAAAATAAAAGGGCTGAATTATCAGCCCTTTAAAAATGAAAATTCAATTACTTACGACGCCACGTTGTGCCTTCTGGACCATCTTCCAGAACAATGCCCATTTCGGTCAGCTTGTCACGAGCCATATCTGCATTCGCCCAATCTTTCGAAGCACGAGAGTCGTTACGCAGCTTGATCAGAGCTTCGATTTCAGCCACTTCATCATCGTTACCCGCATCACCTTTTAGGAAGGCTTCAGGATCTTGGTGAAGAATACCGATCACGTCAGCTAGTTCACGCATTAGCGCACCGAGTTCGCTCGCTTTCTCTAGGTTTTCTGTTTTCAGACGGTTAACTTCGCGCGCCATGTCGAACAGAACTGAGTACGCTTCTGGTGTGTTGAAGTCATCGTTCATCGCTGCAGTGAAGCGAGATACGTATTCTTCACCACCAGCAGGCGCAGCGTTTAGGTCTAAACCACGTAGAGATGTGTACAGGCGCTCAAGCGAAGCACGTGCTTGGTTTAGGTTATCTTCGCTGTAGTTTAACTGGCTACGGTAATGACCAGACATTAGGAAGTAACGCACTGTTTCAGCATCGTAGTGACCAAGAACGTCACGGATAGTAAAGAAGTTACCTAGAGATTTAGACATCTTCTCACGGTCTACCATTACCATGCCGCTGTGCATCCATGTGTTCACGTATTGTGTATCGTGTGCACAGCATGATTGTGCGATTTCATTTTCGTGGTGTGGGAACTGAAGGTCAGAACCGCCGCCGTGAATGTCGAAGTGGTTACCTAGGATTGAAGAGTTCATTGCTGAACACTCTATGTGCCAACCTGGACGACCTGGACCCCATGGTGACTCCCACGTTGGTTCACCTGGCTTAGACATCTTCCAAAGTACAAAGTCTAGAGGGCTGCGTTTTGCTGTTTCGATATCAACGCGCGCGCCAGCTTGAAGCTGATCAAGGTCTTGCTTAGAAAGCTTGCCGTATTCGTTGAACTTACCCACTTCAAACATTACGTCACCGTTATCTGCAACGTATGCAAAACCGCGCTCGATTAGCTTCTCAACCAATTCGATGATTTCAGCAATAAACTGTGTCGCACGAGGTTCAACGTCCGGACGTTTCATGTTCAGCGCATCAAAATCAGCGTGCATTTCACCAATCAAACGCTCAGTCAATGAATCGCAAGACTCACCATTTTCTGCGGCACGTTTGATGATCTTATCGTCGATATCTGTGATGTTACGTACAAACGTCAGATCGTAGCCCAAGTAGCGAAGGTAACGTGATACAACGTCAAAAGAGACGAAAGTACGACCGTGACCAATGTGACAGAGATCGTAGATGGTAACTCCACAGACATACATGCCGACTTTGCCAGCTGTAATTGGTTTGAATTCCTCTTTCTGTCTTGTGAGTGTGTTATATATCTTTAACATGATCTCTATCTATGATTGTGAATGAATAAAAGAAGGTCGAGTATATCAACTCCGACCTGGTTAGGTAATAGCAATTAACCGATAAAACGATAATCGGCTAAACTTCAAGCACAAAACGAAGAATTTCCTCTTCCTGAGTTTTTAAAGCACTAGAACTTAGGCTAGAATCTCGGGCTCAACACAACACAGTAAAGGAAAGTAGCATGATCACCCTTCACACTAATTTTGGTGACATCAAGATTCAACTAAACGAAGAGAAAGCGCCAGAGACTAGCGCAAACTTCCTTCAGTACTGCCGCGATGGCTTTTACGACAACACGCTTTTCCACCGTGTTATTGACGGTTTCATGATCCAAGGTGGTGGCATGGAACCTGGTCTACGTGAAAAAGCATCACGTGCACCTATCAAGAACGAAGCAAACAACGGCCTAAGCAACAAAGTGGGTACACTTGCTATGGCGCGTACTATGGAGCCGCATTCAGCAAGCTCTCAGTTCTTTATCAACGTAAACAACAACACATTCCTAGATTTCCGTAGCGAAAGCCTAGACGGTTGGGGTTACTGTGTGTTCGGTGAAGTAATCGAAGGCATGGACATCGTAAATAAGATCAAAGGCGTTAGCACTGGTTCTTACGGCATGCACCAAGACGTACCTCTAGAAGACGTAGTAATCACTGGTACAACAATTGAAGAGTAATTCTTAGGAATTATTTTTAAAAGATAAGTTAATGGGGAGGCATAGCTTCCCCTTATTTCTATGACGACATTATTTATTTCCGATCTTCACCTTACCCCATCACGTCCTGATATCACGGAATGTTTTGTGACGTTCATGCGAACAGAAGCAACAAAAGCTGATGCACTTTATGTACTCGGCGATCTGTTTGAGTTCTGGATTGGTGACGATGACAACACCCCTTTTGCAGACCAAATCCGTGCAGAATTTAAAGCACTGACGGATGCGGGTGTGCCAACTTTTTTCATCCAAGGCAATCGAGATTTTTTACTCGGCAAACGCTTTTGCAAAGAAACCGGTATGACATTACTCGACGATGTCTGCACGATTGATCTTTATGGTCAAAAAGCCGTAATCCTACATGGCGATACGCTCTGCATTGACGATGTGAAATACCAAGAGTTTAGAAAAACCGTTCACAAGCCATGGCTACAATGGTTGTTTAACCGTATTCCTTGGTTCATTAAGAAGAAAATTGTCTCAAAAGTTCAATCCGATATTCGTGATGATAAAATGAGCAAGTCATTAGATATCATGGACGTCAACCAAAATGAGGTCGAGAAAGTGATGTCTCAGAACTGCGTCAACTTAATGATTCATGGTCACACACATCGCCCGAACACACATTTTTTTGACGTCGATGGCGTTAAAAAGACCCGAATTGTTTTAGGGGATTGGTATACGCAAGGCTCAGTTTTAAAAGTAAATTCTGATAGTTTTGACCTACAAACGAGACCGTTCATACAGAATTTGCGTTAAGCATGTAGAGCGTGTAGAAGATTCACGCTCAAGTCGTAGATATTTTGTAAAAAATCGCTATTATCATAATACTAAGTTAAACAGAACGAAGTACCTAATTGAAGTATTCTTACGTAGCTCGCCAACCGATTCTGGATAGAGAAAAACGAACCATAGGTTACGAACTCCTCTTTCGAGACGGCCCTAAAAATACCTTCCCTGAAGTAGAACCAGAGCTGGCTACTAGTCGACTGCTATCCGATCATTTTTTATCGACGCATTACAACACATTAGGAAACAAACTTGGCTTTGTTAACTTTCCGCATCAAAGCTTGGTGAACTTGGTCCCAACTTTGTTCCCTAAAGAATCTCTCGTCATTGAAGTCCTTGAAGACTGCGAACCGACAGAAGAACTGTTAGAAGCCATCAAGCACCTTCATGAGTGCGGATACAAAATTGCTCTGGATGATTTTGTTCCGACGAAAGCTTGGAAGCGTTTTCTTCCATACATTTCCATGATCAAGTTTGATATTAGACTTGTGCCGATCAAGAAAGCTGCCATTTTTATTCAGGCGTTGAGCCCATTTAAAATCGACTTTCTTGCGGAAAAGGTAGAGACCTATGAAGAGTTTGAGCAAGCTCTAGAAGCCGGTTTTAACTATTTTCAAGGGTATTTTTTTAGCAAACCTGAGATGATCCAGAAAAAACGGTTGAACCCCGCGTTTCTTACCGTCATCCAACTTTGTAAAGAGATTGCTGATAAGCCCATCGACTTCAATGAGGTTGAACGTCTGTTTTCGATTGATGTGACGCTGTCATACAAGCTGCTTACTTACGTAAATTCAGGATATACATTAACGACTAAGATCAAATCGTTCAGACAGGCGCTTATTTATCTGGGTGAAGAGCGACTACGACGCTTTATTTCCTTAGTTGCAATTGCGTCCGTTCAAGAAGATAAACCTGACTCTCTTTACTCTTTAGCGATTCAGCGTGCACGAATGTGTGAACTGTTACTTAGTCAAATGAACACTAGGTATGACCCTGGGCAGGCTTTTTTAACAGGCATGTTTTCTTTACTCGGATCTTTGCTCGATCAACCTCTCTCGGATGTCATTGAAGATATCCCCGTTGACGAAGATATAAAACTCGCATTAACCAGTCGAAAAGGTGTACTTGGTCACTTACTTTCGATGACAATCGCCTATGAACAAGCGGACTGGGAGTTAGCCGAGCGATATTGCACCGTTCTTAAATTAACCGAACCTCAATTAGCAGACGCTTTTAATCAATCGACGGAATGGGCTCAAGAACTGCTGTCTCAAACGCCCTAAATCGCTATAATGCCTCACCTCCAGCCTCGCAATTGTGAGGTTGTTTGTTTTTACCGCTTAATTAATCGAGATTTCATTTTATGGCTTCTTCTTGCCCTTGCGGATCTAACCGCACCTACCAACAGTGTTGTGAAATTGCCCACAATAACCACGCTGACGTCACCACTCCAGAGCAGTTAATGCGCTCTCGTTACAGTGCGCATGTGTTAGGTCTAGTCGATTACGTGGTGAACACGTACCACCCAAGCTGTAATGCAGAAGAGCAACGTGAAGGCATTGCCCAATCTATCGACAGCGATTGGTGCAAACTTGAAGTTGTAAAAACAGAAGCTGGCAGTAATGACAATGAAGGCTTTGTAGAGTTTAGCGCTTATTTTGATGAAGACGGCAAACGCTACTGCATGACCGAGCGTTCCCGCTTTGTAAAAGAAAATGGGCTTTGGTACTACATTGACGGCACGTTTCCAGAAGAAGAGCGAGAAGAAGAACCAGAACAAGATCCTCGCCTAAACCAACCAGTGAGTAGCCTAAAAGTAGGTCGCAACGACCCGTGTATCTGTGGAAGCGGTAAAAAGTTTAAAAAGTGTTGTGGGTAAAGCATCCATACCTAGCTTATTGTGCTCGATTTAATTGGATTCTTGACTTCGCCTAGGTTCGTTGGAGTGACGTGAATATATGTACCTATTTGAAGTAAATAACTCTACTGCAAGTACCATTAGAAAATATACCGTCATTCTGAACAGCGAGGAACGAGTGTGATTCAGAGTCTAATCGCTACTAGCACTGTTGCCGGGTTTTCCCCCGAATCAAGAACACTAAAGTAAAAAAACCCCTAGGCTCGAGAGCATAGGGGCTTTCATTTATTTATAGCAGGTTTATTTATGACGCTCTTTCAGTTTGTTCACTACGTCATTCATCGATAAGCCTTGGTCTTGAAGCAATACCAGCAAGTGGTAAATCAAGTCTGCTGATTCACACACTAGCTCCGCCTTATCGCCCGAAGTCGCCGCAAGCGCGACTTCAACGCCTTCTTCGCCCACTTTTTGCGAAATACGCTTGGTGCCACGGGCATAAAGACTGGCAGTATAAGAGGAATCTGGGTCGGCACTCTTGCGGGCAGCCAATAGCTGCTCAAGTTGATGAAGCCACACCATTTGTGACTCCTCTTGAGGGTCCACATCCCAGCAAGTTGTGTTACCCAAGTGACACGTAGGACCAATGGGATTCACTTTCACCAGCAGCGTATCGTTATCGCAATCGAGCTGCATGTTCACCAATTGCAATACGTTGCCAGAAGTCTCACCTTTCGTCCAAAGACGCTGCTTGGTACGAGAGAAAAACGTCACTTGACCTGTTTCGCCCGTTTTTGCCAACGCATCTTGGTTCATATAACCCATCATCAGCACTTGGCTTGATTGGAAATCTTGTACGATAGCAGGTACCAGACCATCCACCTTTTCCCAGTTGATTCGCTCAACTAGCGAACTTACTTCGGCGGCTTTCACACTCATAGTCGTACCTCAATGCCTTGTTGTTTCAAATAATGCTTTAGTTCACCAATATTGATGACTTGTTTGTGGAATACCGATGCGGCAAGCGCGCCATCCACATTGGCTTTTTGGTATGCTTCCGCAAAGTGCTCCATAGCACCCGCGCCACCCGATGCAATCAGCGGTACATTACATACTTCGCGCACCATGTTAAGTTGTTCAATATCGTAGCCGTTACGCACACCGTCTTGGTTCATCATGTTCAGTACGATTTCACCAGCGCCGCGTTTTTGTACTTCTTGCACCCAATCACGCGTTTCCCATTGGGTCGCTTTGGTGCGTTCTTCATCACCAGTAAACTGGTAAACCTGATACTTGCCCGTCTCTTTGTCGTAGTATGAATCGATACCAACGACGATACATTGCACACCAAACTTATCAGCAAGGTCAGTAATCAACTGAGGGTTCGCCAATGCAGGTGAGTTGATAGACACTTTGTCTGCACCAAACTCAAGAATGCGCGCTGCGTCTTCCGCTGATTTAATACCACCAGCCACACAGAAAGGAATATCAATAACTTCTGCAACGCGAGCGACCCAACTTTTATCGACGACACGACCATCACTTGAAGCGGTAATATCGTAGAACACGAGCTCGTCAGCGCCCTCTTCCGCATAACGCTGTGCCAGAGGAACGATGTCGCCAATGATTTCATGGTTACGGAACTGGACGCCCTTGACCACTTGTCCATCACGTACATCAAGACATGGAATTATTCGCTTTGCCAACATGCAAACGCCTCCTCTGCTGTGAACTTACCATCTAACAGCGCACGACCAACAATCACGCCAGCCACACCGCTGCCTTTTAGCGCTTCGATATCTGCTAATGAGCCAATGCCACCTGAAGATTGAAACTGCACTTGTGGGTACTGTTTGCATAGGTCAACGTAAAGCTCTACGTTTGAGCCTTCTAGCGTACCGTCACGAGAAATGTCCGTACAAAGCACTTGCTGCAAACCTACCGTTAGGTAATCGTTGATTAGAGCTTCGATGGTCACGCCTGAATCTTCTTGCCAACCAGAGATCGCCACTTTACGTGTGCCGTCTTGATCGATGTTGATATCTAGCGCGAGAACGATTTTCTCTGCGCCGTATTTTTCCATCCAACCTTTCACAAGCTCTGGCTGTTTTACTGCTGTAGAACCAACAACAACACGCTGAGCACCGGCTTCTAACAGATCAATAACGTCTTGCTCTGTACGCACACCACCACCGATTTGGATGTTTGCTGGTGTACTTGCTAGTAGCTTTGCAATCAAATCAAGCTGGCGCGCTGTCGTGTCTTTCGCGCCAGTTAAATCCACCAAGTGCAGCCAGTTAGCACCCGCTTGGTGGTACAAGTTGAACTGCTCTGCTGGGTCGACTTTGTACTCGGTTACTTGGCCGTAATCACCTTGATAAAGGCGAACCACCTGTCCTTCAATTAAATCAAGAGCTGGAATAATCACACTAAATCCCTTTTATAATTCTAAGAAGTTTTGAATAAGCTTCGCGCCCGCTTTTGAAGAACGCTCAGGGTGGAATTGCACGCCGTAATAGTTACCGCTTTGTACTGCTGCTGTGAACGGGTTGCCGTATTCACATTCCGCAATCGTGTAATCCCCAACTGGCATCGCAAAGCTGTGCACGAAGTAGAAATACTCTCCTTCTTCAATACCTTTGAAAAGTGGGTTACCTGCTTTTGCAGAGACCGTGTTCCACCCCATATGCGGCAGCGGCAAATCGCCAGTTTGTAGTAGCTTCACTTCGCCATCACAAAGTCCAAGACACTCGACCAACTCGTCGGCTTTCTGCCCTTTCTCTTGAGACACTTTGCCCAGCAGTTGCATGCCTAAACAGATACCTAACAGCGGCTTTTCTACCTGTTTTACCAAGCTGATAAGATCGCGCTCTTCTAGGTTCTTCATCGCTTCGCTGGCAGTTCCCACACCTGGCAGGAATAGCTTATCTGCCGATAACACAACTTGCGGATCTTTTGAAATCGTTACGTCATAGCCTAGGCGTTCAATAGCAAACTTCACCGAAGAGACGTTGGCACAGCCAGTATCGATAATGACAACTTTCTGTTCTGTCACTGTTTTTCTCCTTGCTAAGGTTAGCCTTAAAGCACGCCTTTACTACTTGGTAGCTCAGTGCCTTCTACTTTGATTGCTTGGCGCAAAGTACGACCAAACGCTTTAAACAAGCTTTCAATGATGTGGTGATCATTGTTGCCCGCTGAAGACAGGTGCAGCGTACACGCTAATGTGTCAGTCAGAGAGCGGAAGAAGTGAACCACCATCTCTGTTGAAAGATCACCCACTTGCTCACGGCTGAATTGCGCGTCGAACTTAAGGTAAGGACGACCTGATAGGTCTAGTGCGCATTGCGCCAAACACTCATCCATTGGCAAGCTAAAGCCAAAGCGACCAATACCACGTTTGTCACCCAGTGCTTCTTTCAAGGCTTGACCTAACGCAAGAGCGGTATCTTCTACTGTGTGGTGATCGTCAATGTGCAGGTCACCTTCCACTTTGCACACCATTTGGAATCCACCGTGCGTCGCAATTTGATCCAGCATGTGGTCAAAGAAGCCAAGACCTGTAGAAATGTCGTTACCACCTTGCTCATCAAGATTAACGAATACTTTAATGTCTGTTTCTTTTGTGGTGCGAACCACTTCAGCAACGCGAGCCTTCACCGTTAGATCTTTCAGGATCTGTTTCCAACCCATGGTTTCTGGGTTGTATTGAATGCCACGAATTGCCATGTTTTCTGCAAGTTGAAGATCGGTTTGACGATCGCCAATCACAACAGAGTTTTGGAAATCCACTTTGCCACCTTGAAGGTACTCTTTTACCAAGCCCAATTTAGGCTTACGGCAAGAGCAGTTGTCTTCATCAAAGTGAGGACAAATCAGTACGTCATCGAACTTCACACCTTGAGACTCAAAGATCTCCATCATCATGTTGTGCGGTGCATCAAAATCAGCTTGTGGGTAGCTGTCTGTACCCAAACCATCTTGGTTCGTGACCATCACTAGGCGGTATCCTGCATCCTGCAACGACAACAGGCTTGGGATAACAAATGGTTCCAGTTTTAGTTTATCTAAACGGTCTACTTGAAAATCAATCGGCGGCTCGACAATTAAGGTGCCATCACGATCAATAAAAAGGATTTTTTGTTGTTTGCTCACTCGAACTTCCTTATTGCTATTCTTTTGGCGCCCCCGCTATTGAGCGAGAGCGATAAATTCTGTCTCTATTTATGCGTAATAGTTTCTGATAAATCCAAGCGTTTTTTCGCACTCGTCACGGTTACCCACACTGATACGCACACAGTTTTCAATTGGCGAGTTACGCAAAATAATGCCCGTATCCCAAGCCGCTTTGAAAAGGTCATCGCCATCTGGGAATTTCACCAATAGGTAGTTCCCCCACCCTTCAAACACTTCCAAACCCGGAATCATTGAAAGGCCAACTTGCAAGTAAGCACGGTTTGCATTCAAATCGAGAACTTGAAACTTCGCTCGTGCTAAACCCGCTTCCGAAAGCGCCTGAGTCGCAATTTCTGCCACTGGAACTGGGACTGGGTAAGGTGCGATAACTTTAAGAAGTACATTAATAAGCTCTTCGTTCGCAAGCGTAAATCCACAACGCAGACCTGCAAGCGCAAAAGCTTTCGACAGAGTACGCAGAATCGCAAGATTCGGGTATTGCGCCAGTAAATCTACCGTTGACGCTTCTGGACAAAAATCGATGTATGCTTCATCCATCACCACGATTGCTCGGTCTTTTGTCATCTCAAGCAGAGACACAATGTCCTCACGCTTAACCAAGTTACCTGTTGGGTTGTTTGGCGAACATACAAAAACCAGTTTCACGTTATCCAGATTAGCTTCGATGCCTGCAAGGTCTAGTTGCCAATCTGACGTTAGCGGCACGGTTTTTCGCTCTACACCGATGGTTTCTGCACTGATGGCGTACATGCCGTAAGTTGGTGGGCAGTAAAGAATCGCATCTTCACCCGGCTCACAGAATGCACGAATTAATAACTCAATACCTTCGTCTGCGCCGCGAGACGTTAGTGTTTGCTCTGGTTTCACACCCGCATAGGCTGCGTAAGCAGAAATCAGTTCTTTAGGCTGACATTCGCTGTAACGATTAAGACGAGCGAAGTCTGTTTTGTATTCATTATTGAATGGTGATTCGTTGGCGTTTAGCCATACGTCACCGGTACCACCAATTCGACGAGCCGACATATAAGGGGTAAGTTGTTGGACTTGTTTGCGCGCTAGCTTTTCCATCTCAATATCCTCTTACTTAGCTGCCAGTTTTTCTACGCGAATGGTCACTGCACGTTTGTGTGCATCCAGACCTTCTGCTTCCGCCATGGTGACCACCGTTGGTGCAAGGTTCTTTAGACCATCAGCAGACAGCTCTTGAACCGTCATACGTTTCGAAAAGTCCGCCAAACCTAAGCTTGAATAAGTACGTGTGTAACCGTAAGTAGGAAGGACGTGGTTAGTCCCCGATGCGTAATCTCCCGCAGATTCAGGCGACCAATCCCCAAGGAAGATAGAGCCTGCATTATCAAGTAGAGGTAGAAGCTCACGAGGGTTCTTAGTCTGAACAATCAAGTGCTCAGGACCGTAGTAATTGGAAATAGAAACTGACTGCGTCATCGACTCGGAAATAATGATCAAGCTTGATGCCAGAGCCTTTTCTGCGATGTCTTCACGAGATAGCTCCTTAAGCTGACGTTGAACCGCATCCGTCACTTGATCAGCAATCACAGGAGAAGAAGTCACAAGTACCACTTGAGAATCAGGACCGTGTTCCGCTTGGCTCAAAAGATCCGCAGCGATAAAGTCTGCATCTGCGGTTTCATCGGCAATCACAAGAACTTCTGATGGCCCTGCTGGCATATCAATCGCAGCACCGCGGAAATCATTGCTAACCTGTCGTTTTGCTTCGGTCACGTAAGCGTTGCCCGGACCAAAGATCTTATCTACTTTCGATACAGTCTCGGTGCCATAAGCCATTGCAGCAACTGCTTGGCCACCACCGACGTTGTACACTTCATCAATGCCACACAGCTTCGCGACATAAAGGATCTCATCAGCGATTGGCGGTGGAGAACAAAGAACGACTTTACGACAACCTGCAATTTTTGCAGGAACGCCGAGCATCAAAACAGTCGATGGCAAAGGCGCACTGCCACCAGGAATGTACAAACCCACTTTTTGAATTGGACGTGTTACTTGTTCACAAAGAACACCTGGCTGCGTTTCCACCTTGAGCGGTTGCGGCTTTTGCGCTTTGTGGAACTTAGAAATATTGGCGTAAGCTTGCTCTAGTGCGCTCTTCATTGACTCTGACAAACGCTCTGACGCTGCCTTAATTTCCTGAGAAGAAACACGAATGGATTCAGGCTTAACACGGTCAAACTTTTCTGTCAGCTCAATAAGAGCAGAGTCACCTTCTTCTCGAACTTTAGCAATAACTTCGGCCACAGCAGTGGTGATATTGGCACCTTCTGCAATAGCAGGGCGCTCCAAAATAGAGTCTTGCTGATTCTCACTTAATGATTGCCAAACGACTGTTCTCATGATGCTTACTCCATCATTTTTTCAATTGGTAGAACGAGAATTGAACTTGCGCCCAACTCTTTCAGCTGTTCCATTGTTTCCCAGAATAGGTTTTCAGAACTCACTAAGTGAACAGCCATTTTCTGCTTATCTGCAGAAAGAGGAAGAACAGTTGGGTCTTCAGCACCTGGCAGTAGTGCTTTAATTTGATCTAACTTCTCTGCTGGGGCGTGAAGCATAATGTACTTAGATTCTTTCGCTTGCTGCACGCCTTGCATGCGAGTTAACAGCTTTTCGATTAGCGCCACTTTGTCTGCGTCGAACTCACCTGTGCGTTGAATCAATGTCGCTTTTGATTTAAAGATAATTTCAGCTTCTTTAAGGCCGTTCGCTTCCAGTGTTGCACCTGTAGAAACCAAATCAGCGATAGCATCAGCGAGACCCGCGCGAGGGGCAACTTCTACAGAGCCTGTCAGCATACATGTAGAGAATGGAACGCCGGCTTCATCCATGTACGCTTTTAGAAGTTGAGGATACGTTGTAGCAATACGCTTGCCAGCTAAGTCTTGTGGACCGTTGTACTCTTCGTCCTTGTCGATTGCGATAGATAAACGACAGCCACCAAAATCAAGTCGACGAAGCTGAACAAACTCGCAGGGTTCACCTAATGCTTTGCGGTCAAGGCGAACTTCTTCTAGTTCATTTTCGCCAATAAAGCCAAGGTCAACCACGCCATCCATAATTAAACCTGGGATGTCGTCGTCACGAACCAAGAGTAAATCAATTGGCATATTTTCAGAATGGACAACTAAACGCTCGCCCATTACGTTGAACTTTACGCCGCACTGTTTTAGTAGAGCTTGACTCTCTTTGCTAAGACGACCTTTTTTCTGAATTGCGATTCTTAAACGTTGTGTTTGCATTGCTTTGTCCCTATGCAAGATTTTGATATCTAAGTATTTTTCAAACTAATAAAACTAAAAAACCCTCGGGA
This sequence comes from Vibrio sp. 1167, assembly GCF_033340375.1. Classification (NCBI taxonomy): domain Bacteria; kingdom Pseudomonadati; phylum Pseudomonadota; class Gammaproteobacteria; order Vibrionales; family Vibrionaceae; genus Vibrio; species Vibrio sp. 1167. The sequence continues at coordinate 225,925 of NZ_JAWOWK010000002.1, read as the reverse complement.
GATTGAAGTCTCCCGAGGGTTTAAAATCTGCTTTTACTTTGATTTTACCTCCGGGAGTTTCCTGCCTCCCGGGTATGCGTACATCGCCCGAAAGACTAGATTGGGTGATGATGGTGATGAATGTTCATTACAAAATTACGCATACTTATTTCAAGGCTCTTCTCATTTGCTTTGTTACCAACCACACTAACCAAGCTGATTACTTTTTTCAACCCTTAATTTTAAAAAAATTCGAATTGTATAATACAAATAAAAAAGGAGGCCGAAGCCTCCTACAATTTCACCTTTTAAATCAGTGAATTACGCACTCTGGCAAGATGCCATTTTTGACTTTGAAAGCCATGACAAAATCGCGCAAACGATAACGAATGTAATCGACGCTGCGATGAAAGAGAACGCAATTGAAGCTGTCATACCAAGAGCAATAAAGCCCACGCATGAAACAAGCGCGACTGATAATGCATAAGGTAACTGTGTTGATACGTGATCGATATGGTTACAACGTGCACCCGTCGATGACAAGATCGTCGTATCTGAGATTGGCGAACAGTGGTCACCGAATACAGCACCAGCAAGAACCGCACTTAGCATCGGTAGCATTAGCGCTACATCTGTTGCGCCAGCCATATCACCCGCGATTGGTAGCATGATGCCGAACGTACCCCATGAAGTACCTGTTGAGAACGCCATCAGGCCAGACAACAAGAATAGGATAACTGGTAGCCAGTGCGGGTTAATGTTGCCCTGCGCCATTGTCGAAAGGTAAGTACCAGTCTTCATATCACCGATAACAGAACCAATGGTCCAGGCAAATACTAAGATTAGAATCGCACCAAACATAGACTTAGCACCAATCCAAAGTGTACGTGCGATCTCAGCCATTGGTAGACCTTGCTTCACAACAGTAAACAGTGCAACTGCTAAGCCAAGCAAGCTACCGTAGATTAGTGATGTACCTACATCTGTATTTTCAAAAGCACCAAGAAGCGCAAACTCCTTACCATCAGCAGCCAATGCTTGGCCACCCGTGTAAAGCATTGAAGCGATAGTCGCGATAATCAGCGTCACGATAGGAAGTATCAAATCTGACACTTTACCCTTTTCACTTTCACGGATATCTAGCTCTTCGTTTAGGTCATGCGCTTCTTGCGAGTCATTTTCTTTGTCTTTATCAAAGCCACGACCTTGCGATGCAGAGATCTCATGCTCACGCATTTTACCAATATCAAGACCAAACCACGCAACAGCGAACACCATTAGCAGCGCAAAAACGGCGTAGAAGTTCATTGGAATAAGACGAACATATGCGCCAAGAGCCGAATACTCTGTGATCCCATGTGAGACTAAGATCCCGCCAATAATAGTAATAATGTAAGCACCCCAGCTAGAAGCAGGCATAATTACACACATTGGAGCAGCGGTTGAGTCTAGAATGTACGCAAGCTTAGCGCGAGACACATAAAAGCGATCGGTTACTGGGCGAGAGATCGCACCAACAGCAAGGCTATTAAAGTAATCATCGACAAAAATGAATACGCCTAAAAAGGCGGCAAGAAGTTTGGAGCCGCGTTTACTCTTCACTCGAGATTGTGCCCATTCAGCAAAAGCACGAGTACCGCCAGATAGCGTTAATAAAGCTGTTGTCATACCTAATAAGATTAGGAAACCAACAATGCTCATGTTCCAAGTGTTAATTCCGCCATCTTCAATAAAGACAGAAGAAACTTGAGAACTGACGTAACCTGCGGTGTCGCTGATAGACCAGCTATTAAGTAGCACCGCACCTAGCACGATACCTACACCCAAGGAAACTAATACACGTCGAGTCAAAATCGCCAAAGTCAAAGCGACAATAGGTGGCAATAATGAAACAGGAGAACTAGAAAAATCTATTAAATTCATGATCTTCAAAAACCAAAGTTTGGCTAGAGATCTACTGCAGACAAGTCACGTAGCATACGATACGTGCTCATGTTGAACTTAGCGACAGGGAAGCGAACACTCCACCCAACCCTACAGTAGCGCTCCATAGTTTAATGTGAATATATACTATGGCAGTGTTGTTCCTTTCAGATACAACCCCAGCAAGTAACTTTGATGAGTTACTTACTTCGGCAATCTTCGCCTTCCACTATTATTCATTGGCATCACCCCAATAATAGCTACTCTTCGAGACCGCGCCTCTACGGCAACAACAAACAATTAACCACTAACTGTACAAATTAACAACAAATTGTCTGCAATATTGCATCAGGTGGCAGCCATTGTACTTATGATGAGAGTCAATGCAACACATCAAACTAAATTAAACAAATAAATAATGACTGAGATAATTTATAAACCTTGCCTACTTCCATAAGTTTTGTGCAACTGAAATCACATCAATCATGTTATTTATGAAACATTATTACTACCTTAGAAATATCATGGTTTATCTTATATCAATAAATTAAGGATATATGACACACCATTAAAGATGGATGCTTCATATTTTTAAGTAATAACTCAAATTTTTTTATAAAAAACCAAGCTGTCACTCTCTCTATACAATAATGATTGTTGATTTTAGTTCTCATCTAATAATGATTTATTTCGAGTGTAATAATATTAATTGCTTTAAAAAATAGTCAAATTTAAACAAAATCTTGATTTAGCATTTGCACATAAGGAAAAGATAAAGTTAAATATAAGGACTCTTTGTTTATTTATAGATTGGCATTATTTAATCGTAACGATAAAAAGTGCCCAACACATTAACCTTTTAATAGGAATCGTTATGTCAGAGCTGACTAAAACCCTTCTAAATATCCGTAGCCTTCGTGCATTTTCTCGTGAGCTGACTCTAGAACAATTGGAAGAAGCTCTAGATAAACTCACTACTGTCGTAGATGAGCGTCGTGAAGCAGAAGAAGCAGAACGCGCAGCACAAGCAGAGCAAGAAGCTAAGCTTGCAGAGATTGCTGAGAAAATCGCTCAAGACGGTATTGACGTAGAAGCACTTATTACTGCGCTATCTGGCGAAACTAAGACGAAAGGCAAAGCGAAGCGCGCACCTCGCCCTGCTAAATACAAATACACAGATTCAAACGGTAATGAGAAAACTTGGACTGGCCAAGGTCGTACACCTTCGGCGATTCAAGAGCAACTTGATGCAGGTAAATCTCTGGATGAGTTCCTAATCTAGATCCGTGCTATTTTTAAAAGGCTCCCATAGGGAGCCTTTTTTATTTAAACCATTACAAATAAAAAAGGCACATTTCTTAATGCGCCTTTTACTTTAGTTACAGAATAGTTAATTAAACCGCTTCGTATTAACGTTCCCAGTATGCTTCTTCTAGGCTATCTTCTCGCTCAGGAAGTCCGCGCGACAATCGTGGTGAATGTTGCACGAGAACTTCGTAGCTCGCGCGGTTTGCGTATTTGCAGACTTGAGAAAAAGAAGAGTAAGTTAAATACTCGTTACTGTGCTTGCTTGAATTAGGCACATTTTCTTTATGGTATTTATTTGCTGCCATATCATGAAGAACAGCAGATAACGCGGCATCACCTGCGCCATTTGTATTCTTAATTTTTTCTGGGCCACCCATATATGGCGAGATATGCGAGTACACTTTTATTGGCGTCTCGCATGAGTCTTTTTTCGCCGGACGACTGAATTCATAACGATTAAATTCAGCAATTGACCCTGGAAGTAATGGCAAAGAAGTTTCGCGCTTCGCGCTATCTTCCGTATAACCCGCCATAAATAGGCCTACAGGCCCCGCGGTGCACAATACTAGATCTGCCCACTCCAGTGTTTTATCAGATGCAGCAAGTGGGTCTGACTCACCCGTCAGAGCTTCTGCTTCATCTTCATTCATCGCAACGACTGAAACGTTATCTCGAATGAATTCTTGCCAATATTTCGGGTCATCTTGAATAACGAACTTCGTCCCAAGAGTCAGAACAACAGGTACATCATTCTTTTTCGCGTACTCAATCGCTTTCATTGTTGCTTCAGGCATTGGGTCGCCTTCTTTACAACGTACTAAATATGACGTTAGTACAAGCGCCGATGCATTTTTAAAGATTTTTTCTGGAATGCTATCAGGATGCAGTTGGTTCATTTGCCCTTCACTGATCGCAAAAGTACGTTCACCGTCTTCTGTAATAAGAGCGAAACAACGACCGATAGCGCCATCAACACCTTGTAGATAGTTCAAGTCCATGCGGCTTGATGTATTACAAAGGTAACGGTAGCCATAGCTGCCAATTTTGATATCCTGGCTCATCACTCCAAGCAGCGTAGAGCGATCATCTGCTAGCACAGAGTAGTTGTGTAGCGTGTTACCAATTGTGCCACCCGCATACTCATTGGTAATTAAGTTCTCTTCTTTAAGTTGCTGGTACAACTCTTCTGCTCTTTCGTCATCAATAACCAAAGAGTGACCTTTACTCAGACCGTACTTTTCAATCACATCCGTTGTAACTTTTGCTTCAATATCAACCAAGGTTTGGTCAATACCAATGATGTGAGTGCGCGTCATCTTCTTGCTTTCTTGTGCTTGGCTCACCAGCGGGTCACGAGCATGAACAGGAAAATAGTGCTTCGATTTGCGTTGTCCAGGAAATTTCATATTGTCAGTCTGAGTAAGGGGATGAAAAGGAGAGCGGATTCTATACCGCTAATAATAAAGCAGCAATAAAAGCGATTATAGCAAACGTTTGCTGACTACTTTTTTCTTTTAGGTGGCTTATTCACCTTCCATAAAGCTGAGATCTGGTAGTTGCTCAAGGTGCTCGCTATAACGCTTTAGGTTGAACTCACCTTCATTCTTCATTACATCAAAAATCTCAATTGACATCGCACATGCCATCATCGCAACCGCATCTTCACGTGGTGTGCCAGTCATCATTAAACGCATAAGGGTTTCTTTTACTTTAAGCGGGTTGCCATCTTCGAGCTGATTTTCAACAATTTCAATCAACTCACTTTCTTGCATAAATTGGTTTTCTTCTGTCATTTGGTGTTTCCTCTTGGATTTTGGCCAACTATGCCATATATACCTCTTCTATACTTGCGAAATTACTCGTTCGAATCTTTGTTGAAGAAAAATCCAGCGAAACGAATTGTGATTTCGATCTCGGATCTGTCACCGGTCTGTGGATTCTGATAGAATCTGCATCCCGTTTATTTAAGTGGTGTTTAGTAATGTCTGATAACAGCCAAAAGAAAGTCATCGTCGGTATGTCCGGCGGCGTTGATTCATCTGTTTCCGCGTATCTTCTAAAGCAGCAAGGCTACCAAGTAGAAGGCCTTTTCATGAAGAACTGGGAAGAAGATGACAACGAAGAATATTGTACAGCGGCAGAAGATCTTGCTGACGCTCAGGCAGTATGTGACAAGCTAGGCATCCACCTACACACTATCAACTTTGCTGCCGAATACTGGGATAACGTATTTGAGTACTTCCTTGCTGAATACAAAGCTGGCCGTACTCCGAACCCTGACATTCTTTGTAACAAAGAAATCAAGTTCAAAGCATTCCTAGAATTCGCTGATGAAGTACTTGATGCTGATTACATTGCAATGGGCCACTATGTGCGTCGCTCTTTCCCAGAAAATGGTGAAAAACCACAGATGCTGCGTGGTCTAGATGGCAACAAAGATCAAAGCTACTTCCTGTACACATTAAGCAACGAGCAAATCGCACGTAGCCTATTCCCTGTTGGTGACCTAGAGAAGCCAGAAGTACGCCGCATCGCGGAAGAGCAAGATCTAATCACGGCGAAGAAGAAAGACTCTACGGGTATTTGTTTCATCGGCGAACGCAAGTTTACAGAATTCCTAGGTCGCTACCTTCCAGCTCAACCAGGCAACATCGAAACACCTGAAGGCGAAGTGATTGGTCAACATCAAGGCCTGATGTACCACACGCTTGGTCAGCGTAAAGGTCTACACATCGGTGGCCGTAAAGGCGGTGGTGGTAACGAGGACCCATGGTTCGTTGGTGAGAAAGATCTAGAACGTAACGTTTTGATTGCCGTTCAAGGTAAAGACCATCCAATGTTAAAATCAGAAGGTCTACTTGCATCACAACTTCACTGGGTAGATCGTGAGCCAATTCGCGATGTTATGAAGTGCACAGTGAAAACTCGTTACCGTCAGGAAGATATTCCTTGTACAATCATCCCTATCGATGATGAAAACATTAAAGTTATCTTTGACGAGCCACAAATTGCTGTAACTCCAGGTCAATCAGCAGTGTTCTACAAAGGTGACGTGTGCCTAGGTGGCGGCATCATCGAGCAACGCATTAAATATTCTCAAGCTTAGGAGTCGTTACGTGGCGAATACACTTTATGACCGTACTATCGCTTTCGCTGGGATTTGCCAAGCTGTTGCTTTAGTTCAACAGGTAGCGAGAAACGGACATTGTGATCAAGATGCTTTTGAAACATCAATCAACGCTATTTTGAGCACGAACCCTGCTAACACAGTTGGCGTATTCGGTCGCGAAGCCGATCTAAAGCTCGGCCTAGAATGCTTGGTTAAAGGGATTGATAGCACACCATCAGGCAGTGAAATTACTCGTTACATTATTAGTTTAATGGCGTTAGAACGTAAGTTAAGCTCTCGTAACGATGCTATGTCTCAGCTTGGTGATCGTATTCAAATGGCCAAGCGTCAGTCAGAGCACTTTGAGCTACTAGACGATCAAATGATCAGCAATTTAGCGAGCATCTATCTGGATGTCGTTAGCCCTATTGGCCCACGCATTCAAGTAACGGGCACGCCATCTGTACTGCAGCAGACGGCAAGCCAACACAAAGTTCGTGCGCTGTTGTTATCTGGCATTCGTAGTGCAGTTCTTTGGCGTCAAGTTGGTGGTAAGCGTCGCCACCTAATCTTCGGGCGCAAGAAGATGGTAGAGCAAGCACAAATCCTTCTTGCTCGTCTGTAGTAAAATATCAAATAAGCAGCTCGCGTTTATCGCGAGCTCATTTTTTTCGACTAAAACAAATCTCGCGCAAACGTTTGCGCAATATTCGTGACAATTGCCACAGTTATTGGTATAAAGCTCACGAAATTTAGAAACCCAATTCAGGAGAACATCATGGAACTGTCAGCATTGACTGCTGTTTCACCAGTAGACGGCCGTTACGGAAGCAAGACAATTGCGTTACGCGAAATTTTCAGTGAATACGGTCTACTAAAGTACCGTACTATCGTTGAAATCCGCTGGCTACAAAAGCTTGCTGCTACTGCTGAAATTGCAGAAGTGCCAGCGTTTAGCGCAGAAGCAAACCAATTCCTAGACGACCTTGCTGCAAACTTCTCTGAAGAAGATGCACGCCGTATCAAAGAGATCGAGCGTACAACTAACCACGACGTAAAAGCGGTTGAGTACTTCCTAAAAGAGAAAGTAGCAGACGTTCCTGAACTGCACGCAGTAAACGAGTTCTTCCACTTCGCATGTACTTCTGAAGACATCAACAACACATCACACGCTCTAATGCTTAAAGAAGCGCGTGAGAACGTGATTCTTCCAGAAATCCGTAACCTAATCGACGCTATCAAAGCACTAGCAGTGGAATACCGCGACATTCCTCTTCTATCTCGTACACACGGTCAGCCTGCTTCTCCATCTACTATGGGTAAAGAAATGGCAAACGTGGCGTACCGTATGGAGCGTCAATTCAAGCAAATCGAAAACGTTGAGATCCTAGCGAAAATCAACGGTGCAGTAGGTAACTACAACGCACACCTTTCTGCTTACCCAGAGCTAGATTGGCACAAGTTCTCTGAAGAGTTCATCACAGAGTCTCTAGGCGTAACTTGGAACCCTTACACAACTCAAATCGAACCGCACGATTACATCGCTGAGCTGTTCGACGCTATCGCTCGTTTCAACACTATCCTGATTGACTTCGACCGCGACGTTTGGGGTTACATTGCACTAGGCCACTTCAAGCAAAAAACTATTGCTGGTGAGATCGGTTCTTCAACAATGCCTCACAAAGTTAACCCAATCGACTTTGAAAACTCAGAAGGTAACCTAGGTCTTGCGAACGCTGTATTCGGCCACCTAGCACAGAAACTGCCTATCTCTCGTTGGCAACGTGACCTAACTGACTCAACGGTTCTACGTAACCTTGGTGTTGGTGTTGGCTACGCAATCATCGCTTACACTTCTACGCTTAAAGGCATCAGCAAGCTAGAAGTAAACCGTGAAGCGCTTCTTGCTGAACTAGACAAGAACTGGGAAGTACTAGCTGAGCCAGTACAAACAGTTATGCGTCGTTACGGCATCGAGAAGCCATACGAGAAGCTGAAAGAGCTAACTCGTGGTAAGCGTGTAGACGGCGAAGCAATGCGTAACTTCATCGACGGTCTTGAGCTTCCTGAGCACGAGAAAGCACGTCTGAAAGAGATGACGCCAGCGAACTATATCGGTCAAGCAATCGAGCTGACAGATAAGCTGTAATCCTCCTGTAACGACCAGATACCTAAAAGGTTGACGCGAAAGCGTCAACCTTTTTTAGTTAGGAGAGTTAGGTCGGGAGAAAACAATTTTAGTTATATGGCATGGATTATTAATTGAAGATCTGCCCCATTTGTTATGGCTGCTTTTGGAAGAACAAGGTTATTGTTCCTACTTCCACACCAAACTTTTTTATTTTCGTTAGATTGAAAACGTGTCTGTCATCCTGACGGTAAAGCCAATCATCAAAAGCAACCGTCACTGATGAATCCTCCATTTGTAGCTCAAAGTCATATTGCCACTGTAGCGCATTGCCCTGCTCTTCCCCTGTTGCTACACCTATAATATCGTCTGCCTTACCTTCATAACTACCGTCTTCTAATCTAGTGATAACCCAAATTCGCTGGTCCACCTCTCCGTCATCAAACGCGAAGTCTTCCACTAGCGTCAGCGTATCACCTTCTACAGTACCCACTATATCGACTTCAAAGCGACGGGTTTGCTGTTCGGTATAATCTTGCACCATCCCCCACGCCTTTATGTCGCCTTCGAAATAACCGAATACGTCAAAAGTCGGTGTAGAAGAGCGGTAATTATCAATGTCTGCGGAACATGCCGAAAGAAAAACAGCTGCCACTAAAGTCGCTGATTTAAAAATTCGTTTAAGCACTATCTAACCTGCCCTATCAATTGTTTTCGGAGTTTCGGAAATTCTGTGTTGGGTGATAACCATATAGCTAAAAATGCATCGTTCATTCGTTCGTCTTCAATGATGCCAACGTTCTTTACTTGCACGTCCCCAACCTGCTTATAAAAAAGCTGACCAGATTTTCCATCTGTTAGATAAGTAAGCTCGTCACCTTTTTGAATATCAGGAAACATACGATCGAGCTCGCTGATCCAAGCTTTTCGATATGAGTCAGTAAAACCCAATTTCGCCCACTGCTCATCCGTCACATCAAGCAGCTGTTGCTTACTGATGTCTCTCTTGTAATTAATTTCCAACGCAAGGGGATGTGGCGATACGTCATCGCTTACGATGAACTTTCCATCAGGCGCTTTTAATCTTGAGTGATAAATATCGAAGATGAACCAAGTAAGTTGGGCTTCTCCAACAGTTTTCCATCCCTTCCAATTCGCAATGTTGCTTGCGGCTTCGCTATTTCCAACAGGTTGAGCTTGCAGAGCAAAAGAGCCAATTACTATTCCCAACGCAAGCAGCCTAGTCAGTCTCTGAGTTAAGTCTCTCTTCAAGCTTTTCATTTCCGTAAACCTTGAGTATCAAGAGCATCATGACGCACCATTCGACAAACAACATTGCCAGTGTAGCGCCAGTGCTGAATCCAAATTCAACGGCTTGGAGTTTATAGCCAGCAAAGTAGCTCGCTGTTCCTCCCATACCGCCTACTATTGATACGTAGGTTTTTGGGAAACGGTACAAAATTGACTTGAGTTGATAGGCATACCAGGCGAACAGAACCCAAAGGCACAAAAGCCAAAGGGGTAACCATTGAGTGGCAAACATGAAAATTGAAAATTGCTGATTTAATGTATCAAGCACGAGCCCGCTCGTGACGATCACACCAATACTTTTGAGCGAAGATGCGTCAGTTTTCAAACAATATAGTAGGGTTGCCAAAGTAAGGAATAACGTCACCCATTGCCATTGATAGGTTCCAAGCACCGCTGCAAACCAGCAGAGTTGGAACCATGTCGAAGCAAGAAATACCTTCATAACGAACTACGGGCGTTGAAACGTCATGTGAACTGCACTGATCGTGCGAGCCAAAAAGCCCCCTTCACAGTAGCTCAAATAGTAGCGCCACATACGCACAAAGCGATCGTCGTAGCCAAACGAGCGCACTTCATTCTCTGCTCGATTAAAACGAAGGTGCCATTCGTTCAGCGTCTTGGCGTAGTCCAAACCAATATCGAACAAGTCTCGCGTCACTAAGTCACTGTACTTTGTTGTTGCTTGGGTTAGTGAGGTTACCGACGGTAAAAAACCACCCGGGAAAATGTACTTTTGGATAAAGTCGACGTTGTTACTGTAGTAATCGTAACGCTGATCGGCAATCGTAATCGCTTGAATCGCCATCAAGCCACCAGACTTCAATAAAGACTCACAGACCTTAATGTACGAAGGCAGGAATTGTTTGCCCACAGCTTCAATCATTTCAATAGAAACGAGCTTGTCATAAGTGCCGGTTAGGTTTCGGTAATCTTCTTTGAGTAGAGTGATTTTGTCTTCTAAGCCACGCTCTTTGATTTTTTGCTCCGCGTACGCGTGTTGCTCTTCAGATATCGTTGTTGTGGTGACCTGACAACCGTATTGTTCAGCCATGTAAATCGCCATAGCGCCCCACCCAGTGCCAATTTCAACAACATGATCGGTAGATTTCAGCTCAAGTTGCTGACATAGACGATCCATTTTGTTGATTTGAGCCTGCTCTAGAGAGTCGTCCGCATGATTGTAAAGCGCCGACGAGTACAGCATATTGGTGTCAAGGAACGCTTCGTATAGGTTGTTACCCAAGTCGTAATGCGCATGGATATTTTTACGTGAGTTCTCTTCAGAGTTTCTGTTTGACCAATGGCTGAACTTGTACAGTATTTTAGTCAACCAACTGCCTTGCTCTTCGAGTTTATCTAGAGCACGCATGTTAAGGGCCATCAGTTTCATTAATGAGGTTAAATCGGGGCTATCCCACCACCCATCCATATAAGCCTCACCAGCAGCAATACTGCCGCCCTGCAAGATCCGTGAATAAAAGCCTGGATGTTTTACCTCTATAGTAGCGACAACAGGTTGACCACTGTACTCCCCATTTGGCGCACTAAAACGCTCGCTTCGCTCTGTCGTTTCCGTCTTAAAACTTTCAATAACTGTTAAGCAGCCGATTTCCATTTTTTGCAGACATTGAAAAATAACTCCGCGAGCCGCTTTTTGCGTTGTCGTCAATTTACGCGGCAATGTCATAGAACTAGTATTTAACATGCAGAATTCTCCTTGTGCTTTTTATTTTTTTTGTCTGTTTTTTCATTATCGGCTTCTATTTCTTCATGCGTTGAATATTTAGGATGAGAATAAAAAGGTGCGCCTTTCACCCAAAGTTTTAATGCGTGCCAATAAATACCAACCATTACTTTTACCGTTTGTATTGGTGTAACGATCAAACACCTCAATAAGGTTTTGCTTGAAAGTGGCTTGGCTTTCATAACCATGGTGGCATCAAAGTGTTTCTCTCCTTTGTGACATTCAAGATGAATATTCAACTTGTCTGTCAAAGGTTTAATTCTCCAGCGGTAGAGTTGGTCAATCGGGTTGAATGGTGAAACATGGAATGCTTTAACTTGTTCCCAACCAAACTTTTCTTCTTCTTTATCTGCTGACACCACGTAGTAATGTCGTTCATTCCAAGGAGTGTTACTCACCTCTGCGAGGAGATACTTCCATTCTCCTTCCGCGTTATAAACGTAGTAGAAATTAACGGGACTGAAATAAAGTCCTAGATAACGCAAGTGACAGACTGCGATTACCTTGCCGGTACAGCGAACACCTGTCAGTTCTTCAATTTTGCTGTGCACTGCCGACTTGACGCTACCTTCACCAATGTAATCACTGCGCTTGAAGCGAGCCCAATGCCACCAACGCGAACCAAAACCCCATACTTTTTTCTCTAAAGCATCGATCTCGTCTACATCAATGGCGGGCATAAATAAAGAGTAGTTCAACTCATGATTCACCGGCGTGAATCGACGGTGACGAACGTTGCCTATAAACAATCGGCTGTTCATTTGGCTATCCATATCACGCTGCGCCTTTTTCGAAAGGAACCACATTTTGTTCGCGGTACTTTTCTTCTAGTTCTTTCACAACATCAAGCGCGCTACGCACGCCATCTTCATGAAAACCGTTGTACCAATAAGCGCCGCAGAACCAGGTACTTTGTTTGCCCTGTATCTCATCTTTGCGCTGCTGCGCTGCAATAGACTCAGTGGTGAATACTGGATGATGATAAGTGAACGAACGCAAGACTTTATTTGAGTTAATTTGCTCAGTACTGTTCAACGTTACACAAAACGTATGTTCTGATTGAATATGCTGAAGAATGTTCATGTTATAAGTGAGCGAAGGGAGGCGTTGCTGTTCCTCTTCACTGCCTTCCAATAGGTAGTTCCATGATGCCCATGCTGCCTTACGTTTTGGTAGTACGGCAGAGTCGGTATGAAGAACAACTTCATTTGCTTGGTATGTCATACCCCCCAAGATTTCCTGCTCAATTGGGCTGATATCCTCTAGCATTCTCATTGCTTGATCACTGTGACAAGCAAAGATAACGTCATCAAACCAATGCGTTTCTCCGCGAACTTGAACGCCAACCCCTTTTTCGTTGCGAACCACTTTTTCGACAGGACTATTAAGACGAATACTCTCGGCAAAGCCTTTGGTCAATGGTGGAATGTATGATCGTGAACCACCTTTAATCACATACCATTGTGGCCGGTTAGTCACATCTAGCAGACCGTGGTTGAGGAAGAAACGTAAGAAGAACATAAGAGGGAATGCGCGCATGTCAGCTAAAGTCGACGACCAAATCGCAGCACCCATCGGTAATATGTAGTTATCGGTAAAGAAAGCACTGAATTTGTGTTCATCAAGGAACTCACCTAACGTCTGAGAGTGCGAGGATTGCTCGCTAGCGAAGCGCTTGGCAAGTTTATTGAAACGAAGTATCTCGAAGATAAATCGATAAAATTTAGGGTTTGCCCAGTTGCGTTTTTGAGCGAACAATGTCGACACTGTGTGGCCGTTGTACTCTAGTCCGTTCCCATCGTTTCTGACACTGAAGCTCATTTGAGTCGGCAGACCTTCAACGCCAATCTCGCTCATCATTTTAATGAAATTAGGGTACGTACGGTCGTTATAGACGATGAACCCAGTATCTATCGCGTATTCTTTACCATCAAGGCTCACATCAACGGTTGCAGTATGGCCACCGATGTAATCGTTCGCTTCAAACAGCGTTACATCATGTTCTTTATGCAAGTAATAACCACAAGTAAGGCCAGAGATTCCCGTTCCCACAATTGCTATCTTCTTTCTTCCTGCTGTTTTCATTCTTATTCCTTCTTATGCTACGAGTTTAGCAGTTAGGCGAGCTTGCCAACTGTATGGAAGTAACGAGATAAAACGTAAAATACTGGTAAATCTCGCTGGGAAATAGATATAGGTCTTGTTGGCGGCTAACTGCTTCCTGATAGAGTCCGACGCTTGCTGAGTAGAAATGATCATTGGCATTTCGAAGTCGTTTTTGTCAGTCAACGGCGTTTCAACAAAACCAGGAAACACCGTTACCACATTGATCCCTTTCTTTTTCAAGTCGACGGCGAGCGTGCGTGCAAAATAACTGACTGCCGCTTTGGATGCGCCGTAAGCTTCAGCACGAGGCAGTGCCACTTCTGATGCGATAGAGCCAACAATAACAATGCGGTGCCCTCTCTCTAAATGCACTTGGCAGCCTTCGACGCAGTTAGCAACACCGACAACATTTACGTTCATCACACGCGCCATGAGTTTCGCGTCGACCACTCCCTCATCCATGTACTCACAATCGCCTGCGTTAAAAACCCATGTGTTTGGCGTAAAGGGCAAATTAGACAGCGCCTGCTGAGTTTCCTCATAATTTGTCACATCAAACTGCAATGTATGAATTTTGGAGGAAACTGCCTCCAATTCTGCAAGAACATCTTGATTCCGACCACAAGCAATCACATTCCATTCTGAGTTCGCGTAATCTAGGGCAAGCTGTCTTCCTATTCCGGAGGTAGCGCCTGTGATTAAGATGGTGTTGTTCATTGTCCTAACCTCTGCTTGATGGTTTTAACGACTGAACCAAGTAAAGGTAAATGCTCATAGAGCATCTCTCCGAGATCAAAATAGTCTCGGTGATAAATGACCTGACCTTCGCTAAATTTGAGGTGCGAAACACCATTGACGAGAATAGGCGCACCCTTCTGAAGTTTGGGATGCTGAAGGTCCATTGTCCAAGTTAGAAAGCCTGTATCTCCGACTTGTTGATGCTCATGGATTACAAAATCACAACTGATGACGTTGGCATATAATGAGGTGAAATAATCCGAAAGTGCTGGCCATCCTTCTAAACGATGCGCTGCGTCCTCAAATACTACATCTTGGTGATATATATCCTTAAGCAGATGTAAGTTCGCTTTGTTGAGCTTTTGATAGATATTGCCAACAGACTGTATGTCCATTTTTTACTCCTACACGCCCATTAAGTTGTACAAAATTATTATATGTACAAGATAGTTCATTCCACCAAAGTTGTACAAAAATAATTTTGTATAACTTTATTTCTGTAAGTAGTACGTGATGAAGTTCGCACGCGATCAATCGGCGAAAAAAAAGGCTTGGTCAAAACCAAGCCTTTTCAGCAAATTAACAATTATTTAAGTAGACACAGTTAGTATTGCTGGCCTCGCAACGCTGCAATACGTTTATCTAGCGGAGGGTGGCTCATTAGTAGCTCAGTCAGCGACTGCTTGCCATTGATACCAAACGCCATCATGGTGCCATCCAGTTGAGATTCATGACTCACCTTCAAACGCTCTAGAGCCGCAATCATTTTTTCTTTGCCAACGAGGCGCGCAGCACCTGCGTCCGCGTGGAATTCGCGATGACGGCTGTACCACATAGTCAAGAAGCTAGCTAGGAAACCAAATACCAGTTCAAGCACCATGGATACGCCAAAGTAAACCATCATGTTTGTACCTTGGCCTTCTTCATCATCGTTCGATGCCACGATATTGGCAATAAAGCGTGATAGGAAGATAACAAACGTGTTCACGACACCTTGCATCAACGTCATCGTGACCATATCACCATTTGCAATATGGCTCACTTCGTGTGCAAGTACTGCCTCTGCCTCATCACGAGTCATATTGTGTAAAAGACCGGTAGAAACTGCGACAAGAGAGTCATCTCGTTTTGCACCTGTCGCAAATGCATTGATGTCTGGTGAATCATAAATAGCCACCGTTGGCATACCAATACCCACTTGTTGAGCTTGACGACCCACAGTTTCGACTAACCAATGCTCCGTTTCGTTGCGCGGGCTTTCAATGACCATACCACCAACCGAGCGTAGCGCCATACCCTTTGACATCATCAACGAAATAAATGCGCCACCAAAACCAAATACAGCAGCCATTACAAGTAAACCTGACAGACTGCCTGGTTGCATTCCAGTTACAGCGTAAACAATATTCAGAACAACACTAAGCACTAGCACGACAGCTAGGTTAGTTGCTAGGAATAACATAATTCGCTTCATTACTTTTCTCCGAGGAAGCTTATCGTTTTTTTAAAACGGATTGTTATAAGGAACAAATGGTAATCGCTATAAAAGCCAATTCCGTTGATTTTCATGTTCCGTGCGTTATAGATATAGTCTATCCGCGATAAAAACAAGGTTAAGCAATAAATTGCAACATTTGTTTTCGGGACTGAAATATTTGATTCAAGCGATTTCAAAACATGCTTTGGTAGGAGCTGGAACCTCCGTTCATATACATTTATCAAAATGATAAAATAAGCTCTGAGCTACCCATCATCTATTGATAGATGATCTTGGTGTTAAATCTATCACCTCTTAGCAACTTAGCTAGAAATTTTTTAATAGACCAAAAACAGTACGTTAGCTCTGCTATAGACTTTGGTCTTATTGTGCGGCTACATGGACATGCTAAATTCGAATGAGATGAACAAAACAGAGCCACTCTAAGTACATTGCAAAAAGTGCATTGGGTGAGCTCAAAAACTCCATGTATTGAGGGAAAAACCATGGTAGAAACTAACGACTATCAGATGGCTATTGATTTACTGCGTTGTCACCTAGGCATCTCAGAGGACGAGGCAAAGCAACAACTTGGTATTTCAACCGATCATCATATGTCTCAGCGTGTTGCAGAAACACAACAAGCATTGATGGGGCTCAGCCAAGATAAGTAATCTGACTTTTTAGGTTACACCAACAAGAAAGGGCTGCATTGCGCAGCCCTTACCCTAAACACCATTAGTCAGTGTTTAGCAACGGCTCTACATTAATGTACTTGCCTAGCTCTTTACGTTTAGCACTTGGAATATATGGAATTTCCCCAAGCTTAGGTGCATCGATACGTGCTTCTAGCATCTCGATAATGTCAGCGTAGTGCTCTGTGCCAGGGTTGACGCGGTTTGCCACCCAGCCAACAAGATTCAAACCATCCGCTTTAATACTCTCCGCTGTGAGTAAAGCGTGGCTCAAACAGCCTAATTTAATGCCAACCACCAGTACAACAGGTAACTGCTCTTCTTTTACCCATGTAGATAAACAGTCCGTATCGGATACTGGCACACGCCAGCCTCCAGCACCTTCAACGAGAACAACATCGGCTTGCTGCTTATGTTGAGCCAGTTTTTGACTCAGAACATCGTAACTTATTTCGACATGTTCATGCTTCGCTGCAATGTGGGGAGAAGCAGGCAACTCTAAAGCGTATGGGTTCACATCATCATAGGCCACATCGAGTGTTGCGGCGTCTTGTAAGTGTAAAGCATCAGAGTTACGCCATCCGGCTTCAGTCTTGTCACTCCCTGCTGCCACTGGCTTATAACCAATAGTGTTTAGTCCTTTTGCAGCGATCGCTTGCAAAATGGCTTTAGACGCTACCGTCTTTCCAACATCAGTATCCGTACCAGCAATAAAAAAAGCATCAATCATAGATGTATTACTCCAAAACAAACCTGATAACTTGCAGGTAGAAGACCTTGATCGTTTTTAAACGCTTGGTACGCATGCTCAACTTTTAACAAAGTCTCGCGACTAGTTAAACCGTGTGAGCGCCCGCTTACGTGATTTGCACCTATACCTTTGAGGTCACGCATAACTGAAAATGCAGAGTCGTACCAAACTGTGATGGTGGTCAAGTCTAGTTGATGGCTGTCACATCGAGATTGCGCTAACGCAATTTTTACCTGATTGAGCGTTAGAAAGTTATTGACGTGTTGATATGCATCAATTTTTTCCCATGATGCACGCAGCTCATACAGTGATCCATCAACCAGTGTAGAGAACCACGCTTTCCCACCATTTTTTAGCACGCGGCGCACTTCTTTTAGTGGGTAACTTAAATCTGTACACCATTGCAGCGCTAAACTTGAAAACACGTAATCGAAGCTATCATCGTCAAATGGTAAGTTTTCAGCATCAGCAACTTGGTAATGCATTCGTACTGCACCACAACGCTGCTCTGCTTTATCTAACATGGCTTGAGAGATATCGCCGCAGACTACTTCCGCACCGCGTTGTTGAAGTAGTTGGGAGAAATAACCCGTGCCACAACCTAAATCCAATACACGTTTTCGCGTCAAGTTTTCAGGAAGTTTATCAAGCAGCTGATGCCCGACATCACGTTGAAAAGCCGCATGTTTATCGTATGTTTCTGCTGCTTTACCAAACGAAGAGGCAATCGCGTCTTTATCTTGATGGAAACTCTCTAACGCGAGCGTTTGCGCTAATGCGGTAGTTGCATTATCCATTACAGCGCTCCTAATGCTTGCTTCAATGCGATTGAAAGCGTTTTAACTTGTTCATTAGTGTGATTGGCAGTGAGTGTGATTCGAAGACGAGACGTTCCTTTAGGCACCGTCGGAGGGCGAATAGCAGTCACCCAAATACCGTTTTGGCGACAAGCACCTGCTACTCGCAAAGCCAATTCAGATTCACCAATCAAAAAGGGCTTAATCGAAGTTTGAGTCTCAACAAACCCCTCAAGGTCGCTAAGGCTATCTCGATACACTTCACTAAGCTCAGAGAGCTTTTCACGTCGCCAAGACTGCTCTTGAACCATAGAAACCGCATGCGTGAGCGCGTAGGCTTGTGCCGGAGGCATCGCTGTGGAATACACATGGTGACGAGCAAACTGAGTCAAAAAGTCTCCCGTTGCGTGGTCACATAAAATAGCCGCGCCAGACATACCAAACGCTTTGCCGAAAGTAACGATCAGTATCTCGGGTTTAACCGTTGCCAACTCGCAAGAACCACCACCGGATTGACCAAGAACGCCAATACCATGAGCGTCATCGACAGCAAACCAAGCATCATGACTACGAGTGACTTCAGCTATATCGCTAAGCGGCGCACAGTCGCCGTCCATGCTGAATACCCCTTCAGTCACAACTAGATGGTTGTCTTCGCTATTAATCAGCGACTTTAGGTGCTCGATGTCATTGTGTTTGAAGCGCTTCATCTTAGCTGGTGACAACGCCCCCGCTTCCATCAGTGAGGCATGGTTCAAACGGTCTTGGATCAATACGTCTGATTTTTCCAACAAGGTGAACAACAAGGCTTGATTAGCACTGAATCCAGAACCAAACAGAATTGCTCTGTCGTAACCCAACCATTCGGTCAGTGCGGCTTCTAAATTGCTGTGCGCGGCACTAAAGCCAGTCACCATCGGTGATGCTCCACTGCCACTACCATATACGCTTAAACCTTGCTGCCAAGCCCGAACAAGCGCTTGGTCATTAGCCAATCCCAAATAATCATTACTTGAGAAATTAATGTAGCGTCTACCTTCGTGTTCCAAAACGGACTGGTTACCGGCAAACACCACATTCATAGAACGATTCAACCCTTGCGTTTTACGCTCAGCAAGGGCGGACTCGATACGAGATTTAAACGCTGGCATCGTAGAAAAGGTCGTCTTTTGTCGGACGGGCAGCAACGCGCTCTACGACGCGATCGAGTAACTCGTTTTCTTCGATTTCATCAGGCTTTTGAGACACCTCTTGGCTGTTAATACCGAGCTTATTGAACAGCATCATGTCCTTATCTTCAGAAGGATTTGGAGTCGTCAGAAGTTTGCAGCCATAGAAGACTGAGTTTGCACCCGCCATAAAGCACAGCGCTTGCATTTGTTCGTTCATGTTTTCACGACCAGCGGATAAACGAACGGCTGATTGAGGCATCATGATTCGTGCAATCGCAATCAGGCGAATGAAATCGAATGGCTCAACATCATCCACTTCTTCCAGTGGTGTGCCCTTCACCTTCACGAGCATGTTGATTGGAACGCTTTCAGGGTGTACCGGTAAGTTAGCCAATTCAACCAGCAGACCAGCTCGGTCATTGGCACTTTCACCCATGCCGATGATGCCACCGGAACAGATCTTCATGCCAGCGTCACGTACGTGAGACAAAGTATCTAAACGGTCTTGGTAAGTACGTGTGGTAATGATGTTGCCGTAAAATTCAGGAGAAGTATCTAGGTTGTGGTTGTAGTAATCCAGACCTGCGGTTGCCAATTGCTTTGCTTGATCTGGCGTCAACATGCCTAATGTCATACACGTTTCTAAACCCATGCCCTTCACGCCTTTGATCATGTCGGTCAAATGCGGCATGTCACGCTCTTTCGGGTTTTTCCATGCTGCGCCCATACAGAATCGAGTAGAACCAGCATTTTTGGCTTTTTGCGCAGCATCGAGTACGCGTTCTACTTCCATCAGACGCTCTTTTTCGATGTCTGTGGTGTAACGAGCACTCTGAGGACAGTACTTACAATCTTCTGGACAAGCACCTGTCTTAATCGACAGAAGCGTGCTTACTTGAACATGGTTGGTTTGTTGATATTGACGATGTACAAGCTGCGCTTCGAATAGGAGATCCATGAATGGTTTTTCCATGAGATCGCGCACTTCAGCATGCGTCCAGTTATGACGAACTTCCACGTGTATTCCTTTAGTCACTTTTGTTGTTGTGTTGACAGTCTACTGAGTCTCGATAAACTGTCAACACAACACAAAAGAACAAAGTTTACATTTGCTTATTTTTTAATCTAAATTATTATTGGAATCGCACATGGATCTCGCCTTCGACCGCCAGCATATCTGGCATCCTTACACTTCGACATTGACACCTCTGACCTGCTACCCAGTAGCATCGGCAAATGGTGTTCACATTAAACTGGAAGATGATACTGAGCTTGTCGATGGCATGTCTTCTTGGTGGTCGACGATCCACGGCTACAACCATCCGCACTTAAATCAAGCCGCGCACAAGCAAATCGATCAGGTCTCTCACGTGATGTTTGGCGGGATTACCCACCAGCCAGCAATCAGTTTGTGTAAAAAGTTGCTATCCCTAGCCCCAAGTAATCTTGAACATGTATTCCTTGCCGATTCAGGCTCCGTTGCAGTAGAAGTCAGCTTAAAAATGGCACTGCAATATTGGCATGCAAAAGGCGAACGCCGACCGAAGTTTCTTACTTTGCGACACGGTTATCACGGCGATACGTTTGCGGCGATGTCGGTTACCGATCCTGACAACTCAATGCACTCTCTCTATAAAGGCTTTTTGCCTGAGCATACCTTTGCGGAGTCACCAACTTGTGGTTATTGGGATGAATGGAAGCCAGAAGACCTTACCGACTTCGAGCACAAGATTGAGACTCACCATAAAGAACTTGCTGCGGTGATCCTTGAGCCTATCGTTCAAGGCGCAGGCGGCATGCGCATCTACCATCCAGAATTTCTCAAAGGCGTGCGTAGACTTTGCGACAAATACGGTTTGTTATTGATTGCAGATGAGATCGCTACCGGTTTTGGACGCACAGGTAAATTGTTTGCCTGCGAACATGCAGATATTCAACCAGACATTCTGTGTGTCGGGAAAGCACTTACTGGCGGCTACATGACCCTCTCTGCGACCCTCGCGAGCAAACACGTAGCAGACACTGTTTGTGGTGGTGATGCTGGCTGTTTTATGCACGGTCCAACCTTTATGGGGAATCCACTCGCTTGTGCTGTAGCTACTGCAAGTCTGGAATTGATCGAGCAAGGTGATTGGAAGCAACAAACCCAACAAATTGAAACGCTGTTTTCTGAGTTACTACCAAAACTTGAAGAATACGACTTGGTGAAAAACACCCGTTGGTTGGGTGCTATTGGCGTAGTGGAGACGCATCGCCCTGTGAATATGGAAACGATCCAAGCCTTGTTTGTTGAACACGGAGTGTGGATTCGTCCATTTGGCAAACTGATTTATATGATGCCGCCGTTCATCAGCAAGCCAGAAGATATTGAAAAGTTAGTGAATGCGATTGATGCTGCGTTACAACGTAAAGACTGCTTCGCTTCATAGTTCAATTCAACATGAAAACGGTTTGAGTATGAGACTCAAACCGTCTCTTTATTTATCAGAGCAGTAAAGCTATCGAAGTTGACTGTCTTTACTCGCTCGTCGATTGAACAATGCTTGGCGTTGAGATACCAATTCGATTGTTGACTGACATTCGATACACAAACGAACGCCTTTCATTGCAAGACGACGCGCTTCTGGAATCTCATCACCACACTCATCGCAGTAATGGGCGCTCTCACCCTTTGTGATACTGCCACGAACACGGGAAATCTCGTCGTCTATTGTGTTTTGAATTTGTTGGCTGACGCTATCGTCGTTTGCCCACCCTACGGCCATAAGCCCTCCTCGTTACTTGAATGAGAAAATCTACTTACCGTGGTAAGGTGGATGATTATATCGATTACAAATAACAAGATAATTAGGATAAATTCGAAAACACTATTACGTTTTAGTAATAATTACTCTGTAATCGATTATTCGGCACTCTCATGGAAAAGCAATGCAAGGTTACTCATACTCCCTTCCTCACATTCAAAGTACTGCGTTTGCTCAGGCTCTCTCAAAGTAACACTGAGTATTTTCTCTACCTCACCAAACTCCTCGCTAAAGTACTCACTGACTAATATGACGCGCTCACCAATACTAAATTCCAGTGACTTCTCATCTACCAACGCTCGATGATACTGGTCTAATTTAAAGTCCTTTACAGCTATGGTTCTTTCAATACTGCTCCCCCCTAAGTTAAGCTCCGACAGTAGAACCTGACTGTTTATATTTTCTATTGATATTTCTAGACGGTTAGGATGTGAAGCATCACACTTAAATAGCGCAGTATTAGTGTGGCTGGAAGCACAAGCAGATGAACAAAAAATAAGTCCAAGCAAAGAAATGTTACGCAGCATTTTTAATCGAAGCATATTTTTTGTAAGCCTTTTCTAATTTGACGTCGTATTGATTTTTCTGATACTCAGAACCATTGTAACCACGAGCAAAGGCAGCCCAATTTTTATCTCTTATATGTTCACCTAAGCCAGACTTTTGGATAAACGTAACAAAAGCCTCAAGTTGTTTCTTCTCTGACTCGAATACAGCTTTAACAAAGGATTCAGCGGTAACATGACCAGCTAACTTGAAATTAAAGCCCATAATTTGGAAACGTCCCCAAGATGCGGAGCGGATTGCTGCATTTGAATTCAGTTCAATCGCTTTATTTAAACGTACGTATTCTGAGATACCACCAACATACAGACTTCGATTCCAATGCCGACTTGAAATACTTGGATGACTGTTATCGTAGGCTCTTGAAGTGAGTCTCGAAAATATATGAGCCTCAAACAAAATCTTTGGCTTACCATTGCTAAAGTAGGCTTCTCCTCGGCTCTCAACTTCCGCTACAGCTTTAATAGCAGCGACTTCGCATTCAAGGGTTTCAGCTACTTTGCGATAATCCAAGTCCGTCAACGCATCTCTTGAGCCAACCAAAGGTAACGTATATGCCACCGCAGTCTCAGGTGTTCGTTTTAAATAATCATTCAGCTTACGATGGCTTCTTCCATTCACATCTATCCTTCCATCTGGACGAACCATCCCAACAAGGCTTTTCTGAAAAGCTTTAATTGCGGCGACAGTCTTGGAGTTTTCCGGTCTAGAGCCTAGTTTCCCATCCACTTTAAGTTCCTTTACTCCCTTTAAAGAACCAAGCAATTGGTTAATAGACCTTTGTACCGTACGAATATCAGCATCCACATTTTTACCACCCAAGCCAACAGAGCCGCTTATTCTTATTGAAGCCATGAAAGTACCTCCTCTTTATCTTTTGGAGGAGCTTGTCACGCTCAATGAAGCTTAGAAAAATATCATTAGGGGCTGGTTTTAATAATTTAGGCTAACTATGCAATACCTCACCCTACATTTACATAACAACGTATTTTCACTCGACGCAGATAACAAAAAAACCCAGCACTGAGGCTGGGTTTTGGTGTTCTAGTGGTTAATGAATTAACCGATGTGCGTTGCGCCTGCCATGTACTTCTGAAGTACTGTAGGGATTGCAATGCGGCCGTCTGCTTCTTGGTTGTTTTCTAGGATAGCAACCATTGTACGACCTACAGCAAGACCAGAACCGTTTAGCGTGTGTACAAGCTCAGGTTTCTTCTCGCCTTTACGACGGAAACGTGCTTGCATACGACGAGCTTGGAAATCCCACATGTTAGAACATGAAGAAATTTCACGGTAAGTTTCTTGAGCAGGAACCCAAACTTCTAGGTCGTAAGTCTTACGAGCGCCGAAGCCCATGTCACCTGTACATAGAACCACTTTACGGTAAGGAAGCTCTAGAAGTTGTAGAACTTTCTCAGCGTGACCTGTTAGCTCTTCTAGTGCGTTCATTGAATCTTCTGGCTTAGTGATTTGTACTAGCTCAACTTTGTCGAACTGGTGCATACGAATCAAACCACGAGTATCACGACCGTAAGAACCTGCTTCTGAACGGAAACATGGCGTGTGAGCTGTCATCTTAATTGGTAGATCCGCTTCGTCAGAAATCGTGTCACGAACTAGGTTCGTTACAGGTACTTCTGCAGTAGGGATTAGAGACAGTTTACGTGGCTCTTCGTCGTTTACTTTTTCTACTAGCGGCTCAGTGTGGAAAAGATCTTTACCAAACTTAGGAAGCTGACCAGTACCGAATAGGCTGTCAGAGTTTACTAGGTAAGGTACGTACATTTCTGTGTAGCCGTGCTCTTCAGTGTGAAGATCCAGCATGAACTGAGCGATTGCACGGTGTAGACGAGCAAATTGGCCTTTCATCACGATGAAACGTGCGCCAGTGATCTTAACTGCACTTGCGAAGTCTAGACCGTCGCCCATTTCGCCTAGGTCAACGTGATCTTTCAGTTCGAAGTCGTAAGACTTTGGCTCACCCCAACGAGAGATTTCAACGTTGTCGTTTTCATCTTTGCCATCTGGCACTTCATCTGCTGGGATGTTTGGTACAGAAAGCGTGAATTCGTCTAGTTGAGCCATTACTTGCTCAAGTTCAACTTTCTTCGCATCAAGATCGCTACCTAGCGTACCGATTTGTTTCTTGATCTCTTCTGCGCCTTCTTTGTCGCCAGCCGCCATTTTTTGGCCGATTTGCTTGGAGATGGAGTTACGCGTGGATTGTAAATTTTCTACTTCTACTTGAATGGACTTACGTTGTTCTTCAAGTTTACGAATAGTATCTACGTCTAGCTTAAAGCCACGACGCGCCAGTTTAGCAGCTGTTTCATCCAGCTCTGTACGAAGTAATTTAGAATCCAGCATTGTTAATCCTATGCTTTTTGTTGTGAAATCACGCGCACTTTCCAAGCGTACGCGTTAAAAAAATTTACTAAACAAATGTATCCAAAAACGCCTACTTTTCATAGCGCTTTTGTGGGCTATTTGCGTCTAAAGTAGCCAAGTAATCTAACTTTTCGCCGATTTTGGTCTCCAGACCACGATTTGTCGGCTGATAGTACCTACGATCGCCCATTTCAGGCGGCAAATATTGCTCACCTGCTGCGTAAGCACCAGGCTCATCGTGAGCATAACGATACTCAGCCCCATAACCCATGTCTTTCATCAAACTGGTTGGCGCATTTCGAAGGTGATGCGGCACTTCATATTCAGGTAAGTTATGAGCGTCCGCTAGCGCTTGTTTCCACGCCACGTAAACAGCATTACTTTTTGGCGCACATGCTAAGTACACGATCGCCTGTGCAATCGCACGTTCACCTTCTGCTGGGCCAACGCGTGTAAAACAGTCCCACGCGGAGAGTGCCACTTGCATGGCTCTAGGGTCCGCATTGCCGACATCTTCTGATGCTATCGCAAGTAATCGACGGGCAATATAAAGAGGATCACAACCCGCAGCAATCATACGTGCAGCCCAGTAAAGCGCCGCATCTGGGTTAGAGCCACGAATGGATTTGTGGACCGCAGAGATTAAGTCATACCAGATATCACCTTTGTTATCGAAGCGAGAGACTTTCTCCCCTGCCACTTCAGCCAGCAACTTAAGCGTGATCTCTTTTTCACCTTGCGCATTGTCTTCTGCCATGTCGTAGAGCAGCTCAAGATAATTGAGAGACATGCGAGCATCACCGTTTACCAGTTCTGCTAGGCGGTCTAATACGTTATCAGCGAAGTGTGCGGGTGTATTGCCCAAGCCACGCTCTTTGTCACTGATCGCTTGATTCAGCGCCAGTGAGATTTCATCTTTATCGAGAGACGTTAGCTTGTAGACACGTGCACGTGACAGCAATGCGTTGTTTAACTCAAACGACGGGTTTTCTGTCGTCGCACCAATAAAGGTAACCGTGCCATCTTCGATATGCGGTAAAAACGCGTCTTGTTGAGATTTGTTGAAGCGATGCACCTCATCCACAAATAAGATGGTGCGGCGGCCCGCCATTTTGTTCTCACGTGCTTTCTCGATTGCTGCACGGATTTCTTTCACACCAGACGTTACGGCAGACACACGCTCTACTTCAGCATTGGCGTAGTTTGCAGCCACTTCCGCTAATGTCGTTTTGCCTGTGCCTGGTGGTCCCCAAAGGATCATAGAGTGAATGTGACCCGCCTCTAGCGCACGGCGCAGTGGCTTACCAGGGCCTAAAATGTGCTGCTGTCCAATGTATTGCTCGATTGTTTCCGGTCTCATACGAGCAGCAAGGGGACGAAAATCTTCGTCCCCCGAGAAATCTAATGTGTAATTACTCACTACCAATTAATTCCTTTGGTCATCCACTTCCACACCTTTTGGAATTGTGAATGTGAATCTGTCTGCTTTTGGTTTACCCAGCTTCACGTTGTTAAAGGTGAACAAACCTTTTTGGCCGTCTTGCTCAACCACGTTGAAGCCTTTCACGACACCTTTGGCATCAATATTAATCTGGAATTGACCTTGTGTGGAGTCTACTGCGGTAGGAATGAGAGTAAACTGGTCACCTTTTTGAAATATTTTGTAGTTATTCCAATCACTTGCTCGGTTACGCGTTAGCAAAACAAATGGCGTTTGCTCTGTTGCTTGCTCTTGCCAGTAGATGCTCACTTGCTCGATGAATGGGCTGTAGTACCACAATGTCTTACCGTCAGAGACCAATAGGTTCTCATCAGGGAATGTTGTACTCCAACGGAACAGGCTTGGGCGAGCGATTTCAACCATACCTTCTCCTACCATAACCGTTTCGCCTTCAGGGCTGATAACCTGCTGAGAGAAATCCGCACTAAAGCCATCATTCATAGAAAGGCGTTTGTTTAATTCATCTTTAGGAGATGCTGCGTGTGCGGTAGAAAAGAGGGAAAAGCTTAAAACAAGCGCAGAGAAAAGTTTCGCTGAAAATAGTTTTTTCATTCAGATACCTATTATTAGAACCACTCACCTCAGTTGGACTGAGGTGAGTAAAACAAGTTCATTAATCTTTTGGTGGCGCAGGTGCCAGTACTTCACGGTTACCGTTATGACCCGGAGCACTTACGATGCCCTGCGCTTCAAGCTGCTCTACAATACGGGCGGCACGGTTGTAACCTATCTTAAATCGGCGCTGAACACCGGAAACCGAACCTCGACGTGATTGAACCACGTGCTCAACAACTTGATCGAAGAGCGGGTCTACATCTTCATCCGCTTCCATTTGCTCACCAGGCAATAGACTTTCTGGAGTTTGATCTCCACTGATGATCTCTTCAATGTAGTTCGGTTTACCACGCGCTTTCCAGTTGTTTACAACAGCATGAACATCATCATCTGATGCAAATGCACCGTGAACACGAGTTGTATGACTTGATCCCGGCGGTAGATACAACATATCACCCATACCAAGTAGTGATTCTGCGCCGCCTTGATCTAGGATTGTACGAGAGTCCGTTTTAGTCGATACCGTAAACGCAACACGAGTTGGAATGTTCGCTTTAATTAGACCGGTAATAACGTCAACCGATGGACGCTGAGTCGCAAGAATTAAGTGAATACCTGCCGCACGCGCTTTTTGCGCCAAGCGAGCAATCAGTTCTTCAACTTTCTTACCTACCACCATCATCAGGTCAGCAAATTCGTCAACAACAACGACGATGTAAGGCAGCTTTTCTAGCAATGGCGGTTCAGTATCCATGCTGTCGCCTTCTTGCCAGAACGGGTCATGGATTGGGTGGCCCGCTTCTGCTGCCATCTTCAATTTTTCGTTGAAGCCCTTCACATTACGTACACCTAATGCCGACATCAATTTGTAACGACGTTCCATCTCGCCCACACACCAACGCAGAGCATTTGATGCGTCTTTCATATCAGTCACAACTTCAGAAAGAAGATGAGGGATACCTTCATAAATAGAAAGCTCTAGCATTTTCGGGTCAATCATGATGAAGCGTACATCTTCTGGACCTGCTTTATACAGCATGCTCAAAATCATCACGTTCACACCCACCGACTTACCAGAACCTGTTGTACCTGCTACTAACACGTGAGGCATCTTCGCAAGATCTGCCACCACAGCTTCGCCCGCAATGTCTTGACCTAGCACAACCGTTGTTGGTGACGTTGCTTGCTCAAACTGAGGGCTACTGATGACATCAGATAAATAGACCGTCTGACGACTCATGTTTGGCAGTTCCAAACCGATGTAAGGCTTGCCAGGGATTACTTCCACAACACGTACCGCCATCGCAGACAATGCACGCGCTAAGTCAGTTGAAAGACCAGAAATACGACTTACTTTCACCCCCGGCGCCAAATCAAGCTCAAAACGAGTGATCACTGGACCAGGATAAATACCAACCACATCGGCTTTGATTTTGTAGTCAGCGAGTTTGCTCTCTACCAATCGAGCGACCTGCTCTAGCGCATCACGGTCGATAAAGTTTTCACGTTTTTCTGGATGATAAAGCAACTCGAGCGTTGGGAGTGGCTCTTCCGGAACTGGCAAGTTTTCTTCTTTCTGTACCAAAAATGGGTTCTGTGTTGCAGCGACTTTGGCTTGCGCATTGGAAACCATATCTTGGAATGCGGTAACGTCTTGGTCGTTGTCTTGGACCTCTTCTACTTCCACTTTTTGAGGTGCAGGTTCAAATGTTGTTGAAGGTGTTGCTGCTTGCTGATGAGGCGTTGTTGGCTGTACTTGCTGCGCAGGCTGAGACTCCACTTCGTCTTCATCATCTAACACATCAAAGTCAGAGATCGTAGGCTCAATATGTTGGCTCGATTCCGTTTGCGCCGTGATGCTATCTAATACAGCAGAATCAATTGCAGGCTCTTCATGTACAGGATGCTCAATACTTGGCTGCTGTACTTGCTCTGCTTCAAATTGTTCGTACTCCGCATAATCTGGTTCAACACTGATCGGTTCTTCTGTAGCTGTATGTGGCTCTACATAGGAAGAGTAAGTGTCTGCAAATGATGGGGCTGCCTGTTCTTCAGTTCCCCAGTCATCTGCTTGTTGCGCCGCTGCTTCAAGCTCTTCTATCGTAACATTCAGTTGCTTGGTGCGTTCCAAGAGCGGATCAACGTTATCCGTGTTAACCGTATGGATAGGTTGTATTTGAGGCTCAGGTTCAGAATAAACTGGCGCAGCATTAACCGTAGCCTTGCGTTGTGGTGGCGTCGGTTCTACCATCGCCTGTTCCGCAGGCTTATCAGGTTTAGCTTGCGGCATATAAATAGGATACTCATGCGCTGGCGCCGGCTCTTTCGGTTCATCGACATCGTACGCCGTTAAATGAGGAAGCGGCTCATCATCAATTTCATGGTCTACATTATGTTTAGGCGTAGAGACTTTATCTTCTACAAACTCATCAAGCTGAGGTTCTAAAACTTCCTGCTCTGAACCTCTTGCCTTATTTGCAAGCGCGGCAATTAGTGCTAACGCACGATCACCAAGCCATTCCACGATGTTAAGCCATGAGATGCCAGTGAAGAGCGTAAAGCCCGCTCCCCACAAGAACAGCAGTACCAAT
Source organism: Vibrio sp. 1167 (assembly GCF_033340375.1). NCBI lineage: Bacteria > Pseudomonadati > Pseudomonadota > Gammaproteobacteria > Vibrionales > Vibrionaceae > Vibrio > Vibrio sp. 1167. Next base: position 196,284 of record NZ_JAWOWK010000002.1, on the reverse strand, counting down.
GTGGTACCGAGTACATTCAATGTAGGTAAAGCGAGGCTAGACAACACATCCCCGACCACACCTCCGGATGAAAAATACCAAATGTCATCAAAATTAATATCGGCAAGACCGCAACTGGTCATAATAAGGACGACAAGACCGAGCAGCCTTGTACCCCATAGCATGAAATCAATTGGCTCATCTTCTCCTCGTTTACGGCAAATCACCCATGCAGCCGCCGCTAGCAAGAAAGGGATTGGGTAAGCGAGAGAGCCAAATGTGAAGAATAGAGTATCGGCTAGCCAAGCGCCGAAAAGGCCACCAGCATTATCGATATCCCCTCCCCATGCGGTTTGGGACCAAGAAGGATCGGCCGGACTGAAGGTAAATAGTGCAACCGCAAGCAATACCGAGCTAAGAACGCCAACGATAAAGCAGCACTCTTTTAAGCGTTGGAAGCCATTTAAGCGTGAAGACTGGGGCTCTTCACTGGTTTTGATAATGGTTTCGACTTTCTTTGCGTTCTCTTTGAACATAAATCAACTTGAATATGGAAATGAAATAGGAAATTGCAAAACATTCCGAGCGGCATCAAGCCGCTCGGTAAATTGATTTAACCATATCAAGGAGAAAAACCCAATTACTCTCTGGCGAAAGCGGAAGCATATACCGCTTTCTTTGCAAGAAATTAACGAGTTTTGATCACAAGCTGGTTAGATTGTTTCACTTCTTCCATAACAACGTATGTGCGAGTGTCATTTACGCCAGGTAGACGTAGTAACGTATCGCCCAATAGTCGGCGGTAAGCACCCATATCTGATACACGGGTTTTAAGAAGATAGTCAAAGTCACCTGAAACAAGATGACACTCTTGTATGTCGTCTAGCTTTTGAACAGCTGAGTTAAACTGCTCAAACACATCCGGCGCACCACGGTTTAGCGTAATCTCAACGAATACTAATAGTGATGCATCCAGGAACTGCGGATTCAATAATGCAGTATACCCTGTGATATAACCCTGACGCTCTAAGCGACGTACACGCTCCAAACATGGCGTTGGAGAAAGTCCCACACGTTTTGAAAGCTCAACGTTTGAAATACGACCGTCTTTCTGCAGCTCATTAAGAATGTTGCGGTCGATACGGTCTAGTTCCTTGGACGGCTTTTTATAGTTGTCTGCCATTTTTTATTCCACCTTATTACTTCCTTGCAAAAAAATATACTACAACTTTTTAATATTTGGTGCCAAATTTTACAAATCTATAACTATACTAGTTATTAATTCGACAATAACACCCTACTAACAGTTAATACAACCATTATAGAAAGAGGATACAGGATGATCATTGGCGTACCTAAGGAAATCAAGAATCACGAATATCGTGTTGGTATGATCCCAGCTAGCGTGAGAGAACTCATCTCACATGGTCACCAAGTTTTAGTTGAGACCAATGCAGGTGCCGGCATTGGTTTTTCAGACGATGATTACATCGCTGTCGGCGCATCCATTCTCCCTCATGCTGCTGACGTATTTGCGCAAGCAGACATGATTGTAAAAGTAAAAGAACCCCAAGCAGTAGAGAGAGCAATGCTCCGCGAAGGGCAAATTTTATTTACTTATTTACACCTAGCACCAGATTTTCCACAAACTGATGAGCTAATCAAGAGCAAAGCTGTCTGTATAGCCTATGAGACTGTAACAGATAATATGGGTCGTTTGCCACTGTTAGCACCAATGTCAGAAGTGGCAGGTCGGATGTCTATCCAAGCTGGCGCGCAAACGTTGGAAAAATCGCACGGCGGTCGTGGTCTGCTCCTAGGCGGCGTACCTGGTGTTGAACCTGCAAAAGTCGTTATCGTTGGTGGTGGCGTTGTTGGTGCAAACGCTGCTCGTATGGCGGTTGGCCTTCGCGCTGACGTCACCATTCTAGACCGTAACGTAGACACACTTCGTAAGCTTGACGAAGAATTCCAAGGTCGCGCAAAAGTGGTTTATTCTACTGAAGACGCTATCGAGAAGCATGTTCTAGAAGCGGACCTTGTTATCGGTGCCGTTCTAATTCCTGGCGCAGCAGCACCTAAACTGGTCACTAAAGAGCACATTGCTAAGATGAAGCCTGGTGCAGCAGTGGTTGACGTGGCAATTGACCAAGGCGGTTGTTTCGAAACTTCACACGCGACAACTCACGCAGATCCAACTTACATCGTTGATGAAGTGGTTCACTACTGTGTAGCAAATATGCCTGGCGCAGTTGCTCGCACTTCAACATTTGCACTCAACAACGCTACACTTCCATACATCGTGAAGTTAGCAAATAAAGGCTACCGCGAAGCACTTCTAGAAGATAAAGGCTTCCTTGAAGGTCTAAACGTTATTCACGGAAAAGTAACGTGTAAAGAAGTAGCAGAAAGCTTTGACTTGGAATACGTTGAACCAACTCAAGCTATCGCTATGTTTAATTAATGACAAAATAAAACATAACTTGTCACGTTTTGTTTACAAAAGCCCACTCATAAGTGGGCTTTTTTATATAGAGCGTTTGGCTATAAAGAATAACTAAATCTTATATGCACAAATTAAAATATTTCTAGGCGTGACCGATTTAGGGCAAAACTCTGACAATCTAACACGGTAACCACGTTCTTCAAGATAAAGCACTTTGTCTAATGCGAGCCAGATCTCCAACGGACGTTGAAAAACAAGTTGCACTAAGCTCATTCTCTCCATTTGCCAGAAGCGTTGTTCGCTTAACTTTTCAAAATGAGAGAAATCGATTTCTTGAGGAAGAACAATGCCTTTTTGCTCCGCTGCCCAGCGACATAAGGCTTCAAAACCATCACTTAATTGCGACTTACGGATACTCGGCACAGGCTGATACTCTGCCATTCCCAAAGCTTGTCGCGTGATCAAATCAAACCCAAGACGAAACATCATTTCCTGCTGACGATGACGACGCACGCGCTCTCCTCCCGTCACCGTTTGTTGTAATGGGATACGCAGTTCTTGCTTAGACAATGAGAGAGAAGAAGCCCTGCCCGATTCCGACATCGGCTGGTATTGTTCCGACTGAATCAAGTGGTAACAACAAGGTGATATGGTCATCGCAGCAACCCCATTTTCACTGCCGTACTGCATTAAACGAACGTGAAGGTCACCGCATGCATGCAGTGCTACTGCGTGTTGCGTTGGCTTAAACACGGCTTTCGCTTTGCTATCAAACGCGTCGCCTTGAATAAACGTCATCTTCCAATGATGTTCATTGGCTGCTTGTTGCCCCGAATCGCACAGTGCTTGTTGGTATTCAAAGCTGGTTACAGGCTGATCGGTTTGCGTTGTCAGGATTCGCCCCAAGTAACCTTTACCTGAGCACCATTCTAGCCATTCTTCGCCACAGTGTTGTTGAATTGCAGCTTCACCCATCGAGCTAATTTGCTCCAACTTACGTCCCGGAATACCGTTATCTAAACCACGAGCGAGTTCCAAGCCGTTTAACGACAAAAGCTCTAAATGAGTCAGTTCTGCGAGTTGTTCAAGCTCAGGCAAAAACGGACTAAGTGCTTTTAACGCGAGTTCTGGTGCTGCTTTGTATTCTTCGATTTGAGAGGGAGTAAGAGACGCTAGCCATTGGCACAGTCGAGGATGTTGCTCCTGCCAAGGTAATGATGTGTGAATGCTGCTTTTAAAAGGCTCGAATCGCCACAAAGATTGGTTTTCGATTAAGCAGTCATTAATAAATTGAAATTGCGTTTTCATAGCTCCCCCTACAACGAGCGCATTGTAGAGGGAATCGAAACATCAATGAAGTGTTATCTCACCGGAAGCTCGATGTCTTTAAACATCTCTTCGATTTCTGCATTAGACTTCAACGAAATCGCCTGCTCAACCACTGGACGCGTTAAGTGCGGTGCAAAACGCTCCATAAAATCGAACATGTAAGAGCGTAAGAATGTACCACGGCGGAAGCCGATGCTCGTGGTGCTCGCGCCAAACAAATGGCTCGCATCTATTGCAACCAAGTCACCGTCCTGCTCTTCATCTACAGCCATGCTTGCAATCACACCCACACCAATACCCATACGAACGTAAGTTTTAATGACGTCTGCATCAGTTGCAGTGAACACCACTCGCGGGGTTAAACCTTCGCGGTTGAATGCTGTATCCAGCTCTGAACGGCCAGTAAAACCGAACACGTAAGTGACTAATGGGTAAGCGGCAAGATCACTGATCGTTACTTTGTCTTTCTTCGCTAGTGGGTGGTCTTTAGGCACAACTATTGAACGATTCCAGTGATAACAAGGCAGCATGATAGCATCTTGATATAAGTGAAGCGCTTCTGTCGCAATCGCAAAATTCGCTGTGCCTTTAGCTATCGCCTCAGACATTTGTGACGGTGTACCTTGGTGCATGTGTAACGACACTTTTGGATAACGAGAAGTAAAACCTTTGATGACATCTGGCAGTGCATAACGAGCCTGCGTATGTGTCGTGGTGATATTCAGCGTCCCCATTTCTGGATGGGTGTGCTCTCCAGCCACCGCTTTGATACTTTCTACACGAGCGAGAATTTCTTGAGAGATACGTACAATTTCTTCACCAGCTGGCGTCACTTGCGTTAAGTGCTTACCGCTACGTTCAAAAATCTGAATGCCTAACTCATCTTCAAGCAACCGAACCTGTTTACTGATACCTGGCTGAGAGGTATATAAGCTTTCCGCCGTTGCAGATACATTCAGATTATGGTTTACAACCTCAACAATATACTTCAGCTGCTGCAGTTTCATCGTAATCCCTTACTTATTCATGAGAGAGTTTATTGGCCACTCAAGCGAGCGATATAATAATTAGTTATAACGCGTTCAAATCGAAATGAACAGCAATTTCTAACTTATACCTCAATCACATACTAATAATCTTCAAGCAAGAAACAATATGCACAAAGTTGAGCCAATAAATGACCGAAGTTCTATGATGTGACTTCTATCAGTAACTAAAACGTGGGAGAGACAAAATAATCAAACAAATAAGGTGCCGAGTAAGATAAGATTCATGTATTCTTTAACGCTAGCCGCAGAAAAGTAAAGCAGACGCAAAGATATGAATATTGGTTTAATAATCGCTTTGGTAGCCATCCTACTGGTGTTAATCCTAGGCTATAACATTATGTTGCAATATAAGGTTAAAGTTGAAACCGCAAAAAGGCAGGAATCAGCGCGATATGTAGCCTTGATAGATGGTACTGAAGAGTTGATTGGTCATGCGCACCATATCCCTTTTAGTAAAGAGCTGTTGCTGTGTCTAAACAATCGTATTCTTGACGCGCTAGAGAGCATGCATGAGCTGGACCCGAAGAACAAGCAACTTGCTCAACGTATCGAAAATATGAAGCAGCAGATTACGCAGCTAAAAGAGAATGGTCCTACTGGCGAGAGTACCACTTTCAAGATGCCGAGTAGTGATAAACAAGCTATCGTCATGCTTAAGCTGGTTAAACGACTTCGCGACACTATCCGTAACGAGCACAACAAAGGCCGATTGGATACCCAGACTTACGTCACCGAAAATGCGCGCTTGGAAACGATGCAAATTCGCATCAACATTGAAAATGTCATCAAAAGAGCAAACGACTCTATCGCTCGTGGCCAACCAGGCACCGCGCTTCAACTGCTGCGTAAAGGTATCGATGCTTTGAGCACTAAGAGCGATCCTTATTCTATTCAAGCGAAACAAAAGCTTGAAGAGATGTTAGGTGACTTAGATAAAAAGCGCCAAGATAAAAGCGATGCCGAAATGCAGCAGATTGCTGACAAAGAGCGTGACAATGACATGGAAGCTCTCTTCGGCGAGAAGAAAAAGTGGTAACATTCACTTCAGGTCAAAAAAGGCTGCAATTGCAGCCTTTTTTCTATCCGCAAGACAACGGATATGCCCAATAAAAATGTGAAGTACTAAAACTAAAATGATGAATCTAGACGCCTATCAAGATCTTCTTGCTCCCATTAACCAATTTCTGCGATGCAGTACACCTGATGAATGGGTAGAGGAAGCAAAGAAACCAGAGAACCTTCAAACCATTTTGTTAGACCACCTACTGTGCGAACTAAAAGCTGGCCAATCTGCCATGTTTTTAATTCGTAAGTATGCCGTAGACCAATCCAGTTCACATGCTCTACTTGACTGGTTTAAGCCCTACGAAGATTTTGCTTACCGTAACGTAGGCTCATTGGAAACTTTAAAAGGCAAGAGCAATATTTCTAAGTCAATCATGGCTAAGTCCGACTCACCATACAGCCAAGATTTGATCGATAAGATGGTGCTTTTGATAAAAGAGGAGTTACACCACTTTTATCAAGTTTTAGAGATCATGGAAAGTCGTGGAATTGAGTACAAAAATATTCCAGCAAGTCGTTATGCTAAAGGACTGATTTCGCATATGAAGACTCATGAGCCGGAAACGCTGATCGATAAACTCATCATTGGTGCGTACATCGAAGCCCGATCTTGTGAGCGTTTTGCCAAACTAGCACCACATATGGATGACGATATCGCAAAGTTCTACATTTCTTTATTACGTTCAGAAGCACGCCATTACCAGGATTATCTTGTATTAGCGGAGCAAATCGCAGGCAAAGATATCAGCGAGCGCATCGCCTACTTTGGACGTATAGAGGCAGATTTAATTTCTACGCCAGATACAGATTTTAAGTTTCACAGTGGTATTCCAGCCTAACGAGCATATTCTCCCAAGGTTGAGCGTACTCTGAACTTATATAGACAGATAATAAATAAGCCGGACATTTCGTCCGGCTTATTTTTTGTGGCAATGAGGTTAGGAATAAAGCTGAAACACAATAACTAGAGCTGGAATGAACCCATTCGAGTTTTCAAGTTGTGCGCTAGGCTACTAATCTGCTGACAAGCCACAGCCGTTTGTGAAGCTCCCTCAGCCATCTCTGTTGAAGCACTATTAATATGCTCCACACTGCGATTCAGCTCTTCGGATACAGAATTCTGCTCACTGCACGCCGTTGCGATTTGTGTGCTCATTTGCGCTATGTTATCGACAGAATGTTCAATTTCTTTTATCTGGCTATCAGCGTCATTAACTTGCTCAACACACTGAGAAATACCCTCCTGACAATCACGGCTTGAATGCCCTATTTTACTGCTGCTCTCTTGTAGTTGATTAACAATTTCCACAATTTGTGAAGTGGAGTCTTGAGTGCGTTGCGCCAGAGAACGAACCTCATCTGCCACAACAGCAAACCCACGTCCTTGTTCACCTGCCCGAGCGGCTTCAATTGCGGCGTTCAGTGCTAACAAGTTTGTTTGCTCCGCAATCCCGCGGATCACATCGACGACCACATTGATATTGTTTGAGCTCGATTCAAGCTCACGTGCCAGTTCATCTGATTCTTGGATCGTATGTGATACACGCTCAATTACTGCGATAGTTTGTTGTAACGTCGCCGTTCCTTGCTTTGCCACTTCCGCAGCCGAATAAGCAGAGGTTGCGCCAACTTCGGTATTTTGTGCCACTTCACTTACAGCAGCTTGCATCTCTGTCATCGCAGAAGCCACCGAGCTAAGTTCAATTTGTTGATTTTGCATACCAGAGGCGGTCTGAGAAGAAATAGCACTCACTTCCTCTACTGCTGCCGTTAGCTGAATCGTTGAGTCATTAATCTCAGAAACCAACGAATGTAAGTTTGTTTGCATACCGACAAGCTCTTTGAGCAGCGTTCCTAACTCGTCTTTGCTCAATTCGCTTTCGTCGATTTGATTATTCAATTGACCCTTGGCGATTTTGGAAGCGAATTCCAATGCTCGATCAACAGGCCCGCAGATGACTCGAGAAAGCAACATGGCAGACATTACCATGACCAATGCGACGACAAGCGCACCAACAGCAGCGCTGTATTGTGTAAATGCCGCTTCACTTTGTACTTCTTCACCAATCAAATTCACCAACTCATCGTTCAACGCGAGGGTATCATCCAAGCTGCTCAACGCTTTTGAGTAGGTATCGAAACTTGATAAAATTACATCATTTGCACTTTCAGCATCGCCTTGGCTTAGCAATACGTTGTAAGTCTTCGTTTCTTTGATGTATTGATTCCAAGTTTCTTTAAAAACGCTAAAGGACTGCGTTTCACGCTTATTAAGGTCGAGCTTTTCGTATTCTGCAATACCAGCCTGCACATCAGAACGCCATTGGTCGAGGCCTTTTAACCACTCACCAATTTTGGGGTGATTTGCGTTTGGCAATAAAGAGAACTCATCTTTACGCACTTTAGTAATATCAACTTGGATACCTTTCAAAATCGCAACAGAAGGTAAACTTTTATCTGTTAACACTGAGATGTCTTTATTCAGTGTTAACAAACCTTGCACCAACATTACTGACACTAAACCAAACACGGCAAAAACGGTTAAATAACTAACCGATATTTTCTTTACGACACTTAAGTCTTTAATACGCATGCACTTTCTCCCCGCAGCCTTTCCAAACCTCTCACTTAAGTGAAAGCTTAACCTCTAAAACACACTGTTTTTTGCGCTCGATATCATTGAACGCTCTTATATACATCGGCTTGAAAGATCAAATCTTGACCAGTAATTGATAGTTTTATCACATGCTATTTTAGAGATAGGCTCGTATGCTCCGTATTGTGTCTACATCTTTTCATGAGCGCTTCTCGGCGCAGATCCAAGATCTCATCGATGAGCTTTTCTTTCGCGTTTATCCCAAAATGCTGGGCATAATTTTTTACTTTTTCTATCTCATTAGGCTGCAAGCGGTACACCTCTTTCTTTAAACGCGCTTCTGCTTCACTTCTAATCAGACCTTGCTCTTGTAACAATTTAATGATGGTTTCATCGGTTGGATTTACTGCTCTAGCCATGGTGCTCCATCTATCAATTTGAGTTCTAGCCATATGGCTAGATGAATGACGCCGCACAACTTATAGAGCAAAGATGACAGCTTGATTGCAGTGAATGCAATTCGTTGACTGTTGGTATTATTTTTCCACCGCTTCAACGGCCACACACTCAATACCCCCATCCTAACCATTGAATAAAGATCACATTCTGATAACAATTTTCAGCGCTGGCTTAGATGTCATCCATATTTAACGTGCAAGTAACATTTATAAACAAGAATGATTGCTCTAGTTCAAATGATGGAAAAATAAGATGAAATTTTCGCAGTGGAGCCTTTTATTAAGTAGCTTGATAGCGTTACCCTGCATTGCAGATACCGACGTTTACCTAACGAATAACTCTGATCAACCGTTAACTATTCAAGTAAAACATGAAGGCAGTGATTTGCTTCAATACGGAGAAGAGTGGCAACAACATGTGCAGGTACTTGGTCCGTGGGAAACTAAATCTGTATTAAGCTTCAACCGCTGGGAGGGCGTGAAATCAAATCAAACTTACCGTTTTGAAACGGTGGTTTCTAGCCCCGAAGGTGAAAGCATAACACTCAATCAAATAATGGAAGGCCATTGGTACAATTCGACCATTGAATACGGCTTGTCCGCAGCCGATGTCGAGTTATCACTCAAAGATGATCGTAACATTCATCGTGCCAACACTAACGCTTTTGGTGCGAGAGAAACCGAACTGGCATTTAAGTCAGACAGTACCGCTCGATATGATGATCTTTACTACACCATCACGCCAAGCAAGGTAGCGGAGTCTGTCGACAACGAAGAACAAAACCTTAAGTTGATGACTTATAACATCTGGGCGTTGACGGCTATTGCATCGCACATTGGAGATCGTTACGAACTGATTCCTCAACATGTAAAAGGTTACGATGTTTTGGCGCTGCAAGAGGTGTTTGCCAGCGGCCGTGAAGCATTCTTACGTGAGTTAGCCAAGGAATATCCTTACCAAACAAAGATATTAGATAAAGAAGGCGTTAATATTCATGATGGTGGCGTAATCATAGTTAGTCGCTACCCTATCGTGAACGAAGCGCAATATGTCTTTCCCGATTGCTCTGGTACAGACTGCTTTGCCGATAAAGGCGTAAATTATGCGGAAATAATTAAAGGTGGTCAGGCTTACCATGTGTTTGCTACCCATACCGCATCTTTCGATACAGACACCGCCCGTGAGTATCGTCAGCGCCAGTTCAAACAAATCCGCGCACTCGCCCAATCTCTTAACATTCCTTCAAGCGAAACTGTGGTATACAGCGGCGACTTTAACGTAAACAAAAGAAAGTTCCCTGGTGACTACCAACAAATGATCGCTAACTTAAGCGCCATCGAACCTCACTACTCTGGTTACACGGAGTCAACCTTTGATCCCCGTATCAATAACTTTGCAGGTGAAGCGTTATCAGGTGGCGAAAACGTGGAATACCTTGACTATGTTATGGTGAGTAGTGAATACGGGGTGAAATCATTCAATGACAACCGTGTAGACGTGCCGCGCACAACCGCAGAGAGTTTATGGAAACACTACAACCTTTCTGACCATTTCCCAGTAAGCGCAACAATCAAGCCATGAAGAAAATCGCTTTGATAATCATGTCCGCCATTATGGCGGGCATGATATTTTTAACTTTCAATCACGATGTTCAAAAAGAAGAGCTCGCTTCCTCTCCTTCCCCTAAGACAAAAAATAAGAGTGTCTCAAGTACATCACCACAAACAAATAGCATCGTGCCCGATACGGATACTTCACCACAAACAACTAAGCTCCCTTCCACAGTTCAAATAACGACTGAGCGATTAACTCAACTCAAAGGCAGGAAACTTGTCGCTGAACTTGAGACGTTTTGGCATGAGTGTATGTTGAACCGTAGTTGTGAAGAGCAGGTCGCCTTGTTTGAGGCGCATTTATCTTCAGCTCGATTCCAGCTTTTGGCGAACTACCCTCAGCTCAGCAGCCAATGGCAAGAGAGTGTAGGAAATTTGTTATTTGATGAGCAACAATCACTGGCGTCGCGTATTGCACAGCTGAAGAACGAAGCAAGACGCATCTGGGGAGAATTGGCTGATGTTGTTTTCGCGGATGAGTTCGCGCTGTACGATTTCAACTTAGAAGCCCAAAAGCTGGACACTCAAAGCCCAGATAACTTTTTGCGAGCTTTCGAGCAACTCACCATTGACTGGCAAGAACATGCAGGTGCTATCGGGCTAACAAGCGACCAGGAAAAATATGAGCGTGCGGTCACCCTGATTCCTAATAGTATAAGCCTACCAGATCGCTTGGCGCTCATCGCAGAGCTAGAACGAACTTACTTAACGAAAGAAGAAAGTAAAAACATTCATGCTCGTCAGCAGCAAATTACAGAGCAAAAAAAACAAGTCAAAGATTACCAACAAGCATTACAACAACTTGAGTCCAAGCTAAGAACACAAAGAGCCTCTAGCCATTCACATTTGTCAGAACCGGAATGGCAAAGCTATTACCAACAAGAAGTCGCGGATTTTCGTCGTGAATTTTTTTCTTCTTAACAATGCGCTTTGACTGACTGGGAGCTTAAAAAGGCACGTTGTTAACCAACCGTCGTGCCTTATGTTCAACTCTTTACTTTTAATTCAGAACAAATTCAAACCAAATACATCTTTCACATCAAATAGCACTTTTTCGGTTTTCTCGCGAGAACGCTCACTACCTTGTTTTAAAATATCAATCAGTTGCGCTTTATCATTCAAATACATAGCGCGCTTTTCTCGAATAGGGCGAAGCATCTCTTGTAAGCATTCTTCTAACACTTTCTTGGTCAAACCATCACCTAACCCACCTCGTCGATATTGGTCTTTTAGCTGTTCGACATAATTTTTATCAGGATGAAAAGCATCGAGGTAGATAAATACAATATTCCCTTCGACTTGGCCAGGGTCCTCAATTTTCAGATGATTGGGATCGGTATACATAGATTTCACTGCCGCGGAAATCTCCTTTTCGGAGGCCCCTAAGTTGATTGCGTTCCCCATGCTTTTAGACATCTTATTTTTACCGTCAGTACTCGGCAAACGAGGTGCATCACTAAGTAATGGACGGCATTCTCTAAGAACCTCTTTTCCACCTAGATGGTTTATTTTTCTCACGATTTCATTAGTTTGCTCTAACATCGGCAGTTGGTCATCACCCACTGGTACTAGCGTCGCATGAAACCCCGTAATATCAGCAGCTTGAGAAATTGGATACGTTAAAAAGCCTGCGGGAATAGAGCGTTCAAAACCTTTACTCTGAATCTCATTTTTAACCGTAGGGTTTCGCTCTAATCGTGCGATAGAAACAAGATTACTGTAATACATTGTCAACTCGGCTAACGCTGGAATTTGAGACTGCAACGTGATCGTAGTTTGAGTGGGGTTGATACCAACAGCCAAATAATCTGCAACGACATTGAGAATATTAGAGGATACCTTTGATGGGTTATGCGCGTTATCCGTCAGCCCTTGCATGTCCGCAACCAAGATCGTTTGCTCGTGCTCCGTTTGCAATTTGACTCGTTGTTGCAATGAACCAATATAGTGCCCGAGGTGTAATGGACCTGTTGCTCGATCTCCGGTAAGTATAATTTCACGCTGAGATGTATTTTTATGGGTATTCATATTTGTCTCCAAGTATTTAATAGATCGCTACTGGAGATAAAAAAGATCAAACACTCTTAGCTACCATCCAGCAGCTTAAGAATGTAAGTATTCCGCGCCGCTCTATTTAGAGCGCCACCAAGAGAAGGTTGTTAATGAAGGGCGAACGTGTATTTTCATGTTTTTTAAACTAACAGCACATACCGCAGAACTCAATCTGTTTTGTACTGAATTAGAGTGAGTGTTCCAACAGCCAATTAAGAGGATTACATTGGTAAAGACATCGCAATGACCAAAACCGCACCAAATACCGAACCAGAGACAAACGCACACAGTACAGTTTTGTTGTGTTTCCTTTTCATTGATGAACTCCTATCCATAACTACGATGACCAGCCCTCACATCTAATACGCATGTGGATGCATCACGACAACGAGTTAACCAACATATCGCACGTAGGACCAGTACCGCTTTGTTAAATTGGGACCTCGTCCATAACTTGGAGTGTAAATGACTCCGGAACCTACAACAGAAGAAAATTTCATCACGTTACTGTCCTACCCTCCGGGTTTGTGGCTTAATAGGCAACAGGAACACTTTTTTCTTTTGCTGCGGATACTTACATGGAAGCTGTTTTACATCAGTTGCAATTCTCTTTGTCGATAACCGGACCTATCTGTTTGATGTTGGTACTTGGCGTTCTTTTTAAGCGCTTTGGTCTAATCAACGATAACTTTATCGAAGTAGGCTCTAAACTGGTGTTTCAAGTTACCTTGCCTGCAATGTTATTTGTCAGCATTGTGGCTTCAGAACACGACTTTTCCGCTGCAAGTGGATTCGTCAATTTCGGCGTCATCGCTAGTATTTCGTTTTTCATTTTCACCTACCTTTCCGTCAAACTTCTGTTCAAAGCATCGCCTGACCAAGGCGTTCTCATCCAAGGTGGGTTCCGAGCAAATACAGGTATTATTGGTATCGCTTACGTTGCCAATGCGTATGGTTCTCAAGGTGTGGCGCTAGCAGCGCTCTATGTCGCGGTCACCACATTTATTTATAACGTCCAAGCGGTAATTTGCTTATCGCCCAAGGGGGCAACGTCTGCCTCGCAAGCAGCAAAGATGATGGGCCGAACACTGACTAGGAATCCGCTCATAATCTCCATTGTTCTAGGAATGGCTTTTTATTTACTCGCTATTCCAGTACCGAATGTGGTTATTGACGCAGGAGACTACTTGTCCAAAATGACTTTGCCTTTGGCGCTGTTGTGTACGGGTGGCTCACTTGACTTTAGCTTGATGAGAAAAGAGAAAGGTCCATCTTGGTTTGCGAGCAGTTACAAGCTCATCGTAGCACCGGTCATCATCACCATGGGGGCTTACTTAGTAGGATTTCGAGGAATTGAGCTAGGTATTCTTTTCTTTATGAACGCCTCTCCAGTCGCTGCTGCCAGCTATGTCATGGCGCGTTCCATGGGAGGCAATGCCACATTAGCCGCAAATATCATCGCACTCACTACGGTGCTTTCTACAGTGACCTGTACGTTGGGCATCCTATTTCTTAAGTTCTACAACTTAATATAATTGGCCAGCGATAAAATAAAGACGCTAGACGGCATTGATGTAAGTTACTGGTCGTGATTCGCAAAAGTGAGCTTTCTTACCAGACGAAAAAATTCACTCGCTTCAGATTCCGACAAACAAGAAAAAAACTCTTTCTGTAAATTCGTCATGATTTGATGAACTTGCTTTAAAGCATTTGCCCCCTCTTTTGTCATGCTTAGCATTTTAAGGCGCTGATTCGATTTACTTTTAGAAACTTGAACAAACCCTCTCTTTTCCAGATTGTCCACCATCCGCTTTGCTACACTTCGCTCAGTTCGAACCGCATCAGCTAACGCTTGCTGGCTCATAGGCTGAAATTCTTCTAAAGCGGCCAGTGCACTTGCCATTTCTAGTGTCATCAAATTTTGCCGAGAGAGCTCAGCTTGGGCACGATTGCGGTACATGCGCTGCATCACACCACAAACAAACATAGGACTTTGATCCAAAACGGAAATTGGGGAAATTTTCTGATCTTTCATCGTCGTTTTTCTTCTTTAGGCTTTCATTCGGCCGAAAAGGCTGTGCTGATACTGAACACAACACGCCGTCTTTCAGGCTCGCGTCATAGACGGTAACCACCAAGTGAAAACATAAAATAAAGAGCGCCGAAGCGCCCTTTAATCGTGTTTATTATCACTAGTATAACTCAGTTAAAACAACCAAGTCCTACTCGCTTTGCTGACTGGGTTTAGTGCTGGTCTCAGACAACTCTGCCTCCGACTCTTTTCTCGCACGTCGATCAAACAATCGCTCAACCACTACAAAGAAGATTGGGACGAAGAATATACCCAATATCGTGGCACTGATCATGCCACCAAGTACGCCGGTACCTACTGCGTTTTGACCTGCCGATCCCACACCTGAACTGATAGCAAGTGGTACCACACCCAAACCAAAAGCAAGCGATGTCATGATAATTGGGCGCAGACGAACACGAACGGCATGCAGGGTTGCTTCGATAAGGCCAGCGCCTTTCTCGTAGTAATCTTTCGCAAACTCAACAATCAGAATCGCGTTTTTAGTTGCCAAGCCGACCGTCGTTAATAAACTCACCTGGAAGAACACATCGTTATCCATACTGCGCGTCATTACCGCAAGCACAGCACCAAGCACACCTAGAGGAACAACTAACACCACGGCGAAAGGTACTGACCAACTTTCATACAAAGCGGCAAGAACTAAGAATACGACGAGGATAGATAGCGCATATAGCATCGGCGCTTGGTTTCCGGAAAGGCGCTCTTCATACGAAATACCATTCCAGTTCACCGTGAAACCTTCTGGTAGCTTTTCTACCATTGCTTCAATTTCTTCCATGGCTTCACCAGTACTTACACCAGGAGCTGCACCGCCTTGAATATTCATTGCTGGCAAACCATCAAAGCGCTGCAAAAGAGGAGAACCATAGGTCCACTCGCCACTCGCAAAAGCAGAGAAAGGCACCATCTCTCCTTTAGCGTTGCGTACGTACCATGAATCGAAGTCTTTTGGCTGCATGCGGTATTCCGCATCACTTTGCACCATCACTTTCTTCACACGACCGCGGTCAATATAATCGTTAATGTAAGCCCCGCCCCATGCAGCTGACAGGATTTGGTTTACGTCATTGATACTGACATCCAAAGCACGAAGTTTGACGTGGTCAATGTTCACTTTGTACATTGGCGCATCTGCCTGACCGTTTGGACGAACACCGACAAGTTTCGGGTTTTGTGCTGCCATGCCCAGAAGTTGCCCTTGAGCCGCAACTAATGCATCGTGCCCTTTATTCAACGAGTCTTGGAGATAGAAATCGAAACCTGTCGAGTTACCAAGCTCTTGAATCGCTGGAGGGGCGAACGCAAACACCAAAGCTTCTTTAATGGTAGAGAAGTACCCCATCGCTCGGCCCGTAATGGAAGCGGCATCGGCGCCAGGCGCTTCACGCTCAGACCAATCTTTCAGGCCGATAAATGCCATCCCCATGTTTTGGCCTTGACCTGCGAAACTAAAGCCCGCAACGGAGAAGACAGATTTTACATTGTCTTTTTCGTCTACTAGGTAAAAGTCACGCATTTTCTCAAGTGTTTTTTCCGTCTGTTCTTGTGTTGAGTTAGGCGGCAAAATAGCCATTGAGAATACTGTGCCTTGGTCTTCATCTGGCAAAAATGACGTTGGAAGGTTCATAAATAACCAGCCAGCACCTGCACTCATTGCCAAAAATACAACCAACATGCGACCTGTGCGTTTTAGAAGTTTGGCAACGCCGGTTTCATAGCCTGCTGTCATCGCATCAAACTTGCGGTTAAACCAGCCAAAGAAGCCTTTCTTCTCTAGAAGCTCAGCATCGCCTTTTTTCAGCAACGTAGCACACAATGCTGGAGTCAGAATTATCGCAACCAAAACGGAAAGCGTCATAGCCGCCACAATAGTTATCGAAAACTGACGGTAAATAACCCCGGTAGAACCAGACATAAACGCCATAGGGACGAATACCGCTGAAAGCGTCAAACCGACACCAATCAGGGCACCAGTAATCTGTCCCATCGATTTTTTGGTCGCTTCTTTGGGCTCTAAACCATCTTCATGCATCACACGCTCGACGTTTTCTACCACAACGATGGCATCATCCACCAGCAAACCGATAGCCAGAACCATCGCGAACATGGTTAACGTGTTTACACTAAATCCAGTCGCGTACAAAATAGCGAAGGTTCCGAGCAATACGACAGGCACTGCGATCGTTGGAATGATCGTCGCACGGAAGTTCTGCAAGAACAGGTACATGATTAAGAACACAAGAAGAATGGCTTCTAATAGCGTTTTAACCACTTCTTGAATCGAGGCTTTGACGAATGGCGTTGTTTCAAATGGGTAAGCAATCTGCAACCCTTCTGGGAACGTTGCACTCAGTTGTTCTAAGCGCTCTTTTACCGCATTGGCTGTCTCAAGCGCGTTTGCGCCAGTACCTAATGAAATACCTAAACCCGATGCTGGGAAGCCATTATATTGGCCTCGAATATCATAACTTTCTGCACCACGTTCAACACGAGCAACATCTTTCAAATAAACATTAGAACCACTGGCGTCAGACTTAAGAATGATGTCTTGGAACTCTTCCACACTGCTCAAACGACTTGCAGACGAAATCGTTGCATTCAACAACTGGCCTTCCTGCGCAGGTGCTGCACCAAGTTGACCTGAAGAAACTTGCGCGTTCTGTTCACTGATCGCGTTCGCTACATCGATTGCGGTCAAGTTGAACTGCGTAAGCTTAAATGGATCCAGCCAAACTCGCATCGCATACTGCGCACCAAACGCCTGCACTTGTCCTACGCCAGTTACACGACTTATCGGGTCTTGAATATTCGTTACAACAAAGTCGCCGATATCGTTTTCTGTAAAGTCAGGATCTTCAGAATAAACTGCGACAACCATGAGAAATGCCGTATTGGATTTATTGACGACAATACCTTGGTTTTGTACCTCCATCGGCAATGAAGTCAATGCCAATTGCAGTTTGTTCTGCACCTGTACTTGCGCGATATCAGGATCAGCTTCGCTATCAAACGTCAGGGTAATTGTCGCATTACCAAATGCATCACTGCTCGATGATAGGTAGCGAAGGTAATCTAATCCTGTCATGTTTTGCTCGATAACCTGCGTTACCGAGTCTTCAACGGTTTTTGCTGATGCACCTGGATAGCGAGCACTGATGGTGATCGTCGTCGGTGAAATCGTTGGGTATTGCGAGACGGGTAAATTGAATAATGACATTACCCCCGCCAACATCGTTAGAATCGCGAGAACCCAAGCAAATACCGGACGATCGATAAAAAATCGTGCCATGATTACTCCTGTTCACCGTTTTGGATAGTTACCGAACTGCCTGGCCCTACCTTTTGTAAACCGGCGGTAATGACTTTATCACCCACGTTCAAACCATCAATAATGCGCCATTGGCTATTGATCGCTTCGGCAGTCTTCACTGGTTTCGCTTCCACTTTGTTCTCGCCATTAACCGTCATCACTGTCGCTTTACCTGTCGCATCACGAGATACCGTATTTTGTGGTATTAGAATCGCATCAGGGTCGACACCAGTAATGACCGTCGCACGAACAAACATTCCAGGTAGCAACAAACCGTCAGGGTTTGGGAATTCGGCACGAAGCGTCACGCTGCCCGTACTTTCGTTCACATTGACCTCAGTAAATTTCA
Organism: Vibrio sp. 1167; assembly: GCF_033340375.1. NCBI lineage: Bacteria > Pseudomonadati > Pseudomonadota > Gammaproteobacteria > Vibrionales > Vibrionaceae > Vibrio > Vibrio sp. 1167. The sequence continues at coordinate 177,942 of NZ_JAWOWK010000002.1, read as the reverse complement.
TTGTGCCTTTGTGTTCGTAAGTGCTGCCATCTTCAAGCATCAATGTAACTTGCGCAGAGTCATCTTCTTGCATATGGCCTTGGGAGAGTGATGCTTTCAAACGCAGCAGTTGCGCGGATGATTGCACAATATCAACATTGATAGGGTCAAGCTGCTGAATGGTCGCTAATTTGGCAGCTTGGTTAGCCGTAACCAACGCACCCGCTGTCACACTCGATTTACCGATCACCCCGCTAATCGGAGCTTTGACTTGCGTATAATCTAAGTTGATTTTTGCTGTGTTGATCTTGGCTTTTGCGACTAGGACCTGCGCTTTCGCTTCTTTGTATGCCGCTTCTGCTTCATCCAAGTCTTGTTGGCTGATGGATTTTTTGGTGATCAAGGTTCTGTAACGCTTCACCGTGGCATAGGTCGACTCTGCCGCAGCTTGCGCACGGATTAATTCCGCTTCAGCGCTCAGAAAATCCGCCTGAAATGATGAATCATCAATTTGATATAGCGACTGTCCTTGTTCAACAAGGCCACCTTCAACAAAATTTCGCTCCGAAATAATGCCAGTGACTTGCGGACGAACTTCTGCTTCTTTGAATGCTCGGCTACGACCCGGCAACTCTACTGTCAATGCTTGGCGCGTTGGCTGCACTGTTAACACTTCTACTTCGGTTGCGGGCGCAGGCCCCCCACCTTGGCTCGATCCTTCTTCGCTAGGTTGACATCCAACCACAAAAAGGCTCGACGCAATCAGCAGAGATAGCGTGGTTTTACGTCTCATGAATTTTTCTCTCTTATCTACCGACAAGCCTTCAAGATTCCTTATTAAAAGCTTCTAGAATGACTTAATAATGACTAATGGATGTATATCCAGAACAAATTAATTAGGATGATAAATACCCAGTGTTGTACATACAACAAAATTTACAGTTCTATACGCTTACGAAAAACGTTTATGGTAAAGGTGTTATGAAGTTCTCAAATTTGAAGATTTTGGGTTGGAAATCACATTTTCCTGTGTGCAATTGCAATGGTTAAAAAGCAGCAAAAGTGATGATAAAAGCATCATCACGCTGTACAGAGTTTGTTACCGCTGTCTAGGGTTATTTGCCCACTCTGGTATACGAACTAAAGTGAGAAAGGAATGTAAATATAGTCGAAATTTCACAAGTCAGGTTCGCCACTTATCTAAAAAATAACCCGCTAAGAAGCGGGTTATTTCGTCAGTGAGATTGCTGTTCTCAGCTTATACTTTGAACTGACTGACCTGATGATCTAAACGTTGAGTTTGCTCTGACAACATGGCTAAAGAAGCTTGCGCTTGGTTTACGATTTCCACAATTGAAGTGCTACTGTCTGCAATGCCTTGTACGTTGCTATTTACTTCGTCACTTACTGTACTTTGCTGGCTCGCAGCCGTTGCAATGTGTGTATTCATCTCGTTCATACGTGAAATCGCGTTCAAGATTTCAGAAAGGGATTCACTCGCTCGGCCAGCGGACTTGATCGTTTCATCACTGCTATTTTGGCTACCGCGCATCACTTCTACAGCTTGTCCTGCACCAGATTGTAGCTTTTCAATCATGGTTTGGATTTCTCCCGTACTCTGTTGCGTACGACTGGCTAAAGAACGAACCTCGTCCGCTACCACAGCAAAGCCTCGCCCTTGCTCTCCAGCGCGAGCCGCTTCAATGGCTGCGTTAAGCGCTAATAAGTTTGTTTGCTCGGCAATACCACGAATTACATCCAGTACGGACGCAATGTTACTCACATCATGATCCAATGTGTTAATGACGTGGCTTGCGCTTTCGATTTCACTTGCGAGGCTGCGAATTGAGCTAACCGTTTGATCCAAAATAACATTGGTATTGGTAAGTTCATCATTCGCTGTTTGGCTCGCAACCGCGGCTTCGTTAGCGCTATCGCTTACATTTCTGCTGGTGACTTGCATTTCGTGCACTGCCGCCGCTACCGCCTCACTATCTTTTTGCTGAGAAACGGTCGAGTTCGCGATGGTCTTGGTCAACGAGCTAAGATTTGCCATTTCGTTACGTAGGGTATTTGAGCTTTCAATTACCTGAGCGACTGTCACTTGAATTTTGGACACAAACTGGTTAAATGCGTCTGCTAAATTGCCAATTTCGTCTTGTGTTTTTACATCGATTCGCTGACTTAGATCACCTTCACCGGACGCAATTTCTGTCATCGCATTTTTAATATCATTGATAGGCTTCACAACCGTTTGCAACAACAAAAACGCCATCGCAATAGCGGCCAGAATAACAATCACAATGCCCGCTTCAAGAATGAGTTCTGCTCTTGTTGCAGCCGCTGATATTTCGTCCTTCAATTGGCTTTGCTTTTCTTCTATTGCATCTTTTACAACGTTAAGCTGCGCTCTAACCTCGATAAATTGGTCTTCAAAGGTATGTTTGTGCTCATTGTAGTAACCACGCCATTGAGATTGAGGTAAACGTAGCATCGCCTCATAACTTGCTAACCATTTTTCACCCAAAGAGACAAGCGTTCGAACTTCATTACCATGTGTAGAAGGCGTCACACCGGCTTGCGATAGCTCAATCATTTGTTCCATACGCGGCAGCGCTTTGTATGCGTTGTCTTTGTATTCACCGATGTGGTGATCAATATCGGTTTGAGTATCAGAAAGAGCAACACCTTGGATTGCAGATGTAGCTTGGTAAAGATCGCGGTAAGCATCCTCAATCGTTAATAAGTTCGGCACGATCTGTTCGTTGAGTGTCTCACTCAATTCAGATTGCTTCCAACTTGTCATAACGTTTAATACAGAGCTCACAATAAACAATCCAATAATCAATGACAGCGGAATCACTATCTTCTGCTTGATCGTTAAGTTCTGGAACATGAATAGACTCTCTTTATTTATGGTATACAAACTGCCGGAAATTATATCAAACAAATAGAGTATACTATTAGGTAAAAGAGGCTATTCAACATGAAATCTAATGACTTTTTGACAAGGGTTCTAATTTCAACAATTAGTTGATTTTATACAAAATTTAACAAAGAGATCTTTTCAAAAGATGCAAATTAAAATGCTCTTTCAAAACGAAAAATATGTAACAGAAAGTGAATTAAAAGGGACCACATTTTGAAGAATAGATCGACTCAATGATTTACTGAGAACACATACAAAACACAGTTCTTGGATTGAGCACCACCGCGGAATATGCAAAGGTCCGAACATTTCTTCTAAAGCTCAAAAAAACCATTGTTTATCTGACGTATTTAAGGGTACTCCTTGATGATGTTAGTCGTGATGTTGGCAGACAGGATGCTTACAAGTTTTCGAAGTTAACCAGTAGCACAGTGAACGATTCAGATTTTCTTGAGCGCCAAGGCAATAAAAAAGTTTGCTATTTTCCTCTCAAGAGACGCATTAAAGAAAATAATGCAACCTAGTCACAAAGTCTTGCTACATCTTCAGAAAAGAATGATGTTGCTAAACAAATCTGGTGCAGCATACACATTGAAGCTAAACTCGTTTAAGGAACTTTTTCATATCAATATGAGAAAACATAGATTTCTCAAAGTTACACCGACCATTCAACGATTAAACTAATGTTAGCGTACCGGTACGTCCAAAAACTCCATGCATGAACCATTTGAAAGAGCCAAAATGTTCCAACCCAACTTCGCCTCAGTGGAGTGGCGAGTCGTTTCGCTCGCTCTCCTACTCTCTCTTCCTAACACAGCTCAAGCGGATCCACTAGATAAGGAAATTAGCAACCTTCTCCAACAACGTTTTTCTATCGCGGTTTTGCTGTCCGACACTGACGCAATTGCGTTTGGTATTGGCGACTTTGATCCGAATGCATTATTTGATACCGCCAACCCAGAGTTCGGGACTGACGAGTCAATCAATGAACGTCGAAGCAAATCCGTATATGTTCTCCCTTACACGACTAACTTTGACATAGAGGGCAGCGAGGACTTACATGAGCTGTCGTTTAAGGCATTTACGATACAAACAGAGAATGATCTCAAACTATTCGGCACAAGTAAGGATCTTCTCAAGGAAAGGACATACGGTGCATCGATTGGTTATGGGTATCTATACAAAGCAAGTGAAAACGTCACCCTTAGCACCAGAACGACGACTCACCTTATGCGTTATAAAAACTCATTCTCTACCGATAATAAACTTTCATCCATCATTGGAAGAATCCTAGACGGCCGTGCCGTTAACGTTTCAGCATGGGCGGCAATAGTTCAACCATCCATTAAAGCCAAATACACGTCTCCCACAATTTGGGGGAAATGGCATGCCAGTTCGACATTGAATTCATTCATTGGGCACAGCTGGGGAAGCGCAAATAACGGCAATATAGGCAACCCTAAAGGTTGGTACCTATCTAATGAAATCACCGGTTACTACAATATTTATCACGGTGAGCAGGCTTTATTTACCGGGATTAAAAGAGTCGACCTTTCGCATGATTTAAGCGATGAACTGGGAAGTCCGCATTACTACGAAGCTTCTATAGGATGGCTATTTTATGCACCAAAGCCCTTTGATTGGTTGGACAATTTCGGCATAGGCGTTAACTTCAACTACGGCTCGACTCTCAGAGGCGGCAGCATTCAGCTTTACTACAACAAACAATAAAGCCGTCAATACAGGAACCAGTTGGTAGCATATATAACAAGAAGAACGAGAAGACACAAAAGGAATGGCAGAGTTAGCGTCTTCGCAAACTTTTTCATGAGACTTGGGTTATCAAACACCACACCTTCCGCTTCTCTTACCCTTCGCTCTTCGTCAAAATGCCATTTAATGGCTAAGTAGGCTCCTATCCCTAATACAATAAGCTTAAAAGCTCCAGCAAAGTAAGGAAAGAAATTAGCCCAACTGTCATTCATTATCCATCTCCATCAAATTCAATATCAGCTTTGCGGTGGCAGAATCCAAAATTCATGTAGAATGCCCCCCTCAAAGTCAGACTCTCTGGCTAGCGCCAGTCTACTGCTCGAGATAGCTGTCCACAACTCTCTTTACCATATCGGCATCTATTAATTATTTAATAAATAATAAGAAAGACACTAGCACACTTGCTGAAACGTAAGTGTCAGTTTGGATTGAAACTCATCAGAAATCGAAAATGGTCCGCAGTCGACTTGTTGATCTAGTGAAAGCCGAATTACCTAGCGCCAAATCGTTCGCTAGTATAAAAATGTAGCCTATCGCACTTCTGGTCGAGTGCTAACGAACTTATGATGCATATGTCATTAGCAGTGCAATTTTAAGTTTATCAATTAGCTAAAGTTTCCCACCTTAACTGCCAGTAAGTTTGCTGTGTTTGAGATGATCTCGACATGACTAGTGTATAAATAGTATGGAGGTTCAAAGTGAAGGCAAGGCAATTTTCCTTACTAAAAATATTGTTTTTGTAATTTTATTTCAGGATTATCGAAACCATCATAAGGATAATTCGAACTAATCTTAATCCATGCTCCTTCAGTTACATTTGCTTTCTTTTACTTACTTCTCGCGACTATTAGTGGCATTTTGAGACAATTTCCTACACTCCTTTCTTTCCCTTAGTTGATATAAATCATGGTTAGAAGAAAACAGAATCACCTGTATTTCTCGATACATGAATCCAAACTGCCCGACTTTTCGTAACTAAATTACAGATAGACACGATTTTTAGTATGGCACGTTTTTGAGGAACCAAGATGTTAGATACCCTCATGCTGTCGCGGATCCAGTTCGCGGCCAATATCAGCTTTCACATTCTCTTCCCGACCATCACCATCGCGTTGGCATGGATGTTGGTGTTTTTCAAGTGGCGATATAACCGCACCCAAGCCCCCGTATGGCTCGATGTTTATTACTTCTGGGTCAAGATATTCGCTCTTACTTTCGCCTTAGGTGTAGTATCCGGCATTACGATGAGTTTCCAGTTTGGTACCAACTGGCCAGGCTTTATGGAACGAGTCGGTAACGTAGCAGGACCATTGCTCGGATACGAAGTGATGACCGCCTTCTTTATGGAAGCCACCTTCCTTGGCGTGATGCTTTTTGGACGAGGACGAGTGCCGGAATGGGTTCATACTCTCGCCACCGTTCTGGTTGCTGTTGGGACAAGTATGTCCGCGTTTTGGATTCTAGTGCTTAACAGCTGGATGCACACACCAAGTGGCTATGAAGTGATTGACGGAATTGTACATGTAACCAGTTGGAAGGAAGTTATTTTCAATCCTTCTTTACCTTACCGTCTTCTGCACACGCTATTAGCATCGGCGCTGACTGCCAGCTTCTTGATTGCGGGTATCTCAGCTTATCAAATAATGAAAAAGCCAGATCACCGCTCAGCCAAACTTGGCCTAAAAGTCGCGCTGTTCGCGGCGGCTGGATTCATCCCAATTCAAATCTTTGTCGGTGACCTTCACGGGTTAAACACGCTTGAACATCAACCTGCAAAAATCGCAGCGATGGAAGGCGTGTGGGAGACCGAGCAAGGCGCGCCTCTTCTTCTGTTTGCGATGCCAAATGAAGAAACTCGCAGCAATGATTTTGAAGTGGGCATCCCAAAGCTGGCGAGTTTGATTCTTACGCATGACTTAGATGGGGAAATCCAAGGACTTAACGAGTTTGCACCTGACCACCCGCCAGTGAAGCCCTTGTTCTTTGGTTTCCGCGTGATGGTTGGTGTTGGTGTCCTTATGTTGCTTGTTAGCTGGTATGGCGCGGTGAAGCTAGCACGTAAAAAAGCGCTACCTAAACCTTACCTGTACACGGTATTAGCCATGACGTTCTCTGGTTGGATAGCCACACTGGCGGGTTGGTATGTTACTGAGATTGGTCGACAACCTTGGTTGGTCAGCGGTGTATTGCGAACATCCGAAGCCGTCACCACGGTTGCGAGCAGTAGCGTGATGACTTCGCTCATTATGTACTTAGCCATTTATGCTGCATTGCTGGTTGCGTACATCCATACCCTATTCTATTTGGCGCGCAAAGACGTTGCAGCCCATGAAGTCCCACTGACACAACAAGAGGCCTAATCATGCTCGACTATCTACCAGAAATTTATCTTCTGCTGCTTGGCTTCTCGGTCTTTATGTATGCCGTGCTCGACGGCTACGATCTTGGCGTCGGTATCCTTTTACCGAGTGATAATGAAGCGCAACGTGACCGAATGATAGCGTCTATCGGCCCTTTCTGGGACGCGAACGAAACGTGGTTGGTGTTAGCCGTTGGTATTTTGTTGATTGCCTTTCCTACCGCTCACAGTTTGATTTTAACGGAGCTCTATATGCCGACCGCCATAATGCTTATCGCACTGATAATGCGTGGCGTGGCGTTCGATTTCCGAGCCAAAGCGAACTCGGATCATAAACCTCATTGGGATTGGTGCTTCAGAATTGGCTCGCTAATCACCGCACTAACTCAGGGTTACATGGTGGGTCGTTACATCATGGGATTTGAACAATCAACCGAAGCATTTGGCTTTGCTTGGTTAAGCGCACTTTGTGTAGCGGCGGCGTACGTTTACATCGGTGGCGCATGGTTAGTACTAAAAACGGAAGGTGATTTGCAAATACGCTCGGCCCGTTGGTCTCGCCGTGCTGGTTGGTTAGCGGCCTTAGGAATCTTGGTGGTTAGCGTTGTAAACCCAATTGTAAATCAACAAGTTGCCTTGCGTTGGTTCAGCTTCCCAGAAATCTTGTTGCTTGCCCCAGTTCCGTTAATTGTATTGGCAACCATCTTCCTAGTTGATCGCTATTTGCGTCAGGTTCCAATGGTGAATGATCTGGGTGTGCGCTGGCCTTTCTTTGGTGTCACTGTCATTTTCGCGTTGAGCTTTCTCGGGCTTGCGTATAGCTTCTTCCCAGAAGTTGTGCCGGGATTAATGACCGCACAAGAAGCGGCCTCCTCGCCTGCGACGTTAATAATCGTGGGCTACGGTGTGATGATTGTTATGCCGGTGATATTGCTTTACACCTTTGTGGTATACCGGATCTTCAAAGGCAAAGCGACAGAACTTAGCTACAAGTAGGAAGGTAATTCCTCAACAAAGCGCCGCTGCTCATGCGGCGTTTTTTTGCAGTACTCACGACTAAAGTATCTACCCAAGGCGACTGAGTGGAAACGCTTGAGAATGTAACGGCAGCCAGTAGTTTGTTCCTAACTAGAACGAGATAACCGTTTCTCAACTATAGCGATACAGGCACAAAAACAGAAAGAATATTTGATGTTACAAAAGGTAGACCGCCACTTTAAAACGCTTTGAGTGTTTTTTGCGCTCAATGAGGTGCAAGTATACTTATGCTTTTTATGACTTGTGAACACTCAATTGCATGTTATGTTGCTGTTGAAATAGTACATGAAATAAGGACAAGAACATGAAGATAAGATGCAAAACGACGCAAAGCATTGAAAAATTTAACCCAGATGACCTCAATCCAAACACAGATCTCTTTGGTATGATTGCTGTTGTATTCGTGTTCATGGCTGTTTTGCTTAGCATCTAGTAGCACTACGTTCATTCTTGTGGCCGTATTCATACCTCATGTGATATGGCTGCTAAATTCTAGATTAAAGCGGATAGGCTAACCCGCACCAATCAGATTATGGCTGCCTCTGTATAGCTTCTTCAATTTTGGCGTTGTATCGAGGTGAGATATGAACAGTTGGCTTGTAGATAGAATGGCGCTTGCACCTTGAGCACTCTTGTGTACTTTCAATGACGCATTACTTTAGTGCAGATATGAAAAAAGGCCTGATAAATCAGACCTTTTAGAATGTGGCGGTGAGTGAGAGATTCGAACTCTCGATTGCAAGCTACCAAGTTTAAAGCAATTAAAATCAACAACTTAACAATACAACATCTATCGTCTTTGTACCACTTTTTTGTACTCTTTAGTGAGCATACTTAGTGAGTGTGATACCCCACAAAACCCTGTATGCAAGAAGTTGAGCAGTTATCTCTAAAGTGGCAGTATATACAGATTCATTCTTTTAAAAGAGAACATGCGATGCGAGCACACGCAGAACAAAACCAAGCAGCTGACCTCTTGGTAACTAAATGTACAAAGCCCAGCTGTGGACACACTTTCTTAAGTCGTAATCCTATCTTCGTAAGCGGTAACTCAAGAGATATTCATGTTCGAGGAACGCGAGTTCCATGTGAACGCTGTGGCTCTTGGGCAATACAACAAGATTGGGACATCGACTCACAAGGTAACTTTCAGTTACGAGAGATGGTGAACGAGATACGCAACATAAACAATGTTGTACGTCTCCGAGAGTTCCAAGAGCATGTATATGAAGCTGCTAACGATGAGATTACTGCTAACGAGTTAGCGGATGCATTGAGTGAAGTAGATCCAAGATTTGCTAAATTCAAAAACTACATTAAGTCCCTACCAGAGAAAGATCTTAAAAAAGTAGTAGAAACTTTACTTTTAGTACTAACCCTTGTTTTTACTATTGCTAGCTACGTAGAACAATCAGAGGCTAATGACTTGGCTAAAGAATCTAATGATACGCAAGCAAACGCAGTTTCTATTCAACAAAAACAGTACGAATTGGATAAGCGTAAATTTGAAGCAGAACAGACTCAGCGTGAGTCAGACAGGAGAGTTTTGGAGTTAGAAGAGCAAATAGAGACTCTATTGCGTTCCATAGAAGAGATGCCTGTAATAGACAACTCCAACCGTATCCAACCATCCGATGCACTTCCAGTACAACCTAAGTCTAAGTTAAAAGGAAACCAACGGAACAAGCCTTGCCTCTGTGGAAGTGGAGTGAAAGCAAAAAAATGCCATCCTTATGGATTACAAAGAGCTTAGTCACTAGAAATTGAGAATATGCCACACTGACATATGTGTGCGTTAGGTATACCCAAACGACTACGGTCAAACCTTGATCAAACAGTACCCAATAGGGTTGAATTTGAATTGTGACCACAATAAAATCTCTAACATCTTAGAGTTAAACGGGTACACCTAATGGCACACATAGCTTATCTACGTGTTTCGACCACAGACCAAAATACAGACCGTCAACTTACAGATTCTGCTATCACCTTTGATAAGAGCTTTACAGATAAATGCAGTGGTGGCTCAACTAAACGACCAGCATTAGAAGCTCTTAAAGACTACGTTCGAGAAGGGGATACAATCCACGTTCATAGCATCGACCGCCTAGCTCGTAATTTGGTTGATTTGAAGCAACTAATAAACGACTGGACTAGCCAAGGTGTTAGTGTGAGATTCCACAAGGAAAACCTAAGCTTTAATGCTGGTGGAAGTGATCATATGTCTGAGCTTATGCTGAACATGCTAGGAGCTGTAGCTCAATTCGAGTTAGCAATGATTCAGGAAAGACGTCAGGAAGGCATTGAGAAAGCTAAAGCAGCAGGGAAATATAAAGGTAGACCAACTAACACAACTAACCACCAGCGTATCGCTGAGCTACGTTCACAAGGTTTTTCCTTGAGAAAGATTGCCTCCGAAATAGGAGTCTCCTTATCCACAGTCCAAAGAGCCTTAGCAAAGACTTAGTACACCGTAATTACCAAAAAAATGAAGTTTTATAAATCCCGTTTTGTGTGTGCGTAACGGTACGCCGCAATCGTATTCGATATGTATTACCCCGAACCCTCCCCCCTCCTAGGGTTCCAGTCAAACCAAAAAGAGAAACATTAATAATTAATCATAGACCTACAGGTACATAACACACTATGAATCAATTCATGGCAGATAGCAGATTTGCGTATTTAGACCCTCGAACTCTCATACTCGATCCCGCGATGCAAGCCCGTGACGTTGAACTCATAAAAGACAAACGAGAACGTTCAGCGCAAGAGATTAAGCAAGAGAGCCAAAGCAAGGAGATTCTTGAAGACCTTCGTAATGGACAGCCGATAAGGCAACCTATCACTGTTTTTGTGATTGATGACAAGTATTACGTAGTGGATGGTTTCCACCGCACTGGAGCTTGTTTGAAGTACCTTGAAGAAAACCCCGATGCTGAATTGATGATTAACTCGTTGATCATAGAAAACCGTACCTACGCTGAGGCATTCTCAGCAGCCCAAGATGTCAACCAAGCACATGGGGTTGGAGTTACTAAAGATGAAGCAACGCAAGCTAAGTTTCGCAAGCTAATTGTTAACCGAGAGTTTGACCTAAGCGTCTCTCAAATAGAGGAGCTTGTTGGGTGTAGCCGTGGTCAGGCTGGACACATCGCTAACGGCTTAAAAGCTTGCAAAGAAGCATTAGGGAATGACATCGAGATGAACGACTTAGAGAGCTTTGTTGAAAGCCTCAAGTTTGGCTTGGAGTCACGTTATTACCTACCCCAAAGCTGTTGGGACTCTAAGGGTTTCCCGAAGATTAGACGACTCTCAGATGCTTTTAAGGGTAAGGAGTATGTGCCTGACAAAGATGATGAGCAGTGGGAGCAAAAGCAAATTAAAGACGTCTCAAAGAGCATCAGCCGCCTCGTTGAGTTCTTTGGAGAGGATATCTTCAGGGAAGGCTTAAGGAAGTTCACTAGGGGCTCTCAACTAGGTATCTCGATATCTCAACGGAGTAAGTGGTTGGAAAAAGCTGGGACTATCGAAGGAAGTATTCAAGATAAAAATAGTGGAAATAAAGCCCCTAACGTAACAGAAAACTACGAGTTATAGAAATGACATTGTGAGCTCGTAAGCCTTATACCACAAGGCCTACGGGCTAATTCAAGCCAAGGTGTACACGTGTGTACAGTGGGGAGACTTTAGGTGTACACAACAGTGTAAAGACATTAACGAAAAACTACCAAAGACGTGGGACAGCCAACCTAGGCAAACAGTCTATTGCTTTCTTCTTAGCCTTCATATCAACCGTACCGTATGTTGCTCCGATATTAGCCGGAGCGTGACCAGTGATAGCATCACTAACAGAATCAACTACTCCTAGACCACGCAAAGCTGTTCTCAAAGAGTGCCTAAACGAGTGTGATGGCTGCTTGGTTATGCCTAACCTCTTGACCTGTTTACTCCACCACTTACCAATAGCACCAGACCTTTTACCGTGTTTGTTTGGCTTGTGCTCAGGGAATAGAAACTCTCCACAGGACGCCACATAACCCAAAAAACCCAAATCAATGAGATGATCATGAATCGGCACTTGTCGAACTGACTTAACGTTTTTTACGTTCTGCTCTTCACCCTCACGAACATAAATAAAGTGAATACCTTCGTCTGATCGTTGTATATCTGAACTTCTAAGTTGAACCATTTCTTCAATCCGAGACCCCGTATATCTGCATAGAAGAGGCACCCAATAACAAGCCATGCCATAAGGCTTACTAGCAGTAACATCAGTGAATATATCTAGCTTAAATAACTGATTGATCTCGCTAGGAGTAAACCCTTTAGCTTCCGCTACCGCAGACTTATTCTGTACTTTAGGAAGTGTTACGCCTTTGTATGGGTTGACGTCTATCAAACCAAGCTCAACAGCATAGCCAAATACAGGAGAAGTCTTTCTGAGAATAGTCTTAACGGTTGAAGGAGCGATTGTTTCAAGCCCTTTTGTTTTAACAAGCTCAAGCTGCTCAGGTACTGATTTGTTTCTAATCTCTTTGGCTTTAGACTTAGGCAATTGTAACAGGGTATCTTTGTATTTTGAGATATGACCTCTCGTTACATCAGCAACGTCTAGATCCCCTATTATCTCTATAAGACGCTCTATCTGAGACTCAACCTCTGCCAAGGATTGAGAAGCTTTGCCATTAATAGATGCAGACTCAAGGTAACGCTTCAATAGGCTCGAAATGGAGTTCTGAGATGGTTTCAAAGCCCTAGACGGTATCTTATCAGGCTTAAGTACTGAAAGGGACTCACTAGCGATTGGAGTGGTCACTGGCTCATACCCAAAGTCTCGCTTGTGACGAGCCAAACAGAGAGACTCAACTCGACGGGCGTAATCGTAAAAAGCGTAAACCAAACGTCTATATGAAGCGCTTGTCTCACATACAACTAAACCTTCTATTTTTAGCTGTTCTTCAATGAAATCTTTCAAGCCTTCCAAAAGCTCTTGGTATTCTACTTCCGTAGCTTTTGATGCATCTAGACCACTAAACTCAAATGTGTCAGACAAGCCGAATACGTGGAGACGCTTATCGCCCTCAACGCCATACCATTCATACCGAAGATAGCAATCATAGTTACCATTACCATCAACCTCATCTTTGACACGTAGATACCAACGCTCGGCAATGATCGCGCAATCACGGACATTAAGCTCAATATCAGATGAATTAGATAGCTTTAAATTAGCGAAGTCGATTTGCTTGAGCGCATCATCAAGATGCTGAGGAAAGCGCTGCTTTGCTTCAGAAAGCTTTTTCGTTTGAAGAGATTTCTTGAAGACTGTCTTACCGATTATAGGAACCAGCTTTTTTGGGACAGCCATTCTAAAGTAGTAAACACCAGTTTGGGGATGCTTATAAGGACTTGCCATGATGTTCGACATTGTACCTACTCTTTGTACCAGTAGGCAGCTTACATTAAAACACCAAACCCCTGTATTATAAGAAGTTCTTACACTACAAGGGCTTATAGAATGTGGCGGTGAGTGAGAGATTCGAACTCTCGATACGTTGCCGTATACACACTTTCCAGGCGTGCTCCTTCAGCCACTCGGACAACTCACCGAATCAAATTTTGGTTAGCATCATTGGCTAACGAGGCGCTAATTTAATGATTATGTGCCTGATGGTCAAGGCTAAACATAAAAAAAAGCGCCCTTTTCGAATCGATTGCTCACTAAGTAACTAAATTGAGCAAAACTGGGGCATTTACATGCTTTGAGAATAACCGGGAACACGGAACCAACGGCGGCACATATCCAAGAAGTACCCATACAACACACCCATGCCACAAGAAATAACAGCGTTACTTGCCACTGCGGTCACAATTTGATCTGTAGACGCGCCAACTGCGAATAAGATACCCGCATAAACTGGAGATTGAAATAGTACATAAGCGACCAGATCGGAGATGTTTTTCATAAAGGAAGACGGTGACACCTTACTACCTTGATGCAGCACCCAATCACGAAAAACCCCATACGGCCAAGCAATAGCGATATTCACTGGAATCGATAGCGTACGCGATGCTAGAGATTGCTCAAATGTCATCCCTGAAATCAAAATCTCGACAATCATCCCTGTGATAAAGCAAAAAACAACCATAGCAAAGGTATCCGCTGCGGCGTGACGAATACAAAATGGTCCACGAGACTTCATTTACAAAACCCTTAAAATCAAACACTGCAATTAATAAAAATAATAAAACTATTAACCACTAAAAAGACATCAAGCCAGCTAATGATGCAATTAGAACACACAAAAACTAGCTTATGGTTCTGTATTTAAAATTAAGTTGTAAATTTATAACCAACTTTTAAAGTAAAAGTAGTTTTTTTCACCAATGGCGAGTAAAAACGCCTAAAATCACGTAAAAATGGTACAAAAACACGGATTTCACTTACATAAAAAGGGGTTACGATAATTATTTTGACGTAAAGTTAGAACAAAACTCGGACCGAAAACAGTCACTCCTATAGCTTATGCTACCAAGCTGCGAAAATTCAGAGTATTACCGATATAATCACAGTAGAAGGTCTTGCTGTTTTACTCGTAAAAGTAAAACTGCAAGCCTGTTCATTGCGGGTTAGAAGAGTTTGTCACGAAGCTGGATGACGTATGAATAGTAAGAACAATTCACAGTTGCGCCATATTGATTAAATTATGGTGAGGCCAGCAAAATCGTTAATGTATCGATATCATCTTGGTCTGGGGATTGCTGACGCTTTAAGTTACTTCTTATCCGTTCGGCGACTGAAGAAACGTCGCCACTGAGTTCAAGGGGAGCCTCCGCAATGATCGCTGAAATAGCCTCAAGTGCTTCATTAAGATGTCCATTATCTAGAGCGACATAGAAGTTGAGTAACCACTTTTCAGCATTAAAGCTATCTGCTGCATTTCCATCAAAGTCCGATTGGTACTGATATAACTGTGTCGCATGAAGATACAGTGCATCATTTAATTCAGACTCCACTATTGGTTTCGCTATTATGTGATCTGCTCCTACATTAATCATACGCTCTTGTGTTTCTTTGAACACATCCGCTGTACAGCCAAAAATCAGTACCGACTTAGCAGGTGAACTCATTGCTCGAATGGCTGATATGGCCCCAACGCCATCTAGAACAGGCATATGATTATCCATCAGTATCAAATCAAATGGTTTGATCGCAACCTCATCGACTGCAAGCTGACCATTTTCGACACTTGTGCACTCAAAGCCCTTGGCTCGGAGGAAAGTTTCCATAATGATCGCATTTGTTCGGTTGTCTTCAACAATGAGTGCTTTCAACCCTTTACAGTTCAATTTATGTGTATTGATTGACTCTACTTTACCTGGCTTGCAAGGTGTAAGGGCAATTTCGACAGTAAAAGTCGTTCCAGCGTCCTCCTGACTCTCTACAACCACTTGCCCACCCATATGTTCCGCGATTTCTTTGACTATTGCTAAACCAAGCCCTGTTCCACCAAACCGTCTAGTCGTTGATGACTCCGCTTGCTCAAAAGGACGAAAAATGCGTTTTTGTGCCTCTTTTGAAATACCAATTCCTGTATCTTTTACCTTTAGTATCAGCTTGGTGCCTGCCTTACTCGATTTCTCGGCTAGCTCTACCTCTACGATGCCACGATCGGTGAACTTAACAGCGTTATTGAGTAGATTGAACAGTACTTGACGCAAACGGGCTTTGTCATTGTTGTACCAACGACCCGTTGGTAAATGCGAGACGACTCTAAAGCGAAGACCTTTTTCTGCACATAGAGTTTGATAAACACTCTTGATACTGCCGATAATCGACTCAATTGGGAAAGGCTTATTTTCAAACTCAACATGCCCTTGTTCAATTTTTGAGTAATCTAAAATCTCATTGAGTAATGTCATCATGTGATCACCTGAATCATAAAGTGTTCTCAGGTGCTTACGTTGCTCATCGGTAAGTGGTGTTTTTAACAGTATCTGGGCAGTTCCTAGTACACCGTTCATTGGTGTGCGAATCTCGTGGGACAATGTGGCTAAGAATGCCGTTTTAGCGTTTGTCGAAGCCTGAGCTTTTATTCTTTCCTGCTCTAAATAGATCGTCTTTTCATTGAACTTCTCGATAAGCTGTCCGATTTCGTCATCGCTATCGTAGTCAATATCTATGATCCCACCAGTTTTCGAGTCATCAATCTTAGCGGCAATGCGAACAATTGGTTCAACAATATAGCGATTCAGTAAGTAGTAACCGACCAAGACACACAAGAGCAAAAATGGAATGATCCTCCCCTCAACGCTCATCACTTGTTCAAACACTTGATCGGCGACTTTAGCTTTTGCGTTGACAACTTCCATGCGCCAATCGAACTCTCCGAAATCAAGCTCGCTGACATAAATTTCGTCCGTCAGTTGAAAGTTGTGTTCAATAATCACGTTTGAGTCAGCATCGCGAACCACTACCCCCAAAGAATGCTGGTTCGTGTGCTCTCGAATAAACTGAAAAAGTGCATCTAGTGATAGGTCTACCGTTACAACTCCAGCGAATCGACCGTTTTGGTAGTACGGAGAAGACGCGGTAATCATCTGGACCTGAGTAAAGGTATCGATGTAAACCGTAGACCAACTAACAGAACCTACCGGAGCATCGGCGGCAGCGACATACCAGGGTTCATTATCATAACCGCCAGATTCGGGGTTATTGTAGGAGTGAATTTGGTCAATACCACTATCACTGTTTTTATTGAAGAATAGACTTTTATATCTCCATTGTTCTGCTTTGAGTTCGGGTTTAGGCCATACGCCACCGCTAACAAGCATCTTGTCACTCAATTGAAGAATATGTGGAATTATTGTGTTGAGAGATTGAATATTTTCAGTCCCTTGGGCTAGCCCTACTAAGCTGCTCAATACACCTGTAGAACTGAGGAGGGGCTCTTTTATCTCAAGAGCCAGGAGTTGGGTACGTAACTCTAGGTTTTGCTCTAGCTTTTGTCTAACCGGTGGCTCAACAACCAAATAGGCGACAGAACCGATAGTGGCGATAAAGAAGCACAGGTAAAGTGTTAGGGCGAGAATGCTTTTTTTTCTAAGTGATGAGCGAATTTCCATAGATGTGTGAATCATTCCCTAATATCGATTTATCACTAATTGATTGGTAAGATGAGCGCAATCAACCAGCCCATTAACAAATGGTATTCTATTTTGAAACTACAAGACATCCTTTCTCTCCCAGAACTTGACGGTAAACTACTAAACCTAGCAAAAACTCAAGGCTTTGTAACAGCGATGGCTGCAGCGCCAAACGTATTAATGCCTCAAGAGTGGTTGCCATTCTTATGGGGTGGAGAAGAAACAGCGCCATTTACTGACGGTGAGCAACTAGAGCAATACATTGACGAGATTGTACAAATGTGGAACCAAACTCGTCCCGCTCTCCTAGAAGGCACTTGGCAGTGGCCTGCAGGGTGCGCGCTAGATGAGCAAGACATTGTAACAAGTCAGGCTCGCGATTTCTGTGAAGGTGTATTACAAGGCTGGCAACTTGCGCGTGATGACTGGGAAACGTTGATGCCTGAGGATAGCGAAGATAATGCCCTACTCGGTGGTGTTTTACTTTCTCTTACTATGCTTTACGACCCAGAAACAACCATTGAAACATTGGCCGAACAAGGTATGGAAGGCTTAGAGCAGTTTGAAGAGATCTTCAATGCAATGCCAGTGATGTTATGTGGTCTTACCCAGCGCGGTGTTGCATTAGCTGAAGAACAATAGACGCAACGCTGTCGACCATCAAGATTGAACGGCTGAATAGACAAAAAGCTCTCCAAATGGAGAGCTTTTTTGATCATGTTAAAATTACATGTGGAATATACCGCGCCATATCTTGAGTCACTAAGCTACTGTCTTCCCTAATCGAAATACCGGCAGCTCTATCATTGACCAACCAACTGCCAATTAACGTATGGTTTTGCCCAAACTTAGGTAGTGGATGGTATTGTTGGACGATATTAAATTTAGATTCATAAGGCCCTGACGTTTTAACAAAACGTTTTCCATCGATGACGATCTCGATGTTCGCGCCCTCTCGAGAAAATAGTGGCTTGATGACATAATCTCTCATAGTGTTCGCTTTTGAATCGTTAGCAAAATAAGCGGGCAAGAGGTTCGGGTGATTAGGAAAGCGCTCCCACAATAACGGTAAAAGTGCTTTATTGGATAGAATCGACTTCCACATCGGTTCTAACCAGTTTACGTTCGCAGTCGCTAAGTACTTCGTATATTCCTCTTCAAACATAAACTCCCAAGGGTAAAGCTTAAACATCCAGCGAATCGCTCTGTCGTCAGCATCCACAAACAGACCATCTTCCGTCACTCCAATATCTTCGACATGCACGAATGCCGTTGCTAACCCTGCCTCTCGCGCGCAATCCTCTAAATACTGGACAGTCCCTTTATCTTCTTCAGTGTACTTGCAGCAGCTAAAGTGAAGTGTTTGTCCTGGTTGGTATTTTGCTATTTCGGCAAAGCGCTCGATCAAAAAGTCTTGAAGAATATTGAATTGATCCGCGCCCTGGTGAACTCGACCTTTATTTACAACATCTTCTAGCCACACCCACTGCCAAAAGCCAGTTTCAAACAAGCTGGTTGGCGTATCCGCATTGTTTTCCAGTAATTTTGCTGGCGAGGTCCCGTTGTACGCGAAATCCAGCCGCGAATAAAGCGAAGGTTCGCTTCGTCTCCATGAAGAAGCGACCTGCTCCCACATAGATTCAGGGATCGCACATTGCGTCAGCAACCGCTCACTCCGAACGACTTCATCCACAATAGCCAGGCACATCTGATGCAGCTCTTCAGTGGGCGCTTCTATATCGCGCTCAATTTGCTCCAGCGTGAATTGATAGTAAGCACTCTCATCCCAATACGGTTGGTCATACATGGTATGGAAACCAAAACCAAACTGGCGTGCTAATTCACGCCAGTTTTCGCGCTCTTGTATTTCTCGTCGAAACATAGTGCTTTTTAACCGCCTCGACTGACCGACACCGCTTTACCAAACCCGCCTCGAGACATCGCCCTGCCAATGGTGCCGCCACCACGTTTATTAAGGCTATTCGTCGCAACTTTGGTCGGCTGATTTCGGTAGGAGCCAAAGAATTGTCCTGCTCCATTATAGAATTTGGATTTATAACGGTACATCGGCTCTGAGTAATAGCTCTTGTTATAACCTTTCAACCCGCTTAATGAGCGACTGTAAAAAAAACCGCCAAAGTTAGGTACATAAGCTCGGGAACTGGAACTGTAGTAACAATCATCCTCGTAGAAATCATTCTCGCATTCGAACTCGCTGCGGTAGCGAGGGGCATTTTGTTCGGCACGAGCTAAAGCTTCTTGGTATGCAATGTCACACTGTTCACTAAACTCAGGCGAGTTAGATTTACACTCATCAGCATCAGAAAAAATGTACCCTTCTGTTTTTGACTCGTACGTAGCAAAGAAGAAAATACCACCAAAGGCAGCAAAGGGAAGAATTTTCCCAAGCTTTAAGCTTTTGTCCATGGAAGAACGTTTAACGTTAGAACTCCGCTTCATCGTTCCTCCTAGTAGGTCATGCACGCGGCATTCAATACGCCAACCGAAACAGAAACTGCTGCTAATACAATACCGGCTGGCAGTTCATCTTTTTCGATACGCTCTGCCACTTTCGGAAGTAAAATAAAGCGTACAATTGCAAATGCAATAATTTGAGCAAGCATTGCAACAACGCCCCATACCATAAAATCGACGATATTGACTGAGTTTTTTGCCGCCCCCGAAATCGCGAGACAGTAACCAAGGAAGGCCCCACTTAGCGCAATCGCTGCTGCTGTATTTTGTTTTTCTTTGATCAGATGCCACTCATCGTATGGCGTCAACTTGACGTAGATGAACTTAAACGCCAATACAAAAATAATAGAAACAGAGAAATAGAGTAAAAAGTTTGGGAAGCCTGCTAACAGGCCAGCAATCATGTGCATTATTGTTCCTTGTTCATTTCTTTCCAGGCAAAATCTTCAATACGTTCATCTGCAATGTAAAACAGCTTGGTACTCGCGGGTACTTCAGCATCTAAATCTGGGTTGAGTTGAATACCATCGCCAATATCAAAAGCAATCAGCGTGGCATGATGGCGTCTTTTGAGAAAAACGAAGAGATTCTCAATAGTGGTGGCAGACTGCCCCTCAGGATAAATAACTGAGTATTGCGTCATACCTCGTGTTGAAGCCAAAAGCTCCTGATGAAGCGCACTTGAGCCCGGGTCAACCGCCGCTTTTGCCAACATTTCTGCGCCAACAGCAGGTATGCATTCCGCTTTCGGGCAATGCTGACTTAGAAGTCGGCCTAGCGCTTCATCTTTAAAGTAAGCGACCAAATGAGCGGAAGGGTTTACAGATGCGCAGTATAGAGCGGCTGACAAGGTAATGTCGTCCGAGAGATTATCCACAATAATGCAAGCGGCTTCGGCAATATTGGCGTTTTTCATTTCTTGCGAATCGGTATAACTGGTCACTTTGATAAAACTGATTTCGCCAGGTAACGGGTTCTCTATTTCTGAACGGCTGCATAAAACAATCGGGCGCTTTCCCTCTTCTTCATGTTGTAACATGCGAATAAGGTGCATCGTTCTCGATCCATTCCAGCCCAACAATACAATATGGTTTTCCACTCTTACTCTCCGTTTTCCTAAAATACCCGCTCGCCAATAGTCCATCGCTGCTCCAGCGACACGCCCCAATAATGCGGCGAATAAGCTCAAACCGCCG
Source organism: Vibrio sp. 1167 (assembly GCF_033340375.1). Lineage (NCBI taxonomy): Bacteria > Pseudomonadati > Pseudomonadota > Gammaproteobacteria > Vibrionales > Vibrionaceae > Vibrio > Vibrio sp. 1167. The sequence continues at coordinate 157,046 of NZ_JAWOWK010000002.1, read as the reverse complement.
GGGATTACAAATAGTACGACAACCCATTTACCCATATCTGTTACTGGAGAATGGTCGCCATAACCCACCGTACTCGCCGTAACCATGAGGTAATAGATAAAGTTAGCGAAACTGTCTGTTAATGCTGTTTCACCAGCGAGAACCAGCAGCCACCATGAAAGGCTCACATATAAGCCACTAAAGATGAGAAGGCTTCGGTTGCTCAATTTAAAAAGGTGGGAACTAAGCCACTTTTTAACTACTAACCACACCGCCATAAATTTATGACCTCGATATTCATTGATTGCATCAATAGTAACTCATTGATAGTAAGACACAAAAAAACCAGCCATATTCGGCTGGTTTTTGAGATTTACTTTCAGTTACGCCTACTTTTTAAGCATTACCTTTCACTTGCATATTTAGCTGCTCAGCAAAATCTAGCATGCGGTTCAGTGGGATAAGTGATTTCACACGTAGCGCTTCATCAACAAAAATTTCGTGCTCTTCACCACCTTCACTAAGCGCTTTCTCAATTGCTTTCAAACCGTTCATTGCCATCCAAGGACAGTGTGCACAGCTGCGACATGTTGCGCCTGCACCTGCGGTTGGCGCTTCGATAAGTTCTTTCTCTGGCACAAGTTGCTGCATTTTAAAGAAAATGCCTTTGTCTGTCGCAACGATCATTTGTTTGTGAGGAAGCTCTTTCGCTGCTTTGATCAGCTGACTCGTTGATCCAACGGCATCGGCAAGTTCTACGACGCTTGCTGGTGACTCAGGGTGAACCAAAATAGCCGCATCTGGATACACGCTCTTCATTTTTCGTAGCGCATCAGCAGAGAACTCATCATGAACCACACACTCACCCTGCCAAAGCAGCATATCTGCGCCAGTTTTGTTAGCGATGTACGATCCTAGGTGACGGTCTGGTCCCCAAATAATTGGCTTATCTTCAGCGTCTAAGTGTTCCACGATTTCAAGCGCAATGCTCGATGTAACGACCCAGTCGGCACGGGCTTTAACCGCTGCTGAAGTATTTGCGTAAACTACAACCGTATGATCAGAGTGAGCATCACAAAACTCGCTGAACTTATCCGCAGGACAGCCAAGGTCGAGCGAACATTCCGCTTCCAACGTTGGCATTAGAATGCGCTTTTCTGGTGTCAGAATTTTGGCCGACTCGCCCATAAAGCGAACACCACCAATAATCAATGTACTTGCAGGGTGACGATTACCAAACTTCGCCATTTCCAACGAGTCACCAACAAACCCGCCAGTGTCTTCAGCTAGGGCTTGAATCTCAGGGTCGGTATAATAGTGCGCGATAAGTACCGCATCTTTTTCTTTGAGTAACTTTTTAATACGCTCAATGTAAGATGCTTTTTCTTCTTCGCTTAATGGAACTGGTTTCGGTGGGAATGGGTAAACAGTGTCGATTTTATCTAATATATGGCTCATTGCTCTTGCTCTACGCAACTTCCTTTAATCCGAGTATTGTAACCTCGTTAATTTTCAAAAACCAACTTGTCGCGGGGATTTCTAGCGGTCTAGCCGTATATCTTTGTTACAGGTAGCATTTCCGAGTAGCGAAATTCGGTACAACACAAGGTCAGAGGCTCTGCATCATTGCTATCGACTTAGCCGTTCTGCACCAACAGAAAATGGAAAAGAAAAAGGAAGCCGAGGCTTCCTTTTCAAAACATAACGTCTTACAGCTTAGAGCTGGCAAGTTTTGCAGATGCACTACCTGGGTATTCATCAACCACTTGTTGGTAGTACTTTTTCGCTTGAGCTGCATTGTTATTACGCTCAGCGATTTCGCCTAATTTAAGCAACGCATCGGCTCGCTTATTGGAGTCTTTGTAAGACACCACAGCGGCAAAACTTTTCACTGCATCCTCATCCTGCTTTTTAGCGAAGTACAACTGACCTAGCCAGTAGTGAGAATTCGCTGAATATGTAGAATCAGGATAATCTTTCTGGAACTGCTGGAACGCTGCAATTGCGCCAGTGTAGTCACGTTTCTTGAGGATGAGGTCGACTGCATTTTGGTATGCCGTTTGCTCATCAACATTTGGTGTGTACTGGCCACCTGTTTTCACAGGTTGTGCTTCTTGTGCAGGTGTAGATTTTATCTCTCCACGAACACGATCCAGCTCGACAAACAACTCACGTTGACGTTGCAACATTTGTTTCATTTCGTAGCTATTTCGCTCTAATTGACCACGCAATTCACTGATCTCTTGCGACATTTGGTCAATTTGCTGTTGCATTTGGAGCTGAACGCGATTGCGGTTTTGGAGCAAACGTTCTAGACGCTCTACTTCCGTTTCAGATGAACGGCTCTTAGAGACGGATGATGTGCTGTTGAGATCAGATACTGGAGCTGGTGCAGCGAACGCAAAGTTCGCTGCACTTGCCAGTAACGTAAGCGCAACAGCGCGCTTAGTGTTACTGAACATGAGGATTACCTCGAATTAGTATACTAGAACCGCGCGACGGTTCTTAGCGTAAACTTCATCTGATTGACCTAGAAGAAGTGGCTTCTCTTCACCGTAGCTAACGATTGAGATTTGGTCAGCTTGAACACCTAGTGCTTGTAGGTAGTTCGCTACTGCTTGTGCACGACGCTCACCTAGAGCAATGTTGTACTCAGGTGTACCGCGCTCATCAGCGTGACCTTCGATAGTTACGTTAAGTGCTGGGTTCTTGCTTAGGTAAGAAGCGTGAGCCGCTAGCATCTCTTCGTAATCTGCTGCAATTGTTGAGTTGTCAAAAGCAAAGTAGATTGTTTGAGTTTCACGTAGCGCTTGCTCTTTTAGCTCTTGCTCTGTCAACTGACCGCTTTGATCAATTGGCGTAGCTACTGTTGTTTCCACTGCGCCATTGTTGTTTGTTGCTGCACCAGTGTTAGAAGCAGCGTCGTCGCTTGAACTACACGCTGTAACAGCCATTACAGGAAGCGCGATTAGTAGCCCTTTTAGAACCTTGTTCAGTTGCATCTTATTTTCCTTTATTAATCAAACTTATTACTACAAAAACGGTGACCATGCAGGCGCTCGAACACGCCCATTTGTTGCCGGTAATCTAGCTTTGAATCGACCATCAATTGACACCATCGATAGTACGTTTTTCTTGTTGTAAATCGAGCTATACACAACCATGCCACCGTTTGGGGCAATACTAGGAGACTCATCAAGCAAGGTCTTAGTTAAGACTTGAAGAGCACCAGTTTCCAAATCTTGTTTCGCCAAATTAAATCCTGCGTTGCTGCGGTTCACCATAACTAGGAATCGCCCATCAGGAGTAATCTGACCACCCAAATTTTGGCTGCCTTGCCAAGTCAAACGGTCAATAGAACCGCTGCCCAAATTTACTTGATAAATCTGTGGTTTACCACCCCTATCCGATGTGAAAATCAACGATTTTCCATCGGGATGCCAGAACGGTTCCGTATTATTTGATCTGCCACGCGTAATTTGCGTCAGTTTACGAGTGTTAAGGTCAAACGTATAAACATGAAGCGAGCCTGTTTTAGAAAGAACAATCGCTAACTTATTGCCATCAGGCGAAAATCTTGGTGCACCATTGTGACGTGGGTATGAAGTAATTTTCTCACGTTCACCGGTGTAGATGTTCATTATGAAGATTTCTGCTTGGCCATTTTGGAAGCTAACATACGCAAGCTTTTTACCATCTGGTGACCACGCTGGTGACATTAATGGTTGCTTAGAGCGTAAAACCAGACGCTCATTGTAGCCATCGTAATCAGCGACTCGAAGTTGGTAAGGGAAACGGTCTTTATCGTTCACTACCACATATGCGATACGAGTCATGAAAGCGCCACGGTCGCCAGTCAACTGCTCATACACCAAATCAGAGATACGGTGAGCGTACTCACGCATACGAGGCCCTTGAACAGTGGCTACTTTATTGAACAGCACATGATCTTTTGACAGAACCAATTCACCGTCACTACCAAGCGCCTTACTCTTCCCACCCGTTAACTGACCACGCACAATATCAACAAGTTGATAGTTGATAACGTAGTCACCTTGGTCGTTTTGCTTGATTGAACCAGTCAATAGCGCATCCACGCCTAAATTGGTCCAAGCATCAAAATTAACTTCTGATTCACTGAACGGTGTTTGTGGCATTTTGCTCGTTGGAACTGGGCTAAATTTACCACTACGTTGTAAATCCGAGGCGATAACAGCAGAAACATCCGTTGGAAGCGCTTGTGTGCCCTCCCACTTAAACGGAACAACAGCAATTGGTCGTGCTGAATCAATACCATCGGTAATGACCAACTCTAATGCGGCATTCGCCACATTTGTCATACTGCTAAACAGTACAAACATTCCTAGTAAAAGGCGTCTAATCACGTCTTATTCCTTTTAGTCCAAAGCAACAGTTATGTTGATGTCTTTTAGTCTTTCATTGACCGCTGATTCTGAAGATTTAGGGAACGTCCCTACCTGAGCTATTGCTCGCTTCGCCGCAGCACATACTCGAGCATCACCACTCAAAACGGTAACACCAGAGACCATCATATCAGTTCCTGTCGGAATCAATTTGATGTTTACCCTACACTCCTTTCCCAGCAAGTAGTCATCCTTAATCAGCTTTTGCTGAATATTTTGAGTATAGATGGATGACATACGAGAAAGTTCGTCGTCAATAAATTGATTGCGCGCAGCACTGTTTTTACTGACCTCATCCTCGAGACCCGCAAAAATATCATCTAACGCGGCTTCTTGAGCTTTACGCTCACGCTCGGCACGCTCAGCTGCTTCTCTCGCTTTACGCTCTCGCTCCGCTGCCTCTTTTGCCGCTTTCTCTTTTGCGATGCGCTCTTGTTCAGCTTTTTCAGCTGCTTCACGCTCACGACGTGCTTTTTCTTCCGCTTCTTTTGCTGCTTTTTCACGAGCTAAACGTTCTTGCTCAGCTTTTGCGATAGCCGCCTCTTTTGCTAAACGCTGCTGTTCAGCTTTACGCACGGCTTCTTCTTTTTCCTTGCGCTCTTTTTCTAGCTTAGCAGCTCGCTCTTTTTCTTTGCGAACACGTTCTTCTTCCTGCTTGCGCTCTTGCTCTTTTTTCTTACGCGCAGCTTCTGCTTCTCGTGCCGCTTGAGCATCTTTCGCTTGCTGCTCTTTCAACTTGCGAATTTGCTCTTCTTCAGCTTTGCGGTTTTTTTCTAGCTGCTCTGCTTCGCGTCTCAGTTTATCAAGACGCTCTTGTTCTTTTTTCGCTGCCTTTTCGCGTTGCTGGCGAATTTCTTTCGCTTGTTGCTGCACAAGTTTTGGATCGATGACAACAGCTTGAACCATTTGCCCTGTAGGCTCTGGTTTAGACATATTGAAGTCCGTCCCCCAAAGCAGGGCTGCAACTAGAATTGCATGCAAACCAACCGATATTGCTATCGGTTTGGTGTATTGGTTGGGTTTCTTCTTGTGATCTTTCATAGATAATTGATGTCTATTCCCTGATATCGGTCATTAGACCTACCTTAGGGATACCAGCTCGACTTAGTTCATCCAGCAATAGAACAACATCGGCATATGGTGTTGCCGCGTCGCCACCTACCGCAACTGGTGAATCCGGCTTAACCTCTCGCTCCGCTTTCACTCGCACAATAACATCTTGCAACGACAAACCTCGCTGAACTTCTTCATCATTGACGCTTAGGCCTAAATTACCCTCGCTATCAATTTCGATGATAATAAAGCTACTGTCAGTCTCGCCAGCAAGGTCTTGCATAGATTCTGCAGTCGATGTTTTCGGAAGATCAACGTCGACGCCTTGAGTCACAAATGGAGCGGTCGCCATAAAAATGATCAACAGTACGAGCATTACGTCGATATACGGAACAACGTTGATCTCCGCTGTCATTTTTCGCTTTTTAGGTTGATAACCCGCCATGCTTTATTCCTTATCCGCGCTGTCTCGGCCAGCCATCGCTTGACGATGAAGGATGCTGTGGAATTCTTCAGAAAATGTTGCGTAAGTGTGCTCTAGTTTACTCACTTTATTGCTTAGGCGGTTGTACGCCATTACTGCCGGAATAGCCGCAAATAGACCCATCGCTGTCGCGATAAGTGCCTCGGCGATACCCGGTGCAACCATAGACAACGTAGCTTGCTTTACTTCACCCAGCGCAATAAAGGCGTGCATGATGCCCCAAACGGTACCAAATAGGCCGATATAAGGGCTTATAGAACCGACTGTTGCCAAAAACGGTAAGCTTGTTTCTAGCTCATCAACTTCACGAGAAACAGCAACGCGCATTGCGCGGCCAGTGCCTTCCATGATGTAAGCTGGTGAATTTGCGTTGCTCTTACGTAGGCGAGCAAACTCTGTAAAACCTGCGTAGAAGATTTCTTCTGTGCCTTCAATTTCGTCTTTACGCGCTTTTACTTTTTGGTAAAGCTGAGAAAGATCAGTACCCGACCAAAATTTGTCTTCAAACTGCTCTGCATTTTTTGACGCTTGAGAAAGCACTTTGCTGCGCTTGATGATCATTGCCCATGACACAATTGACATGCCAAGCAACGTCAGCATCACAAGCTTTACCAACAGACTGGCCTGAAGAAAGAGATCTAAAATGGAAATATCAGCAGTCACTATTTGTTAGCTCCGAATTTATAAAGGTTGGAATAGCTATTGGTTTCATTTTCTTATTATCGATACATGCTACCTTAACCGAGGCCTTGCACAATATCTTGCCTTGATCATTGACCAACTCTTGACAGAATTGCAGAGAAGCACGTTTTATTTCTGACACTCGGGTTACGACTGTCAGATGCTCGTCCAGCCTAGCCCCTTGGTTGAAATCGATATCCATGTGTCGGACAACAAAGCCGATATTTTGTTCCAGTAACACATGTTGAGAAATGCCTTTAGCACGTAACATCTCTGTCCGTGCGCGCTCAAAGAATTTTAGATAATTAGAATGATATACAACACCGCCCGCATCAGTGTCTTCATAGTACACGGTGATCGGCCAGTGAAAGAGATTTGATGTGCCTTGCAAGGGAGTACCAATATATTCAATTCTTTAAAGTAATTACTATAACTGAAGCGACAGCAATTGGTACCGAGCTAAGGAAATATTTTTGAAATTTGTAGAAAAAATAAAAGCTAGGCGAGATACCTAGCTTTTATTCGATGATTTAGTAACCGACTTTATTACAGCATATTTCAGCCTAAATGAAATAAAGTGCCGTTAGATAAATTAAGATAGCTAACGAGAAATAAGGACTAAACAAAACTTGCCAGTACCAGTTTCTTGGCTTGAAGCCCACCCCATACACCATGCTTGAACATACAGACCAAATCAGTGCTGGTGCGATGATTGAGTTAAAACCACCAATTGCTTGATGGTAAGCTTCAGGGTCCCACATCACCAATCCTATGTGCATAAAGCCAAGGATGAGAGATAAGACTCGTAGCAGAGTCTTATCCATTGGTGCGTGAAGTTTCGCTACCTTATCAGCGAGGTTACTCACTGTCTTTATCCATCATTTCTGAGTGCTCTAGCCAAAGAGCGTTGATGATACCGAATGCACAAGCAAGTAGTACACCTAGAATCCATGCGAAATACCACATAGTAAATGCTCCTTAGTAAAGTGAGTTTTTGTTGTCTTCAATGTACTGGTCATCAAGGCGACCAAACATCTTGTAGTAAGTCCAAGATGTATAACCAAGGATGATTGGCACCATAACAAACGCAACGCCTGTCATTAGGTTCAGAGTCAGCTCAGATGACGTTGCATCCCACATTGTTAAGCTGTGGCTTGGCATTAAGTCTGAAGGCATGATGAATGGGAACATCGCAAAACCTGCAGTAAAGATAACACCAGCAACACCCAAGCTTGAAGTAATGAACGAAATCGCACATTTTTCAAGACGAGATGCCAATACAGCGAGAAGCGGCATTGCAACACCTAATACAGGAGCAGCCCATAGTAGTGGGTAGTTTTCAAAGTTCTTCATCCACGCACCAGCTTCACGGATAACCTCTTTGTTTAGAGGGTTAGAAGCAGCGTTAGTGTCGATACCGCCAACAATGACGTAGCCATCGATATTTTGGATCCAGAAACCAGCCGCTACAAACGCAGCAACCGTCAGTAAACCAGCCAACTGAGCAACGTTGCGCGCACGCACATGCACTTCGCCTGTTGTTTTCATTTGTAGCCAAGTAGAACCTTGCATCAAAATCATGAACAAGCTTACTAGACCACACAACAGTGCAAATGGGTTTAGTAGACCAAAGAATGAGCCATGGTATGTTGGCATCAAGAACTCACTCAATTGGAATGGTACACCTTGTAGAAGGTTGCCAAACGCTACACCAAAGATGATTGGCGGAACAAAACCACTGATTGAGATACAGATATCCCAGGTATTGCGCCATTTTGGATCTTCGATTTTAGAGCGGTAGTCTAGGCCCAGAGGACGAAGCCATAGCGCTGCTAGTGTCAAAATCATCGCTAAGTAGAAGCCTGAAAATGACGTTGCGTAAACCAAAGGCCAAGCTGCGAACAGTGCACCACCAGCAGTGATAAGCCAAACTTGGTTACCATCCCAGTGAGGAGCAATTGAGTTAATCATGACACGGCGTTGCGTGTCGTTTTTACCGATGATAGGTACAAGCGCGCCTACACCCATATCGAAGCCGTCTGTTACTGCAAAACCAACTAGTAGAACACCGATTAGTACCCACCAGATGAGTCGCAAGATTTCGTAATCAAACATCTTGTTATCTCCTTACCTTACGCTTCTACTTGGCGACTAACTTTGTCTTCAACAGAGTCAGCATTTTGCTCGAAGTGGTAGCGACCCGTTTTCAGGCTACTTGGGCCTTTACGAGCGAATTTCAACATTAGGTAAACTTCTGCAATCAGGAATACCGTGTATAGCGCCAGAATTGCGAAGAGTGAAGTCCAGATTTCACCTGCAGTTAGTGCAGAAGCTGCAACATGCACTGGTAAAATTTCACCTACAGCCCAAGGTTGACGGCCGTACTCAGCGACGAACCAACCCGCTTCAATTGCAATCCAAGGTAGTGGAATGCTAAATAGTGCAGCTTTTAGAATCCATTGTTTCTGCTCAATCTTCTGACGACACGTTTGGATAAACGCCGCACCAAAGACAAACAACATGATGAAGCCACAAGCAACCATGATACGGAATGACCAGAATAGCGGCCATACTGTTGGGATTGAGTCGTCCGCAGCAGCTTGGATTTGCTCTTCTGTTGCATCAACAACATTGTCTGTGTAGCGTTTTAGAAGTAGACCGTAACCTAGGTCACCTTTCACTTCATCAAACGCAGTCATGTTTTCTTCTGACTTATCGCCCGCACGAAGCTTCTCTAGAAGTTCATAAGCGTACATGCCGTCACGAATACGATCGACGTGTTCATCACGTAAATCACGAAGACCTGTTACTTGCTCATCAAAAGAACGTGTCGCGATAATACCCATTACGTAAGGGATCTTAATTGCGTAATCGGTATGCATCGTTTCCTGGTTAGGAACACCAAATAACGTAAATGCGGCAGGTGCAGGTTCAGTGTGCCACTCTGCTTCAATTGCAGCGAGTTTCACTTTTTGAACTTCACCAAGCTCGTAGCCAGATTCGTCACCAAGAACGATGGTAGATAAGATAGCTGCAATACCGAAAGAAGCAGCAATAGCAAACGAACGACGAGCAAACGCAATGTCACGACCTTTTAATAGGTAGTATGAACTGATGCCTAGAATAAACATTGCGCCACAAGTGTAACCAGAAGCAACCGTATGCACGAACTTAACCTGAGCAACTGGGTTTAGTACAACCTCAGAGAAGCTCACCATTTCCATTCGCATGGTTTCGAAGTTGAAATCTGCGCCTACTGGGTTTTGCATCCAGCCGTTTGCGATAAGAATCCAAAGAGCAGAGAAGTTAGAGCCTAGTGCCACAAGCCAGGTAACCGCTAAGTGCTGGCGTTTAGATAGACGATCCCACCCGAAGAAGAATAGACCAACAAAAGTTGACTCCAGGAAGAATGCGACAAGTGCTTCGATCGCTAGCGGTGCACCGAAGATATCACCTACATAGTGGGAGTAGTAAGACCAGTTCGTACCAAACTGGAACTCCATGGTAAGGCCTGTCGCCACACCAAGTGCAAAGTTAATACCGAATAGCTTACCCCAGAACTTGGTCATGTCCTTATAGATTTGCTTGTTCGTCATTACGTACATCGATTCCATAATGGCCAGAAGGAAGGCCATACCAAGGGTCAATGGTACGAATAGGAAGTGATACATCGCTGTCAGTGCAAACTGCAACCGCGATAGATCAACTACGTCAATCATGGTAACTCCTATGTGTCGGCTGAATGACACTCTCTACATATTGCAATCCATATTCAGGTGTTATTTACACTTGAAAAATGTTGAATTATCACAACTCATTGTTGCAAAAATGTGCTTCATTGGTTAGTTAATTGTTAAGCATCAGCTAATATAGCTGGGGCTAATATTACTTGTAAAAACAGATTGTTTCAAAAGGTTTATAGCCGTAACGCGCTTTGATATACATCAATGTTTATGCGCGGAATTTGAACAAAAATCCATCACATTGATCTAGATCAACCAGTATTGGATACGGATGTTAAGAGAGAGTAATCAGGAGAGAAATTAACCAGTTGCAAGCAAACATCGAGTTAACAATCAATGCTTTTTACTTACTAAACCAGTATGAGAAAAAATTCAAAAAATGTGAGTTTGGTCAACTTTAATGAAGCACTGGGCAACAAAGGCCCAGCGAGGGAATCTTATTTTTCAATTCCGAAATGCAAATACGCACGATCTGTCGCGATTCTTCCACGCGGAGTGCGTTGTAAATAACCTTGCTGAATAAGATAAGGTTCAAGAACGTCTTCAATAGTGTCCTTTTCTTCACCTATCGCCGCTGCCATGTTGTCGAGCCCGACCGGACCACCACCAAATTTTTCCATAATCGCGAGTAGTAGCTTACGGTCCATGTAATCGAAGCCTTCGGCGTCCACATCAAGCATATTCAACGCCTTATCGGCAACATCGGCACAAATGTGACCATTGCCTTTTACTTCCGCATAATCACGAACACGGCGTAGCAAACGGTTAGCAATACGTGGTGTGCCACGCGCACGTCTTGCCACTTCCAATGCACCTTCAGGTTCCATTGATAAACCTAAACAATCCGCGCTTCGCTGCACGATATCTTGGAGGTCTTTTATCTTATAAAACTCAAGGCGCTGAGTAATACCAAAACGATCGCGTAATGGTGACGTTAAAGAGCCAGCTCGGGTCGTTGCACCAATCAAAGTAAACGGCGGCAAATCGATCTTAATAGAACGAGCGGCCGGACCTTCACCGATCATAATATCCAGTTGATAATCTTCCATCGCCGGATACAGAACCTCTTCAACCATTGGGCTTAAGCGGTGAATTTCATCAATAAATAGAACGTCATTTTCTTCTAGGTTGGTTAGTAACGCGGCTAAATCGCCTGCTTTTTCAAGAACTGGCCCTGAAGTAGTACGGATGTTTACTTCCATCTCGTTGGCGACAATATTTGCTAGCGTGGTTTTACCCAAACCCGGAGGGCCAAAAATTAACAGGTGATCAAGTGCTTCGCTACGTAACTGAGCAGCTTTAATGAAGATCTCCATTTGGTCACGGACATGGTCCTGACCTTGGTAATCCGCTAATTTTTTTGGCCGAATAGCACGGTCAATGACATCTTCATCACGAAAGGCAGGGTTTTCTGGCGCGATTAAACGATCGGCTTCAATCATCTTTTTACCTTGAAAAATGGTTACCTGAGAGAATAATGCCGCTCGTTTAACAGCAAGTGGCATATTTCTATATCTCGTCATCCTGTACAGCGACGAAGGAGCGTGATACAGGATCTTCTATCCGAGCGGTTTATGGTCAAATTGTTTCATTAACCGCTCAGCGTGCTGCTATTAGATTCCCAGTCTCGCTAGGCTCGCTGGAATGACACAAAAAACATCGTTAAGCGATTGGCATTAACCTTAGAGAATGAGTTATCTTGAACAAATGCTCACTGTGAAACCAGCGTTACACCATTGATTTTAGAGCTTCACGGATCATTTGCTCACTGCTCATGTCCGGTTTAGCAATTTGAGACACCACTTTCGATGCTTGAGTCGGCTTGTAACCCAAAGCTAGAAGTGCGCTAATTGCCTCTTCTTCCGCGTTGTTGGATGTCGCACCAGAATCCGCAGGAGCAGCATCCGTAAATGGTGTAAATAGATCGCCAGCGCCCCACCCTTTCAATCGGTCTTTCATTTCAACAACCAATCGCTCTGCGGTTTTCTTGCCAACGCCTGGAAGCTTAACCAGCGTAGAAACGTCTTCATGTTCCACACAAGTAACAAATTGCGTTGCTGTCATACCAGAGAGAATACCAAGACCGAGTTTAGGACCAACGCCATTGGCTTTGATCACTTCACGGAAAAGCGCTCGTTCTTTTACTGTGTTGAAACCGTATAGCAATTGTGCATCTTCACGGACGACAAAGTGAGTATAAATAATGGCTTCTTCGCCAACATTTGGCAGCTCGTAAAAACAGCTCATTGGCATCTGGACTTCATAACCAATGCCATTAACTTCAATTAATACTTCAGGTGGTTGTTTTTCAATCAGTGTGCCACGAAGACGTCCAATCACTATAAATACTCTTTGGAAATGAATTTGCGACAGGATAATAAAGAACTGGATAGACATCCAGTTAATTTTAACGGTAGCGCCCTTTTCTGGCACTGGTTGCTTTGCCCGCTAACGCAACGAGAGTCTTGTTAGTATTGGCATGACAAATCGCCACACCTAAAGCATCGGCTGCATCCGCTTGAGGCTTGGCGGGCAATTTAAGCATCTGCTGAACCATATGCTGAACTTGCGCTTTGTCCGCGCCACCAGTGCCGACGACAGCTTGCTTAATAAGACGAGCCGCGTATTCAAATACCGGCAACTCCGCATTCACCGCAGCAACAATTGCACTGCCACGAGCTTGGCCAAGTTTTAGCGCTGAATCCGCGTTTTTGGCCATAAACACTTGCTCGATCGCGAAAACGTCCGGTTGAAACTGGGTAATGATTTCCGTGACGCCTGCATAAATCTGTTTAAGCCGACCCGGAAGTTCTTTTTCTGAAGTACGAATGCAGCCACTACCAAGGTATTGCAAGTGGCGTCCATTTTGACGAATGACCCCATAGCCGGTAATGCGCGAACCTGGGTCAATGCCCAAAATAATTGACATGAATGTTCCTAAAAATGAGGCCTAATTCGGCCTCAGTCTTTTTATTATTACTTGCTAACTTCGGAGCAAATACCGCTCCCGACACCTTGAGTTTAATCTAGCGTAGCCGCAACGTCGTCAGAGATATCACCATTGTGATAAACCTCTTGAACGTCGTCCAGATCTTCCAAAGCGTCAATCAAACGAAGTAGTTTTGGCGCAGTATCCGCGTCCAAATCTGCTTTCGTAGATGGGATCAGCGACACCTCCGCGTTCTCTGCCTCAAAACCTGCGGCATCAAGGGCATCTTTTACGAGTCCAAAGTCGCCTGGGGCCGTGTAGACATCAATCGAGCCATCTTCTGCCGTTTCAATGTCATCAGCACCACTTTCTAATGCCACTTCCATTACCGCATCCTCATCTAAACCTGGGCCATATGAAATCACGCCTTTCTTGTCGAAAAGATAGTTGACGCTACCATCCGTCCCCAGATTACCGCCTGACTTTGAGAATGCATGGCGTACGCCAGATACCGTACGATTTCGGTTATCCGTCATACATTCAACCATGACCGCCGTACCACCTGGACCATAACCTTCATAGATCACGGTTTCCATGTTGTCGTCGCCTTCACCACCAGCACCTCGGCTGACAGCACGGTTGACAGTGTCACGTGTCATGTTGTTAGACAGTGCTTTATCAATTGCTGCTCGCAAACGTGGGTTATTTTCTGGCTCACCGCCCCCCTCTTTTGCCGCAACAACGATTTCACGGATTAATTTAGTAAAGATTTTGCCGCGCTTCGCATCTTGCGCTGCTTTACGGTGACGAATATTCGCCCATTTACTATGACCAGCCATAATTCACCTTTTAATGTATTTTGACGCTTAATAGCAGACATGTTCTAAAAGCGTTGCTTGGGAAATTGCTTTGGAAGTTTCTTGGGTTTATTTAAACAAAAACTCCCGCAGTTGCGGGAGTTTTCTTCAAATGTTGTGCGCTTATTCTGCGTCTTTTTCTTTCGCTGCAGTTACTGCGATTGCTAGCTCTTCTAGCGCTGCTGGGTTCGCAATACTTGGTGCGTCTGTTAGTAGACACGCCGCTGCTGTTGTTTTAGGGAACGCGATAACATCACGGATGTTCTCTGTGCCACATAGCAGCATTACTAGCCGGTCTAGACCAAATGCAAGACCAGCATGTGGAGGCGTACCGAATTTCAGCGCATCAAGCAGGAAGCCGAACTTAAGCTGTTGCTCTTCAGGTGTGATACCTAGAATATCAAATACGGCTTCTTGCATATCTGCGTTGTGGATACGAACAGAGCCGCCGCCCACTTCGTAGCCATTTAGAACCATATCGTAAGCGTTAGAATTTGCCGCAGCAGGGTTTGCTTTTAGCTCTTCTGCAGTCACACCTAGAGGCGATGTGAATGGGTGGTGCATCGCGTGTAGGTTGCCTTCGTCATCTTCTTCGAACATTGGGAAGTCAACAACCCATAGTGGAGCCCAAGCAGATTCATCCGTTAGCTCTAGGTCTTTACCTAGTTTCAAACGTAGCGCACCCATTGCTTCTGCAACGATACCCGCTTTATCAGCGCCAAATAGGATAATGTCACCAGATTCCGCTTGAGTACGATCTAGAATGCCGTTGATCACGTCTTCATTTAGGAACTTAGCGACTGGAGATTGGATACCTTCCATGCCCGCTGCACGGTCATTAACCTTCATCCAAGCTAGACCTTTCGCACCGTAGATGCCAACGAACTCACCGTAGCCATCAATTTGCTTACGAGTCAGAGAAGCGCCACCTGGAACGCGAATAACGGCAACGCGGCCTTTTTCATCGTTTGCTGGACCTGAGAATACTTTGAACTCAACGTCTTTCACTAGGTCAGCAACGTCTACTAGTTCCAGTGGGTTACGTAGGTCTGGCTTGTCAGAACCGAAACGACGAATCGCTTCGCTGAACGGCATTACTGGGAATTCACCTAGGTCAACGTTTAGTAGCTCTTGCCACATTTCACGAACCATTTTCTCAGTCGTTGCACGAACTTGGTCAGCCGTCATGAATGACGTTTCGATATCGATCTGAGTGAATTCTGGTTGACGGTCAGCACGCAAGTCTTCATCACGGAAACACTTAACGATTTGGTAGTAACGGTCAAAACCAGACATCATTAGAAGTTGTTTGAATAGCTGTGGAGACTGAGGAAGCGCGTAGAAGCTGCCTTTGTGAACACGGCTAGGTACTAGGTAGTCACGAGCGCCTTCTGGAGTCGCTTTTGTTAGGACTGGTGTTTCGATGTCTAGGAAACCGTTGTCATCTAGGAAACGACGAACAAAGCTAGACGCTTTAGCTCGTAGCTTGATGCGGTCGCTCATTTCTGGACGACGTAGATCTAGGTAACGGTACTTCAGGCGCTGCTCTTCAGAGTTCTTTTGGTTGAAGTCTAGAGGCAGAACATCAGAACGGTTGATGATTTCAAGACCTTTCGCAAGGATCTCAACTTCACCTGTTGCCATGTCTTTGTTTGCTTGGCTCTCTGGGCGAACGCGCACTTCACCCGTTAGTTTGATACAGAATTCATTACGAAGTGTGTTCGCCACTTCATACGCATCCGCCATATCTGGATCAACAACTACCTGAACGATACCTTCGCGATCTCGCATATCAATAAAAATAAGACCGCCTAAATCACGACGACGGTTAACCCAGCCGCAAAGTTCTACAGTTTGTCCTGCAAGGGACTTGTTCAGGTGACCACAGTAATGGGTACGCATAATGAAATTCCCAATCTCTCAAATGTTGTTAACTACGCTCTGTCAGCCTCATTGCTAAGCAGAGTAAAGATTCAGTTATACGCTGAATGTCCACGAAAATCGACTACTCAACATACAATTACGTGTGTTTTATCATTCACTGGTGCTTTTTAGTACAACAAATGTTCAAAAGCGCACCAAAGCGAAAAAATTGGGGAGGATTATAGCGTGAAATTACCTATTTCAGCAAAACTCTCGTAAAGTATTCACACGAGTAGCAAGCAGTAAAGAATAATGGATAACTTACCTCTTCGACTTGGATTGACGATGTGGTCGCACAATCAATGGCAACAAAGTTTTTACGGCAGCGGGACAAAGCCCGCTGAACGTTTAGAAAGGTATGCGCAAGTGTTTCATACCGTGGAAGGCAACACGACATTTTATGCCACACCGACGCTCAATACAGTGCAAAACTGGAGAGCCGCAACCCACGATGATTTTCGCTTTACTTTCAAACTTCCTAAAGCCATCACTCATGAGCAAATGCTAAGAGGTTGCAGCGAACAACTGAGAGACTTCATGAAAGTCATGGAGCCTTTGCATGACCGTGTGGGCCAATGGACAATTCAATTACCAGCCGCATTTGGTCCTGAGCACCTTGATCGGCTGAAAAAGTTCTGTGCGAACTTTCCACCTAACTTCCCTCTCGGTGTTGAGGTTCGCCATATGGCATTTTTCTCCAAAGGCGAAGAAGAGCGAGCACTTAACCAATGGTTAGTAGAGAATAATATTGACCGCATTATTATGGATAGCCGCCCAGTCTTTGCCGCTAAGCCCGACAATGAGGCGATTATTGATGCACAAATGAAAAAACCACGAGTCCCTGTTCACGCCATTGCTACCGCTTCACACCCTTTGATTCGCTTTATTGGTCATCCAGAAGAACAGCAAAATTACGAGTTTTTTAAACCATGGCTCAACAAGTTGCCACAATGGATTGCCGAAGGTAAACAGCCATATGTCATGATCCATACCGCAGACAATATAATTGCGCCAGAGTTGGCCGCAAACCTATATAAAGACATACAAAAGCGTATCACACTCCCTGAGTTATCACCTTTCCCAGCTGACGATGGCAACTCGCAGTTACAGATGTTCTAACGCAACACATGACAGAGGCGCGAAATTCCCATAAAATACGCGCCTTTTTTGGTGCCTGACATTTTCAGGCGGCTTGTATGCAGAGACTTAGTTATGAACCCTAAGAGCAATCCAGATACTATTTTTTCGGCTCCAATCGATAAAATTGGGGATTTCACGTTCGATGAACGCGTAGCGGAAGTATTTCCTGACATGATTCAACGATCGGTACCGGGTTACAGCAATATCATTTCTGCAATCGGTATGCTGGCAGAGCGTTTTGTAAAACCTCACTCAAACATCTATGACCTTGGCTGTTCTTTGGGTGCTGCAACATTGTCTATGCGTCGCCATATCAAACAAGAAGGTTGCCAAATCATCGCAGTGGACAACTCTCCTGCGATGGTTGAGCGTTGTAAACTTCACGTCAACGCTTACCGCAGTGACACTCCTGTGGATGTAGTAGAAGCAGACATTCGCAATATCGAAATTGAAAACGCGTCAGTGGTGGTGTTGAACTTCACTTTGCAATTCCTCTCTCCAGAAGATCGTTACTCCTTGCTCGAGAAAATTTACGCAGGCCTGCGTCCAGGCGGCATTTTGATTCTATCGGAGAAGTTCGTCTTCGAAGATGAAGTGTCGAACGAACTGTTAATTGACCTTCACCACGACTTTAAACGTGCGAATGGTTATAGCGAACTAGAAATCAGCCAAAAGCGTAGCGCGATAGAAAACGTAATGCGCCCAGATTCAAAGAAAGAACATAAAGAGCGTTTCGCTAAAATTGGCTTTTCTAGCTACGACGTTTGGTTCCAATGCTTTAACTTCGGCTCCATGTTCGCGATTAAATAGACCATGCATACCAAGCCTGAACCATACCGATTTCGGCTTTTGTTAATAATTTATACCCATCAACTCAGCGATTGACTAACTATGTTTAACTTTGCAAATTTCTACCAATTGATTGCCCAAGACACTCGTCTTCAACCTTGGCTTAATGTGCTTCCGCAACAGCTAACGGATTGGCAAAATGCAGAGCACGGTGACTTTAGTCGCTGGTTGAAAGCCCTGAACAAAATCCCAGCGGGTAGACCGGACAACATCGACATTGTTGATTCTGTCACGATTTCAAACAATGAGCCGATGCCTCAAGGGGAACTTAAAAAGCTAGAAAGCTTACTTCGTACATTCCATCCTTGGCGCAAAGGCCCATACCACGTACACGGCATCCATATTGATACTGAGTGGCGCAGTGATTGGAAATGGGACCGCGTGCTTCCGCATATTTCACCATTAAAGAATCGCAGCGTACTCGATGTTGGTTGTGGTAACGGCTACCACATGTGGCGCATGCTAGGCGAAGGTGCACGCTTAACTGTCGGTATCGATCCATCTCACCTGTTTCTAATTCAGTTCGAAGCAATTCGTAAACTAATGGGCGATGACCAACGTGCGCACCTATTGCCATTGGGCATTGAACAGCTACCTAAGTTAGAAGCGTTCGATACGGTATTCAGCATGGGCGTTCTTTACCATCGCCGCTCGCCTCTCGATCATTTAGTGCAACTAAAAGATCAATTGGTATCTGGTGGTGAACTCGTATTGGAAACACTCGTTATTGAAGGTGATGAGAATGCAGTACTGGTCCCGACTTCTCGTTACGCGCAAATGCGTAATGTCTATTTCTTCCCTTCAGCAAAAGCCCTAAAAGTGTGGTTAGAATTGGTCGGTTTTGAAGATGTTCGTATCGTTGATGAAAACATCACGTCCGTAGACGAACAACGTACCACAGATTGGATGACGCATAACTCTCTACCTGACTACTTAGATCCGAACGACCCAAGCAAAACTGTAGAAGGCTATCCTGCCCCTCGCCGCGCGGTTCTTGTCGCTCGCAAAT
Organism: Vibrio sp. 1167; assembly: GCF_033340375.1. NCBI lineage: Bacteria > Pseudomonadati > Pseudomonadota > Gammaproteobacteria > Vibrionales > Vibrionaceae > Vibrio > Vibrio sp. 1167. Next base: position 137,975 of record NZ_JAWOWK010000002.1, on the reverse strand, counting down.
CATAATTCGCTGAGATTCCTGACATTGTCTTAACTCATTTTACGAGTTAAGACATTACCCTCTTTCCTCGTAATGAGCGAGTTTGTTTTTTGAATCCATTTGTCACGTCAAAATATAAGCACGCTCTAAATAAGGATGCGCTTTTATGTCCTTGATTTTTGGCTTTTCATCACTATTCCTCAAACAATAAGTAATAGAGAAACATTCTTACTTGTGAGGCTTTATCGATATAAGCTAAACTCCTAAAAAATAAACAACTTAATCCAATCCCAAGGTTTTCAATGTTATTACGATTGACCCCGATTGTTGCCATCGCCTTACTATCTGGATGCTCACTAACCAAAGGCGAACAGTACCACCAAGAAACGTTAGCGGCGATTCAAAATTCAGAAGCGAATGTCAATAATCGCATTACCAACCTAGAGCTACAGCTCAGCAACCAATCGGACTATATCGACAGCCTTGAAGAACAAGTCGATAAACTACAGGTTGAACTTCTTACATTTCGCGATGAAGCAATGGCAGAAGTAAAAAAACCGAAAGAGCCGATTATTGTCCAATCTCCCGCTCCTGTGGAACCAACCCCAACTCACGATATTGTCCTTGGCTCTATCGAAAAGGTCACTGTAGAGTCGATTAAGCAAACTTTTGATGCACGTATCGACACTGGTGCCGCGACGTCGTCTTTAAATGCCGTTGATATTGAAGAGTTCGAAAGAAATGGCAAAAAATGGGTCCGATTCCACTTAGCAGACACCAGTAAATCCGAAGAAGAGAAAAGTACCTGGATCGAAGCTCCTGTCATTCGCTACGTCAAAATCCGCCAGGTTACCAGTGAAGAGTTAGAACGCCGCGCTGTGGTAGAACTTTGGGTGCGCGTTGGAAAAATTCATGAAAAAGCGCAATTTACGTTGGCAGATCGCTCACATATGAACCATCCTATTTTACTGGGTAGAGAATTTATGCGCGACATAGCACTTGTCGATGTAAGTCGTACCTATATCCAAACGGACGAAGATAAAAAATAATAAGGTAGATTATGACGTCAAAAATACCGTTTTACCTTTCTATCATCTTATTGGTGATTGCGGGCATTGCTCTGAGTGTTTTCAGACATGAAAACTACGGCGTGCCTTGGACGCCAGGCGAAACTCGCCAGGTATGGGATGTAGAAGCTCGTATTGAGTTCAATGCTAACGGCAACGAAGTAAAAGCGTCACTTGCAGCACCTCATACACAAAGTGGTTACACACTTATCGGTGAATCTGCTTCCTCATCAGGTTATGGCGTTTCCTACATCAATGACGATTCAGGCCGTCGTGCAGAATGGTCAATTCGCCAAGCTCAAGGGCCACAAACCATATACTACAAAGCCCAGTTCTTAGTAGACCCTCAGGCTAAAGTCACTCCTTTACCGCCAACGGAAGACATTACGCCACCAACGCTATCAGCACCACAAGCAGCAGCGGCAAATGCCCTTATCGAACGTGCGATGAGTCGCTCAGCCGATAATGTGACGTTTACTCGTGAGCTTATCAAAGCGCTTAATGACCCAGATAGCCAAAACTCGTCGCTACTACTGAACGATTTCAGCCGTACTGATGCACTGCATAATATTTTGCTTACCGCAGGTATACAGAGCAAAACCGTCGGTGTTATCGAACTAGAAGATGGTCGTCGACGCCAAACAATTCAACCAATGGTTCAGGTTTGGTCAGGTAAAGATTGGGTACTGTTTTCGCCAAAATCCGAACAAAAAGCAGTGAAACCCAACTTGTTAGTGTGGGATGAATCAAACGTATCCTTACTTGACCTTGTTGGTGGTAAAAATAGCCAAGTGCATTTCTCGATGATTAAGCAAGAAATGACACCACAACAAGCTACAAACAACAAAATAGAAGCAGATGGATTACTGAATATTTCAATTCATAGCCTACCTTTGGAAGAGCAAGCGATGTTCAAAACCATCATGCTCATCCCTATTGGTGCTCTGATCGTTGTGTTCTTGCGTGTGATTATCGGCCTGAAAACATCCGGTACCTTCATGCCTGTGTTGATTGCCGTTGCTTTTGTTCAAACTCAACTATTAACGGGTATTGTCGGTTTCTTGCTAATTGTAGGTACAGGCCTGATTATTCGAAGCTATTTGTCTAGGTTGAACTTATTGCTGGTAGCAAGGATATCTGCGGTCATTATTACCGTTATTATGATCATCTCGGTGTTCACCGTTGTTGCGTTTAAAATGGGCTTAACAGAAGGCCTAACAATTACCTTCTTCCCTATGATCATCTTGTCTTGGACGATTGAACGTATGTCAATCCTATGGGAAGAAGAAGGTGCGAAGGAAGTTGCTCTGCAAGGTGGTGGTTCATTGCTGACAGCGGTATTAGTTTACCTTGCAATGACGAACTCATACATTCAACACTTAACCTTTAACTTCATTGGTCTACAGTTGATTGTTCTGGCCGGTATTCTATTACTAGGTACTTACACAGGTTACCGCCTCACTGAGCTACGACGCTTCAAACCACTAGCGGAGGACTAAACGATGTTCGAAAGTTTTACTTCGCCGTCTAAGCTTCGCCATAAAGGCATTATGGGGATGAACAAGCGTAACCACAGCTATATTGGCCGTTACAATGATCGTTCTAAATACCCACTTGTCGATGACAAGCTAAAGACCAAAATTATTGCACAGGCAGCAGGAGCAACAGTTCCTGCCCTGATCGGTGTCATTCATAACCAAGCTGAAGTTAAGACTATCCACAAAATGGTTGAGAACTGGCCTGGTTTTGTAATCAAACCTGCACAAGGTAGTGGCGGTAAAGGCATTCTGGTTGTTACGTCTCACAAAAACGGGGTATATACCAAACCCTCCGGCTCTACAATTGGTAGGGATGAGGTCGAGCGTCACATTAGTAATGCGCTTGCTGGCCTTTTCTCTCTTGGTGGTAAAAATGACGTTGCTGTGGTTGAAAACTTAATCAAGTTTGATGACTGTTTTGATGGCTTCAGTTATGAAGGCGTACCAGATGTTCGGATCATCGTATTTAAAGGTTATCCAGTTATGGCGATGATGCGCTGTTCTACAGCGGCTTCCGACGGCAAAGCAAACCTTCACCAAGGTGCGGTAGGAGTAGGCATTGACATCGCGACAGGTAAAGCCGTCAGAGCGGTGCAGTTCGATCATCCAGTGACTCATCACCCTGATACAGGTAAAGACCTTTCGACCCTTCAAGTACCGCATTGGGAGCGCTTGTTGGAGCTTGCGTCAAGTGCCTGGGAAATGACAGGTTTGGGATACATGGGTACGGATATGGTGCTGGATAAAGATGAAGGACCTATGGTTTTAGAGCTTAACGCTCGCCCTGGTCTGGCAATCCAAATCGCTAATGGTGCAGGCTTGCTTCCTCGTTTGAAACACATAGAGAGCCTTGGCACACCTGCTGAGTATCCAAAACCGATTGAACGCGTCGCTTACGCGGCAGAGCAGTTCGGTGTGAAGCCGTTGTTCTAACCCTCCGACCTAATGTTCGTTATTACTCGCCAGTAATTGTCATGATTACTGGCGTTTTTGTTCCCGCATCCAAAAACCTTGCAGTTGCTCTCCTTATTAAACACATCCTTATCATATATAAGTTGAATCAATGATCGAGCTAACAAAATCAACATAGATCGTTTCTGTTCTACTTTGCCTTTTGAGTATGATGAGAGCTCCCCTTACTCAACTTGAGAGGTTGGGAAATGCTAATAAAAGAAACAAATAATGATGAACCAGAGCTTGAAGAACAAGAGAGCTTAGACCAACACCTACAGCGCTTGTCTGAGCTTTCTGTCCAAGCACTTGAAGAGCTTGCTGAAATGATCGAAGTCAGGGACGATATTCCAGAGGAATAAACGTCGCTTCCTCATTAAGTTCCGTTAATAAGCCGAGACTGCCGTCCTACAGTCTCGGCTTATCTTATGTATTTCGAAGCCTGCCTCGTAAACAGATACAAAAACGCCCGCGTTCATTGCGGGCGTTTTGTTAGATTCGCAGTTTACGATTCAAACTCTTCAATCATCTCTTGTACTTCAGTCTTAGGCTTATCCGTTTGACCAAAACCACGCAGACCAACCACGTGTACGTGTTCGTGATCTTTAAACACCTTACGCACCAGTTTGTAGGTCGTCCCCTTCTCTGGGCTGATGTTTTCTGGTGCCGCGATAAGAAGCTGCATATCCAGACGGTCACACAATTCGAACAATGTCGCGATCGATTTCGCATCCAGACGCGCTGCTTCATCCAAGAAAAGCAAACGACAAGGCACAATGTCTTTGCTGCGTAGACGACGAGACTCTTCTTCCCAGCTTTGTACTACCATCAATAGGATTGACTGACCAGTACCGATCGCTTCACCTGTTGATAGTGCGCCAGACTCAGCCTGTAGCCAACCATCTGTACCACGGTTCACTTCTACACTTAGCTCTAGGTAGTTACGGTAATCCAGTAGCTCTTCACCCAGAACCTGAGGAGAACGTTGACCCATATCGATATGTGGGTTCACACGTTGGAACAGCTTCGCCATTGCTTCGGAGAAAGTAAAGCGAGTCGATTCAAACAGGTCTTTGTGCTGCTCTTGTTGTGTCGCTAGACCGTTCAGTAGCACTTCGTGACTTTCGCGGATCTTCACGTTTAGACGTACGCCCTTCACCTGACCAAACGAAATGTTCGACAAGCCTTGATTCAGCATACGAATACGGTTTTGCTCACGCTGAATCGTCTTCTTGATGATGCTCGCTACCGACTCAGAGCTGATCGCTAGACGGTTTTCACGTTGCGTTAGCTCTTCCGTTAGACGCGCCAGCTCGACTTCCATCTCTTCGATTGCTTCAACTGGGTCATCAGTACGGATGATATCCTGACGAATACGCTCACGAAGGTGTTGGTATACAGCAATATAGAACAGAACTTTACGCTCTGGGCGAGCGTTGTCTTCTGATAGACGCAGCGCATCACGCAGGTCGTCATTGTTCGCAACCGCGAGACGCAGCGCACCCAGTGATTTATCCGACATCGAACGCAGTTCATTCGCTGACATGTAAGCCAGTTCACGCTTGTGTAGACGACGCTCAACATCGTTTTCACGCGCCAGACGAAGTACTGAACACCAGCCAGCTTTCGCAGCAACCACGAACGTACGCAGCTCAACGTATTCTTTCTGAACTTTCTTCAGACGTTTTGCCAAGCCTTTCATCTCTAGTTCAGTAGAGGTGATCGTGCGCTCGTATTCGCTCTTACGGCTGCGAGACGTGTGTAGACGCTCGTGCAATTCGTCACGACGACGCATTGCGCGCTCTTCTGCACCTTCGTCAGCGTTCACGCCAAACTCTTGAAGCTCTTGTTTGAACTCTTGAACCGTTTCCAGTTTCGCTTGGTGTGAACTCTTCAATGATGCCAATACTTGGTTGTATTGGTTCATTTGACCTTGCGATTGCTTCAACTCTTCACGAGAGCGTGTACGCATTTGTTCAGCTTGAACCAGTTTAGCTTTTAGCTGCTCGCTCAGTTCGCTGCTCTTGTTCAGTAGGTCTACTGAATCTGAGTAAGCGAAGTAGTGACGACGTTCAACGAGATCCGAGAGTGCAAAGATTTGCTTCTTAAGATCTTGTAGCCGCTCGTCTGCCGCTTTGTATTCTGCTTCTAGTGCATCGAATTGCTCTGGGTCAGCATCAAGCGCAGACGCAATATTCTCTAATTGCGTGACGGCTTTTGCATGGTTGTTTAAGAAGTTTTTTGCCTCTGCAAGCTGAGCGATTTTCTCTTCTAGCTCATCAAAACGCGCTTGCAATGACTCATCTTCAACAAGCACCATGTGTGACGCTAGCTTGTCCAGAGAAGACAACGCTTGCTTGCTGGTTTGAAGCTGAGAACGTTGTTGTTGCTCTTTCGCATCCAGATCCGCCAACACGCGAGCAATTTGGTTACGCTTATCACGAATAGTTGCCAGTGCTTGTTCTGGATCGGCGTCAAAAGCAACCTGAATGTGGTTAGACACAAATAGGTTAAACGCTTGGTACAAGCGCTGCATTTTCTGAGAATCAAACGCCGCTTTTGCGTGTTTCTCTACCACTTCTTCTCGTTCGTTACGCAGCAACTCTAGACGCTGCTCACGTGCCGCACGGCCAAACAATGGGATCTCAGGCAAGCGAGAGTAACGCATTTGGCGATCGTTCATACGAACGCAAACCGCGCCCTCTAACTCTTCTGCATCGAACGAGCTGTCATCAAAGGCATCGATGTCACCTTCAATGATGTACAAGTCTTCTGGACAGTCGTCTAGCTCTACCAGTTTCTCTTCGATGCCTGACAAGTCAGAAACAACGATAGCGTGACGAGCCGGACCGTACATCGCACTGAAGTAAGGCGCGTCATCAATCGTGATGTCATCGTAGATCTCAGACAGCAATACACCGCCCAGCGTATCTGCCAAACCTTTCAGGCGAGGGTCATTTGAACCACCAGGAGAAGCAAGACGCTCAATCTCAGAGTCTAGCTGGCTACGGCGCTCAGCAAGCTTATCTTTAGCTAAAGACAACTCCCTTTCTTGTTCAAGGACAACTTGCATGTGGTTCATTACCGCATGGCGATCATCAAGCTCTTCACCGCTCTGCTCTCTCAGTTTCTCTAGCGCATCGTTCGCCGCAATCCAAGCTGGTGCTATTGCTTCAAGCTTACTGATTTCTGCCACCGCGTTTTGCTCTAGACGGCGCTGTTCACCACGCTGATCACGAACTTCTTCTTGAGCTATCTCTAGTGATTCGATTTGCGTCGCATGACGTTCACGTTCTTGTTCAAACGTAACCTCATCGGTTAGTTCAACGTGATATTGCTTTTTGTATTCAGCAACCAGTTCACGTGCTTGACGCTGCTGGTTAAGGCTGCGTTCGAGATCACGGTGTTGTGCTCGCCATTGTTGTTCGTTTTGTGCAATTTGTTGTGACTCACGCGCTTTCGCAATTGCAGTTTTCGCATGCTCAGACGCGTCTTTGCGCTCAACTTGACCAACGATGCTTTGTACCAGTTTAAGCGCGGTTTCAAACTGCTCTGCCGCTGCAGAAGACATGTCCAGTTTGTGCTTAACCGATAGCAACGCATTGGTGCTTTCTGATTCTTTGCTCTTAAGCTCAGAGACAAGCGCTTGAGCCGATTCCGCCGTTAGGCTGTCATCGCCAAGTAGCTGCTTCGCTTTCTCCAGCGCTTGAACTGCTTGTTGATATTGAAGGGCGCGAGTTTGCTGAACGTCAAGAGCTTGCTGGTAATCAGCAAGTTGCGTCTTAAGGCTATCCACCTCTTCTTCTGCAACGGTCGCTTGCTCTTCTACCATCATCACGCGTTCTTGCGCTTCTTCCACGACCATCATTTGTTCTTCAAGACGCTCACTTAGCTCTTCAAGATCTTCTTGGTAGCGTTCGATCTTCTCTTGCTGGCGCAGTGCGTTTTGCACCAGTTGCAAGTGATCCGAAGCCGCTTGGTAATCTTGCTCTAGCGCCGATTCCGACTCGATCAACAGTTCCAGCTCTTCTTGAACGCGATTAAGCAGATTGTTTTGCTCAATCAAGGTCTCGCGAGAACCAAATAACTCTGAACGCAAAGACAATGTCTGTTCTAGTTTTTTACGACGCTCGTTAGCATGGCGCATATAGTCCGCTGCCACGTAGTTAGTCGACTCTGTGATCAAGTGTTTGAACAAGTCACGGTCTGCTTGCGTAGTTTTGATCGCTTCTAGCGTCATGCGGTTTTCACGCAGTGCCGATTCCATATCTTGGAACGCTTTTTTCACGCCGCCGTTTTGTGGCAAAAGGTAGTCACGTAGCGAGCGCGTAATCGCACTTGAAATACCACCGTAAAGCGATGCTTCGATCAGGCGGTAGAATTTAGAGCGGTCACCAGAGTTACGCAGTTTCTTCGGAATCACACCGAATTCAAACATTTGTGCGTGGTAATCCACGATAGAAGAGAACGCTTTGAACTGAACGCCTTCAAATTCCGCGATCGATTCTTTTACTTCATTGATTTGACGTACACGAGCTTGAGTCGCCGATACGCTTTCCACCAAGATATCCGTTGGTTTTACATGGCTTGGAAGACCTTGGATAACAAACGGTTTGATGTCTACTTTCTTATCACGACCCGCAACTTGCTGCAGTTTTACTGCAAACAATAGGCGTTGGTTACGTGAGTTCACCACGTCCAGCGCCGCATAACATGCGCCCGGCTGTAGCTTACCGTACAAACCTTTGTCGCGAGACGATTGGCTGCTGCCTGCTTCTGTCGTGTTACGGAAGTGCAGTAGCGTTTGGTCAGGAATCAATGCGGTGATGAACGCCGCCATTGTGGTTGATTTACCTGCACCGTTACCACCTGATAGCGTGGTGACCAGACCATCGATGTCAAAAGTACGGGCAAAGAAGCCGTTCCAGTTGACCATGGTCAGCGATTGGTATTTACCGCGTTCAATCATGCTCATGCTTCACCCTCTTCTGTTGTTTCTTCTTGGGCTTGGTCGTCTTGTTCTTCTTCAGACAATAGGCTGCCTTGGCTTGGCTCTTTGGTGTGCACTACCGCTTCACCATCACGGATCAGACGCAGCTGCGCTTCACGCATGTCATCGCCAATACGTACATCGGCACCAAAGCGGAATACCGCTTCACTGATGCTGAACTTACCGGTTTCACCGATGTTGATGATCATGCCTAGGCGACGCAGACGACGAAGTGACGTACGTACTTTTTCAAACAGCTTTTCTTTATCAAGGTCAGAACCGGTAGCACGGTTCGTCACTAGCTTCATCAGCTTATTTTCATCTGCTAGAGCAAGCAGTTCGTCGTACAGCTCTTGGTTAGTGAAGATGCCTTCGTGCGCAAGACGCTCTGGGCTTAGATAAAGGAAACACAGTACCTTACCCACCAGCATATCCAGTTCAGAAAGAACACTACGGCCAATCAGAGATGTTGAACGTGGACGAAGGTAGAAGAAACCTTCTGGCGCTTTCACCAATTCGGTGTTGTAGCGTTGGTAGAAAGAAGAAAGCTCAAGTTCGAAATCCGACAACAACGCGTGGTTGTCTAGATCTTCACTTGAGATATGACGCCCTGCTCGAAGCATGCTGTCTAGCACTGGGAACAGAGGGTTAGAAATTGCTTTTGCCAGATTCTCTGACATGTATTCATTAGTATCGGTCGATGACATTCGCTTGTACCTTTGCCCCAAATTCGTTGATTGCTTTCCAGTCTGGTTGAATCGCTTGGTAATCCGATTCTGAATACCCTAGACGTACAGCTTGATCGACGATAATGCGAGCTAAATCAAAATGATGAGTGTAAGGGTGCTGTGCAAGGTAATCTCGCAGTACCACACTCAAATCGATTGGTGTGCCTTGATCTTTATGCGCTTTTAGCATGTCACCAATTCGTTCAGACAACTCATCATTGACTTGTTGAAACTCTTCGTATTCTACTTCCATCGGAACTTGACCCGTGACCTCGTCATCACGCAGTACTAGGGCCTCATCACGAAGGTCAGAAAGCCTCTCCGCATCTGCATAAGTCAGATACCAAGGCGCATCGAAGTAATCTTTGACGGATTGACGAAGACGCGAGCTAAACGCACGGTTCTTATCCATATCGATTGCAGTACGAATAAACTTGTGCACGTGTCGGTCGTAACCAATCCAAAGGTCGATAGCTTGCTGGCCCCAGCTTGTGATTCGGTCCAGCTTCATTTGCAGACCAAACAAGGCTTCTTCGATAAACTCCAGCTCAGGGTCACCGTAAACAATTTCTTGAATATCGAGGATCTGAGTTTGCAGTTCATCACTGGCGGCTTGCAGCGTATCTTGAAGTTCACGCAACGTGCTTGATGTTTCTGACAGAAGTGCTTCACAGTTGTTGATCGCTTCACGCCAGTCTTTGTTAAGCAGGTCAGCAATCTGTTGTTTCACTGACTGTTGCTGCTCATCCATAACACGTTGGTTGAGGTCAATTTGATCGAAAATTTCGCCTACAGAATATTTTAAAACACCGTATACGTTTTTCTTCCAGTGACCCGGTGTGCCACCTTTTTGCGCTGCCTCAATCGCTTTCGCCATTTCATCCGCTACCATGGATAGCTGGATAGATAGACGCAGTTTTGAGAACTCACGATGACGCACGTAGTAGTCGGTTATTCCTATCGCTAATGGCGACAAGCGGTAAATGCTCGCTCCGTCAGTAATCTCACTGACAAAACGGCTCATAAGACGCTGCTTAACCATCTCGTTGATCGCATTGTTCGCACGAAAAGCGGAGGCTTCGCCGGTCTCATCAAATAGTCGAGTGACGATGGCAAATGCATCATGCAGTTCACCTTCACCCAGTTCTTCATCGAACCTTTCATTACTCAGTACGGCAATGGCTATCAAAAATGCCAATCGCTCTGTGGTCAGGTTCAACGAGAAATCGTGCTGCTTAACCCAGCCAACCAGCTCATCGATTGGTTGCTCTGCAGCATTGAGAGTCATCTCACTCATTGTTATTCCTGTTTATCGTTCTTTTTAGCCCACACATGAATGTAGCGGCCTAATGAGAGGTATGGCTCTTGTCGACAAAGTTGTTTTTCTAGCGCCAACACATCTTCAAACTCGTAATCACCCATGTATTCCATATTGCCTATGTAATCACTAAATGAGCGAATACCAGATTTGCCACAAATATTAAAACCTGAATTTTCTATCCACTGGTAGACTTCTTCAGGTTTTAAGCCTTTTTGCGGCTGTAGTTTAAATCTTTTTCGGTGAGGCATGCCGTCTAATATATGAGGAATGTTGCCACAAACCACGTTTTTATAGACTAAACCGTGGTGGTTGTAGAACATGACTGATGCGATGCCTCCCGGTTTTACTTGTTCTAGAACTGTTTCAAGTGCGGCCTTAGGATCAACCAGCCACTCCATCACAGCGTGGAACATAACCAGATCGACCTGTCCATCCATATGTTCACCGATGGATTGGACAGGCGAATGAATCAGGCGATACTGCTCAAGCAAACCGTTTTTTTCAATATCCTGCTTAGCCAACTGCAGCATTTCCGAAGATAGATCACATAAAGCGATTCGATGTCCGAGCTTAGCAAGCTTTTGCGACATTTGTGCCAAACCACCACCAGCGTCCAACACTTCTAGGGGTTGCTGGTCAGCATCTAATTCACTTAGAATCTGTAGAAAATCTTCCCACACAATGATTTGGCGGATCTCCCCTTTATCGGAGCCGTAAATATTTTTTGCAAATTTGTGGGCGATATCGTCGAAATTGCGGTCTTCTGTCACTTCTGCTGAGTTATCATAACGGATTGTGCCGCTATTCTGGCACAAGGAAAGCAGGAATAAAGAGGGATACCCTCATTTTTATTATCAATTGATGTTTTTTCGGACTATTTATGTATGTTTGAGCTGAAAAAAGTAGTGTCAGCCATGCTTATGCCCCTTCCGGCATTGCTGCTGATAGGCTTGTTGGGTCTTGCTCTCATTAGTTTTACTACAAAACGTAAAACTGGCTGCTTCGTTGTTCTATTCTCTTTTGTTGGCATTTTTCTTGTTGCCTTCCAACCTGTTTCAACCAAGCTTCTTATGCCATTAGAGCGAGAGCATAAAGCCTTTTTGCCAGTTTCTGGCACCATCGACTACGTGATGGTTTTAGGGAATGGTCATGTTATCGATGACGAAATTCCACCCACCTCGCAGTTAAGCCGTGCAGCATTAATGCGCTTAACTGAGGGCATTCGTATTTTAAGAATGTATCCAGGCGCGAAATTAATCTTATCCGGCTATGCTGGCGGATCTGAAATTAGCCACGCGCGAATGATGGCGAACGTTGCCCTTGCGTTGGGAGTCGCGAAATCCGATATCATTTTATTAGAAGATGCGAAAGATACGTGGGAAGAGGCGCGTCAAGCGGCTGCATTCGTTCAACAAAAGGAGATTGTGTTAGTCACTTCTGCGAGTCACATGAGCCGTGCATTGTATGAGTTCAACGCAGCAGGCATTAAACCAATCCCAGCCCCGACCAACTTCTTAGCTATTAGCGAGATAAGTCAACCTTGGGATAAATACTCACCTAAAGCGCGTTACTTAGAACAAACAGAGCTTTATTGGCATGAGTACTTGGGCAGTATTTGGCAAAGGTTGCGTGATACTGTCGGCCAAACACCAATGGTTGAAGCAAACTAGTATTATCTTGAAGCCACAAAAAAGGAGAGCCGAAGCTCTCCTTTTTCTTTTTACGATTGAGTTATGTTCCAACTAGTCACCAGCAAACATATAGCCTTCGCCGTGTACCGTTACAAAAATCTGTGGGTTCTTAGGATCGAACTCCATTTTTGCGCGCATACGTCGAATAAGAACATCAATGGTGCGGTCATTCGGCGCATCCACTCGATGGCTGATCATGTTCAAAATACGCTCACGACTTAACACCTGGTTAGGATAAGACGATAATGCCACCAAAAGTTCATACTCTGCTTTAGTTAGTTTTACTGGCTCACCGTTGCGGCTAAGTGCGCGACGTTGAATGTCGAATGTCCACTCCCCAAAGCGCACAATGTGCTCTTCACTGGTTTCATTCGCTTTCGAGCTGCCACTGCGCGCCGCTGAAATACGCCACAGCAAGTTTTTAACGCGAACTAACAGCTCTCTCAGTTCAAAAGGTTTTGTCACATAATCGTCAGCACCCATTTCTAGGCCTACGATTTTATCAATGCTATCCGTGCGTCCTGTTACTAATATGATACCAATATCCGATTGGCTACGTAACTCACGAGTAAGCATCAGGCCGTCTTCACCAGGCAGGTTAATATCCAGCATGATCAGGTCTACATCGCCCGCTTGCAAAACTTCACGCATTTCTGCGCCACTCTCTGCTTCGCTGACTTGGTAGCCCTCATTTTGGAAATATCCCGCAAGCTTACTACGAGTTACAACATCATCTTCTACGACTAATACGTGATAGCTCATTTACACCACTTTTCTGTCTTCTTATTATCCAAGACGTATTCTATTCATAACTAGTAACATTTCTAGTCATAGATACATTAAAACGCAAGATTTAGCGTTTTTATTGATTCAAAACAAGCTTGCCCATTGCTATTAATAAACGGTCATTTTTGACCATAAAACATAACAATTATAGTTACTGCTATTCATTTTAATTGATTACACTTAGGGGATATCCCTAATTGACTTTGTGATGCATGACTTGAAGCATCATTCAGGAGCCCAAAATGCAAGAAGTGAAAGCTTTTAATGAAAAACGCGCTGAAATTTACTGGTGGTTTTCGAGCTTGTTCGCAAAAGAACTAACAGAGAAAGAATTGGAAGCCTATCACAGTGTTGAAATTCGCAGTTTTCTCGCAGGTTTAGGTGAAAATGAGTCGCTGAAACCAGCTGTTGATAGCCTAGTTGATGCATTGAATCGGTTACAAGATCGTGAAGATGCACAACTAGAGCTTGCAGCTGACTTTTGTGAACTGTTTTTGAAGACAGAAAAATACGGCGCTCTTCCTTACGCATCCATGTACATTGGTGAATCAGGTTTACTGAATGACAAGCCAGCTGAGGAAATGGAAAAGTTGATGGCTGAATTTGGCGTTCAAGTAGACGAAAACCTAAAGGAACCTGCGGATCACTTAGCCGTTGAGCTCGACTTTCTCGGGAACATGATTATCCGCTCAAACGAGCTTGAACAAGAAAAACACATGGAAGAAGCCTTCGTTAAACAAAACGACTTTATCCAGCAACAATTGATGTCTTGGTTACCTCAGTTTTCAGACAAATGTAAAAAATTCGACGAATTTGGATTTTACTCGAGTGTCGCGAAACTATTAGTTGCATTTTGTAAACTAGACAGCGCCTACCTTCTTGGTGAATAATTGCCGCCTATTTTTAGGGAGCCTGCCTATCGGGCTTCCTGTATGCCTGAAAGTGACCAATTGTAAGTAACTTGGGTATAATATTCGTTTGCCTTAACTTAGCGCAAAGACGCTTGGTTATTTAGCAGTCAAAATGTGACTTCAAATACACAAATCTCTTGCTGAAAACATTGCTAGTCAGTCCACATAGGGCTAAAATGTGAGCGCAAACGATTAAATATGATTTATATGTAAACCGCTGAAATATAGCGGTTTTTGTGTTTTCTTAACAGGTTGATGGCAATTTCTCATCAGATAGAAAAAAGATAAAATTCATCGACCGATGCTGCTACGTACCCTTTTGTCGCACTTGGATCAACCGCTGCCGAGACACTTAGCGCCAATTTTATATTGCTAGGTGTGAAACCATTAGAGCATCAGGTACATCCAATACGACATATTTCAGTAGCTCGATACAGGACACCATTTATGGCCACGATAAAAGACGTTGCTCGCTTAGCCGGCGTTTCCACTACGACAGTTTCGCACGTTATCAATAAAACGCGTTTCGTTGCAGAAGCAACGCAAGAAAAAGTAATGAAAGCCGTTGACGAGCTGAATTACGCGCCAAGTGCCGTTGCACGCAGCCTAAAATGCAACTCAACTCGTACGATTGGCATGTTAGTAACTCAATCAACTAACCTATTTTTCTCAGAAGTGATTGATGGCGTTGAGAGCTACTGTTACCGCCAAGGCTATACTCTGATTTTATGTAACACAGGCGGGATTTACGAAAAACAACGCGATTACATTCGTATGCTGGCTGAAAAGCGCGTTGATGGCATCCTAGTGATGTGTTCTGACTTAACCGAAGAACTAAAAGAGATGCTTGACCGTCATGCGGACATTCCTAAAGTGGTCATGGATTGGGGCCCAGAGAGCTCACAAGCAGACAAGATCATGGATAACTCAGAAGAAGGTGGCTACATTGCAACCAAACATCTGATTGACAATGGTCATACGGATATCGCTTGTCTAAGCGGTCATTTTGAAAAGCTTGCTTGCCAAGAGCGCATTGCAGGTTTCCGTCGCGCAATGAGTGAAGCGAACCTAGCTGTAAATGAAGACTGGATCCTTGAAGGTAACTTTGAATGTGATACGGCCGTATTAGTTGCAGATAAAATTACCGCAATGGACAAGCGCCCGACGGCGGTATTCTGTTTTAACGACACAATGGCTCTCGGCCTAATGAGCCGCTTGCAACAAAACGGGATCAAAATTCCTGAAGATATTTCAGTGATCGGCTACGACAACATCGAGCTTGCGGAATACTTCTCTCCACCGCTAACGACTATCCACCAACCTAAACGTCGTGTTGGTAAAAATGCATTCGAAATTCTACTTGAGCGTATCAAAGATAAAGAACACGAAAAACGAATTTTCGAAATGCAACCTGAGCTTGTAATTCGAAATACTGTGAAAAAAATGAACTAAATTTCACTGTATTTAACACGGTTAAATAAGCGCTCTACAGGGGCGCTTATTTTTTTGGAAAAATTAAGCATTCTCTAATACTTCACACCACTCTAATAACAATTGACTAACGTTAACTCCCTGTTTTATATAAATGTAATATATATTAAGAACTCCTTTTCAAAGGCCAATTTGCACCTTTCCATATGCAAAATAGAGCATTCAATCTATCATTTTTATTGAACCGAAATCACACTTTTAACGCTAAACCGTGATGTTAATTCAATATAAGAAGTATGCTCATTGTGTCACGCACAGGGCAAACCATTCGAAAGAGTGGGACGCAAAGCCTCCGGCCTGAACCATATTACGATATGGAAGGTAGCGGGGTTACCGATGGCAAGTGTGTAAGCAATGACTTTACTCTGTAATGACATTGTTTTTACGCATGTTTGCTACTCTCTCGGACCTGACTTTTGGTGGCGTAATATTAATTACACCGAGATAACAAAACATGGATAAACCGATACTCAAAGACTCTATGAAGCTATTTGAGGCACTTGGTAATATCAAGTCGCGCTCAATGTTTGGTGGCTTCGGACTATTCGCTGATGAAACAATGTTTGCACTAGTGGTAAACAATCAGCTTCATATCAGAGCAGACCAAAAAACTTCATCTGACTTCGAGAAACAAGGGCTAAAGCCTTACGTTTATAAAAAACGTGGCTTTCCAGTCGTTACAAAGTACTACGCTATTTCCAGCGATTTATGGGAATCAAGCGAACGCTTAATCGAAGTAGCGAATCAATCATTGAAAAAGGCAAAGCTTGAGAAAGAACAGCAAGCAAGTACAAAGCCTAACCGTTTGAAAGATTTGCCTAACTTACGACTGGCTACCGAGCGCATGCTAAAAAAAGCCGGCATCGAATCCGTAGAGAAGCTTGAAGAGGAAGGTGCGCTTAACGCCTATAAAGCGATAAGAGATACGCACTCTGCAACCGTCAACATTGAGTTGCTATGGGCACTAGAAGGTGCTATCAACGGCACTCATTGGAGTGTGGTACCTCAAGCTCGCCGAGATGAGTTGATGAACGGCCTCCAATAAAAGTCGGCCTAAAAACTATCTTGTAAAACCGCAGTCTAATCTGCGGTTTTTTTGTGAAATTTTTTCGGTTTTCCTACTGTCTTATTACATATATCCCAAATTGGAATCAAAATTATGAATAAGAAACTGATATTAGGTCTCATCCTACTAGCGGCTATCGTCTTTTTAGGTATTAACTTTGGCCAGTATTTAACCTTAGAGAATGCAAAAGCCCAACAAGAAGCACTAACTACATACATCGATCAGAATTTTGTATTCTCGGCTGCGATTTACTTTTTTACCTACATTGCAATTACCGCTTTTTCTATCCCAGGAGCGGCAGTAGTCACCTTACTTGGTGCAGCCTTATTTGGTTTTTGGACAAGCTTGCTACTGGTTTCTTTCGCTAGCACTATGGGGGCAACACTGGCCTTCTTGAGCAGCCGATACTTATTGCGTGACTGGGTACAAAACAAATTCGGAAATAAACTCAACGCAATTAATCAAGGTGTCGAAAAAGACGGAGCTTTTTATCTATTTTCCTTGCGTCTAATCCCTGTATTCCCTTTCTTTCTAATCAACTTACTGATGGGCTTAACGCCGATGTCTGTAGGTAGATTTTATCTCACTAGCCAAATAGGTATGCTGCCAGGCACAGCCGTATATCTGAATGCAGGTACTCAATTAGCAACAATTGAAAGCCTATCGGGCATTGTTTCACCCGCAGTATTAGCGTCTTTTGCGCTATTGGGACTATTTCCAATCATCACTAAATGGGTTATGAATAAAGTAAGGCCGACACCAAGTCAGCAAAACTCGTAATTGGTGAAGTGGGTATTTTGATGAAAATATTTATCGCTAAAAACCCAGCAGAAGCACACATTGTATGTGAACTGCTTAAAGTGGAACAAATTTACTGTGAAGTTCGTGGAGAAGGTATTTTCGGCTTAAAAGGAGAACTGCCGTTTGGTGATGATACCGATCCTTATGTGTGGCTTTTTGACACTGCACAAAAGATGAAAGCTGAAGAAATAGTAAAAGCATATCGAAAACAATCCGATAGGCATGAGTATCAAGATTGGCAATGCCCAAAATGTCATGAAATAAACGAAGGGCAATTTGGTGCATGTTGGCAATGTGGATATCAATTAGGAGAGCTATAGCGGCTCTCCTATTCAGTGGATGCACTCAGTTTTAAGCACATGCTGCTTGCTGTTTAATAAACTCGATGGAATGTTGATTGAAGTCTTCTGGACGCTCTACATTGCATACATGACCACAATTCGGGATTTCTCGTAGAATGCTGAGCTTATGTGCTGCAACCATTTCTTTGACAGGTTTAATAAACATGTAATCCCTGTCGCCCATTAAGTAGAGAGTCGGAATGGGTAACTCTCGATCTTTAAAATATTTCATTAACGGATTTACATCAGCAGCAAGAATAAACCAACGTTTAAATTCTTTTTGGCAAAGCTTCTTGGCTTCGCGAATAAAAAGGTGGCGAGATTCTCGTTGGCTTCTTTGAGGCATAACAATATAAGCGAACAGTTTGTAGAGCCACATGTACGGTAGGATATGCTTACAAAAATTACCTAATTTCACCAATATCTGAGAACGCGTGTTAAGCCTTGTGACAGCACCGCCGAGCACCATCGAACGTACGCGCTCTGATGACAATTCAGCAAGGTTTCGAACAATAATAGTACCAAGCGACATACCGACAAAATGAGCGGATTGGATCTTTAAATGGTCCAATACTTTCAAAATATCTTGGGTAACTTCCGTAAAGGTATAACGGTTAGCAATGAGCTCTTTAAGTAACTGATTTGACTTTCCATGACCTCTTAAATCGATCAGCAATAAGTTAAAGTGTTGCTTGTAAGCTTTAATTTGCTTGAACCAGATAGAAGAGCTACCACCAGCACCGTGCACAAATACAACCCACTCATTACTAGTAGGGTGCAAATAGGTTTTATGAAAAAGTAGCGGCTGAGTCATATTGAGTATCAAAAAGATCGTGCTATTGAGTAAAAAGCCATCCTACCACACTCCCCTTACTCAAGATAATAAAGGCACCTCATTCGGTGCCTTTCGTTACAATTTTAAGTCAAACTAACGCTGAGTGGTAAAGCTGCAAATAAGATTCTGCGGCCTTTTGCCAACAAAAGTCTTGTTGCATCGCGTGCAACTGTACTTTATTCACTTCAGGCTCGTTTTGAGCGTAGAGCAACAGTGCCCTTAGCATCGTTAACAACAATGCCTGCGGTGTCGGTTCGAAAAAAACAAACCCCGTTGCTTCAGATGGGTTTACATCATAATCGCTAACGCTGTCCTTTAAGCCACCAACACCGCGTACTATCGGTAATGTCCCATAAGCCATACTATAGATTTGGTTTAAGCCACATGGTTCAAACTCAGAAGGCATCAAGAAGAAATCAGAACCAGCTTCAACGATATGCGCAAGTTCATTGTCATACGCTTCTACAAAGGCAAATTTGCTAGAAAACTGCGCGGCAACCTCTCGTAGCTGAGCGGCAAGAATAGGGTCTCCGGTCCCAACGACAACTAGCTGAACATCGTGCTTCAAAAAATCGGCCAAAGCAGGCAACAAGTAATGAACGCCTTTCTGCTGGGTCAATCGACAAACCATACCGAACATAGCTACATTTTTTTCGGGCAAATTTAGTCGTTGTTGTAATGCTTTTTTACAAGCTTTCTTCCCTTGCGACATACTTTGCTGGTCGGCGCAGTAATTAACTGGCAAGTAAGTATCCGTTTCCGGGTTCCAAGCACTGTAATCACAACCGTTCAAAATACCAACTAAGTCCTGCGCGCGTTGCTGAAACTCCCAAGCCATTCCATGACTGCCAAGCTCTGTTTTGAGTTCCTCTGCGTACGTAGGGCTGACCGCGTTTATCTTATCTGCATTCATTACACCAGCTTTGAGCATCGTAATATGCGTTGCACTCACCGCAGCATCGGGAACGTTTCTACAATGAAACTCTGGCAAACACTGCACGTCTTCATAACTAAATACGCCTTTAAAGACCGCATTGTGAATTGAAATGACGCTTTTAGTATGAGCAAAAAACGGATCATTGCCATACCTGTGCTTGAGCAAAAATGGAACAAGACCTGTGTGCCAATCGTTCGCGTGTATGATATTAGGTTGAAAGGCGAGCTTGGGTAACATGTCGAGACATGCTGCACTAAAAAACGCAAAGCGCTCGCCGTTATCAGTATACGCTTGGTTGTTCTCCGCATACATTGATGGTCGATTGAAATACGGCGGACAATCAATCAGGTAAACAGGATTTTGACCTAACATGAGCCGCAAAACTCGGTACTCCGTATGCGGCCATGATGTTAATTCTGTTTCTAATACAACTTCTGCGTCTGCGCGTTTATCAATACTGCTGTACGCAGGGATGGTAATTCTTACGTCTTGCTGTAGGTTTTGAAGGGCTTCCGGTAGTGCCTTGGCAACATCTGCCAAGCCACCACTTTTAATGAGGCCTTCAACCTCAGAAGCTACAAACAGAATAGATAAGTTGTTAGTAGCCAACTCGAGCTCCTTTCGGAATAACAACAATGCCCTCCTCAGACACGTGGAAGTGTTTTTTATCTTCTTGAAGATTCACACCAATCTGAGTACCAGGAGCAATATCGGCATCCTTGTCGACAATCACACGACGTAAAACACAGCCTTCGCCAATTTTTACGTCACCAAGAAGTATACATTCGCTGATATCGCAAGCAGAAGCAATATTACTGCGAAAACCAAGCACCGACTTTTCGATTCTTGAGCCTCTAACATAGCTGCCATTACACACTAAACTATCGATTATCTGCACACGACCATTATCAGAGTCGGTAAATGTCGCAGGTGGCAATGGTGGGTAGTAAGTGTGCAATGGCCATTTACGGTTGTACAGCGAAAATGGTGCATCTTTTTCTAGCAGATCCATATGCGCTTGCCAGTACGCATCAATAGTTCCGACATCACGCCAGTACACCTCTTCTTTTTCGCCACTGATTTTGTTGGTACTGAAGTCATACACGAACACATCACCTCTAGGGAACATCTTTGGAATGATGTCCTTTCCAAAATCATGTGATGAAGCTTCATTATCCGCATCTTCGACCAACTCTGAGAACAGTACCTGAGCTTCAAAAACATAGTTACCCATTGAAACTAAAGCGTAATCAGGATCACCAGGAATCGACTTCGGATTTGCTGGTTTTTCTTCAAAGCCAATCATACGACCTTCGCTATCCACTTCGATAACCCCAAATTGCGACGCCTCTTTTAGTGGCATGCGCAATGCAGATACCGTCAGAGAAGCCTTCTTTTCTGAGTGGAAGTTCAGCATTTGTTTGATATCCATCTTATAGATATGGTCAGAGCCAAAAATACAAACTTGCTCTGGTTCCTCTAATTCCATAAAACGCAGGTTTTGATAGATCGCGTCCGCCGTCCCTTCGTACCAACGTTTACCAGTACGCATTTGAGCGGGAATAGGATCGATAAAGCGGTCTGTAATGCCGTTGATGTTCCACCCCTTTTTTAAGTGATGGAATAAAGATTGAGATTTAAATTGGGTTAGGACGTAAATGCGCATCAGATCCGCATTAACAAAATTGTTTAGAGCAAAATCGATCAATCGATAACTACCACCAAACGGTACCGAAGGTTTACTGCGAGATTCCGTTAAAGGTCTCAAACGAGAGCCTTCACCGCCAGCAAGAATCATTCCCAAAACACCAGCCATTTGTTGTTCTCCATATCGTTATAGCTTGGATTTGGTACTCGCTTGAATGAGTCATACTCGGGGAGTCAAGCGAATACATTTAGCAACCGTCTCTGAGTTTCTGTGAACTCTTACAACACGGATAAAAAAGCTACGGCACTTCCAGTATGCAACGTCCACTCTTTCCTTATTTTTTGACGCAAACAATGCACACAGTTGCACTAATTTTTGTAATAAATTATCTAAGCGGGTTCTAAATTACAATTTTTAATACGCCATTCTGTGTACCATACAGCTCTTGCGTACTCAAGACGATATCTAGATCACACATGGAAAAGCAAACGATTACATTATGAAAACAATTTACGAACGGATTCACTACACCGCCGATTTTTTAGCCCAATGTATAACAAATATGTGAATGCAAAATGAAAGTTACAACGAATATTTTTTACATAAAAAATACGTCAGCGACCAAGAAATATTGATGCTAGAATCTTCTCGCGTCAGCAAAACTCAGTCAAAGCAGCAAAGATCTATACGAACAACACAGTGGCCTTTACGCAAAAAAGGCAGCGATATCGCTGCCTTTTTACATTACTTAGTTCGTACGTTTTTATGCTTTCGCTTTTTTACGCTTATCAGTGACTTCCCACTTGCCGTCAACAAAGAGCGCTGTCCAACCAGATGGTTTGCCGTTCTCTTCCGAACGAACGTAGTTCTCTTTTGTTTTACGGCTAAAGCGTACAACAGCAGGACGACCATCAGGATCTTCTTGCGGCGCAGTTGCTAGGTATTTGAACTTCTCAGGTAAACGCTCTTCAAAACGCGCCAGTTCAGCAACCAAAGGAGCACGTGTCTCGCGCGATTTAGGGAAGTTGCTTGCCGCCATAAATAGCCCCGAAGCACCATCACGAAGCACAAAATACGCATCTGAGTTTTCACAAGGTAACTCAGGAAAATGAACAGGATCTTCTTTCGGTGGCGCGACTTCGCCATTCTTAAGAATCTTACGAGTGTTCTTACACGTTTCGCTCGTACAATCCATGTATTTACCAAAGCGACCGTTCTTAAGCACCATATCAGAGCCACATTTGTCACATTCAACAACTGGACCATCGTAGCCTTTTACTTTGAACTCGCCGTATTCAACAAGGTAGCCTTCACAGTTCGGGTTATTACCACAAACATGCATCTTACGCTTGTCATCAATCAGGTATGCGTCCATCGCTGTTTCACAGATCGGACAACGCTTTTTAGCACGAAGAGCTGCGGTTTCAACGTCTTCTTCTAGAACGTTAATAATACCTTCTTCGTCACCCAAGTTGATGGTTGTCTTACAACGCTCTTTTGGTGGTAACGCGTAACCTGAACAGCCTAAGAACACACCTGTCGAAGCAGTACGGATGCCCATTGGACGGCTACACGTCGGACACTCGATATCCGTCATGACGATGTGATTTAACTTCATACCGCCTTCTGACTCATCTAGCTCCGCTTTTTCAAGATCGCCAGTAAAATCAGCAAAGAAGTTGTCTAACACAGCTTTCCAGTTCACTTCACCTTCAGCGATTTGGTCCAATTTCTGTTCCATACGCGCAGTAAAGTCGTAGTTCATCAAATCGTTAAAGCTGTCATCAAGGCGGTCAGTAACAATTTCACCCATTTTTTCAGCGTAGAAACGGCGCTGATCAACTTTCACGTAGCCACGATCTTGAATCGTAGAAATGATCGATGCGTAAGTCGACGGACGACCAATGCCTCGTTTCTCCAGCTCTTTAACCAGTGCTGCTTCAGTGTAGCGCGCAGGTGGCTTTGTAAAGTGCTGTTTAGGGTCAAGTGACTCTAAGCTTAGCTTATCGCCAAGTTGTACCGCTGGAAGGATTGTATCCTCGTTTTTGCCCATTGGACGCTGTACACGAGTCCAGCCGTCAAATTTAAGGATACGACCTTTCGCTTTAAGCGTGTATTCTGCCGCTTTTACGCTGATGGTTGTTGAATCGTATTCTGCTGGCGTCATTTGACACGCTACAAACTGATTCCAAATCAAAGCGTAAAGTTTGTGCGCATCAGCATCGACACCTTGCAGGTCTTCCGCCTTAACACCCACATTTGAAGGACGGATCGCTTCGTGCGCTTCCTGTGCTCCTTCTTTGCTACCGTACGTCAATGGTTTCGCTGGTAGGTACTTATCACCAAACTCAGAACCAATAAAGTCACGTACAGCGTCCACAGCCTCGGCACTTAGGTTAGTCGAGTCAGTACGCATATAAGTGATGTAACCGGCCTCATAGAGGCGCTGAGCTAGCATCATGGTCTTTTTCACGCCGTAGCCCAGACGTGTACTTGCTGCCTGTTGAAGCGTAGAGGTGATGTAAGGTGCTGAGGGCTTGCTCTTTGTAGGGCGGTCTTCACGCTTACATACTTCGTAACTTGCATTCTCAAGTACAGACATCGCTGCTTTGGTTTCTGCCTCATTAACTGGCTTAAACGCAGAACCGTCTTTCTGAGCAACAAGCAGTTTAAAGTCCGCTTTGTCTTTCGTTTTCGTATTCGCATGAATGTCCCAGAACTCTTCTGGTACAAACGCGTTAATCTCACGCTCACGCTCAACTAACAGTTTCACCGCAACAGACTGCACTCGACCAGCAGATAAGCCACGAGCCACTTTTTTCCAAAGTAGAGGTGAAACCATAAAACCAACGACACGGTCCATGAAGCGACGTGCTTGTTGGGCATTTACACCATCCATGTTCAGCTCACCAGGTGTCTGGAAAGCTTGTTGGATCGCGTTTTTCGTAATTTCGTTAAAAACTACACGTTTGTATCGCTCTTCATCGCCACCGATGATCTCACGAAGGTGCCATGCGATTGCTTCCCCTTCGCGGTCCAAATCGGTTGCGAGATAAACGCAATCTGCGTCTTTGGCGAGTTTTTGTAGTTCGTTGACAACTTTTTCTTTGCCTGGAAGGATTTGGTAATTCGCTTCCCAGTCATGATATGGGTTAATCCCCATTTTTTTGATCAACGCTTTGCGGTCTTTCTCTTTTTTAACGCGCGCTTTCTCTTCCGGACTCATCCCTTTAGTTGAGATGGCTGCGGCTTTTTTCTCACCAGTGCTTTGACCGGCCGTAGGCAGATCACGCACATGACCAACACTAGACTTAACAATAAAGTCTTTACCAAGGTACTTATTTATCGTCTTTGCCTTGGCTGGTGACTCCACTATAACGAGTGATTTACCCATAACTGACTCTAACGTCCTTCATAATAATGCGGGTAGAAACCTTATTTAAAGGCCACCCGCATAATGTTCTATTTCATTGCTTCTTTTTTTACTATTGTGCGAGATGAAAAGAAGATCAACTGCTTTTTTGAAATTCAGATCCGATTGGTTGACAATTCATCGTCTTTATACTTCAAAGAGACAGGGTTCTGAAAGGTATTGAGCGGCATATCTAAACAGGCAAACTTAGCATCCGCTAATCCAATGCAATAAATTTTGTTACCCATCACAAAATAGTTTGGTTCAATGCTCTGCCATCTTCCTCCACATCATACTTATACTCTAAAAATTGATCTGTTTAGTCTTACTGAACGATTGACTGAATTAATCATGCAAACCCATTTTAGTTGTAGGTATACTCAGCGCTCTTAACTGAATAGAATGGTAGAAAGAATATGTCTGATAGAACGTTTATCGAAGAGTTCGACCTTCTTTTGATCGCTAACCAAATCATCCAAGAGCACGATGATTACATCGAGGGAATGCGAGCAACAAGCGTAGAAGAAAAAGAAGGTGTTTTAGTTTTTAAAGGTGAATACTTCCTTGATGACAAAGGTTTACCAACTTCAAATACGACTGCAGTATTCAATATGTTCAAATACTTAGCGCATCACCTTTCTAAGGAATTTACGCTGGTTAAATAGTATTGGGAAACAAAAAAGCCAGAGTGTTATTCACTCTGGCTTTCCGGTTTCAGGTCAGAATATTTAGCAGCTTAAAGCCTTAAGTTTGTCGAAGTAGTCAGGGAACGTTTTCGACGTACACTTTGGATCGTTAATCGTCACAGGCGTATCACTAAGTGCCACCAGCGAAAAACACATCGCCATTCGATGATCATCGTAAGTATCAATCGCAGCATGCTTTAACTGAGAGACAGGTTTGACGATGATGTAGTCTTCCCCTTCTTCCACTTCCGCACCAACTTTACGTAACTCAGTCGCCATAGCTGACAAACGGTCTGTTTCTTTTACACGCCAGTTATAAACGTTACGAATAGCGGTAGTGCCTTCGGCAAATAGCGCTGTTGTCGCGATGGTCATTGCAGCATCAGGGATATGGTTGTAATCCATATCAATGCCTTTTAATTGACCAACACGTGAAATTACGTAGTCATCACCCCATTCAATTTCTGCACCCATTTTTTCAAGCGCATCAGCAAATTGAATATCACCTTGAATGCTGTTTTTACCGATACCCGTGACTTTAACTTCTCCACCTTTAATGGCTGCCGCCGCCAAGAAGTAAGAAGCAGAAGACGCGTCACCTTCAACCAAGAAATCACCTGGAGCGATGTATTGCTGACCGGCTGGGATCACAAACTCTTGATAGTCGTTGTTGATCACATCGACTCCAAACTGCTTCATGATATGCAGGGTGATATCGATATAAGGCTTAGAAACCAAATCGCCTTCGATGTTGATGCGAATTTCACCTTCAGCCAATGGCGCAGACATTAAGAAAGCGGTCAAAAACTGACTTGAAATGGACCCATCGATAGAAACTGTACCTGCTTTTAGGCCAGTACCAATTATTTTGAGAGGCGGAAAGTTCTCGTTTTCCATGTACTCAACGTTCGCACCAGCATCTTTCAGTGCCGTGACAAGGTGACCAATTGGACGCTCTTTCATACGAGGTTCGCCCGTCAGTACATACTCCCCTTCTCCAAGACAAAGAGCCGCAGCTAATGGTCGCATCGCAGTGCCAGCATTGCCGAGAAATAACTCTACCGGCTCTGAGACAGAAAACGGACGCCCAAGGCCGTCAACGAGACATTCTGTTTTATCTTCGGAAAGTTGGTATTGAACGCCTAGTTTAGTCAGCGCATTCAGCATATGACGAATATCATCACTGTCGAGGAGATTAGTAAGGCGAGTTCTGCCTTTAGCAAGAGCAGCAAGTAAAAGAGCTCGATTAGAAACGCTTTTAGAGCCAGGAAGGTTCACTTCCCCTTGAATTTTATTGATAGGTTGTAACGTTAGGCTTTCCATTAAAAGTTGATAATCCTTTGTGCCCTCAACATACGATTTTTTATGAGGGCTAAACAATTCTTCGTGAATTCAGACTACCCAAAAAAACACGACAAAACCAGAGTAAATCGGCGCTAATTTATGAATATCCTCAAGCAGCCTAAAGATACAGAATTAAAGGCATTGCCAGCGATGTAAATAAGAGCGAAAGAAGCACGGCGAAACAGCAAACTATTTCGACTTGATTTGACAATAAGCCAGCCCGACTGTACATGCCTGATTAGGCTTCGTTAGGCTAAAACAACCTAGGGTTAATAAGTGATATCAACCCTGACTCCATCATCAAAATATAAAATACGAACTTCATCCCCTCGACTAAATAACATATTTTTATCAACATCTTGGATGACATTAATTAGCTTATCACCCTTCACTTTGATGAGTAGCTCAACTAACTTATATTCAACCGTGTATTGGTAATTACTTTGGTTTTGAGCAACTGCGGCACCTGCAAGCGCACCCACTGCCGTCGCGACTTCTCTTCCCGTACCGCCACCAAATTGATTACCGACTAAACCACCGATAGTGGCACCAAGTAGTGTCTTCCAACCGTTACTTTTCGATTGAACAACCTCTTGTTGAGTAATATAACGGACAGAGTCAATCTTCCCGTAAACTACTTCATTAACTGGCTTGGCAACATTTCTTTCATAGGCTGCGTTGGCGACAAGTGGTAAAAACAGTATGATCCTAAGCCATACTTTTACGATATTTCTTAACCAGGTCATCATAAACTCCTCTGACTCCAATGTTGGTAACGACTTCTTATGGCTATTTATTTAACTGAACTCGATGAAACGTTCAACTTTCCCTCACCCTATAAAGCACTCAGCGACCCCAATGGTTTGCTGGCTTTTGGTGGTGACTTAAACCCCATGAGAATCCTCAATGGTTACTATCAAGGCATTTTCCCTTGGTATGGTCCTGGTGAACCTATTTTATGGTGGAGCCCTTCTCCGCGCGCTGTGTTTGACCCATTGCAGTTTAAGCCATCTAAAAGTCTCAAAAAATTTCAGCGTAAACATAACTATAAAGTAACACTCAATTTCGCGACAGAAGAAGTGATTAGACTATGTTCTTCAACACGCCCTGCAGAGGAAACATGGCTCAACGAGGAAATGCAAACTTCCTACATTGAGTTAGCCAAACTTGGTCACTGTCACTCTGTAGAAGTATGGCATGACAACAACCTGATTGGCGGACTATATGGCATCTGCGTGGGCCAACTTTTTTGCGGGGAGTCGATGTTTAGCCTAAAAGATAACGCATCCAAAATTGCATTGTGGTACTTATGCAACCATTTGGCGTCAAAGCAAGGTCAATTAATCGATTGCCAAGTTATGAATTCTCACTTGGCATCACTTGGCGCATTTGAACTTGAGCGTGACGAATTTATGCAAAAACTACTATCTTTAAGAGAAAAGCAAACACTATTTGATGCCTATCAGCCCCAAGTTTTGCAGGATTCAGTATGAGTACGGATATACAACATATTCGAATAGGGTTGACGAATAATCACCCTTGTAGTTATTTGCCTGAACGGCAAGAGCGGGTTGCGGTGGCGCTTGATGAAAGGCTGCATACTGAAGAAAATTACCAGTTGCTCATGGCTAACGGTTTTCGTCGTAGCGGAGATACCATATATAAACCGCATTGCGAGCATTGCACCGCTTGCCAGCCAATTCGAGTCTCGATTCCAGACGTTAGATTATCAAAAAGTCAGAAGAGGCTGCTTAATAAAGCACAGTCTTTACGCTGGGAAATGAAACCTGAAATGGATGAGGAATGGTTTGAGCTTTACAGTCGGTACATCTGCAAACGGCATAAAAACGGCACTATGTACCCACCAAAGCGTGATGAGTTTGCTCGATTTGCTCAAACTAGCTGGCTGACAACGTCGTTTTTACACATTTACGATGAATCAGATCAATTGCTCGCCATTGCGGTGACAGATTTGATGCCACAATGCTCGAGTGCTTTTTATACTTTCTTTGACCCTGACTACGAGTTATCTCTTGGCACGTTAGCAGTGCTTTATCAAATTAAATACTGCCAAGAAAACAAACAACAGTGGCTATATTTGGGATATCAGATTGATGAGTGCCCAGCAATGAGCTACAAAACACGCTTTCAACGCCACCAAAGGCTAGTAAATCAGCGTTGGCGAGGGTAGAATACGCCTCAACTTTACATAATTACTATTTAGCGGCAGAATATAGCCCGCTAATATTGCCTAATTTCTAAAGAGGATTAAATGGCTAAAGAAGACGTAATCGAGATGCAAGGCACAGTCCTTGACACTCTACCAAACACTATGTTCCGTGTTGAACTTGAAAACGGTCACGTTGTGACTGCTCACATCTCTGGCAAGATGCGTAAGAACTACATCCGTATCCTAACGGGTGACAAAGTAACTGTAGAGATGACTCCATACGACCTGTCAAAAGGCCGCATCGTCTTCCGCGCTCGTTAATCTCTGATTTTCGGATGCAATAAAAAACGGAGCAAGCTGCTCCGTTTTTTATTGCACAATTTTTTCCGATTTAGTTCAGATAAAAAAGCGCACGATCTTCTCGTGCGCTTTTGCGTTTGTTACCGACTAACGATTAATGCATCGCTGTCTCTTTCTCACTTAAGTATTCAAACTCAAGCGTATCGTTGACCAGCGTTACTTTCACTGTACCGCCGTCAACTAAAGATCCAAACAACAGTTCGTTAGCCAAAGGCTTCTTAAGCTGTTCTTGGATAACACGCCCCATTGGGCGAGCCCCCATAGCTTTGTCATAACCTTTATGTGCTAACCAATGGCGAGCGTCTTGCGATACTTCCATTGAAACGCCTCTCGCATCAAGTTGCACTTGCAGTTCAACAATGAACTTATCAACCACTTGATGGATAACGCTTTCATCAAGGCTGTTAAACCAGATGATGTTATCAAGACGGTTACGGAACTCAGGAGTAAACACCTTCTTAATTTCCGCCATTGCATCATGACTGTTGTCTTGTTGAATCAAACCAATTGATTTCTTCTCGGTTTCCGCCACTCCTGCGTTAGTTGTCATAACAAGAATGACATTACGGAAGTCTGCTTTGCGACCATTGTTGTCCGTTAGCGTACCGTTATCCATGACTTGCAACAGCAGGTTAAAGATATCAGGGTGCGCTTTTTCAATCTCATCAAGTAATACGACTGAATGTGGGTGCTTAATAACAGCATCAGTTAGCAAACCACCTTGGTCATAACCGACATAACCAGGAGGCGCACCAATTAAGCGACTTACGGAGTGACGCTCACCATACTCAGACATATCAAAACGAAGTAGCTCGATACCTAGAAGCTTAGATAACTGCACCGTCACCTCTGTTTTACCAACCCCTGTTGGGCCTGCAAACAAGAATGAACCAACAGGTTTGTTGTCTACACCTAAACCTGCACGTGTCAGCTTGATCGCCTCGGATAATGCATCAATCGCATTATCTTGACCGAATACCAACATCTTCATTTTGCTATCTAAGTTTTTCAAAATGTCTTTATCTGAAGAAGAAACCGACTTCTCTGGAATTCGCGCCATTTTGGCAACCATTGATTCGATATCAGCCACTCCGACCGTTTTTTTACGACGGCTTGCAGGAGCAAGACGACTACGAGCACCAGCTTCATCAATGACATCAATGGCCTTATCTGGTAGATGGCGTTCATTAATGTATTTAGCCGACAGTTCTACCGCGGCACGCAGTGCTTTATTGGTATAACGTACTTCATGGTGAGCTTCGTACTTCGGCTTCAAGCCCATCAAGATTTTAGTTGTATCATCCAATGAAGGCTCTACAACGTCTATCTTTTGGAAACGGCGAGACAGCGCACGCTCTTTCTCGAAAATGTTGCTGTATTCTTGGTATGTCGTCGAACCAATACAACGCAACTTACCACTACTTAAAAGAGGCTTAATAAGATTTGCTGCATCGACTTGACCACCAGATGCCGCGCCTGCACCGATGATGGTATGTATTTCATCGATGAACAAAATGGCATCTTCTTCTTTTTCAAGTTGTTTCAAAATCGCCTTGAAGCGCTTTTCAAAATCACCGCGATATTTGGTACCAGCGAGCAAAGAGCCAATATCTAGTGAATAAATCACGCTGTTTTGAATGACCTCAGGGACCTGCCCTTCAACAATTCTCCATGCAAGACCTTCCGCAATGGCTGTTTTACCAACCCCTGCCTCACCCACTAGTAGGGGATTATTCTTGCGGCGTCGACAAAGTACCTGAATAGTGCGCTCTAACTCTTTATCACGTCCAATGAGTGGGTCGATGTTTCCATCTTTAGCGACTTGATTAAGATTCGTCGCAAAGCTTTCTAGGCGTTCTTCAGAATTAGGCTCTTCAACACTTTCTGAGCTAAACGAGTCTGATGATGAATCCTCACCTGCACCTGATGCTTTAGTAATACCGTGGGAGATGAAATTAACAATATCTAATCGGGAGATGTCATTTTTCTTCAGTAGGTAAGCGGCATGCGACTCTTGCTCACTGAAGATAGCAACAAGCACGTTGGCGCCTGTTACTTCATTACGACCAGACGACTGTACATGAAAGACGGCGCGTTGTAGTACACGTTGAAAACTCAAAGTCGGCTGCGTTTCACGCGTCTCATCACTATCTGGGATAAGAGGCGTAGTTTGATCGATGAAAATATCGAGTTCGTTGCGTAAAGCGTCAAGATCCGCCTTACAAGCTAGAAGGGCTTCCTTAGCTGCATCATTTTCCAACAATGCAAGTAGGAGGTGTTCGACAGTCATAAACTCGTGGCGTTTATCGCGCGCCCGAGCAAATGCACCGTTAAGGCTTGACTCTAGTTCTTTATTTAGCATAAGTACCTCCCGAAAAAACAACTGGGGTTGTTCGAGCAAGTCTTCTTTGTTTACGCTTGCTCCATAGTGCAAAGTAGCGGATGTTCATTTTCCCTTGCGTACATCGTAACTTGCGCTACTTTTGTTTCGGCAATTTCTGCGCTGTATGTGCCGCAGATTGCCTTTCCTTCATAGTGGACCTGAAGCATGATTTGAGTTGCTTTATCAATATCATGTGAGAAAAATCGCTCAAGCACCTCTATGACGAAATCCATAGGTGTATAGTCATCATTATTGAGTACGACATTGTACAGCTTAGGTGGCTGGACTTTCGTACTTTCTCGCTCCAGAAGATCAGAGTCCGGAGTGACCCATTCAAAATTTTTACTCATGGCAATCTAAAGATATCGTATCAAAGGGTTGATGTTTTCGACCTATAAAAACAATCTACCACAAGCGTGCAGCGCGGTGTAGTGAGTTATGGCACCGAATTCGATCTTTGATCGATAAAAGTTGCTACCTAATATAGAGACTAATGCACGTCTTGATACGGCGCAAATAAAAGATGCTTGTCGATAAGTTACACATTTTTTCTTATAAAAGAACTTTCTATTTATTGCTTTCGGACTATTGCAAACCACCCCATCATCTTCTATCTGGATCACACTTCCTCATTGAGAATACGGTAATTATCACGAAAACTTCATTTTTTATTCAGTTAGAGGATTCTTCTCCCATAAGCAACACGGACAGTATGGCTTTTTAAGTATGAGCCACTTCATAGGCAAATTGACTAAACTTCTGCGTATATACGAAAAACTGTTTGCAAATTTGTTAATCTCAAAAGTGATTTGTTTTCAATTATGTTTCTGTTTGTTGCTCACTGCTATTGACTGTCGAAATTCATTGACTACAGTGGAAAGTGTCGATGCATAAATCATCATTTTGAAACCTCTCTTCTTTAAGTGGTTTGATGAATGTGACTTATCATTGATTTGACGTTTGTTGGCATTCGCTGACAATGGTAGTACCAAGTTAAAGGTATAACTTGGTTGCAGTAACAACATCAGTAAAAAATGCATGAGGGATGTAAAGCATGGCTACAGGTACAGTAAAGTGGTTTAACAATGCCAAAGGATTTGGGTTTATTTGTTCAGATGAAGAAGAGGGAGATATCTTTGCCCACTACTCAACTATCCAGATGGACGGTTATCGTACACTGAAAGCAGGCCAACAAGTCTCTTACGAGATTGAAAAAGGTCCCAAAGGCTGTCACGCGAGTAGCGTCGTGCCTCTTGAAGGCCAAGCCAAATAATTAGAGCGCTGTCGAAATATAAAAATATTGCTCTCGAAACGCCAAGTTGATGTTTTGAAGAGAAAAATAAACCCGCCAAGATAGCGGGTTTCTTACTATTTAGAGCACGTGTTACAAAAGGAACACTTACAACGCACTTACAGGATAGGAAACACGCCGAAAACGACGTGTTTTTTAACACTAACTTACTTGTTAATGATTGCGTTAAAGGTTTCGCTTGGACGCATCAATTTAGAAACCAATGCATCGTCTAGTAAGTAGTAACCTCCTAGCTCACCTTTCACGCCTTGCGCATTATTTAGCTCAGCAACGATCGTTTCTTCCTGCTCTGACAGCGCTTTTGCAATTGGTGCAAATTCAGCAGCAAGATCCGCATCATCCGTTTGCTCTGAAAGCGCTTTCGCCCAGTAAAGTGCAAGATAGAAGTGGCTTCCACGGTTATCTAGCTCACCCACTTTGCGTGACGGAGATTTGTTGGTGTCTAAAAAATCACCGGTCGCTTTATCTAGTGTATCTGCTAGAACCTGAGCCTTAGGATTGTTTGTCGCTACACTTAAATGCTCTAACGAAGCTGCAAGCGCTAGGAACTCGCCCAAAGAATCCCAACGAAGGTGATTCTCTTTTTCTACTTGTTGAACGTGCTTAGGAGCAGAACCACCAGCGCCTGTTTCAAATAGACCACCACCGTTCATCAATGGAACAATAGATAGCATCTTAGCAGACGTACCTAACTCTAGAATTGGGAACAAGTCTGTTAGGTAGTCACGAAGAACATTACCTGTAACAGAGATAGTATCTAGGCCCGCTTTCATACGCTCTAGTGAGTACTTACAAGCTTCAACAGGAGATAGGATCTTAATCTCTAGACCGTCAGTATCGTGATCTGGTAGGTAGGCGTTTACTTTCTTGATGAGCTCAGCATCGTGCGCGCGGTTTTCATCTAGCCAGAATACAGCTGGAACACCTGTTGCACGTGCGCGAGTCACTGCTAGTTTAACCCAATCTTGGATTGGTGCGTCTTTAACCTGACACATACGGAAGATATCACCTTCTTCAACCGCTTGCTCTAACAGTACGTTACCTGAAGCATCAACAACGCGAACAGTACCCGCAGCGTCTAGAATGAATGTCTTGTCGTGAGAACCATACTCTTCAGCTTTCTGAGCCATTAGACCAACGTTAGGTACGCTACCCATAGTGGTTGGATCAAATGCGCCGTGCTCTTTACAGAAATCAATAACCGCTTGGTAAATACCTGCGTAGCTACGATCTGGAATCATCGCTTTGGTGTCTTTTTGTTTACCATCTGGTCCCCACATTTGACCCGAAGAGCGAAGCATTGCTGGCATAGAAGCATCTACAATAATGTCACTTGGTACATGTAAGTTTGTGATACCACGATCAGAGTCAACCATCGCAAGTTCTGGTTGAGTTTGGTAAACCGCTTGAATGGCCGCTTCAATTTCTGCTTTTTGCGCTTCAGGTAGAGACTCAATTTTTGAGTAAACATCACCGATGCCATTGTTTACATCAACGCCTAGCTCTTCAAACAGCTTACCGTACTTATCGAAAACGTCTTTGTAGTAAACTTTTACTGCATGACCGAAAATGACAGGGTCAGAAACTTTCATCATCGTCGCTTTCATATGAAGAGACAGCAGCACGTCTTGCGCTTTCGCTTCAGCAATCTCTTTCTCGAAAAATTCAACCAACGCCTTCTTCTTCATTACTGAAGTATCAATGACTTCTTTATCTAGTAATGGGAACGCAGACTTAAGCTCTTTAACTGTACCATCATTACCGACAAACTCGATTTTGACCTCTGTTGCACCAGAGATAGTTGTAGACTTTTCGCTACCAAAGAAGTCATTGTCTGACATGCTCGCAACATGAGACTTAGATTCTGCTGACCATGCACCCATTGAGTGTGGGTTTTTCTTCGCGTAGTTCTTAACCGAAGTCGGAGCACGACGGTCTGAGTTACCTTCACGAAGTACTGGGTTAACCGCACTACCTTTGATTTTGTCGTAAGCCGCTTTAATCGCTTTCTCTTCGTACGTGCTCGGCTCTTCTGGGTAGTTTGGTAAATCGTAACCTTTCGCCTGAAGCTCTTTAATCGCCGCTTTAAGCTGAGGAACTGAAGCTGAAATGTTAGGTAGCTTGATGATATTTGCTTCTGGAGTTTGAGCTAGTTCACCAAGCTCAGTCAACGCATCGCCAATGCGCTGTTCTTCTTTTAGATGCTCTGGGAAGTTAGCGATAATTCGACCTGCTAGTGAAATATCACGAGTATCTACATTGATGCCAGACGATGCTGTGAATGATTGAATGATTGGTAGTAATGAATAAGTTGCTAGCGCCGGCGCTTCATCAGTGATGGTGTAGATAATTGTAGGTTTTTCTGTAGGCATGAAATTTCCCTATTTTTTAATCAACTTGTTGGCTGATCAACTCAGCGTCTGAGTTGGTTTAATTGACGCATTGCTGCGCGTTAGCAGTACATGTCTCCTCACTAACGCCACATGCGGTTCGCACTCTTTGTTGTAGTTTGAAGCTCTAAGCTCTGAATCCATGAGTGCACTGATATAATTAAACAAATAACACGAATTAGTCTATCATTCTGTGCGCGTTTGTTAGTTTTAGGCGCGCAAATCATATCCGATCATGAGAAAACTTAAAACTTTCAAACACAGTTCATTTACATTTTTGCAGGGTAGTTAACATGTCATCTCGTACAGGTCAGGAAAAAGGTCGCAGTCGTAACCAGTCTAAAACGGGCCATTTTAAACACTCAGGAGCTCGCAATGGCTCGAAGACTCGTACTCAGCAAGACCGCCGCCCTAATCGCCCAACAAAAAGCCAAAAGCCAAAAGTGGCCCCTAAAGATCGTAAAGTCATTATTTTCAATAAGCCTTACGATACGCTCAGTCAATTTACCGATGGCGATGGTCGCAAAACGTTAGCGGACTATATCCCAATCAAAAATGTCTATGCGGCTGGCCGATTGGACCGAGACAGCGAAGGTTTGATGGTACTCACTAACGATGGCATCTTGCAGGCGAAGCTAACGCAGCCAAAGTCAAAATCGCCGAAGACTTATTGGGTTCAAGTTGATGGCGCTCCTCAGGAGCAAGATCTTGAAAAATTGAGAAAGGGAGTAGAGCTAAAAGATGGTATGACTCTACCAGCCGAAGTTGAAGTTATTCCAAAACCACAAGTCTGGGACAGAACGCCTCCGGTTCGTTTTCGCGCAAATATCCCTACCACTTGGTTAGCCATTACCATTATTGAAGGAAGAAATCGTCAGGTGCGTCGCATGACTGCGCACATTGGCTTCCCTACTTTGCGCCTCATTCGTCATTCGATGGGTGATATCGTCCTTAACGACCTAATGCCTGGTGAATGGAGAGAAATCTCTCTCTAATAAGCAGAAAAGATAAAAGCAGGCTTAAAGCCTGCTTTTTAGATTCGTACTTTTTCAGTTAAGCCCTATCTAATGAACTAAGGGATTACTGCTCAGCAAGCCAGTTTTTAAAGGCCTCTTTTTCCGCCGGAGACGCTTTCTGGTACATCGTCTTTAATACATCAACCATTGGGCTGTCGTTCGATGCGGCTGTTGAACGGGTATCACTAGTCTCAACTCGAGGCTCGATATCACTTACTGATTGTTGATGCTGATTCACAGTTACATAACTAACGGCAACACTCGCGATACCGCCAGCAATATTGTAGTTGCGAGATTCTTGAGGGTAATTACGACCAATTTGAACACCATCTGACTCTAATACATCTTCGACCAAAGCAATAGGTTGGCCTTTGGTATCCAGTAATTGCCAATCTAGAGGCGAGATGTTGTTTTGCGCTTGGCGAAGAGTTTTAAACTCTGGCAGTTCAAACGTTAGCTTTTCGTTTTCAGCATCAAATTTAGCAACGATTACATCACTGTAAACCGTCTTAAGGTTTTCGTTAATTTCGAATGTAGGTTGATATTTGAAGACAATTTGATTCGTTCCGTCAGGTAGTTCGATTGTCTTCTCACTAGAAAAAAGACCACCTTCTAGATCTGGCTTCTCCATGTTGACGGCCAATAACTTCACGTCTTCTGGAACCACTAAAGTCGTTGCAGCGTAGAGGTTTGTACTGGCAAAAATAGACAGTGCCATTGCCACTTTTAATGATAACTGCATAGAATTTTTCATCCTTATCTTCATAGTAAAAGACCCAGCATATAGCTGGGTCTTACAATATCAAACTGGGTATTGATTACCAGTAGAAACGAGCACCAACACCGAAGTTAGTTGCGTCGTCTGTGTCTTTGTTGTCGAAGTCAGTACCTTCGAAAGTGTAACCCGCTTCTGCGAATACACGTGCCCATTTAGAGAACTTGTATTCAACACCAGCGTAGAACCAAGAAGAGTCTGCGTCTACTTTACCTGCTTCGTCAGTAGACTGAGCTAGGTACTCGTAACCAGAGTATAGAGTTGTTTTAGGAGCAACAGCGAACATACCAGCTACAACGATGTAGTGTGAATCAACTGTTGATTTACCTAGCTTATCTTCGTTTTCGTTGTAGTAGTACGTAGCACCTAGAGTGTGCTCGTTTAGTGCGTACTCAGCAGTTACTTCAAAAGATAGGTTTTCGTTATCAGTACGCTCTGTGTGAGAAACTGTTTGCTCTACACCATTAAGAACTAGTTTTTTCTCTTTAGTTACGTTGATGTCGTTGTTCGCAGTAAGTACACCAGCGTGTAGAGATAGGTCGTTGAAAGATTTACCAACGAATACTTCTAGTACTTCTTCGTTAGAATCTTTTTCGCCTAGCGCGTAACCAGCTTTTAGCCAGAACGCGTCATTTTCGTAAGCGTATTTGATTTGAGAATCGTTGTTCCAAGCGTGACCGTATGCAGTTTCCGCTGCGTTACCACCGAAGAAGTAAGAGTAATCTGCGAAGTATACGTCATCAGCCCAAGTACCTTCTTTACCGAAGCGAAGAGTACCCATATCACCCATATCAAAACCGATGATGTGGCGACGTACGTATACAGAGTCATCTGTACGCTCGCTTGAATCAGCACCTGCGTCGTAGTTGTCACCTAGAGCAACACCGATTTCAACTTCACCCAGAACTTTTAGGCTTTCGTCAACAACGTAAACCGCGTTCACACCAGTACGAGAAGAGCTAGTGTTTAGCTCTGCTGTGTGATCAGTTTTTTCTGTGAATAGAAGAGTTGGACGTAGCTGACCGTAGAAATCTACAGAACCTTCTTCAGATTTGAATACTTCAGCTGCGTTCACTGAAGTTGCAGACGCAACTACAGCTAGTGCTAATAGAGTTTTTTTCATAATTAATCCACTGCCTTTTCTTAGTTCGGGATATCCTTGTCCGGTTCCCTTTTTTTATATGTTTGAGGTAGAGCGTTAACAAAACGTTATACAGCACCTCCTCAAAATCTGGAGCTAAGAGTGCAAAAGATTATTCTGGCTGTCAAATTTTCTAAATACCAATGTAAAAAAAACAAAATACCATTATAAAACAACAACTTGATAAGTTTACCTTTATTTATTCGACGAACATCTAACCAATCTCCATTATTATTTGTAATTTACAAAATTATTAACAAATGGTTTTTTAATCCAATAAGTAAATTTAAAAAAACAAAAAAAAGAATAAAAACCCACAAATCAGACCAAGTTGGAGTTTTATATTTTTCATATAATGAAATTAATTTCATTAAGATAAGGTTCAATATTTTTTTGTGAAGGAGATCTACATTCCTTATAAAAGCATTCCGTTTTGTGAACTACTGTACAACTAGTGATGTGTGCTACTATTCGCCTCCAACGCATTTGAGGCCCGTATGCTGACCAGTAACATTCAAAAATCGATTCGTAATAGCTATCAAAACCTTCAAGATCAACTTGATAACTTTGTGCCTAGAAGAGCACAAAACTACCTTGTTGCAGAGATTGCAAAAACGCTGTGCGGTCAGTATCACAAATCTAACCGAATACTCGTTGCAGAAGCAGGGACTGGAATTGGTAAATCGCTCTCCTATCTAATGGCGACCATTCCCGTGGCTGTACATAACAATAGAAAAGTGGTTATCTCAACGGCGACCGTCGCTCTGCAAGAGCAGCTCATAAATAAAGACCTCCCTCTTTTTCGTCGGATTACCGACCGAGAGTTTTCTTTTATTTTGGCAAAAGGCCGTCAACGCTATTGTTGTGCAGAAAAGCTCGCTACTGCTAGCGGTGCTGATGGTGGCCAGTTAGCCATGTTTGAAACCAAACCTAAGCAAAAAGATATAGAGCTGTTAGAAACAATGCATCGCTCTCTTGCGCAAGGTAAATGGGACGGTGACCGTGATTCTTGGCCTAAACCCATCGACGATAAGCTTTGGCAACTGATTGTCAGTGATAAACACAGTTGCAATAACAGTTTACCAGGCCACCGCGGCTGCCCATTCCAAAAAGCGCGCTCAGAGTTGGATAAAAACGATGTCATCATTGCTAACCACTCTCTCGTCATGGCAGACGCAGATTTAGGTGGCGGCGTGATTTTACCTGAGCCAGAAAATACGATATACGTCTTCGACGAGGCACATCACTTACCTCACGTCGCTCGTGACCATGCTTCAGCATCTGCGAGTTTAAAAGGTGCGGCAGCATGGCTTGAGAAGTTAAATCAGTCGATTAGTAAGTTTTCATCACTCGCAGACGAGAAACGCGTAGCTCGATTTCGCAACGACCTTCAAGACGCGGTTCAGAACTTGATACCGGCACTGACTCAATTGCCCAAACAGTTCGACCCAGCTCAATTTGAAGAGGGTATCTACCGCTTCGAACACGGTGAACTACCTGAGTGGCTAGAGAACCAATCCAAAGAACTAAAACAGTTCAGTAAAAAAGCAAATCAGAGCGTGGCAAAAATTGCCGACCTTATTGCGGAAAGAGTAAAAGACGGGGAGCTTGCGACAAGGTTGGCTGAACCAGCGCTTGCAGAGCTCGGTTTCTACATTCAAAGGTTAGAAAACCTAGCGCAAGTATGGCATTTAATGGCTGAACCAACTCGTGAAAAAGGTGCGCCTTTAGCTCGCTGGTTAGAAACTCACCCCGATCGCGAGGGTGATTTCATTGTGAGTGTTTCGCCACTTGAAATTGGATGGCAACTCGATCAACAGATTTGGAGCAGA
Source organism: Vibrio sp. 1167 (assembly GCF_033340375.1). Taxonomy (NCBI): domain Bacteria; kingdom Pseudomonadati; phylum Pseudomonadota; class Gammaproteobacteria; order Vibrionales; family Vibrionaceae; genus Vibrio; species Vibrio sp. 1167. The sequence continues at coordinate 98,073 of NZ_JAWOWK010000002.1, read as the reverse complement.
TGTATTGGCGCCATTTTGGTTTCCGCAACGATGCGTGCATTAAACTCTTTCCATTACTTTTGCCATCAGGTTGGTATTGATGGAAAACCAGAATCAGGCACTCAGTTTTTAGCGCTTGCGTCACCATTCGATTACCAAAACCAGGCAGAATTACTCATCCCTGCGATGAAATATGAACCACCAGCGCCTCAATTTACTGAATATCTTATTGAGATCTTGCCTAAGTACTTGGAAGACAAGAAAGCCAACTTAGTATTATTCTCATCCTATTGGCAGATGAACCAAGTCGCGAAGGCACTCTCTTCGGAGTTCATAAAAAAAGGCTGGGCGTTGCAAGTTCAAGGTGAAAGCTCACGTCAGGAAATTCTAAAAAAACATAAAAAGTTAATAGAATCAAATAAAACCAGCATCTTATTTGGTACTGGCAGTTTCTCTGAGGGGCTAGACTTACCTGGCGAATTACTTGAAAACTTGGTGATTACAAAAATTCCATTTGGCGTTCCAACCTCCCCTGTTGAGCAGGCTCATTCCGAATACATTGAGAAAAAAGGAGGAAACCCGTTTATGCAAATAACTGTACCAGACGCAAGCAAAAAGCTGATCCAGAGCGTAGGTCGCTTACTGCGTAAAGAGAGAGATTCTGGTAGAGTAACGATTCTTGATCGACGCCTAGTCACTAAGCGATACGGACAAGCCTTAATCGACTCACTACCTCCATTTAAACGTAAAATAGAATATTAGAAGAATCACCATTTATGGAAATGATTGAGCCAACCATGCTGTTGGTGTTGGCGCTTGTCGCTTTTGTCGCAGGATTTATTGATGCAGTTGCCGGTGGTGGTGGCATGCTTACCGTACCTGCTCTACTTTCGCTAGGCTTGCCGCCTCATATTGCACTAGGCACCAATAAACTTGCCGCTACCTTTGCTTCTTCTACTGCGGCATTTACGTACTACAAAAAACGTCTATTCAAGCCTCAATGCTGGCGGCGTGCATTCGTGGCGACACTCTTCGGAGCGACATTAGGTACGCTATTTGTAGATGCGATTAGTACGGATTGGCTGGAAAAAGGATTGCCGCTTGTTATTTTGGCGGCAGCGTTGTATACCGTTTTTCATAAAACACCCCACTCTGCTCATCAAAGTCCAATACCCGAGCCTTGCCCAAAACTTCATAAAAAACAGTACATGCAAGGCTTATCCATAGGATTCTACGACGGACTCGCAGGGCCTGGAACTGGGGCTTTTTGGACAGTAAGTTCAATGGCGCTGTACCGGCTGAATATCTTGCTCGCCTCTGGCTTAGCAAAAGCAATGAACTTTACCAGTAACTTTACCTCTTTGATCACTTTTGCATTCCTCGGACACATCAACTGGGTGCTAGGCTTAACAATGGGAGTATGTTTAATGGCTGGTGCTTTTGTTGGCGCGCACTCCGCTATTAGATTTGGTTCTAAATTCATTCGTCCTGTATTTGTTACTGTCGTCAGCATACTAGCCATTAAATTGGCTTATGACGCATGGTTTGTAGGTTTGTCATGAACATTTCTCAACTCCAGGAAAATCTAGAACAAATGGCGAAGCAAGCCGCTGTTCTTGACCGTCAAAGAGGCGAACATCATGTTCCGCTTTTTGATGAGCGTTTATTTGGTTGCCGCTCTCGCTTACTTACTCCTTGCGTAAAAGAAGCAAAAGCCACGCTGGATGCGATTGTGCGTGAGCAAAATGAAGGTAAGCTCACCGCTTTGCGTGCTGAGTACCTCACTGAACGGTTAGTGGCGCAAATCGGTGCGATTCAACGCGAGATTTCTACCACTAAAATTCGTAAGAATGAAATCAAACATAGCAGCTATTTCCGCAAGCCTATCAACGTGCTTTATCAGGAACTCGCTCAACACCAAGAGTGGGCAAGACGCTTGCGCGAGATGGTGTTAGAAAAAGAACGTGCTGTCGAAAGCGCTCCGAGTTTTATGCGTGCCGACGCTCAAAAAGTATTACTAGCAACCGAGCAACGTTTAGCGCGTTGTGAAGCAGCACTTCTTAAGCTAGAGAACCAAATTACACATAGGGAAAAACATCAATAATGGCTGACCAACCAACCTCGCCTTTAGATGACGCACCTGAAGAGATCAAACTGGCTGTCGATTTAATCTATTTGCTTGAGAGCAATGAGATAGATCCAGAAGTTGCGCTTAACGCTTTAAAGATCGTGCAAAACGACTTAGAAAACAAATTAAAAGCAAAGTAGCTCAGAGCGTTTCAATCCTTTCACCGAGACTCATTTTCAGTGCTCTTACACAATGATACTATTCATAAAAAAGTACGCCCCCAAAAGGATAAATAATGAAAGTAATCAGCTTTAACATCAATGGACTACGTGCGCGACTGCACCAACTCCAAGCGCTAATCGACAAACACCAACCTGATGTGATTGGTCTTCAGGAAATTAAAGTTCACGATGAAGCATTCCCGATTGAAGCTGTCGAAGCCATGGGCTACAAAGTGTATTTCCATGGTCAAAAAGCACATTACGGCGTAGCAATGCTTTGTAAGCAAGAGCCTCTACACGTACAAAAAGGGTTCCCGACGGATAATGAGGAACATCAAAAGCGCATGATCATGGCAACGTTTTTAAATGAAAACGGCGAAAAGGTCACTGTGCTAAACGGCTATTTCCCTCAAGGGGATAACATCAGCCACGAAACCAAATTCCCATACAAGCGCCAATTCTATAAAGATCTGATGACCTACCTAAACGATCATCACAATAACGACGAGCAATTGATTGTTATGGGTGACATCAACATCAGCCCTATTGATGCAGATATCGGTATCGGCGAGCCAAACCGTAAACGTTGGCTAAAAACAGGTAAATGTTCATTCCAACCTGAAGAGCGCGAATGGTTGAAAACCTTACTAGACTGGGGCTTTGTGGACACCTTCCGTAAGCTATACCCAGAGGTGAACGATCAATTTTCGTGGTTTGACTACCGTTCTCGCGGTTTTGATGATAACCGTGGCCTACGAATTGATGTCATTTTGGCAACCCCTTCTCTAGCGGAAAAGTGTATTGAATCTGGTATCGACTATGAGCTTCGTGGTATCGAGAAGCCTTCAGATCACGCACCAATCTGGTCAACATTTAAGTAATATATTGCAAAGCTATAAGCGAGACTCAACGCTAAGCTTAGTCCAATAAAAAGGGAGACTCAGTCTCCCTTTTTCATACAAATTACCATTTAATCACTGATTCAGCGGCCAAACCGTTTGACCATCAATAGTTATCGGTGTTTGAGCAAATTCGTTCAGACAGTAGCCTGTATTACTACTTGCAAAGTAAGTGAGCGGCATCGGCGGTAGATTCAGCTCCACAACCTGCTGTTTCGCTTTTTCTGTGAACGAGAACCCCCACATATCGAGATAGCTAGTCATATCTCGCTGAGAGATGTAGCTCAGAGCAATAAGCAACCAGTCGCTGTTCGAGATGCTATTTGCTTCTTCCCGAGAGTAGTTGGCAAAACCAATGCTCAATCGTCTCTCATCCCAAAGCGCGTCATCCGATTTTAAGCGGTTAAACTCACGTTCAATCAGGTGCAAGCGCGCCAATAAATGCCAACCACTTTTAAGCACACCTTCATGCTGCGCCGCCATCATAATTTGAATGTAAACACGAGCGCCCCAACTCCAACTGGTTTGATTTTGCGCAGCCATGTATGCGTTTGGATCCGCTTGAGTTCGGCTAGCTTGCAATAATTCAAACTGGCCTTTGAAATCCAAGCTTTGGCAAGTTGAAACTTTTCCCGTATTCTGGAAGAAACGAGACTTACTGTAATACGAGTAGTAATTGGTCGTTGAATGCCCTTCCCAGCCTGAAAATCGGAATCGACCTTTTTCTAAACCATGACCAAGCTCATGTAAATCACCGTGACCGAGTGGGCTGAATGACCAGTAAGCATCGTAAGGGTTACCCGAACAACCATAACCACACGTCGCTTGGTCAGCGTTCATGTGCTTCACTATATCAATATTGGCGATTTCCCAACCTTGGTTTTGGGCGTATTGAATAATTTCAGGCACTTCATCTATGCCCGGCCCTTGGAAACCTGCCAGCACATGCGGGTAGTTGTGAACATATTCTTCTGTTGCAAGCGCCATTTCCGAAGGGGTAGACCACATTTCATCGTTGACCGACTCCAACATTTTGTCGCGCTTTGAGTGTACTTCAAACCCAGGAGTGATCAGCTCAGCCCAATCGAATAAATTGGCTTCTAACTGTTGAATAAAAGCGTCGTTGTCCTTCTCACTTCTCCAAACTGGATGCTGTGCCACATGATTAAATTTCAGTTCAACCGGAACATCATTTTTGTCAAAGTGAACCTGTACTGGACCACCATAAGGAGAAGTCAGCGTGATGGTTTCACCCGGCTTCACTTCATAGCCGAATGAAGTCAGCAGTTTTGGTCGCGTGTATCCATCTTTGCTGAACTCATGAGTTGCACCACTTCTTAAAGTGTTGATGACAATCTTAGTCGCCACATCATTGCTGTCATTACGTTTAACCGTAAAGGTTTCCCCAGGAAGCGCATACACACCAGCCGAACGGAAGTTACGCTTTGATTCCATATTAATCGTTGCACTGATTCTCTTTATGTCAGGGCTAAACTCACTACGGCTGAAGTTCCCCATATTTGGTTGTTTTGGGTTTACGCTTCGGCTGTTGTATTGCACGTAATCGGCAAAGTACGACTTTAGGAATTCGGTCATTTGGGTTGATTGTTTGTCCATCGGGAAGACAACCGTTTGACGATAATGATCAGCCAGCAATACCATGAGTTTTTCGTATTGGTAGCCGTTTTGATTAAACAAATCTACTTTTTGTTCATCAAGCTTTTGCAACCAATGGCGAATGCTGTTTGCCCCTGCATAAAATTGACTGTCCATATTCGCAGTGTCAGGGCAGGATTTGTCATCACACTTTGACAAGTCAACGTTGAAATTTTGAGATTCAAAACGAGACAACAGCGCTTGTTGTGTGATGACAGAGTCCGGCACAACGTTCATCAACGATGAAGGTTCCCAGTCGACCAAGCCTAACTTACGCCAATAGTTATCTCCCACATAATCAACATGGAATTTTTCCAAAATGTCTTGGCCAAGATCAGTTAGTCCTCCATCCCAATGCAGGTATAGAACAGGAATTTGGGCTTGCTCAGCGTATTCCAAAGCTTCGAGTACTGGTTTGTTGGTATCTCCAGATTGCAGATGCTGTGACAAGATCAATAAGTTTGGAGTATTGGTTTGCAAGCAGCTAAGTAGCTTCGAACCATCGCATAGGTTGGCCTCGTTAAACGCCAGCTCTTGTGAAACATTGTCTTTCAGCCAATTCCGAGTCGCTTGCTCATCCGGAAAGTAATAAGACTGATCCATTTGCGCGATGACGACGTTTGAAGTAACTCCACCCGACAACCAAGTGACCAGGTTACTTAACCATTGCGTCATCGCCGCGTTGGAAGAGTCGGGAAAACGTTGTGCCGTTCTAAATGGGTTACTACCTAATAGTGCGTAACGTTGACCATTAGACTTATCCCCGGCAACGCCAATTGACAGAGCTTGATCTTTGTAACCGCTTGCCATGGCCTTATTGGTCATCAAGATGGTGTCGTTGAAGCCATACTGAGGTGCCAAGATCGCGGCATCATGGGTTGGATCCCAATAAAGACCTGAAAGGCTTTTCGCAATTGCAGATTTGATCGTATTCGACTGCATCTTGTGGGCTTCTACAACCTGACGACTTTCTCGAATGAAATCGCTCGGGTCAGAAACGAGCAGTGCATTACCAGTTTCCAGAGCTTGTTGAACTGGAGCTTGCGTTGGTTTTACTTGAGCATTAGGTTGTGATTCTCCCTCTCCCCCACCACATCCTGTGGCTAAGGCGGCAATGCCCAACGATAGAATTGTTTTTTTCATTTTTACTTACTAAACAATGAGTTTACCGAATGTTAATGTAAGTTAATGAATAATAAGAAAGAGTCTTTTATATCGGCTGGAAAAATAGGAATGAAGATAACAAAATTATCAAAAGCAATAGCACCCATTCCGGTGCTATTGCCTCTATTGATAATTAGCTTAAAGGACGTAGATAAGCTAAGAAACGCCTCTCTGCCACTTTGAAACACCACAAAATCATAAACGTCAGTGCCATGTAGAACAGCCCCGCCGTCAGGAAAGACTCAAATGGTGCATAGTAGCGCGAGTTAACTAGACGCGCAGCACCAGTTAAATCCATGATGGTAACGATGCCCGCGACTGCACTTCCGTGCAGCATAAATATGACCTCGTTGGAATAAGCTGGTAATGCTCGACGCAATGCACTCGGCAAGATAATACGTCTGTATGTCATAAACTTACTCATGCCATAGGCTTTCGCAGCTTCCACCTCACCTTTCGGCAAACCATTAATCGCACCACGAATAATTTCTGCGGTGTAAGCCGATGTATTCAGAATAAAAGCGACCAAAGCACAGAACCAAGCGTTCTCCCACAAGGTATCTTTCACAGGGAAAAACTGATCCATGCCGTAGTAAATCAAATACAGCTGAACCAATAGCGGCGTTCCACGGAAAAAGTAAATGAATCCCCAAGAAGGTAAGCTTAGAGCGTAATTGGTACTATTGCGTGCCACGGCTAATGGGATAGAGACACACAAGCCAATAACCAACGCTAATCCCACTAACCAAACTGTTGTCCAAAGTCCCTGAAGATAAGTTGGAAAGCTTTCAATAATCAAAGAAAAGTCCATAACTTACCTCGCATGAATACTGAACTTACGCTCAACAAGCTTGAGTAGCCCGGTCGAAACGCTGGTAAAAAATAGAAAGATGAGCGCGACAGCCATGTAAAAGGTGAACGGCATTTTCGTTGTACCTGCTGCCAATGAGCTCATTCTCACCATGTCATCCAGACCAATAATGGAAACTAACGCTGTGGTCTTAAGTAACACTAACCAGTTATTACCAAATCCAGGTAATGCATGACGAATCATCTGAGGAAGTAAGATTCTTCTAAACGATAAAGCAGAACTCATCCCATAAGCTTTCGCCGCTTCTAATTCACCCTTGTCCACCGCCATGATCGCTCCGCGAAAAGTCTCCGCCATGTAGGCGCCAAAGATAAAACCAATCGTGAGTACACCAGCAATAAATGGGCTGACATCAATATAATCAGGTAAGTAAGACGTCCATTCATGGTTTGGATCACTCGAGGCAAACCACTCGTTGAGCGTTTCGTTGATGGAGTAAAGGCTGTTATTTAAAAGTATTTGTCCACCAAAGAAAATTAGCATCATCAGAACCAAATCTGGAATGCCGCGAATGACTGTGGTGTAAAGAGTGGCAATCGCCCTTGCCCATTTGTAAGGTGCTAACTTAGCTAATGCGCCAAGCATGCCTAACACCATGGCGAGAATGAGTGAAAGCACTGCAACTTCTATTGTTACTAAAGCTCCTTTCAAAATCGAAGCTTCGTATCCTTGTAAATCTAGCATAGGTGAGTTCCTAATCCCTAAACTCAAAAAATCGACCGTTGACTACTTCTAGGAACAAGCCAACGGTCGCTTAATTACGGTTTATTCACCGTACACATCGTAGTTAAAGTATTTACCAGCAATTTCTTGGTAAACACCTTTCTCACGTAGTGAAATAATTGCTGCGTCGAGTTTCTTCGTTAGATCTTTGTCTTGTTTACGAACAGCGATACCCATACCTTCGCCAAACCATTTTGGATCGGTTAACGATGGTCCAACAAACTCATAAGCTTCGCCACCTGCTTTGTTGATCACACCCTCTTCTAGAGCAGAAGCATCACCTAAAACAGCAGCAATTCGACCATTTTCTAGATCAAGATACGCTTCATCAAAAGAGCCATAACGCACAATTTCAACATCATCGCCGTAGTTGTCAGTTAAGTACTTGTCATGTGTCGTCGCACGTTGCACGCCAATTTTGACATCTTTAAGATTATCAAAATCTAGACCCGCACCTTTCTTAGCGATAAATTTATTTGGAATTTGTGCGTACTTGCCAGTGAAATCGACTTTTTTCTTGCGCTCTTCAGTGATAGACATTGCTGCGATGATGGCATCGTACTTACGTGCAAGCAGAGAAGGAATAATACCATCCCAATCTTGAGCGACGATTTTGCACTTCACTTGCATCTCTTCACAGAGTGCATTTGCCATGTCTACGTCAAAGCCTTTTATTGAGCCATCAGTTTCTGTCCAGCTAAACGGAGGGTAAGCGCCTTCGATACCAAAGCGAACTGTTTTCCATTCTTTCGCTTGGGCAACACCTGATACTGCCGTTGCAGCAATCGTTGCTGCTAATAACCACTTTTTCATTTCCATACTCCTGTGATTGCTATTTTATTTCGTTTTGTTTGTTGTGTTGGCTTAGGAGGCAATAGTCTGCCGCCTAACAAATATTAGTAAATGGATGAGATAAACTGCTGTAATCGTTCTGAATCCGGGTTTGTAAATAGCTTAGCTGGATTTCCCTGTTCTTCCACTAAGCCTTGATGTAAAAACATCACATGGTTTGATACGTCACGCGCAAACGCCATTTCGTGCGTGACCACCAGCATAGTTCGCCCTTCATCTGCCAAATCTCTCATTACCCCCAGAACTTCTCCTACAAGTTCTGGGTCAAGCGCAGAAGTTGGCTCGTCAAACAACATCACCTCTGGGTCAACTGCTAGCGCACGGGCAATAGCTGCACGTTGCTGCTGGCCGCCAGATAAGTGCCCAGGGTAATAATCTTTACGCTCATACAAGCCTACTTTCTTAAGCAAGACTTCTGCATTTTCAATCGCTTGAGCTTTTGGCACGCCTAAGACATGAACAGGCGCCTCAATCACGTTTTCTAGTACGGTTAGGTGAGACCAGAGGTTGAAACCTTGGAAAACCATTGCCAGGCGTGAGCGAATACGTTGGACTTGCTTTTCATTAGCAGGAACAGATTCACCTGCTCTGTTGTTCTTCATTTGGATTAATTCACCATTTACCCAAATTTCGCCCGCGGTAGGCGTTTCTAGCAAGTTGATACATCTGAGAAAGGTACTCTTACCTGAGCCGGAAGAGCCAATGATGGAGATAACATCTCCTTTGTGCGCGGCAAGTGAAATGCCTTTTAAAACTTCATTTTGTCCAAATGTTTTGTGCAGGTCTTTTATATCTAGCGCTGGTACATCATTCATGCGCCCTACTCCCTGTGTTTTTGTCACTGCAATTAAGGGACTCCGCCCTCTCTAATTCGGAACAAATTAGCACCGCCCCTTGAAACTTGCAACAAATTATTAACCTAAATAATTCGAATAGAAAGATACGATAGGCAAATTAATATGCAATATATAGCAACATATTCTTCAAAAGTTGAATATTAAATATAAAAAAGCCCCTTTCAAAGGGGCTTAATAAATTTACAAAAGTGTTAATTGAAACCTATTCGAGGTCGCAATGAATTAATTAAAACGACTGACTACCAACGAGTTTGAAGTACGTAATGTCACTTCATTTTCCAAGCCTTCTTTTTCAGAAGTAATGATGCCATCTAGGTCTTCATCTAGTTCAGGCTCTGACGCTTCACCATTGGAGAAGAAGCTCATGAAAACTTTAGAATCAATATTACTATCTTCATTCACTACTAAAGCAGTGCGATTAAAATCGTCCGAAGCTGAAACTTTCAAACCGTTAACGGCCGATGTTGGGAAGTTGTAGTAATGCAATTCTGGAACAACAACAGAATCACTATCACTTGTTGTGAAAATGCGATGTGTGACTCTGTAGTCGCCTGAAGTTGCAAAGTAAGCGACACGAGTAAAACCTTCAGTAGACGATGTTAAGCCCATGTCCAGATCAATCACGGAATCTGCACTTCCTTGCGCTGATACACTTGGTTTTGTGTTCGGCAGGTTATCAATATTTAAGTAAGCACTCGGATCAACGTCAATATCCCATCCGTCAGAGATCGTTTCGTTAAGTAGAGACTCCCAACCATTAACTTGATTCTCTGAGAACGCCATGTATACCCAAGTTTCTTTATTCGTTGCACTAGGGCGATTATATTCAACGGCCGTTTTATCCAGCTTCAACGCGTCATATGCAAAGCCGTTAGTAACAAAGCCAATGTTGAGCGAGTCGTAAGTATAGTCAGAAGACGAATAAATGTTTGACGTATTATCCGCTCTAACTAAGGCTATCTCACCAGTTCCCCACGAACCAATACCATACTGGTAAAGCGCTTTGTCGCTTGAACCTGATTCATACTGAAACAACGCCGTTGGTTCACCTTTAAGCCCCATCAGTTCATCAGTAGGCAACATATCAGGGTTCGGAGACGTGAAAATATCGGTTTGCGAGACAAAGTTGTAATCTCCGCCACCTGATTCAGCATTTCGGTAATCTAAGTTAGTAAACTTATTGCTTGCTAAGTTACCGCCCGTAAAACATTTGTTCAAAGAGTCTCGGTTTAGTGCAAAAGTAGCATTACGTAGTTTCTTATCTTGCAAGAACTCTTTTGAAAACGTGTTTACGCGAGCTTCTTTGCCGTTAAATTCTATTGCTTGAAACGTTACAAAGCCGCCGTCAGGGATATCTTCAAGATAAAACTTAAAGTTATCAGTGGTAGGTTTGATAATGTCTCCGGATCTTTTGCCATCGGCATCAGAGTAGTAACCGATAACATAGTTGGTCACTTGCTCTTTTGACGCTGCACTATAGGTTAAAACCGTTTTATCGCCGTTCAGCTCAGTTTTGTGGTCATATACAGTACAACCTTTCGTAGTTGCTTCACTTTCAGTCATTGTTGCTGGTATAGCAAAATCAAAAGTAAACGCAGTTTTCGGCGCTGCACCACCGCCACCGCCGCCACCGCCGCCGCAACCGACCATTAACCCTGAGATGATTGCCACTAGTGGCAGTACTTTAAGCTGTTTCATGTCTTTTTCCTAAACTGAGCGGCAATGATTAGCCAAAAAATTGTCTTTGCTCTGTCCAAAGCAAGAATAAAGCCAGCTTTATATAATCATCGTGAATATTGACATTTAATCTGCATCTCGTGCAAAAGGACAAAAAGTTCTAATTTTATGCAACTTGTGTAATGAAATTACACAAGATCTCCGCATCTCATTCGCATGCCAGAAACTTTCTGTAGTTTTCTTTCACAACCATTCTTAAAGTGATCTAAATCAATCACCCTAAATGGCTATCTTGCTAGACTCCTGCCAAAAGATGAGGCTTTTTTTTGCGCCTCAACACAATAAGTTATTAGCTATGCTTAGGCACAGTGTCGACGTGTAACAAATCTAACAATAGCTAGCATAAGCGTGCCGCAGGATGCGGATTAACACAATTGAATGAAGAATTCATAACTTTTAAATATATGAGGAATCTATGTCAGACGCAGTTAACAAAACGCACTCTGATTCAGATATCGAGACCAAGAGCTACCGTGAGCTTCATCGTCCAGCATCTGAGTTCGCAAGCCGTTCAGACTACCTAGACCACGAACTACAAATCATGAAGCCACGTCGTTTTGGCTTGAACTTGCCAGGTCGTGACTTCCGCTTTGAGCTTGAAGACCTTGTTCCAGCACTTGCTGGTACTATCGGTATTATCGCAATGTACTCTGCGGTAATGATGTCTTGGGCTGAAGGTCTTACTGCAGCATGGGACCACGTAAACTTAGGCAAGGACTTTGCTATCGAAGTTGCGCGTGTAGAAATGCTCATCCCTGCACTTCTTTTCTGTGTACTTGCCTCTGGTTTTATTAACCCTAAAGCCAACCTAGCAGGCAACCACGGCCCAATGATCCCTCTTATTGGTACCATCGCTCTTGCTGGTGCTCACCCTCTTGCATTAGCAATTCTCATTGGTGTGTTTGGTTTGATTTTGAGCCTCTTAAAAGGTGGGTCAAAACTGGTTAACCTCACCTCTGAAGGTACGGCTGGTGGCCTTCTTATTTTCTTAGGTTTAACCGGAACCATGAGCCAAATTAACTCTATTCAAGCTTGGGCTGTTGGTTTGCAATCCGATACGGTTGCCGCTGGTAGCATGGGTTACATCGGTCTAATTGTTCTTGCGGTTACCATTGGCTTATACGCGTTCCTTGCTAAAGTGAACAAACGCTGGCTAGCGATCCCTGTTTGTGCCTTCACTGGGCTTGCAATCGCACTTGCTCTTGGCGCAGGCTTCGATATTAAATTCGTAACCGAGACAGGCCTTCCAAACCTAAATCCAATCTACTGGTGGGGTTCAACAGAAGAAGGTTGGATGCTTGGTCTTCCTAATATGGAACACTTCATCGCTTCACTACCATTCGCCATTCTTGCGGTAGCAATGTGGTCACCTGACTTCTTGGGTCACCGTATCTTCCAAGAGATGAACTACCCACGTAAGAGTGAGAAAGTGCTGATGGACGTTGATGACACAATGACAATGTGTTCCGTTCGCCAAATGGTCGGTACTGCAGTGGGTGGTGGTAACATCACATCATCTTGGGGGACTTACATGATCCCTGCTGCAATCGCGAAACGCCCTATTCCTGCTGGTGCCATCTTACTAGGCTCTCTATGTATTATTGTTGCAATCCTTGGTTTTCCTATGGACGTTGCAGTATGGCCTCCAGTTATGCGCGTTGCTCTTCTCGTTGGTGTATCTCTACCACTGCTTGAAGCTGGCATGCAGATGGTGAAGGACTCGAAAGACTCACAAGCAGCAGGTATCTGTATCTTTGGTTCTGCCGTTGTTAACCCAGTTCTAGCTTGGGCACTAACTATGCTTTTAGATAACAACGGTTTAATTGGAGATAAAGAGCGCGCGTCTCGCCTATCATTTGTAGACAAGATTGTGATCCCAGTAAGCGTACTTGTTATCTGTTTAGTTGCTATGCTTGCAGTTGGTATGCTTGAAGGCCAGTATGGCATCCAAGCTTGGCTATAAGCTAGCAGTCCAGAAATTTGTGGGTAGCGCTCGTCGCTACCCCATTTTTATCGAGATTTTTGAGGATTTATTGATTTAGTTTAAGGTTTGCAAAAAAATTTTAGTTTAACCTCTAACTGTTGCTTAAAAAGAGAAACGTTAAAACTAGTGACAATATTTATAGTTTTGTAAATCAAATACGTAAATTTAAGACTATAAATATTGTTATTCATAAGAGTGTACTGTTCCCCTCTTTTATCTGGGGATAGCTGGCTCAACGGCGAAGCAGTACGTATTTTTTTCTACTAAAAAGGTAGGTATGTCATGGCAGAGCAATTTGCTAAAGCTTGGGAAGGTTTTGCTGCAGGCGACTGGCAAAACGAAGTAAACGTTCGTGATTTCATTCAGAAGAACTACACTCCGTACGAAGGCGACGAATCTTTCCTAGTTTCTGAAGGTACTGAAGCGACTAACAAGCTTTGGGCTAAGGTAATGGAAGGCATCAAACAAGAGAACGCGACTCACGCTCCTGTTGATTTTGATACTTCAGTTATCTCTACCATCACTGCTCACGATGCAGGCTACATCGAAAAAGACCTAGAAACTATCGTAGGTCTTCAAACTGACGCTCCTCTAAAACGTGCGATCATCCCTAACGGTGGTATCCGCATGGTTGAAGGTTCATGCAAAGCCTACGACCGCGAGCTAGACCCACAAGTTAAAAAAATCTACACAGAATACCGTAAAACTCACAACCAAGGCGTTTTCGATATCTACACTCCTCAAATCATGGCGTGTCGTAAATCTGGCGTACTGACTGGTCTTCCAGATGCATACGGTCGTGGTCGTATCATCGGTGACTACCGTCGTGTTGCTCTATACGGTATTGACTTCCTAATGAAGGATAAATTCGCGCAGTTCTCTTCTCTACAAGAGCGTTTTGAGAACGGCGAAGACCTACAAATGACAATGCAGCTTCGTGAAGAGATCGCAGAGCAACACCGTGCTCTAGGTCAAATCAAAGAAATGGCTGCAAAATACGGTTGTGATATTTCTCGTCCTGCTGAAACTGCGCAAGAAGCTATTCAGTGGACTTACTTCGGTTACCTAGCTGCTGTTAAATCTCAAAACGGTGCGGCTATGTCTCTAGGTCGTACTTCTACATTCCTAGACATCTTCATCGAACGTGATATCGCGGCTGGTAAGTTAACTGAAGAACAAGCTCAGGAAATGATCGACCACTTCGTAATGAAACTACGTATGGTTCGTTTCCTACGTACTCCTGAGTACGATGATCTATTCTCTGGCGACCCTATCTGGGCAACTGAGTCTATGGGTGGTATGGGTCTTGACGGTCGTACGCTAGTTACTCGTACAAACTTCCGTTTCCTAAACTCACTATACACTATGGGTCCTTCTCCAGAGCCAAACATCACTGTTCTTTGGTCTGAGCAACTACCTGAAGGCTTCAAGAAGTTCTGTGCGAAAGTATCTATCGATACTTCTTCTATTCAGTACGAAAATGACGACCTAATGCGTCCAGACATGAACTCTGACGACTACGCGATCGCATGTTGTGTATCTCCAATGGTTGTTGGTAAGCAAATGCAGTTCTTCGGTGCTCGTGCGAACCTTGCGAAAACAATGCTTTACACCATCAACGGTGGTGTGGATGAGAAGCTAAAAATCCAAGTTGGCCCGCAAATGCCTAAGATCGAAGGCGATGTTCTTAACTACGATGAACTGTGGGAGAAAATGGACCACTTCATGGATTGGCTAGCGAAACAATATGTGACTGCACTAAACGCTATCCACTTCATGCACGATAAGTACAGCTACGAAGCGGCGCTAATGGCTCTACACGACCGTGACGTTAAGCGTACTATGGCTTGTGGTATTGCTGGTCTATCTGTTGCAGCTGACTCACTATCTGCAATTAAATACGCAAAAGTTAAGCCAATTCGTGACGAAGACGGTCTAGCAATCGACTTCGAAATCGAAGGCGATTACCCTAAATTCGGTAACAACGACCCACGCGTTGATGACATTGCATGTGAACTTGTTTCTGTATTTATGGGCAAAATCCGTAAGCTTAAGACTTACCGTGATGCAATCCCTACTCAGTCAATTCTTACTATCACTTCAAACGTGGTTTACGGTAAGAAAACTGGTAACACGCCTGACGGTCGTCGTGCTGGTGCTCCATTTGCTCCAGGTGCAAACCCAATGCACGGTCGTGACGAGAAAGGTGCTGTAGCATCACTAACTTCAGTTGCTAAACTGCCGTTTGCTGACGCACAAGATGGTATCTCTTACACATTCTCTATCGTACCTAACGCACTAGGTAAAGATGAGGGCTCACAACGCGCTAACCTTGCTGGTCTGATGGATGGTTACTTCCACCACGAAGCGGGTATCGAAGGTGGCCAACACCTAAACGTGAACGTTCTTAACCGTGAAACTCTAGAAGACGCAGTTAAGCACCCAGAGAAATACCCTCAGCTAACAATCCGTGTATCTGGTTACGCTGTTCGCTTCAACTCTCTAACTGCAGAGCAACAAGCTGACGTAATCGCACGTACATTCACTGAGTCTCTATAAGACTATAGCGAAATAACGTTCTAGTAATACAACAAAGGCTGATGCTAAGTAGCATCAGCCTTTTTTTATTTCTTGAATGAAAGTTGTGATATCGCGAAAGACTTTTGCCCGCATTCTTACGTATGATGCGAAAAAAGTTAGCAAATAAAGTCTATGAGATTTAGTAAATTAATAATTATTCTTACCCTTCTTTCTCCAGTTGCAATAGCATCCACTAAGTCTACGGTTTCTTTTACCATCGACAACGATGGTATTTTTGGCGTCGATCAAGACTATACGAATGGTGTTTTCCTTTCGTACGCGACAGACCAACTGATACAAGAAAGCCAATGGAAATGGCTGAGTCTAGCTAACTCAGAGCACGCCAATATCGATAAAATAGAGTTGGTTCTTGGCCACAAAATGTGGACTCCAAGCGACATTGAAGCCGATTATCCACTAATCAATGATCGCCCATATGCCGGTTACCTACACACCGAAATCAACTACCTTTCCCTAACGAGTGACAAAGCTGTACGGTACAATTTCACCATAGGAACTACGGGTGAAAGTTCGCTATCAGAAAAGGCGCAAGAAATCGTTCACGGCATAACAGGATCGACGGACCCTCAAGGTTGGGATTACCAGATTGAAGATAAAGTGGCGTTCAGCCTTGGTTACCGCGTATTTAACAAATTGATGCGCAGCGAAGAACAAAAAACACAATGGGAGATCACCAACATTAACGACATCAATGCGGGTAACTTCCGTAGTGATGTCTCTCAAGGCGTCATGTTTCGTTGGGGTACAAACCTAGCGAATAGCATCGGAGCCGCCAATATCAGTGTCGAAAGCCCTTTCTCAGCAAGTATGATCGCTCAGAACACGTCGAGTTGGTTCTTGTTCACCGGGTTTGAAGGTCGTTACCGCTTTAATGACATGACTATCGAAGGAGATCGTCCTGGCATTCCTGAACCGTCAGCGCCATACGACGTCACACTGCAAAATTGGCAAGCAAGTGCCGTCGCGGGAGTATCTTGGTACAACCAAAATTACGGTGCAAGCATCACCTTTACAATTAAAACACCGGATTATGAAGAAGCCCAAACCGATGTTTATGGGACAGGCTCGTTCTCCGTGTTCGCCTTTTTCTAAAAACTGGATTATCCCAGCATCGAAGTCAATCTAGATACACGGCAAGCTCTCGGGGTAGGTATTAACCACCTCGTGTTCAAGCGTTTATGTAGATTGGCTCCATCTATTTTCTTTCTTCAAATAACCTTGCCTTTAGTACCGACAAAGCTGTTTTAACCCTGCTTTTTGTAATAAAATAACAGCTAGAATTTACTAGTAATGAGAGCAAAAGATGTCAACAGCTGGTCGTATTCACTCATTTGAGTCATGTGGTACCGTAGACGGACCTGGTATTCGATTTATCGTCTTCTTGCAAGGTTGTTTAATGCGCTGTAAGTATTGCCATAACCGCGATACTTGGGACACGCATGATGGCAAAGAAGTCACGGTTGAAGAAATCATTTCCGAAGCGAAAAGTTACCGCCACTTCATGAATGCATCAGGTGGTGGCGTTACTTGTTCTGGCGGCGAAGCGATGCTTCAACCGGAATTCGTACGTGATTTTTTCCGCGCAGCTAAAGCCGAGGGCATTCATACATGTCTAGATACTAACGGTTATGTTCGTAAGCACACTGATGTTATCGATGAAGTACTGGATGCAACAGACTTAGTCATGCTTGACATCAAACACATGAAAGACGAAGTGCACCAAGATCTCATCGGTGTATCCAACCGACGCACATTGGACTTTGCTCGTTACTTACAAAAAATCGGAAAGAAAACATGGATTCGCTATGTCGTCGTGCCTGGTTACACAGATGACCCAGAAGCAGCACACATGCTTGGTGAATTTATTAAAGACATGGATAACATCGAAAAGGTCGAGTTACTTCCTTACCACAAATTAGGGGCTCATAAGTGGGAAGCGTTAGGCTTAGAATACCCACTCGAAGGCGTAAACCCGCCACCGAAAGAAACCATGGATGAAATTCAATCCATTCTTGCTCAATACAACGATAACGTAAAATACTAAGTGAACCGCAAGACTAACCTCTTTAAAATACCAGCTTATTGCTGGTATTTTTTTGATTATATCTAAGCCTTATCAGTGAGTTTCTCTGCGGTCATTTAGGTATAAAAAGAACGATAGAAATGATTGCGTCATGTTCGCATAGGAAGGAAGTAACATGGATTTGTTTAACTTAGGCTCTCTTGTTGTCTCAATTTGGATAGTAGTAGTCTACTGCCTACCAGATTGGAAAAAAGTCGTTTGGCCAAAACTGGAAAAAGAGAAAGGATTTCAGCACCTCGTTTTTGCAACGCTCTTCTTTTTCAGTATTCTATGGGCCGCTCAAGCAGGTGTAAAAGAAGGATTACAGATTCATTTTCTTGCACTAACAACGCTGACGATGATGTATGGTTGGCGCATGGCATTTCTACTCAGCATTCCCGCTATGTTGGTCAACCACCTACTACATGATGTGTCCTTGCTACTCTTACCCACGTCGTTAGTTCTATCTGCCCTAATTCCGATTTTCATTAGTTACTTAGTGTTTCTTCTGAGTTACCACTACTTGCCACGAAACATTTTTGTTTTCATCTTCGTTGCTGGATTTTTCAATGGCGCGATAACAGGAAGTCTGCACCTCATCATTAACTCTTTTTATCACCTATCAGTTGGTCACTACGATTGGGAAACCATTCAACATAACTACTTTGTTTTTGTGCCGTTGCTCGCCTTTCCAGAAGGTCTATTAAATGGTATGGCACTGGCGGTTTTAACCGTATTCAAGCCAGAGTGGCTGAGAGTATTTTCAGACCGAGACTACATATACAATCATTACCATAAATAAGTGTTTTCAAACTGGTCAAAAGTGACAGTTCTTGCCATTTTTTAGTATTAAATATGTGTTGAGATCATGTTTCACTCATGTCTTAAGCGTTAACCTAAGCACATTAAAAATGTATTAGATATCTAGTGAGGTCACCATGGAAATGTCAAACGCTCAACGTTTGATTCTATCAAACCAATACAACCTTATGTCTCAACTTGATCCAAGTAATGCGGCCAAATACAAACGCTTACAAACGATCGTTGAACGTGGTTATGAACTACAAATGCGAGAGTTGAACAAAGATTTCGGCTGCCTCTCAGAAGCAGAATGTCGTGAGATCATCGACGTTATGGAGATGTATCATGCGATGCAAGAATCTTACAACATGCTAGACGATGAAGACCGCAGCAACGTAGATCAGCGCCGCTTGAAGTTCTTGGGATTTGATATCGCTTCAGAAGCGCAACAAGTACATTACGTACGTTTTCTAATCGATTCTGAAGGTTTGTACCCTCAGTTTGACAAGGCAGATCATCACTTTAACAGCCAAATGCCGATGCTAGATAAATACCGCCGTATGCTGCAAACTTGGCGTAACTGCCCTCGTCAGTATCATTTATGTGAAAACGAACTAGCGCAAATCTTCAGCGCATAAAATGGTCATCTAAGAATGAGGAGAGCGCCCGCTCTCCTTGTTATTTACCCTGTCACAAACTTATCTAAGACTTTGCTCTCTTCCTACCTCTTTCACTTGCCTTGCTCAATGTAGAACAACGAATCACTGAGACTCTTCTGTCTTTGCCAAATATTTGATTTCTATTGCACCTATTCACGACATAAATTCGTCCTTAATAAAAGAGTGATTCAAATTTCACTTTTACAATAAATTCATAATTGTTAAGCAAAATTGCAAATCCCCGACTAGGCTTAAGTAGAGAAAGGCTGTGATTGAAAAATTCATATCCACCGCTCACCGTTGTAACGAAAAAACCGTCCATAAAGCAAAGTCTTTGGTGTCGCCAATCTTACATTCTGTACGAACCAAATGTGATAACAGGACGTATATTCAAACAACAACGAGCATAACTGTTGGTGGAAAGCCTGAATCAACGTTCGTCGGTAGACTGACTATTAAAGGGGAAAGCGACATGAGTATTTTCGACCACTATCAATCAAGATATGAAGCTGCAAAAGATGAAGAGATGTCGTTACAGGAGTTTTTAGCCCTGTGTAAAGATGACAAAAGCGCTTATGCTAATGCAGCAGAACGCCTACTGATGGCGATTGGTGAACCAGAGATAATCGATACGGCAAAGGATCCGAGACTAAGCCGAATCTTCTCGAATCGTGTTATCTCTCGTTATGAAACCTTTAAAGACTTTTATGGCATGGAAGATGCCATAGAACAAATTGTGTCTTACCTAAAACATGCGGCGCAAGGCCTAGAAGAGCGTAAGCAGATTCTTTACTTACTCGGCCCTGTAGGTGGCGGTAAGTCTTCGCTTGCAGAAAAGCTTAAGGCTCTGATGGAACAGATGCCTATTTATGTTCTTACTGCTAACGGCGAACGCAGCCCAGTGAATGACCATCCATTCTGCCTATTCAAAGCCACAGAAGATGGCGATATTTTGAAAAAAGAATATGGCATCGAGCACCGTTATCTTCGCTCGATCATGTCTCCTTGGGCCGCTAAACGTCTTCACGAGTTTGGTGGTGATATCACCAAATTTAAAGTAGTGAAAGTACGCCCTTCTATCCTTGACCAAATCGGTATTGCCAAAACTGAACCAGGCGATGAAAACAACCAAGATATCTCATCATTGGTTGGTAAAGTCGATATTCGTAAGCTTGAACACTATTCGCAAGACGATCCAGACGCTTACAGCTACTCCGGTGCGCTGTGTAAAGCAAACCAAGGTTTAATGGAATTCGTTGAGATGTTCAAAGCACCAATCAAAGTGCTTCACCCGCTGTTAACAGCAACGCAAGAAGGCAACTTCAACGGTACAGAAGGCCTTTCTGCGATTCCATTCGACGGTATGATTCTGGCTCACTCAAACGAATCTGAGTGGCAGACCTTCCGTAACAACAAGAACAATGAAGCGTTCTTGGACCGTGTTTATATTGTGAAAGTACCTTACTGTCTACGTGTTTCAGAAGAAGTCAAAATCTACCAAAAACTTCTCGAAAACAGTGAGTTGTCTCAAGCCCCTTGTTCACCAAGCACGCTCGAGACTCTGGCACAATTCAGTATTCTTTCTCGACTTAAAGAGCCTGAAAACTCGTCCATCTTCTCTAAGATGCGCGTATACGACGGTGAAACGCTGAAAGATACGGATCCAAAGGCAAAAAGCTATCAAGAGTATCGTGATTATGCTGGTGTCGATGAAGGCATGAACGGTCTCTCAACACGTTTTGCCTTTAAGATTTTGTCACGCGTATTTAACTTCGACCAAACCGAAGTGGCAGCCAACCCTGTACATCTATTCTATGTGATTGAACAACAGGTTGAGCGCGAACAGTTCCCTGCTGAAACAGCAGAGAAATATCTCGAGTTCTTGAAAGGCTACCTAGTACCTCGATACGTTGAATTTATCGGTAAAGAGATTCAGACCGCTTATCTTGAGTCTTACTCTGAATACGGCCAAAACATCTTCGACCGATATGTCACCTATGCAGACTTCTGGATTCAAGACCAAGAGTACCGAGATCCAGAAACTGGTCAGCTATTTGATCGCTCTTCACTGAATGCTGAGCTAGAGAAGATCGAAAAAACAGCTGGTATTTCTAACCCGAAAGATTTCCGAAACGAAATCGTTAACTTTGTGCTTCGTGCGAAAGCGAATAACAATGGTCAAAACCCGGTTTGGACCAGCTACGAAAAACTGCGCACAGTAATCGAGAAGAAAATGTTCTCCAATACCGAAGAGCTACTTCCGGTTATCTCATTTAATGCGAAAACCTCTTCTGAAGATCAGAAGAAGCATGACGACTTTGTCGCTCGCATGATGGAAAAAGGCTATACCGAGAAACAGGTTCGCCTACTTTCTGAGTGGTACCTACGAGTACGTAAGTCATCCTAACCCAGTATTGAGTTAGGTCGCTTGTGAAACATGAAGAGGGCTATTTCATGGCGCAATTTATAGACCGAAGGCTCAATGGCAAGAACAAGAGCGCTGTTAATCGACAGCGCTTCTTGAAGCGCCACAAAGAGCAAATAAAAGAGTCGGTAGCAGACGCAGTGAATCGACGCTCGATTACGAATACGGAAACGGGCGAAGACGTCTCTATCCCTCACAAAGACATCAATGAGCCTATATTTCATCAAGGCAAAGGTGGTGTTCGCGAACGAGTTCATCCCGGTAACGATCAATTTATTACTGGTGATAAAATTGAGCGTCCCAAAGGTGGCGGTCAGGGTAGCGGCTCAGGAGAAGGGAACGCCAGTCCAGATGGAGAAGGCCAAGACGAATTTGTATTCCAAATATCAAAAGATGAGTACCTCGATATTTTGTTCGAAGATCTCGAGCTGCCTAATCTAGAAAAAAACCAAATTGCCAAAATCACTGAATGGAAAACACACCGTGCAGGCTTTCAAACTGCCGGTATCCCTTCCAATATCGCCGTAGTACGTTCTCTGCAACAATCTCTTGCGCGCCGTACTGCAATGACTGCCGGTAAAAAACGACTTCTTAAAGAGTTAGAAGACGAACTTGCTCGCATCAAAAATATTGAACCTGCTCAGCAGTTTGAAGAGAACCGCTTGAAGGCTGAAATTGAAGAACTGCGCAAGAAAATCGAAAGCGTGCCGTTCATCGATACCTTCGACTTACGCTTCAAGAACTATGAGAAACGCCCGGTACCATCGAGCCAAGCGGTCATGTTCTGTCTAATGGACGTATCCGGTTCGATGGATCAGGCAACGAAAGACATCGCAAAACGCTTCTATGTTCTTTTGTACTTGTTCTTAACTCGTACCTACGAGAATGTCGAAGTCGTCTTTATCCGCCACCATACCCAAGCGAAGGAAGTGGACGAGCACGAATTTTTCTACTCACAAGAAACCGGGGGTACCATTGTATCTAGCGCACTCAAGTTAATGGATGAAATAGTAAAAGAGCGATACCCGATTGGTCAGTGGAACATATATGCAGCTCAAGCATCCGACGGTGACAACTGGGCAGATGATTCGCCAAGGTGCCGGGATCTATTAGTGAACAAATTACTTCCAAACTGTCAGTACTACTCTTACATAGAGATCACACGGCGCTCGCACCAAACTCTATGGCATGAGTACGAAAAACTCACTGAAGAGTTTCCTAATTTCGCAATGAAAAACATTCGCTCTGTGGAGGATATTTTCCCAGTCTTTCGTGAACTATTCCAAAAAGAAACGGCGTAAGGAGGCTAGCGATGAATACCGCAACGAGAAACCTCTCAGGAGAGGCGCCTAAGAAGCGTAACAGTAAAGTGTTGCCAGATGGACCAGATTGGACATTTGAGCTGTTAGAGCGATACCACAAAGAAATTAAGCGTGTCGCGGAGCATTATCGCCTAGACACTTACCCTAACCAAATAGAAGTGATTACTTCAGAACAGATGATGGATGCCTACTCAAGTATCGGCATGCCAATCAATTACAACCACTGGTCATTTGGTAAAAAATTCATTCAAACAGAGCAGAACTATAAACATGGTCAAATGGGGTTAGCCTACGAGATTGTGATTAACTCCGACCCTTGTATTGCTTATTTGATGGAAGAAAATACGGTAACAATGCAAGCACTCGTTATAGCGCACGCGTGTTACGGCCATAACTCTTTTTTCAAAGGTAATTACCTATTCCAAACGTGGACTGACGCCAGTTCTATTATCGACTATCTGCTGTTCGCCAAAAAGTACTTAGCCGAATGTGAAGAACGATATGGCGTAAAAGAAGTGGAAAAGCTGCTCGACTCTTGTCACGCGTTAATGAACTTTGGTGTAGACCGCTACAAGCGTCCAGAGAAAATCTCAATTACAGAGGAAAAAGCAAGACAAGAAGAACGCGAAGCATACCTACAATCTCAAGTTAATGAGCTTTGGCGCACGGTACCAACAGCCAAGACGAAAGAGGAAGACATTAAAGAGCGATTCCCAAGCGAGCCTCAGGAAAACTTGCTCTACTTCTTCGAAAAACATGCGCCGTTGCTAGAGCCATGGCAACGTGAAGTTGTTCGGATCGTCCGTAAGATCAGTCAGTATTTTTATCCGCAAAAACAAACGCAAGTCATGAATGAAGGCTGGGCAACGTTCTGGCACTACACCATACTCAACCATCTTTATGATGAGGGCTTGGTGTCTGAAAAGTTCATTCTAGAGTTCTTACATAGCCACACCAGTGTCGTGGCTCAGCCGCCTTATAACAGTCCTTACTTTAATGGCATTAACCCCTACGCGTTAGGCTTTGCCATGTTCCGAGATATTAAGCGTATCTGCGAAGAACCAACTGATGAGGACAAGGAGTGGTTTCCAGATTTAGCAGGAACCGACTGGTTAGATGCAGTGCATTTCGCGATGCATAATTTCAAAGATGAAAGCTTTATTAGCCAATACCTTTCTCCGAAATTAATGCGTGATTTCAAGCTGTTTGCGATCAACGATGATGACCATAAGAACTTTATTGAAGTCGCTGCTATACACGATGAGATGGGTTATAAACGCATTAGAGAAACCTTAGCCGCTCAGTATAACTTATCTAATCTTGAGCCAAACATTCAGGTGTTTAATGTCGATGTCCGTGGTGATCGATCGCTTACGTTGCAGTACGTTCCTCACAACCGCATCCCACTTGATGATAGTTACGAAGAAGTTCTAAAGCACGTGTACCGATTATGGGGCTTTGATGTCATTCTCCAAGAAGTGAAAGACACCGGTCACCGAGAGGTGTTAGCGACCTGCCCTAAACGGAACCAATACGACACTAACATTTAACTAATACCGCGATACGAGTAAAACAAAAAAGGCTCCTAATTCAGGAGCCTTGTTTATTCTTAAATCTATATGAGCATTTGTTACGCTTGCTTTGCAACAATCGCGCGCACGGCTTCTAGGTCTTCGGGCGTATCAACCCCTGCCGCTGGTGCTTCTTTCGCTACCGCCACATGAATTTTTTCACCGTACCAAAGCACTCGCAGTTGCTCAAGACACTCAATCTGCTCTAATGCACTTGGTGCCCAGTTGACATACGTATTAATGAAACCAGCTCGATAAGCATAAATACCAATATGACGCATTAATGGGTTGGCAATGGTTTTGTCTTGTTTAGCAAAGTTATCGCGATCCCAAGGGATGGTTGCTCGACTAAAGTACAACGCATAGCCTTGCTCATCTGCGACAACTTTAACAGCGTTCGGGTTGAACACTTCCTCTTCCGAGTCTATTTCTACAGCTAACGTCGCCATCGGGGCTTCACACCCTGATAAGTTATCAGCAACCTGACGAATGATGGACGGCGGAATCAAAGGCTCATCCCCTTGCACATTAACAATAATGTGGTCTGACGGAATAGCCATCTTTTCAACAACTTCTGCAAGACGCTCCGTACCTGATTCGTGCTGGGGAGAGGTCATACAAACTTTACCACCAAATGACGAAACCGCTTTCGCAACACGCTCGTCATCAGTTGCAACGATGACATCTTCCGCACCCGCTTGTAGCGCTTGTTCATAAACCCACTGAACCATAGGCTTACCACCAATATCCGCTAGCGGTTTACCAGGCAAACGGCTCGATGCGTAGCGCGAAGGGATGACAACCGTAAAAGACATTAGCGTCCCTCATCCATGCTCATAGCGCGAGCTTCAGGCTCTAGCAGAACTGGAATACCCTCTTTGATCGGGTAAGCAAGGCGATCCAATTTGCAGATCAACTCTTGATTATCTTTATCGTACGTCAGCTTACCTTTGCAAACAGGGCAAGCTACAATCTCAAGTAGACGGTGATCCATAAGCCGCTTTAACCTCTTTTATTCTATTTAAAATTTGCTCTGCATCGTTTGACTCAAACTGGGCAGATACAGGCAGATACCACCAATTATCTTGCGCATAATGGCTGCACTTGACGGCATCTTTCTCGGTCATAATCACATTGGTCCCTTGTTGAGCCAATGCTTCTAATTCTTGTTGATCAAAGTCTTGATGGTCAGCAAAACCTTTTGTGACTTTAACATCTGCGCTCATCGAGTTTAGTGTATGAAAAAAACGCGGAGGATGCCCAATGCCCGCAAATGCGACGAGATCTTTCAACTCCGAGACATCCACATGTTGCTTAGTCTTAAGATTAATAGCTTTAGAGGGTGCTAAAGCCATTGCGATTTCGCCCGTATGCGCTTGACCGCCATTGGTGATGATAAAGTCGACTTCTTTAAGTCGCTCAATACCTTCACGTAAAGGACCTAATGGAATCAGGCTTTCATTCCCAAACCGGCGATTCCCATCCACAATCACTAACTCAATATCACGGCCTAACGCATAATGTTGTAATCCATCATCCGTAATTATGATATCCACATCCAAATCTAGCAGTGCTTTCACTGCATTTGAACGCACAGGATCTACCGCAACAGGTGCTCCTGTACGGCGATGAATCAACTTAGGTTCATCGCCACAATGCTTCGCTGGCGTATCTTCTTTTAGCACTAACGGATAGGCAGGAGCCTTTGCCCCATAACCACGAGAAACAACCCCCGGCTTAAAGCCCATTTGCTGTAGTTGCTCAACAAGCCACACAACAACTGGTGTTTTACCATTGCCACCAGCAGTGATATTGCCAACCACAACAACAGGTATAGGCGCATTATAAGCTTGCTTGCGGCCAGTTTGGTATTGCTTTCGCTTTGACTTGCTTATCGCTCCAAATAATAAACTCAGTGGCCACAAAAGCGGCCACAAGAGATATTTTATTGGATGGCTTTCAAACCAGATTTTTTCAATCACCGCGCTTATTCACCAAACTGAATACGGTGCAATTGTGCATACGCACCATTTTTCTCAATAAGCTCAGCGTGGTTGCCACGTTCAATGATGGCACCATCATCAACCACAAGAATTTCATCGGCTTTCTCAATTGTGGATAAGCGGTGCGCTATTACAAGTACCGTTTTGTCTTTTTGCAGCTCATCAAGTGCAGCTTGAATAGCTCGCTCGGATTCGGTATCCAAAGCCGAAGTTGCCTCATCAAGAATCAGCACTGGAGCATCACGCAATAGAGCTCGCGCAATCGCAACACGTTGGCGTTGACCACCAGACAAGCTAGCACCATTTTCACCAATCATGGTATCAAGTCCATCATCCATTTTGCCGATGAACTCCATCGCATGCGCGAGTGTTGCCGCTTTCTCGATATCACTGCGCTCGTATTGGCCATCCGTTGCGTACGCAATATTGTTTGCTATCGTGTCATTAAACAAATGAACATTTTGCGATACTAGTGCAAATTGCTGACGTAAATTCTTTAGCTCGTAATCACGAATATCATGCCCATCTAATGTGATAGATCCACTGTCAACATCATAGAAGCGGTTGAACAAGTTCGCGATGGTACTTTTACCTGAGCCAGAACGGCCAACTAGCGCCACCGTTTTTCCTCTTGGAATATCGAAGCTGACATTTTCCAATGCTGGTTTTTCTGCACCAGTGTAAGTAAAGCTTACGTTTTTAACTGAAACATCGCCATTTGCGCGTTCAACTGTCAACTTACCTTCGTTTTTCTCAGGCTCGAGGTCAATTAACGCGAAGAGCGTTTGGCTCGCGGCCATACCACGTTGGAACTGAGAAGTAACGTTAGTCAGCGCTTTAAGTGGGCGCATCAGACCAAACATTGCAGAGAACACAACAGTAAATGTACCTGGAGTCAGTTGCTCTTTAATCGAATCAATACTTGCTAAATAAAGAACGGCAACAATTGCAAGTGATGCAATCATTTGGATGATAGGGTTAGCCGCCGCTTGAGCCGTCACCAACTTCATGCTTTGTTGACGCATTTGGTTGCTGACTTTTTCAAATCGTTTACGTTCGATGTCTTGGCCGCCATAGCTCAACACAACTTTATGGCCTTTCAGCATCTGCTCTGCTGATGCAGTTACGTTACCCATCATGGTCTGCATATTTTTGGATATTTTTCTAAAACGTTTAGAAACAACACCAATACCCCATGCCACAACGGGAGCAACAGCAAACAGCACTAGCGACAATTGCCAGCTGTTGTAAAACATCAAGACTAACAGACCAATGATACTTGCGCCTTCACGCACAATGCTCACCAACGCTTGGCTAGTTGCCGCTGATACTTGCTCTGAGTCGTAGGTTATACGCGACAATAAGTTGCCCGTCTTTTCCTTATCAAAGTAAGACACTGGCATATGCATAAAGTGATTGAACACCATGCGACGGACTTGCATAACTACGTTGCCAGATACCCAGCTCAAACAGTAGGTGGAGACAAATCCACTTATGCCACGGATGAACATCATGGCAAAAATAATCAATGGAAGCGTGCGTAAAAAATCAGATTCAGCGTTCCCAAAACCTTCATCGAGTAGTGGTTTTAGCAGGGAAATCATATAGGTATCTGATATAGCATTAATAACTAATGCAATGACTGCAACGACAAGACCTGACTTATAAAGGCGAATAAATTGCCATAGACGCTTAAACGTCTGCCAAGTCGTTTCATCAGTATTTATCGACATAGAAGTGCTTTATTTTCTTACATTAAGACTCTCATTCTACTCCCTTACGCAGCATCTGCCTATACCAAGGCTCAAATGTATCGCTACGTTTGGTTTCTGAGCGCCAATTATCACGGTGAATAAAGAAGCTTACCTGACCACCCTCACCAGTATCAAGCCAAGTAACGCCAAGCTTTCGGTATGAAGCAACGACATTTTCCGCTGGCATTCCCCATCGATTGTTTTTTGCTAAAGAAGCAACCGCCACACTCGGGCTCACCGCCTCGATAAATCGAGGATTCGATGAACTTTTACTCCCGTGGTGAGGGACTAGCATCACATCGCTTTGTAACTTTCCGGGTTCTCTAAGCAAAATCCACTCGCTAATGGCCTCAATATCACCAGTAAAAAGCATACTAAAGTTAGAAATAGGGTCAGTAAGTCGTAATACACAGGAGTGCGGATTATACGCACGTTGAACAAGTGCAGGAGGCCAGAGCACTTCCATGTTTAATCCTTGCCATTTCCATTGGTCGCCTCTAGTGCAAGGCTCATATTCGATAAAGAATTGACTACTAAGTTTACGCTGTGGAGAAAAGGCATCTTCAATGAAAAAGCGGCCGCCTGCGTGATCATTATCGGAATGGCTTAGAATCAGTGTATCTATGCTTTCATAACCTCGTTGATGCAAAACCGGAGTGACGACCTGCTCTGCGATACTGCCGCTTTGCCATGCTTTACCAGTGTCATACAGCAACACCTTGTCGTCTTTTTCTACAACCACTGCAAGGCCATGACCTACATCTAATACATCGATACGCCAATGCGGTTCATACTCCGCTGCAAACTTGATACTAATAACGATGCCGAGTAACAAATACCACGCGTACTGAGACATGAACCGTTGAAATATTAAGCAAACCACTATCACCATAACCAGCATTGTCATTTCCATGCTAATGGGTTGCCAAGAACCTACTGCGTACTGTATTGACGTGCTCAATGGCTGTAATGACCAGTCCACCAAATGCCACAGAGGCTTCGCTATCATTTCAAGAAACAAAGATGAGAACAGGGCTAGAAACATCAAAGGTACAACGATAAATCCGAACCAAGGAATAAATACCAAGTTGTAGGCTATTGAGGACAAACTAAAACCGGAGAAGAAATGGCCACTAACAGGTACGATTAAAGCGCTCAACATCAATTGAGTAAGCAATAACGCTTTTAATCGCGCTTTCCAACCTCCCCTTTGATGTCGAATCAAATTAATTGCGAACAATACCGCACAAACGGAGAGGTACGATAACCAAAAGCTCATACTGTAGGATGCAAAAGGTTGGACAAGCAGTTGTAGAGATACTGCAAGCAAAAGAACTCGCCAAGAAGTCCAGTGCACCAGAGTATACTTCAGGAGAACGTAAACAACGCATACCGACACTGCTCGCGTAGTAGGCAGAGAGAAATCCGCTAACCAAGCGTAGGCAACAGCGAAGATCAGCCCATATAAGCTAGGTAACAACTGGTATTGGGGTAATAGATAACGAACGGTACTGCCCACGACTAGCCCAAAAGTAAACGCCATACCAATATGTAAACCAGAAATGGAGACCAAATGCAGTAAACCACTGTCCCTGAGCGCTTGCCAATCTTCCTTAGACAACCAAGAACGGTCAGCAAAAACTAACGCACTTATTAACGAGAAATGATGAAGGGAAGACACATCATCAGCGACATCGGCAATAATGGATTGACGCAGAGATACATTAGAACGAACAATCCACTTAGCATCTTTGTTAACAACCGCTCGGGCGATAATATTTTTACCCATCGCGTGCTTTTCAGCATCAAAGCCAGCTTCGTTGCGTAGACCTGTAATCGGCTTTAACGAGATGGATGTCGTAAACTCACTGTTAACATCGAGTGGAAAAGGCGTAATAAGACGGATTTTAGGTTTAAGAAAAGGTAACAGAGTTTGAGAATTTACCGCTTCTATAGCGACAATACCTTCATAACCGTGACTTATTTGCGTAAAAGGGCTGTCAACTTTACCAATTATGGTAATATTCTCCCCTGCTTGAAAAAGGGCTTGTCTCTGAGACTCCAATACATTGCCGTGGACGATGACAACCATAAAGCCCGCAATTGCGCCTATGCTAATTAAGCCACGACGTAATTTGATTATTGAGCCAGTGGTTATTATTCCCAGCAGCAACCAACGCCAATCTGGTATTGTCGGCCACCAAGCTGACGAGATTACGCTCGCTACAAATAACGCCAAGGTCCAACTTTTTTCTGAGAGAGTCATGCTGTCCTATGCCTAGAAAGCTGATAAAACGCTTCATGCCAGATCATGAATTGATCAAACGCCAAAAAGCATTGAAGGTCTTCGGCAATGTGTTGTACAACCCAAACTTGTGGTGCTTAAACCGCCGCTCGGCATCAGGGGCTTTTGCTGTCGGGTTATTTATGGCTTTTGTTCCGCTGCCGAGCCAAATGATCATGGCCGCTGGTTTGGCCATTATGTTGGGTGTCAATCTGCCCCTCTCCGTCGCTTTGGTATGGATCAGCAATCCTATCACTATGCCTGTGCTATTTTACTTTGCGTACAAGCTAGGTGCTCTAGTGATGCGTCTTCCCCCGCAACCTTTTCACTTTGAACTATCGTGGGAATTCATCATGCAGCAAATGAGCACCATTGGACCTCCATTTCTATTGGGCTGCGCAATTTGTGGGGTTGTATCCGCGATTATTGGCTACTTCGGAATTCGAGGGCTTTGGCGCTACTCGGTGGTACGGAGCTGGCAAAAACGCAAAATAAGATAAGACCTTTCTGCGTAAAAATCAGCATTTGAGCTATCAGTTGAGGGGCATCTAACAGTTAGAATGAAACGCGATGTTACTCAAGTCGGATAAATACAAAAAAGGACCGAATTCGGTCCTTTTTGTTTTTCGCATATTGTAAAATAATCAGCTATTTAGAACTCAGTACAGCCGCCGGATTCAACCTTGCGGCACGAGAAGCAGGATACCACGTCGCAAGTAAACTAAGCACTATCGCCGTCACTGACACCAATGCGACATCTGGCCAGTGTAGTTGTGATGGTAAGAAGTCAACAAAGTAAATATCACCCGATAAAAACTGATGACCGATTAAGCTCTCTAGCCCTTTAATTAACGGAGTCAGGTTTAACGCTACTAAGACACCGATAACACTGCCGACGAGACTACCAAATACACCAGAGAATACACCTTGCCAAACAAAGATCCGTTTGATTAGGCTATCTTTTGCTCCCATTGTTCGCAAAATTGCAATTTCCGCCGCTCGGTCTTTCACTGCCATCATCAACGTAGACACAATATTAAAACATGCCACGCCAATCACCAGTACCATCACCAAGTACATAATGGTGCGCACGAGCTGAATATCGCGATACAAAAAACCAAACTTTTGCTGCCAGCTTTTCAAATACACGTAAACATCAACCATGCTACCAACCTCGCGAACAATAGAAGGCGCATTGAGAACATCGTCCGTTTTTAGTGAGATGCCAGTGACCCCTTCCCCTAACCTCGCGTATTGCTGAGCATCCGCTAATGGTACTAACGCTAGAGAGTGGTCGATTTGGCCATTCAACGTTAAGAACCCTGACACCTTCACGCGCACACGCTTAGGAGCCTGCACTTTATTTGCGCCGCCTGTTTGCGGAATCATCAACGTAACGTAATCCCCCACGGCGACATTTAGCTCGTTTGCTACACCTCGGCCTAAGATCACTTGCTGCTGACCGGCATAAAAGTTTTGCCAAGCTTCTTGGTCAATAAAATTCGATAAGCTCGACACCGCTTGCTCGAAAGTAGGCTCTACACCACGAACTTCTATCGCTTTTAGCTTACTGCCTTTTTCTGCCAAGCCCGTAAAACGAACGTACGGTGCTGCCGCAACAACATGTTCATGTTTTAGAGCTTGATTCATCGTTTTGGTGTAGTCATGAAGTGGTCCATTAACACCTTCTAACTCGCCGTGTGGGATCACAGACAACACACGCGATTGCAGCTCGCGCTCAAAGCCATTCATTGCAGACAAACCGATAATGATCACAGCAACGCCAACCGCAATACCAATGGTCGAAGAAAGCGATATGAAAGACACCATCTTGTTGCGCTTTTTCGCTCGACTGAAGCGACCACCAATCATCAAAGCTAAAGAGGTAAACAAAACTAGCCCTCCGCAGGTGCTGTATCAGTCACAAAACGATCTACGAGCAAACCATCTTGCATGTGCATTTGACGATCCATTTTTGCTGCCAGCTCTTTGTCATGCGTGACAACCAAAAATGCAATGTTTGACTCTTTATTGAGCTCGCGCATCAAATCATAGATAGACAGTGCCGTATTGTGATCTAAGTTCCCCGTAGGTTCATCAGCCAAGACCAGATCAGGTTTATTCACCAATGCACGCGCAATCGCAACACGCTGACGCTCACCGCCCGATAACTCGGAGGGTCTATGTTGCATCCGATGACTCAAACCAACTTTATCTAACAGCGCTTTAGCCGCCTGTTTTGCATCCGCTACTTTAGCACCGCCAATCATCAGTGGCATCGCCACATTTTCAAGCGCAGTAAAGTCAGCCAACAAGTGATGAAACTGGTATACAAAACCAAGGTGCTTGTTGCGTAATGCCGCCTGTTTGTTCGAGCTCAAAGCTGATAGGTTTTGCCCTAGAAAATCAACTTCACCATGAGTTGCGTCATCTAACGCACCTAAAATATGCAATAAGGTACTTTTTCCCGAACCAGAAGAGCCAACAATAGAAACCAACTCCCCTTTGTCGATATCGAAACTTACGCCTTTCAACACTTCCGTATCTAACGAACCCTCTCGGTAGACTTTACGAATATCACGACATTCTAATAGCTTATTCATAGCGAAGTGCCTCAGCAGGTTTAACAGAAGATGCTCGATAAGAAGGATAAAGCGTAGCAGCAAGGCTAAGAGCAATCGCCAATACCACCACTAAAAGAATTTGCAGTGAATCAATCAAGATGGGTAGATGACCACCAAAGCTGAATAGCGCCACACCAGCAGATTCAAGAATCGCATTTAGATTAAGTGACAAGATCACGCCCGCAGCGCCACCAACAATCGCGCCAATTACACCACTGCTTGCACCTTGCACCATGAAAATGGTCATCACTTGAGATTGAGTCATGCCTTGAGTTTTCAATATTGCGACTTCTGATTGCTTCTCCATTACCACCATGATTAAAGCGGAGATAATATTGAATGCAGCGACACCCACAATTAGACCTAGCATAAGTCCCATCATGTTCTTTTCCATTTTCACCGCTTGGAAAAGCTCACCACGCTGTTCGCGCCAATCACTCCATTCCCATCCATCAGGCATGGGTTGGTCAGCAAAATCCGTCACCATAAATGGGTCAGAGAAAAAGACACGCCAACCAGAAACCGTGTCTTTAGGGAAACGCATCAGCTTAGATGCATCCGTCATGTTCACAATCATTAATTGACCATCAACGTCCGATCCCGTATTGAAAATGCCTGAGACAGTAAAGTTTCGCTGGCTAGGAATACGGCCAAGTGGGGTAAACTGCGTTGCGTTGGTCACCATCAAGCGCACTTTATCCCCGATTGAGACCTTTAGTGAACGCGCCAAACTGTGACCCAAAAATACATTGTAGTCACCTGCTTGAAGTGACGATAATCGTCCGGCAATCAAATGGTTGCTAATCGGATCGCCTTTCTTAGGTTCAATACCGATGAGGTAACCAGCCGTCAGCTGTGCAGAACTCTGAATAACAGCCTCTCCTCTAACGATAGGCTCCGGCTGAGATTCACTCGACATCGCTTGAACAAATGGAGGGGCAGACTCGGTCATAGGCGTTTTTCCATCGTGTTGCGAAACAACGGCATGAGGTAGCACACCTAAAATGCGTTCTTTTAACTGCGATTCAAACCCGTTCATCACAGAAAGAACCGTCACCAACGCCATTACACCGATCGTAATACCCGCCGTCGACATATAAGAAACAAATCGGCTGAACCTATCTCCAGAGCGTCCCCGAAGATACCTTAAGCCAATAAACAATGAGATAGGATGATACATATAAGACAAACCAACTGGTTGTTTTGATATAAAGCTTTAGCGGATTATCTTACCTTACTCTTCTCATTAAGAAGACAAGAGAATCGCTAAATTTGTCAACGACATGCAATAAGTCTGTATTTAGGGCAAAAAGTTCAAGGACAAATCAGCTAAACTTGATAACTTCATTCAGTTAGCGATAATCAGTGCCCTATTTCTCTTTGTTTGTTGAGTGAACAGGGAGCGCTCACTGGCAAAAGGATCGACTATATGACAGAGCAAGAATACTTTACCGTCCATCATAACCTCACCATCAACGTCGAAACGTTGAGTGCGGACTTTGCTTTGCCAGATGAAGAAACATTTGCCTCCGAAATTCCAGCACCATTTATTGTCGCCAGTGAATTTAGTCACTTAGATATGTTGGCAGACAACGCGCGTCTAGAGCTGAAAAACAAAGAGTTAAAGCATGTGATCAACTTGCTTGATACGCAAAACGCGAAACTTAACCTCTTGTTGAGCTTTATGCTTTCACAACAAGATGACGCCTCCATTCGATATCAAACGACGCAGTTTGGTGCTAGTCAACTCAGTTTCCGCTCAGATACAGCGTTAACTACTCAACAACTCGTTCGTGTTAAACTGTTCCTCGATCACCCTGCTGCGGCGATTTACTGTTACGCTCAAGTAGAAGAATGTGATGCTTCAGAGCAAGATTTCATTATCACGCTTAGATACAAGATGCTCCGAGAATCTGATCAAGATTTACTGATAAAGGCGGCACTGTATCAACAACAAAAACTTTTACGTCAGCGCTCGATGGAGCGAGATAAAAAATAATTCCTATGACAAAAGCAACGATTCTTTCCGTCACCAACCCTTCAGAGCGTGGCGACAAAAAACAGCTAGGTAATTTGCCGGGCGCAGCTCTACCTCTAGCCATTGCAGAGCTAGCCAAGCAGCATTCGAGTCACTCGCTACTCGTTGTGCCTGACCCGCAAATCGCTTTAAAGCTTCAGGCAGAGATTGAGCAATTCACCGACCAAACGGTAAGCCTGTTCCCCGACTGGGAAACGCTGCCTTACGATAACTTTTCTCCGCATCAAGAAATCATCTCTGAACGTATCGCACGCCTATACCAACTGCCAAGTCAACGTGATGGCATAACCATCGTCCCGGTCAGTACAGTATTGCAACGCCAATCGCCACGTGATTTTCTGTTGCAACACACTTTAATGGTGAAAACTGGTGATCGGCTCTCGCTAGAGAAGTTACGTGTACAACTTGAAAATTCTGGCTACCGCCATGTAGATCAAGTATTTGGACCAGGTGAATATGCAAGTCGTGGGTCTATTCTGGATCTCTTTCCTATGGGCAGCAATGACCCGTACCGCATCGACTTCTTTGATGATGAAATAGATACCATTCGCACGTTTGATCCAGAGAACCAACGCTCTATCGACGATATTCAGCAAATCCAATTGCTGCCTGCACATGAGTTCCCAACCACTAAAGAAGCGATTGAAGATTTCCGTACACGTTGGCGCACCCAGTTCGACGCACGCCGCGAGCCTGAATCAATCTACATGCAAGTGACCAAAGGCACGTGGCCCGCTGGTATTGAGTATTGGCAGCCGCTGTTTTTTGACCATACCGAGACTTTATTTGAATATTTGCCAGAAGACTCTCAAGTCATCACATATGGTGATATCGAATCTGCGGTCGATACTTTCTTAACCGATGTCGAATATCGATACGACCAGAAAAAAGTTGATCCGTTGCGTCCTCTTTTGACTCCTGAACAGCTTTGGTTGAAAAAAGACGAACTTTTCAGTCAACTAAAACAGCTCCCTATCGCTCAATTGAGCCTAGATAAAGTGGTTAAGCGTGCCGGTCGTCAAAACCTACCCGTACAATCGTTAGCCGAGCTTGGCGTTCAGCAACAAAATAAAGAGCCGCTCTCGCGCCTTCGTCAGTTTAGTGAGCAATTCAGCGGAAAAATCGTTTTCTCGGTAGAGTCAGAAGGTCGTCGTGAAGCACTAACGGAGCTGTTGCAAGGCATCAAAGTTCGGCCAGTCGTACATGGCTCACTTTACCAAGCTCTAGACTCGGGTGATCGATTCAGCTTGATCTTAGGCGCAGCAGAGCATGGTTTCATTCACGAAGAGCTGAACTTCGCTCTGATCTGCGAAAGTGATCTACTCGGTGACCGTGTTATCCAGCGACGCCGCAAAGATAAAAAAGCCGTCAACAGTGACACCGTTATTCGCCATCTTGCGGAACTAAAACCCGGTCAACCTGTGGTTCATATTGATCACGGTATTGGCCGCTACATCGGTTTACAAACACTTGAAGCCGGTGGTATGAAAACGGAATACGTCACTCTTGAGTATCAAAACGATGCCAAGCTCTACGTGCCAGTTTCATCACTGAATCTTATCAGCCGTTATTCTGGCGGCGCTGAAGAGAGTGCGCCACTGCATAAATTAGGTGGTGAAGCGTGGGCAAAAGCACGTCGTAAAGCGGCAGAAAAAGTGCGTGATGTCGCGGCAGAATTGCTGGATGTGTATGCTAAACGAGAATTAAAACCTGGCTTCAAATTTGAGCTAGATCGTGGGCAATACGCAACATTTAAAGCAACATTCCCGTTTGAAGAAACAGATGACCAAGCGATGGCCATCAATGCCGTCTTGTCAGACATGTGCCAGGCAAAAGCGATGGATCGCTTAGTGTGTGGTGACGTGGGCTTTGGTAAAACGGAAGTCGCTATGCGCGCAGCATTTGTCGCAACGGATAACAGTAAACAGGTCGCCGTACTCGTACCAACAACCTTGCTTGCTCAGCAGCATTTCGAAAACTTCCGTGACCGTTTTGCCAACTTACCAATCCGAGTTGAAGTACTGTCTCGTTTTAAATCTGCCAAAGAACAAAAAGTCATTCTGCAAGACGTTGCCGATGGTAAAGTCGATATTGTCGTTGGTACGCATAAGCTGCTTTCGAGCGACATTAAATTCAAAGATTTAGGTTTGTTGATCGTTGATGAGGAACACCGCTTTGGGGTTCGTCAAAAAGAAAAAGTCAAAGCAATGCGTGCGGATGTGGACATTCTTACCCTCACCGCAACACCAATTCCACGCACACTGAATATGGCAATGAGTGGCATGCGAGACCTGTCGATCATCGCGACACCTCCTGCACGCCGTTTAGCCATTAAAACCTTTGTTCGACAAAAAGAAGAGCCAGTGGTCCGTGAAGCGGTACTGCGTGAAATTATGCGTGGTGGTCAGGTTTACTTCCTGCACAATCAGGTTGAAACCATTGAAAAAACGGCAGAAGACTTACAGAAACTCATCCCAGAGGCACGCATTACCGTGGCTCATGGTCAAATGCGCGAGCGCGAACTTGAGCGAATCATGAATGACTTCTACCATCAGCGCTTTAATGTGTTGGTGTGTACAACCATCATCGAAACCGGTATCGACGTACCAACGGCAAATACCATAATCATGGATCGTGCGGACAATCTTGGCTTGGCGCAGTTGCATCAATTACGTGGCCGTGTTGGACGTTCACACCATCAGGCCTATGCTTACTTATTAACGCCACATCCAAAAGCCATGACCAAAGATGCCATCAAGCGTCTTGATGCGATTGCTTCACTGGAAGACTTAGGTGCTGGCTTTACGTTAGCAACCCACGATTTAGAAATCCGTGGTGCTGGTGAGCTGCTTGGTGATGAGCAAAGTGGGCAAATTCAATCCGTTGGTTTTACACTTTATATGGAAATGCTGGAACAAGCAGTGCAAGCATTAAAAGAAGGCAAGGAGCCATCTTTGGATGAGCTGCTTCGTGAGCAAACTGAAGTGGAAATGCGAATCCCAGCGCTCTTACCAGATGATTACATTCCGGATGTAAACACACGACTGTCGATGTACAAACGCATTGCGAGTGTCACAAGCAGTGATGAACTATCAGAGCTAAAAGTGGAGCTGATTGATCGCTTTGGTTTGCTTCCAGACGCAACAAAGAACTTACTTGCCGTCTCAGAATTGAAAATTTCGGCTGGTAGTTTAAAAGCGAAAAAGATAGAAGCCCATGATAAAGGTGGATTTATCGAGTTTTACCCTGATGCTGACATAAATCCAGCGTATTTAGTTAAACTGCTGCAATCACAGCCGCAAAAATTTGCAATGGAAGGTCCAACTAAGTTCAAGTTTAGCGTACCATTGGTGGACCGACGTAAACGCATTCAGTTTGTTCAAGACTTACTGAATGATTTTAAACAGAATTTATTACCAACGAGCTAATAGTCGAATGAGAATACTGATCCCGTTATTGCTTCTATGTGTCTCAATGCCCTCTTGGGCACAGCGCCAATTTGATATTGAAGTGATCATTTTCAAGCGAGCAGTCGACGCTGAAAGCACAACAGAATCTTGGCCGAATCAACTGCCAAAAATCGATATGGAAAATGTCGGTAGCCTAGAGAGTGAATCCTACCGCCGCTCTAAAGGCGTGACACTTTTGCCAAGTTCTTCTTTCCGTCTCAACGCGCAAGAAGCGGCACTAAATAATCATGCCGGCTTTAAAGTGCTTAAACACGTAGCCTGGCGTCAAGGTGACCGAGGTAAATCTAGCGCCCCAATTTTCCGCATCGTTGGCGGGCGAGATTTCTCTGATTCTTATCAAGCAGATGGCCGCCCAATCAATGGCAATCAAACATTTTCCAGCGACGGTTACAGTGAAGAGACGGTCAATGGTCCTTTATATGAACTAGATGGTCGATTCCAAATATACGTACAGCATTACCTCTTCGCCGAAACAACACTAGATCTGCGCGAACCAAGTGTTAGAGAGGTGCGTTTTGAACCAACCTCAACTGAGCAATTGGCGGATGACTTAGGTGAAGTAGATGGTAACGTCCAAGTAGGTAACTTGGCAGAAATATCGCCGACAGTAACCGAAGAGAAATTCCTGAAGAGTTATCGAATGGATCAAAAACGTCGTATGCGTAGCAGCGAGACTCATTACCTAGATAACCCGTTGATGGGTATGATCATTCAAGTTCGTCGGGTTCGATAAGCACGAGCGGTTCGACAAAGCGCAGCAAAGCTGCGCTTTGTTTTTATCTGCTATACCTCAGTTATTCCTAACCAACGCAGAGCAAGGAAAATAGCTGCGTTCAAGTATAAATAGACAGCTTTCAATTTACTTACACTCAACATGGAAGTCGTATTAGTTCATGAGTCCAGACTTTGAAATCATTGCGCCCCGCTTAGCGCTCAAGCTCATCCCTGCTGAAGAAGCACATTCACTACAACGATTACTTGCAGAATCCCCTTCGCTGCACCAATGGCTTGACTGGTGTGATAAAAACGTCACATTGAAAACCGCGCAGGACTTTCTGTTGGCAACCCGTCTTAACTGGGTCAAAACTGAGGCTTTTGGTTTCGGTATCTATGAGCGGCAAAGTAACACTTTGGTTGGAATGGCAGCGGTTAATGAGTTATATCATACGTTTAATATGGCGAGTATTGGTTACTGGGTTGCCGACCGCTATCAACGGCAAGGCTATGCCCAAGAAGCCGTTAAAGCCTTAGCAGAATTCTGCTTCGCAAAGCTAAGTTTAACTCGACTAGAGATTGTTTGTGACCCCGACAACGAAGCTAGCCAAGCCTTAATTGAGTCCGTCGGTGCACAAAAAGAAGCCATCGCCAGAAACCGGTTTATTTTTCATGGTAAGCCTAAAGATGGCGTTGTGTACTCACTTTTACCGACAGATCTAACATAAACAAAAAGCCACCGACTTGCGGTGGCTTCTGCATTTTTTAAGATACAACACATCCACACAGAGTGGATTTAAAACCTTAGTGCAGCTTAAGGTTTGGACGCAGCACGCGATTAATGCGGCCGACGAGCATCATCAGACCGGTTTTGAATACACCGTGCAACGCCATTAGGTGCATGCGATACAATGAGATGTAAACGACACGAGCAATACGGCCTTCTACCATCATCGACCCTTTAGTTAGGTTCCCCATCAGACTACCAACGGTTGAGAAGCGACTTAGAGACACTAATGAACCGTGATCTTTATATACATAGTCTTTCAACTCGCGCCCGTTGATCTTCGCGACGATGTTACTAAATGCCTGGCTTGCCATTTGGTGTGCAGCTTGAGCGCGTGGCGGCACGAACGAACCGTCAGACTGGGTGCATTGTGCTAAGTCACCAATAACAAAGATGTCATCATCTCGTGTTGTCTGTAGTGTGTTTTTCACTACAAGCTGATTGATACGGTTCGTTTCTAAGCCAGCGATATCTTTAATAAAGTCTGGAGCTTTGATACCCGCAGCCCAAACCATGATTTGAGCTGGGATCTTCTCACCATCTTTTGTAGTAAGGCCATCTTTTTCAGCTTTAGTCACCATAGTGGCGGTGCGCACGTTTACGCCCAACTTCACCAACTCTTGATGAGCAGCAGAAGAAATACGTGGAGGTAACGCTGGTAAAATACGCTCACCTGCTTCAATCAGATTGACGTTCAACTTGCTAGAATCAAGATCACCGAAGCCATAAGTGCGCAGCTCTTTAACAGCATTATGTAACTCAGCTGATAGTTCAACGCCAGTTGCACCAGCACCAACAATCGCAATATCGACCGTACCGTTACCGTTTTTCGCGTGCAGCTTTAGGAACTCGTTGTTCATTTCTGTACGGAAACGGTGTGCTTGCTCAGGGCTGTCTAGGAAAATACAGTTTTCACGAACGCCAGGCGTGTTGAAGTCGTTTGATGTCGAGCCAATCGCCATCACTAGAATGTCGTATTCTAGCTCACGGCTTGGCATAAGAAGTTCACCGTGTTCGTCTTTAAGCTCACTTAAGATGATCACTTTACGTTCACGGTCGATGTCTTGAAGACTACCCATTTGGAAGTCGAAGCTGTGGTTTTTTGCATGAGCTCGATAGCTCAGTGCATCTACTCCTTCGTCCAAAGAACCTGTAGCAACCTCATGCAATAATGGCTTCCACAAGTGGCTCGCTTTTCGATCGACTAGCGTAATTCGCGCACGGTTTTTGCGACCTAGAGTTCGACCAAGCTTAGTTGCCAACTCAAGACCACCTGCACCGCCGCCTACAACGATAATGCGTGTCACAATGATTTTCCTCTACAAAAATGAATATATGGGGTTCAGCTCGATGCATGACTCACAAACATTTGTGGCATCCATCCAACCGATGAATTCTTGGTTCTTAGAGGTGTCTCAATTACTTGGATTAAAAAACTACCACCCACTTTGATTCTTTATCTATCAATGACTTGTCAGGGTTTGGCATGTTTATCTGGTACGCATACTACGCCAGAAGTTTTTGGGCAAGTTTATTACTCGCTCTCAATTTTTTTTGATATTTATCAAATTATTTTAGTCCGGTTCATTATATAGAGACCAACTTTGAAGGCAACCAAAATCCGTGTAACGAGTACGGATTGACTACTTTTCGACTACTCTACAACAAGGTGTTCGTGCTACATAGGAGGGAAGTAAGAAAACGGTAAGGAGAACACAATATTCAAAGCGTTAAACCAAGAAAATGTGCCTTTCAAAGAGACAGTGGCTCGGCACACTCAAGAGAAGGAATCGCAGCAAAGCAGCCGATAAAAACGCCGCTTTACTGTCTACACTCAACATTAATAAGTATTTTTAAATGCCTTTATCGCTTGTAAATGATGAGAGATTTTTTTGAACTTATGAGACTGAGTTTCATCCCAAATGATTTGATAGTGTTTTTCTAGCTCAGCTGCCGTTTTCGAATTGTCATGCACTTCATCATCTTTAGAGAGAATCACTAAGCAGTGAGCTTGATTTTTCGCTCGGAACTGATCAACACATTTTGTTGCGATATCTTCGTACTCTTCTGGACGATCGATTCGACCAGCCATCGTTTTTTCTGGGTGCAAGTTCGGGTTGAACATCACTTGCTTGATACCGCATAGAAAACCAATTCGCTCAGACCAGTAACCACCTAAACCAACCCCGCAGATTAACGGGTTTGGGTCATCAGATTGATCGATAACTTTAGACACTTCTTTTAACAAGTGTTGCATGTCGTGCTTTGGGTGAAGGGTGCTGTAATTGATAAAACGAACGTCGTCGTCGATAAATTGCAGTTGAAGAACTTTTTCGTGGTTACCCGGGCTTGTACTGTCAAAGCCGTGTAAGTAAATAATCATGTGTACCTCTCCCTGTGTGTATCTGGTACTTTTATTAAAACTACCACTATTTCCTTACTGTTAAAGGGGAAAATATCACGAGTTCTCAAAACAGTGATCTTCCATACACAATGAGCCTTTCAACTCATACGCACTGTTTAAGTATTGTTCATCTCCCCACAATTTATAGGCAAGTAGATACCAGAGCATCGCCATCACCAAGGTTCTTGGTTGCCAAGCTTTTACACCTCTCAGCCAAAGAGACACATCTTCGACACCTCGAATTTGGCAATACTGCTTTACCGCTTCTTCCACAGGCGAATTCGCGACCTGAATAGTTAAGGTCAAATCAAGCCTAGGGTCAGCAATCCCGGCATACTCCCAATCAATGACTTTCACCCCACTCTCTCCTCGCACTAGGTTGTAACATCCCAGATCGAAGTGACATAGGGCCAGCGGAACAGGTGCAACGTTCGGTTCCGTGCGCCACTTCATGTACAAAGCCTCAAACTCCGTCCCCACATACTGACCACCAAGCTCAAGCCAATAATGATCGATGCGAGAAATATATGAAAATGGAACCAAAGGAATTGCGCTTATCGGATATTGATGAATCTTCGCCGCAATGGATAATAAATTGCTTAGTGCTAAGCCTGACTCCGTCAGAGCCTCTCCTTCTATCCATTCCACCAGCAACCCTTGCTCATGAATAAAAACTGGCTTGGGGCCAATTTCCAATGAAGAGACTGCATTCAGCACTTGATATTCACTGTGACGAGAAATTGAAAAAGCCTTGCAGACATGACTGGTCGGTCGCCAGATGTATGCAAGGCCTTGAGAAGATTCCAACCGCCAACAACGGTTGGTGAGCCCCCCGGTAACAGTTTGTACTTTTACCGGAGGCTCCGTAAAGAAGCCATCGAGAGCGTTAAGACTCGGATCTAACTGTTTTGCTTGTTGCCAAGAAAACCATGCCATTGATGACTTCTCCACCCTGTTCGATTAAAGACCGAATAGGCTCTTAGATTGCGCTTTACGAATTTCAGTTTCATCCGCCCACTCAATCAAACCTGTTTCTAGGTCCATTAGGCGCATGGTCATCTTGTAGTATACATCTTTATCGCTACCCGCATTTTTCACAATGCTAGATAGGTTGCCGTAAAGCATGTATTGAGCACCAACCATTTTACCAAATTGGATAGCTGTGCTTTGGTTAACAAGCTCATCCGTGTTTTGGAAGTTAAGTTGTTCACGCACAGACTCAACACGATCCATATCAACAAAACGGAACTTACCTGAGTTCAACATCTTAGTAGAGATCGTGTCAGTAATGGATTCAGTGTCAATATGTTCACTGGTTTTGTTCTTAATTCGCTCAACAAAAACGATAGGACGTTGGTCACGAGTAATTGCTGCTACAGAGCCCGACATCATCATGCTATCCACCATTTCAGCCGCGATTTTTTGTAAATCTGTTGAGCCAAAATCGATAGTCGTGGTTTCTGTTGCTTGCGCATCGCCGTAAGAGACTTTGTTAGAACAGCCACCTAAAATGACGGCAAGACCTAAAAGAGCAATAATACTTTTTTTCATGAGAGTTCCTTAGTTTTTCAATACCAGCGCATCGTTAGCGCGGCAGCTTCGGCAGAGCCGTTAAGATTAATCGTCTTGTGCTTCTCTAATTTGCACACGGAATTTTGTGCCATTTGGATTCACAGTAACTTCAGATAACGTGACTTGCTCAAATCCTCGCACAATCATTTTTCGCCACGGACCAGGTTTGGTATTCACTTCTAAACCATTGTTGTCATACCAATAAAATCGGTAAAGAATGTGCTGATCACCTTTGTAATTGCTACTCAGCTGCACG
This sequence comes from Vibrio sp. 1167, assembly GCF_033340375.1. Classification (NCBI taxonomy): domain Bacteria; kingdom Pseudomonadati; phylum Pseudomonadota; class Gammaproteobacteria; order Vibrionales; family Vibrionaceae; genus Vibrio; species Vibrio sp. 1167. Next base: position 53,715 of record NZ_JAWOWK010000002.1, on the reverse strand, counting down.
ACTCCTCGTGGGCGATCATCAACGTAAGTGGTGGTGATGTTGTCAACTAATAAGCGACTACCTAAAACGTTATCATTAAAAAATACTTTTTGCGTTTGGCCATCAATTCGAATACCAGCCGTGTTTTCGGCGCATCCAACTAAACCAATAGCCATTGCTAAACAAACAAGCCATGCTTTCATTACAGTCTCCCTAGCTGTTTATGCCACACGGTTGAGTGTGCTCCCTGACGAGATACCCATACCAATGTAGTCTGCTGTGCAGGCACTTCAAACTGATAGGTTTGATCACCCAAGTTTAAACTTTGTGTTCCCGGTTTCACGATTTTTGAAGCCGTTTTCACTTGCGCTGGCAATGTTTGCCAACTTCTTGTATCTGGCTGTTCGGTCAATGTGTTCCATACATTGAAAAGTATGTTGCCCACATCATCGCCTTTTTTCGCCGCCTCTTTTCGGATTCGATCTTTTGCCCAAACACGAAGAGCTTGACGGATCACTATTGTAGTAAGACGTTCATTAAGATCGTTTTGCGCCATCGCATTAACATCAGTCAGCGTACTGGAAGGCAATACCTGACCATTTAAAACAACATCGCTAAAACGTTGAGCACCTCGGTTCTGATAATAAGGAAGCGCCAACGAATAAATCGCGCCATTATCGCGACTGTCGTAAATCGGTAAATCAATACGCCACCCTTTCATCGCCTCAACAACACCCTGCTCATCAATAACGATGACTCGCCCTTGTGACTGAGTTAATCCAGAAGGTGCTTTGCCATACCGCTTCTCTAGCATGCGCAAGTCTTCACGCATGCCCAGCTTCTTAGCAGCGTATAAGGTGCTTTCCACAACTTGCTTGTTGTCTGGCATTACAGCGAGTGCTCGTCGGTAATCAACATAAGCACTGTTTAAGTCTCGCGACGCTTCATATAACAAGCCAGAAAGATAGAACAGATAACCATTTTGTACCGCGCTTAGTTTTTTACCAGCATCAGGGTAGTTCGCTAACACACTGCCTAAATTGGCAGACATGCCTTGCTTGTTAAGGTCTTTCTCTACTGCTTTTAGCTCTTTTTCACGCGCCTTTCTTGCTGCTTCCTGAACTTGATTAGCTCGACGCACTTCAACTAGTGCCCCTTCTAAATCGTTTTTCTGTAAGTAATTTAGTCCTAGATACAGGTGCAAAAAGCCAAGTTCGTAATCGGCGGGATGATAGTCTTGGAGATTGTCGTTCACTGCGAGAGAGCCGACGCTCGTTGCCGTGTCTGACACAGATATCGTCGCACGATCTTGTTGAACACGTACGGCACGATCGCTGCTTTCTAGCGCATTCAAACTTGTCGGGTAATCTTCAGCAAGAAAAGAGATGCGACCTTTTTCAAAATTGCCAAGTATCTCGCCACCCACTTCACTTGATTGAAGTTGTTTTGCTTTGGCATATTCCCCTGCAACAACGGCTTGATAAACTTCTTGATTCTGGTTGCTGTAATGACTAAACAGATTGCCCGCAGATAAATTCGCGCAGCCAGAGGCCATTAAAGCCCAGCTCATCAGCCCTAACAGCTTTACACCTAGTTTCACATTTATCTCCACAAATGTGTCATTCGACAGGAAAAAGAAGTGGGTGAATCACCACCCACTTTTAAAAGCTTAGCTCAATACCATTGGACCTAGAGGGCGGCCGCCTAGTAGGTGCATGTGAATATGGTAAACCTCTTGGCCACCATGTGGATTACAATTAACGATCAGGCGATAGCCGTCTTCAGCAATACCTTCTTCTTTCGCTAACTTTCTAGCAACCGTGAACAAACGCCCCATCATTGCTTCATCTTCAGCTTCTACATCATTCGTTGTTGGGATCAGTTTATTCGGAATAATGAGAATATGGCTTGGTGTGCGAGGGTTAATGTCGCGAAACGCAGTCACCAAATCATCTTGATAAAGGATATCGGCAGGGATTTCCTTGCGAATAATTTTACTAAAGATCGTTTCTTCCGCCATGAGGACTCCATTTTATAAACGTAATTAGACCCCAATTAGTATGCGCCAACCAAAAGCGGAGCTCAATAAAAACAGTGTTCACTTAACATTATTAATCAAATGCTAATTAACGAAGCTTTTTTTGTCGTGTGCGTCATAAAATGCGCGTCACAAACTGAATACAATCCAATGAATTTTGTTACTTTTTTAAGACAATTATTATTTTTATACCCAAGTAAACTCAAAAATGCTTGGGTAGCTTGTCTATTTTTGGGAGAGGAAGCTCACTTATGCGAGGTTCAGTTATTAAAAGGATGTATGCCGGCTTTGCACTGTTCATCATCCTATTTGCCGTCACAATTGCCATTATGATGGGAGGAATGAGTGATATTCACGGAAAATTTGGCACGGTTTCTAAATCATCCCTACCGTTGGTATCGTTATCTAATCAAACCAGTGTTGAGCTGCTTTCTGCCGACAAATCATTTAAAGACTTCCTGACGACAGAGAATAAACAACGCATGGATGAAATGCGTCAGGAATTTGCTAGATCTCAACAGCGCTTCGAATCCACATTGGCTCAACTGAAAACCGCAAGCCAAATCTACCCTTCTCTTGCCGAACCGTTTTCACAGTTAAAAACGTTAGAGCAGAGCTATTTTACAGAAGCTCTAGAGGCCATGGACAACTACGAAGCAATGTTTGCGGCTCAAGAAGAAGTGCAAAAATCCTCACGCCGCTTCCAAAAACTGAATACCGAACTTTCGGTTGGTCTTAAAGAATATGTGGCAGATCAAACCAGCATTTCTGTCAAAGTCATGGCAAAGAGCTACTTTATCAAGTTAAAAGATGCCGAAGTAATTACCTCTGATGCCCTCGCCAGTTCCAACCCTGAGTTTGTTACGCAAGCCGTAGCTAAAAACCGCAAAGCAGTAACGCACTTGAATTACGCATTCCGCGGGTTGGTGACTCAGCTTCCTGAGCTAGAAAAAGCTTTTGGCGAATCTGTAGAGCAATTTACTCGTGACGTTGGTATGCGTGGCGGTGTGCTAGACCAACATAATAATTACCTCAATGCTCGCGCCGCTTTGTATAACAATATCGCCAACCTAGCAAATAAAGTGGATTCAACCATGGCGATTCTTGAGCAATTCACGACAACCGCAACAGATAAGCTCAATGAATCATTGGCAGACGCAGGTGACATATATTCGGCGGGTGTAACGAAAGCCATCATCATTGGCGTTATTGTCGTTTTACTCGCGACAGCGATTGGCTACCACATCGCTCAAAGCGTTCGCGAACCGTTGACTCGTATTCTAAAAGTGTTAGAAAGCCTGACTGAAGGTGATATGACACAGCGTATCGACATTCGCTATAACAACGAATTCAGCCGTGTGAGTGGACACATTAACTCACTCGCCGACAACCTTCACGAGATCTTGGTGAAACTCAACGAAGCGTCAGAAAACCTATCGTCAACCGCGACAACCAACGAACGCACCTCTTCGCAAGCACAAATTAAATTGAGCTCTCAACGCGAACAAACGGCAAACGTCGCTACCGCGATGACAGAAATGTCTCATTCAGTGCAGGAAGTCGCGCAAAGTGCGCAAGGCTCGCTAGAAATGGTGCAACGCGTCGAATCTGCCTCTGAAGAAGGCAGAAATGTTATGAGCAGTAACATCTCAACCATTAATCAACTAGAAACACGTTTGAACGAATCGGTCTCCGCAGTTTCTGAGCTACAAAAGATGAGTGGTCAAATTGGGTCTATCCTTGATGTGATCCGCAACATTGCGGAGCAAACCAACCTACTGGCATTGAACGCGGCAATTGAAGCGGCTCGCGCTGGTGAACAAGGTCGCGGCTTCGCGGTAGTGGCAGATGAAGTACGAGTACTCGCATCAAGAACGACTCAATCAACCACTGAAATTGAATCCATGATCAGTAATCTGCAAGCTAGCTCGCAATCGGCGAACCAAGTCATACAAAGCTGTATGAGCGATATGGAGATGTCGGTTGAGCAAGCATCAAAAGCGAACAGCTCAATGGAAGAGATCCAGGCGCTAATCATCGAAATCAGCCAAATGAGTACGCACATTTCACAAGCAGCAGCAGAGCAAAGTGAAACATCAACAGACATTGCTCGCAGCATTGAAGATATCAACAGTATCGCCGATGAAAGTTTCCAAGCCATGTCGAGTATCGCACAAACCAGTGAATCACTGACCCACTTGGCTCATCAGCAAAATGAATTGGTCCACCGCTTTAAGTTATAAATACTTTATAACTAAGAGCATTAATTAGTGCAATCAACTGTATAAGGGCGACTTTTTGTTAAGTCGCCCTTGTTTTTTGTCGGCCATGTCTACATATGATTAATAAGGCCAGCTCATCCCCTTGCACAACTCTTTTCGAGCGGCCTCATAAAAAGGAAAATCTATGGCTGTTCATGTTGGTATTATCGACCAAGACCCAGTGAGATTGGTCACTCCTCTATTAGATAATCGTACGCTAAGCACACATATCGTCTTCATCGGAGACAAGAGCCAGTTAGATATATTTGACCGACTGAGTGCCGTTTTAGATCAACGAGAAATTACTTCTGAATTTTTTGAAATTCCATCCGCTGTTAATACATCTCTGATCAAACAAGCAATTCAAAAACTGGCAAAAGACCTCCATGAACGCGGCGAAGATGTAAAATTGAACGCGAGCTGTGGTCTTCGTCATCGCTTGTTGTCGGTGTACGAAGTTTTCCGTACCTATCGCTGGCCAATTTTTGTGGTAGAGCCTAGTAGCGATAAGCTTTGTTGGTTATACCCTGATGGCAAAGAAGATACCCAAGTCGAAGATCACATTACGATTGCAGATTACCTCACTATCTTTGGTGCACGCGGCGAGTTTCACCACGTTGATTTACCACCTCTTCTTGATAAAAAATTGTATGAACTTGGTGAACGATGGGCCTCAAATGCGCTTGAGCTTGGGCCAGGTCTAGCAACACTTAACTACCTTGCAACCACATGCCGCAAAGAACAAAAGCTTGATGTCGAGCTCTCCGAAAAACAGCAGGGCTACCGTGAGCTCAACATGTTGCTTTCAGATTTAGTAGAAGCAGAAATCGCCACCTATGAGAATGGCGTTTTAACGTTTGCAGATGAAGATGCTCGACGCTTTTCAAACGGTGAGTGGTTAGAAACTTTGGTTCACAGCACCGTGAAGCAAATCCAAGACACCATGCCGACGATCCAAGATCGATCGTTAAATGTTCAGGTTTATCGCAAACTTGGTGAAAGTGAAGTACGCAATGAGTTAGATGTCGCAACAGTTGTAAACAACAAGCTGCACATCATCGAGTGCAAAACCAAAGGCATGAGAGATGACGGCGACGATACTTTATATAAGTTAGAATCGCTTCGCGATTTATTAGGTGGCTTACAAGCGCGCGCAATGTTGGTGAGCTTCCGTCCTCTTCGTCACAATGACATTACTCGTGCTGAAGACTTAGGGCTAGCCCTGATTGGCCCTGATGAGCTTAAAGATTTAAGAACGCACTTAACGGCTTGGTTTAAAGACGCGGGCGGTTCAGACGAGATATAGTGCCATTAAGAAAAGCTAAAATTCACAACGATAAAAAGCAGCATTAATGCTGCTTTTTTTATACCTAAATTTTAGCTGTACGCATTTCTATAAGTAGAAAAAAACCAGAGGTTAGCCTCTGGTTTTTTCTGTTTGTTTAAATGCCAACTATAGCGGCTTAAAGCATTTTACGCGCTGCTTCTACAACCACTTTAATTGAACGCGCTTCCGTTTCTTTCAGAGTTGAATGATCTGGAATCTCTTTTTGTGTACGGTTGATGATAACACCAGCCACACAACCCGCTTTTAAACCAGAGCTCGCACACATTGTTAGCAGTGTTGCAGACTCCATCTCGAAGTTAAGTACGCCCATGTCTTGCCATTCTTGCATAGAGCCTTGGAAACGCTTAACAACACGACCAGAGAACGTATCGTAACGTTCTTGACCAGGGTAGAACGTGTCGCTTGATGCAGTCACACCCATGTGAACTGTAGCGCCAGACTCTTCTACCGCTGCTTTCATTGCGGTTGCTACTTCAAAGTCAGCAACTGCTGGGAATTCCATAGGAGCAAAGTGTAGGCTCGCACCGTCAAGACGAACTGACCCCGTCGTTACGATCATGTCACCCACGTTTACATGCGGTTGAATTGCACCCGTTGTACCAACACGTAGGAAAGTGCGAACACCAAGCTGTGCCAATTCCTCAACTGCGATAGAGGTAGAAGGACCACCAATACCTGTAGAACAAACCACAACAGGTTTACCGTCTAGCTCTGCACGGTATAGCGTGTATTCACGATGGCTTGCTAGAAATACTGGATTTTCCATTTGTTCTGCGATTTTTTGAACACGCGCTGGGTCACCAGGAATGATCGCTAGAGTCGCACCATTAAGATCAGCTTCAGTAACACCTAAATGGAATACAGCTTGAGACATAAGTCGCTCCTTATTGTGGCTTATTTTATGAACAATAAGCTCATTAATCAGTTATTGGGTACAGATGCACTGTAGCGAACCTTTCACCAACATAGAGTGATCTCAATCACAATGACAAAATGTAATGAAAATGAAATTTCAAACAAAACTGGTATTGATCACACTTTAAGGGGCGTTAGATCATTTTGTTGCATAGCAATGCGTGATTTCAAGGACAAGAAAAACGTCTGATCGCATCAGGTTAATACGGTTAAAAAAAGCCCGATACACGAATGCCTCGGGCTATTAATGAGTGGGATCAATGGTTAGGTCAGTTATTTAATCTGCTTGGACTCAAAACGAAGTAATCTCAACGCATTCAATGTCACCAGTGCTGTTGCACCACTGTCGGCTAATACAGCAACCCACAACCCAGTAACACCAAGTAAACTTGTCACTAAGAATACACCTTTCAAACCTAGCGCTAACGCGACATTCTGACGAATGTTACTTAGCGTCGCACGCGACAGTTCTATCATGGCAGGTAGCTCAATCAAACGGTTGTGTGTTAACGCCGCATCAGCAGTCTCGAGCGCAACATCCGTACCGCCTCCCATCGCAATGCCGATACTCGAAGCTTTCATGGCTGGAGCATCATTGATACCGTCTCCCACCATCGCAACGGTATGTTGTTGTGATAGCTTCTCGACGTAATGCACCTTGTCTGCAGGTAACAAACTCGCTTTATAATCCAAGCCTATTCTATTTGCCATTGCTTCTGCACTTCTCGGGTTGTCACCCGTTAGCATCACCGACGTGACCCCAAGTTCCTTCAACATTGCGATGGCTTGCTGGGCATCTGAGCGCAATGTATCTTGCCATGCGATCACGCCAATGACCTCGTCATCGAAACGCACAATGACAACCGTTTTACCTTGTTGTTCCAACGTAACCACTTGCTCTTTGGCTTGTTGAGAAAGTGGAAAGTCTGCCTTTGAAGGCGTGACCACTTGGACCATTTTTCCATCGACGTAACCAGTGACACCAGAGCCTACTTGCGCGGTTTTATCCAACGCTTCAGGAATAGTAAGCCCCTGCTCTTGCACTTTGGTAACTAAAGAAACCGCTAGAGGATGACTTGAACCAATCTCGATTGACGCAGTTAGGCTAAGTAACTTGTCTTCATCCATATCAAAAGCAAAGACGTCGGTCACTTCTGGTTTACCTTGCGTCAGTGTCCCAGTTTTATCAAATGCGACAGACTCAACCTTGCCAAGCAACTCAAGCGCCGCACCACCTTTGATCAATGCGCCCCGCTTAGCCGCTGCCGCCAAGCCAGAAGTGATCGCCGCAGGCGTTGAAATTACTAATGCACATGGACAAGCAATCAACAGAAGGGCGAGTCCTCGATAGATCCACGTTTCCCACGGTTGGGCAAATAGTAATGGCGGCGTAACGATAACCATCAGAGACACCAGCATCATTAGCGGCGTATACCAACGGCTAAATTTATCAAGAAAGCGTTCTAATGGTGCCTTACGAGATTCGGCTTCTTCAATCAAATGAAGAATTCGGTCTATCGCATTCTCGCCCTGACGGGAAGTCACCTGTAAGCGAACCACTTTATCGACAACCACAGCCCCGGCCATCACTTTGCCACCGGTTTGATGTTCAACGGGAACAGATTCTCCCGTTAACGCACTTTCGTCAAAACTCGCAAGCGCATCTTGCAAAACACCGTCGGCAGGCAAACGGCCTCCGGGTGCGACTTCTATGATATCCCCTGGTTTAAGCTGAGCAGCTGGTACTTCTTTACGCTCTCCATCAATAATTAAAATTGAATTTTCTGGGACTAAGTCCATTAACGCCTGGACACCGCTTCGCGCGCGAGATGATGCATATGCTTCTAACTTTTCACCAATAAGGAAAAGCAATAACACCATTGCGGCTTCGGCGGTTTCACCTAAATATAAAGCGCCGAGCGCCGCTACACTCATTAACGTTTCAATCGCAAAAGGCGTACCGCTACGCGCCAACTTAAATGCTTTGAGCGCGATTGGGTATAAACCAAGTAAACACGTCAAAGTGAATAACCAAGCGCTTATTTGAGGGTCGATCTTAGAAATGACTGCCGCAGTAGCCATTGCACCAGCAATCGAGAGAATTTGGATGTTGTCTCTTATGACGCCAAGCCAGCCTTTCTTTGTAGTGCTTGGTTTTGGAGCATCAAGTGAAGAGATCGGGAAACCCGTTTTTTGGGCTGTCTGCTCTATCGTAGCTATCAGCTCTAGACCATCAAAATCGACGACCAGTTTTTCTGTTGCAAACAAAACCTTGGCTTGGCTGACGCCTTGTAAAGACGTAATGGCTTTCTCAAGCTTTTGCGCACAAGATGGGCAATCCATACCTGACACAAGCCAAGCGTTCCGAACGGAGGAATTACTCTCCCTTGTGGGATCGTCTTCCTCGCCTGTGTCAACGCTGCAGCCTCCTCCACTACAGCAAGAGCTTTCAGAAACATCAACACTGGCCTGAGAGATATTGAGCGAAGATTTTACTGGCGCACAGCATGACTCGCTTGCACCAAGCGGCACCGCAGTTTTGATTTTGCTAGATTGGCAACCTTGATGTTTTGTACACATAATTTTTTCCTTATTGGTATCGGTGATTTACCTATTGCTAAGGATAAACCTTAGAGTAAGCTCCAAGGTCAAGATAAATTTGTACAGTTCGGCGATAGAAAATAAAAAAGACGCCGAAGCGTCTTTCCAAACCAGTTTAAAAGCAATATTCCGTAAAGTTTAAACAGAGAGGTTAAACGGGATGCTTAAAACACTCATTTAATGTCATTCCTATGGCACGCAGCACGTCTCTTCTTGTGATAACACCAACCAACTTACCTTTGCCATCCACCACTGGATACATTTTCGGCTTTCCAACTTTCATCATGTCAGCCAGTTCAATTACTGACATTTCTGGAGAAACAGATAAGACATCATCATGCATACACTCTTGTACCGTATGTGTATCTTGGCAGTGATAACTTGCTTTCACCAACTTATCTAATAAGTCTTGCTCCGATAAAAACCCAACCACTTTTTCATTTTCATCAATGACAGGGCCACCTAGTGTGACACTTTGCATTACTTTGTTTAAAGCTGCCGAAAGTGACATATCTTTCGTGAAAGTCACCGCTTGCAACGTCATGTAATCTTTTACTTTTAATGAATGCATTCTTATCTCCTTAAGGGCATTTTATTGCGGCCTTTAGATAAGTGTCGCCTAATTTCCTGATTTTACTAAATGGAAAGGAGTAATTTTATTTATAGGCACAGCCTATTGAACTAAAACAAAATTAACTCACCGAACAACATTCACTGTATTTCGTTAAACGCAAGATTCAGCCAGGCTGATTTTTCTAGGCAATAAATACAACAAAGCCAGTCAAATTGACTGGCTTTGTTATTAAGTAATTGTTGCGTTAGCTATGTTGGCGGCGCATGTTGTCTAAAATAATGCCAGTCGCCATCGCGACATTCAGTGATTCGGCACCGCCAAACGCCGGAATCGTGATCTTATCTGTCACGAATTTTGCTGCGGCTTCGCGCACACCATGAGATTCGCTGCCCATCAACAAAATACCTTCAGCAGCGAAATCCGTTTTATGAACGCTCTCTCCCTCCAAAAACGCGCCATATACTGGCAATTTGGCGTGTTCCAAATAACTTGGCAAATCCACCAAACTCACTTGTACGCGGCCAAAGCTGCCCATGGTCGCACTGATCGTTTTAGGATTATAAGGATCAGCACAATCTGTACTCGCAATAATGTGCTTGATGCCATACCAGTCTGCAACACGAATAATCGTACCTAGATTACCAGGGTCGGATACACCATCTAGCGCAATCATCAAGCCTTTCGCTTGAGGCTCTTTTACACTCGGAATTTCAACCACAGCAATGGCCGCATTATTGCTCACAAGCGTGCTCGCTTTGGTCAATTCATCAAGCGATGCTTCAACACAATCAAAACGATTTAGCGTACCAGCATTTTGTTCGAGAAATGCCGCTGTTGCAAAAACCTGCTTCACCTTCAATGAACTACTTGCTAGCTCTAGTACGTTCTTTTCACCCTGAGCTAGGAATAAGCCATGCGCTTTACGCTGTTTCTTTTGACCTAAAGCACGAAGCAGTTTTAATTGGTTTTTTGAAATCATTAAAGTATCCCAGGTGAAAATGGTTATTCGGCGAGCGTACCCTAAACAATCTTCACGACAGTTCGGTATCAAGCGGATGAGATTATAAATTATACCTAAATAACCTCAAGAAGCTTGATCATCAGAAGACGTTGAACACCAAGCGTAGCCAAAATAAAAGAAGGCTCAAAAACGAAAAAAGCCCTGCGATAACGCAGGGCTTTCAAATGTCGCTAAAACCATAATGCGTCCAACCACATAGTTTAAACTCAACAAGTTACATATCGATTGAAACCATAATTTGTCAAGATTTAAAACCATAACATGTCCTTTTGGTCTGCTTCAACAAAAACACAGAGGTTAGGTGTAAGAAAGTTACACAACACTAGAAGCAGTCAAAATGTGGTTTCTAAAACAGTGGCAGTAAGTGTTCATCTCGTTACACTATTGGATGCGTTCTCTATCAAACCGGTGATGAGTGCAGAAGAATTTAGGGGGAAATAAAAACATCCCCCTTTATCACTAATATGCTTTAATTTCTCATATTATCTGATTATATGTAGTTGCCAATCTTATAAAAAGAGCGCGTTATTTATACTTATCACCTAACTTATAATCACTCAATTTAAAGAATTTAAACTCAGAGTCTTTGACGTACTTGTTGATTTTATTAACTATGCTTTCATGAATTAACAACCCGCCTCCTGCTACTTTATGAGGTCGTATAATTAGACGATTTTCTTGTGGGATCGCATCTAACACTTCATTCTTGAACTTATACTTTATGACCTCATGCCTACTGTCGTCAGGGGAGTAGTCGAGTATCTCACTACGCTCGAAATCAATACAGTCAAGGTTTTCATACGCATTAAAGAAGAAAAAATCTTCATGCCACTCTTCATCATCACCAATCAAAACAGCAGGGAACAATTGGAAGCCATTTATATTGAGCGGCAGTAATTTATCTGCAATCTCCTTAGATACTACAGGAAAAAAACTGTGGAGATTAAAGTCACTTACAATGAAAGGCATATCACCTTTTTCTGCATTAGTAAAGAATATAGGGCCATCACCAAAATCTAGTTTAGTGAAGCTGTAACGGCGACGTCCTGTATCCAATGATGCTTTTAAATGAAGATAAGTATCTCGAAATGGGATTTCAAATACCTTGTAGTATTGTTCTTCGTAACTATTCATATTCCCCTCTTTGGTGACCAACTTGTTCCAAAAGATATTTGAACTTCTGGAGTATAGCCTTTGAATTCATCCCACTCCCCCCTGTGACCATTCTTTCCATTCTCACAAGGAGTTATAGATTTTGATAGCTCGCCTACTTTCTCACTGTTTGCGCACCCAATATAGATTTTGTTTTTCTTATTAAAATGCTCACTAACCTTTGTCAGTGGCAAGCTAAAGTTCAAAATCCTTTTTAATAGTTTCTCACTGATCGGATCCATGTGTTTTTTATGGATCTCTCTTTTCGGCTCTACGACTTCGGTGGTGCCATAACAAAGATAAATATCTTGAGCTATGTCGACTAAATAGTCGATCACTTCACTATGGTAATTGGATGCTTTTATCTCTGAAAATTGATTACTTTTAAACGTATGCCCTGTCCTGTGAACTTGGATACCAAGGTGGCAAGCCCCTTTGTAGCTGGATGGTAAACCAACAAGGTTTGATAAGCTATTTATATTATAACCCTTATCTATAAGAGCTTCTTGCATATCTTTGTCAATTTCACTTAGTGCCTTCCCTGATATGAGGTGGTGAGTATCCATCTGAATGCCATTACAAAATGGATGTGCTTTTTTCTTATTATACTTATTCGCACTTTTAATCCATTCTTCTCGGTAGTCAGGTACCTTCTTACCATTAACTTTTTCTTTAGGATTTTTTTCTAAGTTTCCTCTTATTTCTTCACTCATTTTATTTCCTTTCTAGCTCACCACGATAAAGCTTTGGAGTACGGTGTTTGCTGCTTTTACACACTGTACACTTGCCTTTTCGCTTTTTACTCTCAACTTCTTTTGACAGCGTCATGTTTGCTCGGCCTTTGATTGTGTCCCCTTTACGTTTAGCCAATTTGTCCGCTAAGCCTTCCAGATCTCCCATGATTTTGCTCATTTCATCCAAGGTCTCACCAAAAGTATCGAGTGCTTTTTGAGCTCCGGCGATTTGTTTAGCACGTTTCCCCTTAACTACGAGCCTCGCGGCAGTGGAAGTAGCTCTAGCTGCGACACCTGCACCTAGAGTAAATAACCCTAACACGAGGTTCAGAACGACTTCTAGCAATACGTAGATACCTAGCTTACCGCCGTAATAGGTATAAAAGTTTGGTGGGATCGCATCCAATATCAGGACAACGTAAGCACTGTAAGTTATTGCTGATGAAGGATCTCGCATTACTGCCATGGCTTTCGGTAAAGCGCCCGTATCATCAATTTCTTTCGCCCACTCAGGAGCTATCTCTCTTAAGGCTGTGTCAATAAATGTTTGAAGTGCTCTCGCATCGTTTTCGGCAATATACTTCGGAAGCGCAATAATCTCTTCATGATATTTGGCAATCAACCGAGCACGTTCAACAGCATCCTCCGCGCCATCATAAAACTCTATTAGTTTTTCTTTTAACCGCTCACCATTATCTAACATCAGGTCACTCAGGGATTCCACACCATCTTCAAGTGCCTTTCCGAGCAAGTCAGTCACATCGTCGAATGACAATTCATTTACAGGTTTTGTTGTATTCGACAAATACCATCCTGCCCCTGCTCTTACTTGATCTTCAAGGGACTGCTTTATGAAATTGTGGGCTTCAGCAGCATAGACAGCACCTGTATCTAACACTGATGCGCCAGCATCCCAAACAGTATTACCAAAGCTACTCCAGAAATCTTGACTAAACATGTCTGTGAAGTCTTTGCCCCAGTCAACAATGCCATCATCAATACCGTCTGCCAAACTTGCAACACCACGCGTTTGCCACTGTAAAGCGAAGGGTTGCATTGCTTTGCAGACTTGGACATAAACGCTGTCTAGACGGCGTTCGATGAGCTCTCGTGTGTCCTTAATCTGACGCTCTATTCCGGGCTCACCAATTATCTCAACAGTAACGAGGTCAGTATTCGGCTTCAGATCATCAAAAGCAGCTACTCCACCTTGCTTCTCACTACTCTCTATAGCATGAATAGCGCTATCAGAGACGGTACTCTTATTTGGCAGCTTGTTGAGTGCTACCTGTTCAGCATGTACGACTGAATTCGTCTGTATGCGTATATTGTCAGCAAGGAAAGGGGTCTGCCATAGGTCATCATAAAAGAGCTGGACTTTAACCCACTTCTGCTCTTCTAAGTCGATTTTTAAAATCGCATTTATGACAACTTCAATATTCCCTGCCTCTGCTGAATACACGTTATCCGGTGCCTGAATGACAGAAACTTCAGAGGTATCATTCATCAAGCTTTCCGCTTTGGTTTGAAGACGCTCAAACGCGCTTGAAAGGTTATCGGACAGTTTTTTCGAGTAGGTATTTATCGTACTTACGTGCGCGTCATAGATATCTGACGAGAGATACAGGTAGTTTAATCGGCTAGCCTCAGAGCTAAGTGATTCGAGACGCCCTTTGACTTTTGAAAGTACCGCTTCAAGCTGACTACTAAGCGCTTGCTTTGCACTTTGCCAATCGTATTCTTGTAAGAACGTTTGTGGGTTCCCTTTCCCTCTTGCTCGCATGTATGCCAGCATTCGATCTGCTGTTTCATGTTTTGGTAAACGGAACAGAACCGAAAGCAATTCACCTTCCTCTAGAACCAAGGGTAAACCAAGAGAAAGAACACGATCCATACTCTCTTCAGACATGCTTTCAATCCCTGCCACTAAGGCTTCAGCAAGAATGCTGAATGAAAAGTCTGGATGACGCTGGAGAAAATGTGTTTTGACCTCTAAATCGACAATGTCTAAAAAATAACGATCGGCAGTTAGACTTGTCCCCATTGCTCCCCATCCTTCAGAGGGAGGAGCTATACGGTAGGGGTGCCAAAATGTTTGCTGACCTTGAGATGCTCTATCGAAAAAATCTTCGTCAGTTTGCGTCATCAAATAATGTGGGTTATCAATTCGCACAACTTTAGGAACGAACGTATTCGTGCTTTCTTTAGCCAGAATCTTAATTTGTCCCGGTTTTAAACCAGAGACTGTGCTTTTTCCAGAGTCATCAAAGTGCCCGCTCGTTAACACGCTTCCTGATGGGTCGGTAATATCAAAGTCAGCATCTTTGAGCAGAATGCCGTCAGGATAGCGAGCTTTCACGTAAACCGTGTAAGTCCCTTCTTCATCTTCTGTCACGCTAACAGCAGGGTTTTGAACGCCACCCAAACACATTGTGTTAGCTTTGTTCATTGTCATCTGATCAGAGAGGCGAGCGACGCCTTTTCCTTCAATCAGGACATCGGGAGAAGCTGAAATGAATTTTGCTTCCGCCTCGATAGTACCCGAGGCGACGCCTTTTTTATCACCTGCTGCATCGCCAGTACTTTTTGCAAATGTGCTGCCTTTTAATGCAATGCTATTCCCACCGTCAGCGGTAACCGTTGTTGAACCGCCAGCTAAATCAGATGATTTAGCATTATTACCGTAAGGGATAGGCACGATGGGCTTCCCCACTTTTGTTAGACAGACATCTGGCAGTGTTGCGTTTGCTTCGCCGCCCGAACCTTTATGGACAACACTGAGTCCATTTGCACTTATTGTTACTGCCATAATATGATCTACTCAGGATTAAGTGGATTAGTTGAGCTTTACTTTAGAGCCCTGAATCTTCTGAATTTTTTCAGCACTACTACTTACATGCTTAGCCGTTGTAGTAATACGCCCATCCGTCCCACTAAATTTAGTTTGTGTCTCGCCTGAACCAATAAGCACTTCTTCCTCTGCATGAAGTGTTATTTTCTTTGCTTTAACAACAAGCTCTTGTTCTTCCAGCAAAGACATGTAGATATCAACTAATGTTGGAATGGTGAGGTCTTCGGATAGAAAAGAGATACGGCAATCGAGTTTATTATCGATGGCCATAAAAATTTCTGACCGAGTAAAAGCACGGCCTAATGATGCCCAAATTGGTTGAGAAAATGGGTTATTCTCAAAATCTACTTTTACTCGATTCTTCTCTGGATGAACTTCCACTATCCAACCAATTCGAGAGCAGGGTTTTGAAGTGATGTTAAGGTTGTCTAGGGGTAGTTCTTGATTCATAGTCGACCTAGTACTTTTTTAGATCTAACTATTTTATCCCTGAGCGGTTTGAATAGGTAATGTGGAAATGAATAGTTACTACGATTGAAGTACGGACTTAAAAGACATTAGACCCAGACAATATAACTAAACCAGCCAGTAAATTGGTTTAATCGCGTGTGTTTTTCACTTTTCTATAGATTTATCTCGCACTCAAAGTTGTGAATCAAATCACACAAGCGAGGTTGCGATGTCATCACTATAACTTGAGCGTAAAGAGTAACTTATCAACCTTGACGCCTTTCCTCGTTCTCACACTTCAGTCTGTGCAAAAATAACTCAAAACCCTCACTCATCACTACCTTCCCAACCAATATACCAGAGTAAAAGCGTTAACAAAGGCTATCAAATAATCCAGTTCTCTGATGAGCCACAAAGTTTGAATGAGTAAGAAAAAGTCAGATTATGATATTTCGATTCTGGAATTGCCCATCGAAATCGTCTAGCGAAAACACACTGAATGAATAACGACAGCTCAGAAAAGCTTTAATTGTCAGACCTTGTTTGTATGACAAACTTTTGATTCCCCTAACTGACATGACACTAATAAACAAAAAACCATCAAGCCTAAACTCGATGGTTTTTATTAACTGCTTGTTCAGCAGGTCGGTTGCTTTCTTCCTGACCTATTCCTAGCTGCCTATGCGGCAGGACACTGATCTGCTGAGTGCAATTGCATTTGTTGCAAATTCTTAGCTGCCTATGCGGCAGGACACGGTCGGTGTTTTGCCACTGCACTTTCTCAAATATTCTTAGCTGCCTATGCGGCAGGACACTGTAGAATATAGTCTCTAACCATCTGATTCTGCGTGCTTAAAGTCACAATTCATCAAAATACCCTTTTTCTTCGTACTTCTGTAAGTGATTGTTTTTATTTCTCTAAAAAACAGCTTTAGAAAGAGGGTCAAAAACGTAATTCAGGTACTGTGCCTTTTCTTTCTTGATTGGTGGCTAAGCCATAGCTATTAAAGTTTGCAGCACCACGCTCACCGACAAGCTCCTTTTGTAAAAACAAAATATAATCTTCCCCAGATGAAGCGCTGGAGATTGGTATTCGATGGAAGCTATCGACGACACGCTCTTCATTAGTAGCTGGTAACGATGGTTCAACACCAGATAGTTCGGCTCTCGCCATGCTACGTTTAATTCTGCGTTTCTTAGAACCTAAAAAGCTTTTCCCAATCGTTTGATTGCGGGTAAACCTCACCTCTATCGCATTATCTGGCACTTCACAAACACTAGAAATCTCAAACAGACCTTCATTTACCATCAAAGAAAAATAGGGCTGAAAAGAGAGTCCAATCATCATCTCTTTATCTTCAGCCACAAAGGCGATGGTTTGACCAACCGTAACATCACTCCAGTCGGGAAAACTCACGCCTATTTTATTGATGGATTGTCGGTTATTGACCATAAACAAGTGCATTTGAGAGATACAACGCCCTGCTAACAGCTCATAGTCGGCTTGAACAGGGGTATAACGTATACAGAAGTAGTAACGCTTCGTCATAACCATCCTTACTTCGCTTTGGAACAATTGAAGAGACCACCCTTGATCAAGACCGACATAATAAAGTGCACGTCATTTGGGATGGTCTGAGAAGCTGTCATTGTCTCAATCCAATTCTCTGTATTTCTGACTAACTGGTAAAAGTCATTTCCATAGGAAACATGTCGCCTTGCTATAACGTACTCTCGGTCAGCTCCATACTCATTCACTCTTAATGGCTTATCTGCTTCTTCATGCCACCAATCGTCAATCGATTGCAACGCTGCACCAATTTTCTGACCATGAAAAGCAGCAGTTTCTTTTCCGTTCAATAATTCTACGGTAGCTAACTGCTTAGTAGGAGCACCATTTTCTTGATCATCCAAGAACTCTTGGCTTGGGTAAACCTCATCCCCCCAACCAACTCCAATTTTAGCTTTGACATCCATGTAGAAATATTCGGTCGGGTCAGATAGGGCTCGCATCAAATAAGCTGTAAGTTTTTCTAGGCATTCTGCTGAAGCTTCATCCCAATGACCATACCAAGAAAGCCTTGTTGCGTTTTCTTCAATCAAGGTTTGTGAATCACTGGTGGTCACTTCTATCGACAATTGTCGACACTCTCTGTTTCTCCAAAGCCAAGTACCAAGCAGTATATTCTTCGCGTATCTATGTGCGAGCTCCTGATACCCATTGAGCTCTTTATAAGTGTTAGCCAGTAACGAAAGTTTAGAGCGCACTTCGTCATCACTACAGGTATCTGGAGTTAGAGAGTTGGCTCGAATTCGAAGGGGAAATGCGCAGTAGATATCATCAACACCAGGTTTTACATAACACTCTTCGATGAACTGAGGATTGGAGTAAGCTAAATCTTGTGGAGCAACATTCTTTTCTACGAACTTACTCCCTTTATATGCTTCTGCATAACCACCTTTTGGTGCGCGCAACCTAGTTCTATCAATTTCAAGGGGGCACATCTCACCACTTTTAGATAGATAGTAGAAATATGCTTTGCCAGCAGAGAGTGATCGAACGTAGTTCAGCTGAGTGCAAAGTTCCATAAACGATTAATCCCTATAGTTTTTTATAAGAATAGTTTCGCTACTGCATTCTATCGACCAAAAGGCATGGTTGAAAAAGTGATCTCTTCCACTAAAACGTACTTCTATCGGATTCACTTTCTTAGCAAGCCCTATCGCATTCTCTGCATAGGCGTGACAATCGGTGATTGAGTTGCACCGTTTAGTTGGACATTCTAACAAATGGTAACCAATAGAAACTGGCAAATTATCGGCGTCTTTCGTTATTAAACGCTCTAGTTCATCAAAGTTACTCGGCTGGCTCTCACTTGGGTATAACCATCGCCCGTATGCTGGTAACCCTTTTATGACATGGAAAAGCTCGCTCCTGCTGGTAAACGTCTTCAGCCACTCAACCTGTGTCGATAACTGTGGTTGGTATAATGCCCCTCCAGCGAAAGCAACGGGAAGTGCCGTTTTAAGCGCTGCCTTAAAATCTGAAATTCGGCTGTCACTGTGGACTCTGATAACTAAGTCTATTTCTAGGTCCGCCAATCGTTCACTACGAATAGTTGGTCGCTTCGCGTTTGAAACCGTTCGCGCTTTAGCGACCGAGTTAGGTTCGGTAAGCTTCGCTGTCGGTTGAATCTTCTCGCTTCGAACATAAAAAGAGAAACTCGAAAATTCAAACAGGGAATTACAATTAACTAGCTTATTGAACTCCCTTTGATAACGGTGCATAAAGCCCCAAATAGCCGTCAAAGAAGGAGCACCACACAAATAAGGGCTGCTCATTGCGACAGCATCTTGCACTTTCATTGATGACAAATAGATATACTGCTCGCCCGTTACCTTATCTGCATTACCAGTAGGTTTACTGAGCTGTTCGAGAATCCATACAATTTGGGCTTTAACGAGCTGCATAAGCTTAGGGTGATAGGCAAACTTGGCGGCATACTTATTATTCTGAAACGTGAGATGCAAGTGACGGTTAAACTCACTGGCTAAGGAGCCCAGATCCGATTCTGGTTGGGTCAAAAAGGCTTGAGCTAAAGTGTCATCATGTTCCAATTGCTGCTGGTTGGGGTCAGCGTCAACGATATCTCTTAATTCAATTAATGGCAGCATCCACAACGCTATCTGCTTTCGCAATATCTTACTTCTAACCTTACGAGCGCTCTCTCTTTGCTTCTGTGTTTTTGATGGCTCTGAACCAATTAGATGATTTAAAACCTGACAAACTTTGGTATTAGTTACCTGATAGTCATCAAAGTAGTGACCACTCTTTTTTCGACTTTCAGGTAACGTTCCACCTCTCGCTGGTTTGACGTCTAGCGGGTAGTTTAGGGCTTTCATATTCCCACCTAAACTGCCACACAAGTTCCCGATACTTGCCGAGTTCGGCAGTGACGAAGACACAAAGCTAAGCTTACTTTCTCGATTTCTCGATCTCACTTCTAACTCGCTCTGAATGGCATGGCTGACCACTGGGGTCAACGAAATATAATTATCCCCCCATGGAAACCGTAGCTGCTTACTGTAAGAACTGACGTTATCGGGAAAATGATTATCAGGGAGCTGCTCTTCAATTGTATGTTTTAAGCGAGCAAGTGACTTAGCACTTAGACCGAATTCTTTGAGCAACTCAATCCAAATGGAGCTTTCTTGCTTGATAAGTGAAAGGATGCATACGGGCTGTGATTGCCAACTAAAAGGATTCAATAACCACAATGTGTGACGATATACCGCAGAGTTATGCGCCCACCCCAAGCGCTGCTCTAATACTCCGCTTGAAATGAATACCTCGGTTGTCGTAAGAGCCTGTGCAACTATCCGCTGATCTTTAACTCGACAGTCTGGAAACTTGAGATTATGAGTGTGGAACCATTTAATTTCATCAAGGGACGCTTCTAAGTTCTCAGCCGCTTTTAAATGCCTTTTAGCACGAGCTAAATCCAACCAATCCGAGCATCTATCCGCTTGATGGCTTGAACTGAGATTGAGCAAGATCGTTAATGCCTCTTTTTCACACCCTTCAACACAGACATCTTCTGTATAAGGCATGAACATCTTCTTTAGCGTAACCTGCTTTACTGCTTCGTCTTCAATTGCTAATAAGTCACTTAATTTCGTCATAATTACCACTCAGGCAGATATACACTTAAACCATCACTTTCAGAGCTCATTCGAGTCAGCTTTGTTTCGATGACACTTCTCAGAGTAAACGCTGATTCATGACTCGCTATCTTTGTATGCATTCGCGGCCTAATAGCGGCTTTGATCTCACCAAACTCATACAACCGATATACTTCATCTGTTGTACAAGAGAGCAATGTAGAAGCATCTAAGGGGCTGAGCAGTACATCACCGATATTTCCTTTTGCGGTTGAAGGTACTGTTGCCATAAGCTGAGTAAAGTAAGCTAACACCTGTGCAAGCACGATATTGTGACTCAACTGCCGACTAGGTAACTGACGACAATCTTTAAGCAGAGCGCCAAAGGCTTCATTGAAAAACACCTTCTTCCAATCTTTTACTCGAACAAGTTCTGCCTTCTCTTTCAAGGTATCGAGGTCTTGCCATAGCGCCGTTGGCCAAGCGCTACAGTATTCAACGAATGACTCAAAACTGAGATCATCGATATCACCATAACGATTTATATACCAAAGTAAAAAGCCATAGCGCTCAGATAACATCATTTCTCCTGTTAACAATCCCAAGGGTTTTGAATCATTTCCTGACAACCATCGAGCGACCAATATCTCAGCCTCTGGGGCATCCTCTACGGGCGAATTTCGCAGTTCAAAACCACATTCACATTGGCTAATACTCTCGAGACTTTGATATTCAAGTCTCGACTTACACTCGGGGCAATGATGAACCAGTCTACAGCCATGGTGTTCACAGGCTTGGTGAGAGATAAATTGCCACTGCTGGCGAATGTAAGGGGCTTCGTCAATACACAGAGGGCAAATTGGCGTGAAGCGTTTGCGAAGAAAAGCATGAGGGTAATCAAAACCGAATCTATGTACCGCTTTGTATTGAGGAGAGAATTGAGCTTTTGAATGTGATAATGCTAGACGCAGTACACCAAAGTTGTTGAGCTTTAATTGGTTCTCAAGATGGATAAGCACTCGAACCCGCATTTGGCTTGTGGTTTGAGCGTGGTAGATATTGACTCGCTTGAGCTCTAAGGGGAAAGCACCAGCCACCGCCTCATGCTGATCCATCGTGTCGAACCAAATATCTTCGGCGAAATGAGAAAATCGCTCGTAACCTTGCTCTTGCGATAAGCGCAACAAGAAGCTTTCGAGCGATTCGTCAGGGTAAAGTTGAATGTCCGTTTTCACATGCCACCACTAAAACTTAGAATATCTAAGTTTTAGTTTCGCTGATATTCCCATTAATGCAAATTTTAACTGTAATAAGTATGAAAGCAGATCACTGTAGAGAATGAATAAAAGACGACCAAAAGTATTCTGCTGCACCTTGTTGCGTAAGTTGTTCTTCCGTGTCACTTGTTCGATAAAAATTCATCCCGCTAGCTTTTAAGTACAATGAAAAACCATCATTTTCAACACTTAGCCAATCATTCATACTGTTATCATTCTCAGAGCTTGAATAACAAATAGTATTGCGCTCAAAGTGCCCACTACCATACCAAATATTACACACGCTCTTCTGACTGCCGTTTTCATAAATATAAGCACAAAAACGTGTCGAGGTAATTTGCTTAAAACGAACTTGTATCTGCTGGTTCCGATTACCTAGTTCTTCTAAAGAGCCTTCAAAATAACGAGCTATGTAGTCAAAACTTGTTTCCAAAAAGCAATCTCTATCATGATCACTAAACTCTTGTTTTAGTCGCATATTACTCGAACGTGGTAAAGCGACGCTTTCTGACTTGATAGGAGGTTGAGGACTAATGAAGCTAGTAACACTTTTGGGGATGGGACTACTTGGAAGTTCTTCAATTGCCACTCTGATCTGTTTTGCGATAATTGTGAATGCTTCTTGTTGATTCGCAAACATGGTTACCGGCTTTCCATCTGTAGGTGTTGCCAACAGCTTTCCAAAGGGTGCATGATGCCAATCACACGGATGTAGAATGACAGGGATCACTTTCGCTTCCCCGAGTTCATGCTTTTCTAGTGCTCTAACCATTTCTTTTTCATAGCAATAATTTGAAGCCAAGAAATGAGCACTTACCAAAAGAAGAATTACATCTGAATCTTCTAAATTTTGACTAATATCTTGATCAATTTCAGAACCAACCACAATTCGGCGATCATGCCACGTAGTAATCAGTCCTTGTCTTTTAAGCATAGCAAGGTGGACTTCTAATTCATTTCGTAGCTCTTCATCAACATGACAGTACGAAAAAAATAAATTTGCCATTACCTCTCCCTCTCTACTTTAAATTAATACTGAATTTTGTTTGGAATTAGAGGCTTACGAGACCAGTGTTCATCAATAGTTTGAGTAAAATCAGCCCTGACTAATTTGGCTCGTTTCTCAAGCCAGTTCCCTTTATCCTTCCTCAAATAAATACCTTCAATTTTATTAGCACCGTAATATGACGGTTGGTCTAACATCAATTTCAAGTCTTTGAGACTAAATCTACCTTGATTCAACGGTGAAACAATGGGGATACCCACATTCACTAGAACCTCATTCCTTCTTTTAACAGAATAAAATTTGCCTGCTGATCGACTATAGAGATCAAAACCAATAAACCAATTTGGTAGCTTTTCATAACCAATTGAGTGCTCGGCATAACACCATTCACCAAAAAGTATTAGATCCTTATCAAGAGCTAGTTTAAGTTGATACTCATATTGTTTTATCCATTTCCACAAATGCTTAAACTGACCACCTACACCTTTATCTATCCAAGCCCCTCGATTTTGTGCTCTTAATTCCCCATGCTGATCAACTGAGAGGCCCACATTAGCCCCATCAACTTTCTCCTCAACAACTAGCTCTGAAGATAAAAAAGATTCCACTTCTAATGGTGACAGTAGTTTATCACCCCTAGGTTCTCGACCACCTAACCAAGCGATATGGGGAGTATGAGGAAATCGGAAAAATTCAGGTATCATTTTGCTTTCTTTTTTCCCCAGCTCTTTTTGTTCCAATCATCAATAAGCTGATGAACATTGACGCCTGCAGCCACTAATTCGGTTTCCCAATCATACCAATCGGTATCACAAGCATTAACAATCGTACATTCTGGTTGTTCTTCATTTGCTTTAATACAAGCAGCGACCATTTTTGTATCCGCGAGGTCATGAACAACTGTTTTTAAAGGCTCGTTTAAAACGGCAACTTTGGCAGTGTGAGCGGGGTTGCTATCCCACTCGATATCTACGAAGTCAACTTCATTTCTCGATATTTTGTCAAAAAACACACGCTGCCCATAGTCTTGCTCCGTCAGTTTATTTGAATATTCGTTGGGAATCTCCCAATCAGTATCAATAACCATCCGATCTGCTCCAGCCTCAAATGATGCTAACCACTCAAATACTTTTTCTGCTTCAAGGGGGTCTTCAACTGGATGCTTTTCTGAGCGAAAGGGGGATTCAGGGTGCTCTCCACTGGCTACAATAAGTACGTTAGTATCAACTACATGTCTGCTCATTGTTTCGCTCGCTCTGCTTTCATTCGTTGCATCGTTTCTTGAGCTTGCTTTCTCAATTCACCAGTAGCATCACCGAAAAAGTTTTTCGGCCATTCTTCAAGTCGCCCATATTTATCCATACTCAATATTTTCAACACCGCATCTGAATTTTTTCGTTCAACAAAATACAGTGCACACTGTTCTGGCTGCGCCTTTTGGGTTGCAACCAAAGTTTGCATACGTCTGAATAAGTGCTCGGAATGTGTCTCAACGATAAATTGAACATCACGTTCTAAGCTAACTTCCAAGAATAACTCAGCAAGTAATGACTGAGCCAGAGGATGCAAATGGATTTCAGGTTCTTCTAAGATAATCGTTGACTTTTCTGGTGCGAAATATGCTAATACAAGCACAGGAAGCACTTGCGACACACCTGTACCAACATCAATTAGATTTGCCGCTACACCATCTCGATGAACAAGTATGTTGTAGTTACCTGCACCAATATGTTTGACCTCAAGCTTATCGGCGATGCGCATTTTTTTGAGCCACTTTGATACCGCTTCAACTAGGCCATCGCTCTTTTTGCCTGATGTATTATTACTAGCTAACAATGCAAAAACGGCCTCGCTACCATCGACTCCGATGATTCCTGGGCGAGTTCTATTCCATATATACGTTCTTCTAGGCTTGCTTCTGAGAGGACCTAAATAAGAGACGGCTTCAAGATCTCTTAATACCGACAGACTGATATCTTCTACGTCACTTCCACTTGGCCCTAAATCGTAAATTGCATCTTTAGAAAATGACACACCACGCTCAGGCGAATACTCTCTACTTTTCAGGCTAGTTCGAGTCTCATTTGGCAAATAAATATTAAAAGCACCTTTGTCAGAACGTTGAGCTCTAAACCAATTCTCACTATCCTTACTAAGTTGGAGTTGATCGATTACTGGGCTTTGCTTCGAATCCTGCTTATAGTCAACTTTAAGAAAGCTACTACCCTGCTTACCATCAACATCCATTTCAATAGAAATTTTTCTGTTTTCAGGATCTTTCGTTAATAGATCGTCAAATGATCCCATGTCCACATAGTCATTTGCCTCGTCTCCCCCCAGATTTAAATGAATCGTTCTATCTGGGGATGTTGCCGTCTGTTTCATTAATAACAGGCTTTGTAAGAGGCTAGATTTCCCTGTTGAGTTTTCACCAAGTAAAAGAGTCACTGGGGCAAGGTTGACATCTCCTGACTCACGCCACGCTTTAAAATTGGTAAGTTTGATTCTCTTAAACATAAAAATATCCTTCGGGCTCTAAACAGCCTGTTCAACAATAGCATCAGTAAGGTGTAGTTGTGTTGTTTGAGACTCTTTTAAGCGAGTTTTTAGAAACTTACATTGCTCTAGTAGTATGTCGACTAACTCAACTAACCTTTTTTGCTCTTCAATACCAATCACTGGAATAAGCAAATCACGGCATTGTTCTAAAGACAGATTGTCTTGCCCAGCAGTCCCTTTCACTTCTTTTAAAACTGAGTTTAGAGTCAAGTCACAAGATAATACGTAATAAAGGTAACGGTTGAAAACGACGTCTACTGGTTTAAAAACAGCTAATGCCTGATTCATATTCCATTGTGTATATTGATCAGTAAGAATCGTCACTTTACCTAGAGGCGGTCCAACAATGTTCATTATCACATCCCCTGGGCTTGCCATAGATCGCTTTAGTTTTCCTTCATGTACACCTTGAGAAATAAAAATTGGTCTGTAATCAAAGTCCAATTGATTATCTACAATGTTATAAACTTTTAAGAAAGGTACATCTCCGATTTCTAGTAACTCTGTTTTACTTGGTGTTGTTCCCTTTGTAATGAAGTCACAAAAACATCGGGCTTTTAACATCACCCTGTTAGCACCAACTTCAGCTTTGGCGCTTTCGAGTTCAGCTTCTATAAGCTTAAACTCCTTGGCTGAAGCAGTTAACTTTTGTTGCTCTAGGATACTATCCAAATGATTTGAAACAGGTGTATCAGAATCTAAAGGCTTTGATAGCTTACCCATCACCGCCAGTTGCAAAATGGTTTGTTTTAGCTGATCAATGCTCTCTTCGGTGGTGAACAATGTATCGAAGTGCTCGCTGATTCGACCCCAGTTTTGCATTAGCTCGTCGGCATCATCAGAGTTGGTAAGTGTGTCTAACAGCGTTGTTACCAATACCTGATGGGCTTCAATGCTGGCTTCGGTTTGTTGCTCTAATTGGTCGCAGACTGTCATGAGTTCATCGACTTTGGCGACAATGCGGTGTTGCTCTTCAACTGGAGCTACAGGCACAGCTACAGATAAAACTGAGCTTGTGTTTAATTCGACTTGCTTCGTAGAGCCAGAAACTAGGGCGTTCTCATGATCTGGCTGTATTCTTGCTTGAATACCTGGTGCCATAATAAAACACCATAAAAATCGGCTATAACAATTGTTTGGTCGAATTACAGTAACGTGTGAATCAGCAACGATACTCTTTTCAGGAATATTAGTGATCACATTTGCACGACCAACAGTGCCTGTGCCTGTTGAATTCCAAAGAATATCATTGTCCTGCAAATATCTTTCATCCTGATATTTTTCAAGACTTTCATCAGTCACATAACGAGCAGGAGATAAATCAAATCCTGAGTTTTGCACACACTTTTGGGATACTACTTGTACACTTCCTGTCTCAGCATACTTGGGGCCTTTCCCTCGCTGAATATATGTCGTCAAATCTTGTAAATGAGCCCATTCCCAGCCAACTGGTAGTATGAAACTTTTTTCTTCGTCTGATATCTCTGGTAATTTTTTCGGTTTTTTTATCTTTTTATCTTTCACCAACTGTGCTTTTTCAGTCGCAATTCGCTCAAGCAACACAGAAGCAGGTTCATCCGTTGAATCTTGGGGCACCAGCTTACCTCGTACTGCCAACTCTAAGATCAGCTCACGTAGCTTCTTCACACCATAAAGCTCACGCTTTTTGCTGCTGCCACGACCAGAGGATGACTTGGTTTTAACGGTTGAAGTCCAAATGTCGATATTGTCAGTGATCAACTGATTCATGGAGGTCTGTTCTACACTCATTATTCAGCACCACCCGCAGACGAATTCAGGGCTTCACCTAGAATACCTTTAAGTTGATTACGAAGCTGTGAGATCTCTTGCTGCTGCTTTTGGTAGCTATCTAACAACTCGTTTGGATCGTGACTTACCACTTCACCTTGATATGGGTTCTTAATATCTAGGTTGAAGTTGCGCTCAATAATCTCTTCAATAGAGACTTTCCAGGCGTGCTTGTTCTCAACACGAGAAGCAAACCCGTCTTCTTCGCTGCCCCACCAGTCTTGCTCTTGCTTGAACTCTTCAAACTTCATTGGCTTGGTTTTGCTGTAGTTCTTAACGCCTTCTGGGTATGGATGTTCGTAGAACCACACCTCTTTTGTCGGCTTGCCTTTAGTGAAGAACAGAATGTTGGTTTTGATGCCTGTGTATGGGTTAAATACGCCATTAGGTAAACGCACGATGGTGTGCAGGTTACACTCTTCGGTTAGCATCTTTTTGATTTTGGTTTTAACGCCTTCACCAAACAATGTGCCATCTGGCAGTACTACGCCTGCTCGACCGTTGTTTTCATCAAGCACTTCAATAATAAGTTGTAAGAACAGATCGGCAGTTTCACGCGTCTGCATTTCGGCTGGGAAGTTCTTTTCAATGCCGTCTTCTTCTGTACCACCAAACGGAGGGTTAGTCGCAATCACATTAATGTTGCTGTCCCAACTTGAAAGCGGCTTGTTTAGCGTATTGCCGTGTTTGATTTGTACGGGTACTTCAATGCCGTGCAGCATCATATTAGTGATACAAAGTAGGTGCGGAAGCTGTTTCTTCTCTACACCGTGGATTTGCTTTTGCAGCGTTTGGTGATCAGATGCCGTTTTCACGTAATTGTTTTTAACGTGGTCGAATGAACAAGCAAGGAAACCGCCCGTACCCGTTGCAGGATCCATGATAGATTCACCAAGCTTTGGATCTAGGCGGTCAACGATAAAACGAGTCACAGCACGAGGGGTATAGAACTCACCCGCGTTACCTGCACTTTGTAGGTCTTTTAAGATCTGCTCGTAGATATCACCAAATAGGTGGCGCTCTGAAGAGTCAGTAAAGTCAATTTCGTTAAGCTTGTTGATCACTTGGCGCAGTAGCGTACCGTTTTTCATGTAGTTAAACGCATCGCTAAATGCTTCTTTAACAACAAAGCCACGCGGGTTGAGGTCAACCGGTGCCGTTAGGTTTTTCAGTTTGTAGAACAAGTCGTCGTTTACGAACTCAAGCAGCGCTTCACCGGTAATGCCTTCGGCATCTTGAGCCCAATTACGCCACAGATATTGTTCTGGGATTGGTGATTTGTAGTCGTCCAGTTCGAGCTCTAACTCTTCTTCTTGAGCGTCAAATACTTTAAGGAAGAGTAACCAAGACATTTGACCAAGGCGCTGTGCATCACCGTCGACACCCGCATCTTTACGCATGATGTCTTGAATAGATTTAATTACTGAACTGATAGACATATTTTTCTTACTTTTCGTATTCTAAAATTAGGCGGTATTATATCAGGTATAAGGACCTGATTAGTGCCGTAAAAAGCAATAAAGGCCAGCATTTCGCGACCTTTATTATTGTTTGGTTAGTTGCTAAGCAGATTTGTAGATTGCGTCTTCTAGCTCTTTCACAGCAGCAAGGTACTTAGGTTTTCCACCAAAACCTTTTTTAACGATTTCACTCATGCTGCCTAATTCGTTGAAGGGTGCTACTTTCAACACTGTAATATTTTCAACCTCGCTAACACCGCTGTCAGCGTATTTATCTAAAAGTCTATCTAACACTTGTTGCGCGGTTTCACCGTACTTAGTGAAGTAGTTACGCTTTTTCACGTTCTCCGCTCGCTCTTTTCGAGTCAATGGCGGTTGGTCATATACAACGTGACAAATCATATCAAATGGGTCCATGTCTTTGCCCACTTCGTCTTCTAGCGCTTCCCATAGAATACCGGCTTCTGCTAGCTCATCGATAATGGCTTGCTTGCGGTCAGATTCGTTCCAACGTTTGGTGAAGTCATCTAATGAAGAGAACTGCTTCACCATAGTTTTACGGGTGTAGTCTTTAAATGACTCGGTTACAAGCTTACCGTCTGAATCATAATATTGAACACGTTCAGCAAGGGCTTTTACTGGAACGCCATTCACATGGAATTTTCGAACTCGATTCTCATCATCCCAATCGTCTGCACCGCCTGTACTTTCAGGGGAGTTACCAAAACCATCACCATAGGTGGTCTCTGGTTCTTGAATTGAATCGGGGTCAATGTCTTCATCACCGAATGGGTTGTCAACATCGATATCATCAACGCCGTCGATGATGTCATCTAAGTCGTCTTGATCTTCAAACTGCTCAGGAGTCGTGACCTTCACACGTTCTGGTGTTCCGTCGAAACGTTCGTCAGCGAACAATTCGGTCGCTTTTTTAAAATCTAAGATAGTGAACCAAAGCTTGCCATAGCGATCATCAATACGAGTACCGCGACCAATGATCTGCTTAAACTTGGTCATTGATTGAATACCTTGATCAAGCACCACTAGCTTACAGGTTTTTGCATCAACACCCGTCGTCATTAGCTCCGATGTAGTCGCTATCACAGGGTACTTCTTTTTGGGGTTAATGAAGTTATCTAGCTGAGCTTTACCGAACTCATCATCACCCGTAATCTTCATTACGTATTTATCGTTCTTCTTAACCTGTTCAGGATTCAGGTTTACTAACGCACGACGCATACGCTCTGCATGATCGATATCGTTACAGAATACGATGGTTTTGGCCATTGGGTCAGTGCGTGTTAGATAATTGGTAATGGTTTGTGCGACAAGTTCGGTTCGCTCATCAATGACCATAGTGCGATCAAAATCTTTTTGGTTGTAGATTCGGTCCTCAATTACTTCGCCATTTTTATCGGTTTGCCCTTTGGTGGGTCGCCAACCTTGAACATCCACATCAATATCGACACGAACGACCTTATATGGAGCTAAGAATCCATCCTCAATACCTTCTTTAAGAGAATAGGTATAAACCGGATCGCCAAAGTACTCGATGTTAGAAACTTCATCTGTCTCTTTTGGTGTAGCCGTTAAACCGACTTGAGTCGCGCTGCTAAAGTATTCAAGAATTTCACGCCAAGCGCTGTCTTCTGAAGCACTACCACGGTGGCACTCATCAATAATGATTAAGTCAAAGAAGTTAGGGTCTACTTGCTTGTAGGCTTTCTGTTCTTCTTCTGACCCAGTAAGTGCTTGATAAAGGGCTAGATGAACTTCAAAAGCAGGATCGACTTTACGGCCTGTAATCTTGGTCATTGCCGTACCAAAAGGCTGAAAATCATTCGTTTTGGTTTGATCGACAAGAATATTTCGGTCAGCTAAGAACAGAATCCGTTTCTTAGCCTTTGCTTTCCAGAGGCGCCAAATTATCTGGAATGCCGTGTAGGTTTTACCCGTACCTGTCGCCATGACTAACAAGATTCGGTCTTGACCTGATGCTACCGCTTCAACCGTTTTGTTAATCGCTTGAAGTTGGTAATAACGAGGTGACTTACCACTACCATCATCGTAATAGTCTTGTGTAATAATTGGTAAGTGCTCTTCTTTATAACCTTTCCAAACACAGTATTTATGCCAAAGCTCTTCAGGTGACGGGAAATCCTCTAGACGAATTTCAGATTCTAATTGAGCGGGATTAGTTAAATCTCTGAAGATGAAGCCATCACCATTCGAAGCAAAAACGAATGGCACCTCTAACAACCCTGCGTAGACCATACCTTGTTGCATGCCTTTACCAACTTCGTGTTTATTGGCTTTTGCCTCAATCACTGCGAGCGGCATACTAGGTTTATGATAAAGAACGATATCGGCTGATTTTACTTTCTGACGGGCAGCAGCTTGGCCACGAACAATCACCTTACCGTCTCGCAATTTCACTTCTTGGCGAATTTGGGTCATATCATCCCAACCAGAACCTTTAATGGCAGGTAAGATGAACTTGGTGATGATGTCTGTTTCAGAAAGCTTAGACTTGGAGAACTTTTCGACCATACGACTTTGATTCCATACTGAATTGCGATGGATTATATAACAAAGTTCATATGATTGAAGAATAAGAACGCAACAATAGTGTGGTTAACAAGTAATTCGATCACAAATTGCAGACTTGGGAGGTTAAACATAATCAAAGGCTGCTATCACCCGTTCTCGAAAAGCCCCAAGCTTTATGCGTTCTGATTCTTCAATCGCTAAAAAATCTCTATTCGCTTTTTCTATAAAAGTATCTGTAGCCCACTCAATTTGTAGAAAATCATTTGTTCGTGGTTCAGAGGTAATGCACTTCTCTTCAAAAGAGGAGTTTACGCAAGTTGGAATTTCTGACCTTTCAATTTCAAGAAACGTACAAGATTCTGGAATATCTTCTTCTACACGCTCTGCGAACTTGACCAAACTTTCTTCAGCGAAGGTATACAACCATGCTTCTTGGTTGGGTGAATCATTAACTCTCAATATCCTTCCAAGGACTTGCCTAAAGTAAAGTTCCGTTTTGACCGAACTCATATGGCAGCAAACCTGCAACCGAGGGATATCCGTGCCTTCACTGATCATTCCAACACTGACTATCCACTGAACATTCGAGTGACGAAAAGACTCAATTTCATTTAACGGATTATCATGATGATAAGTCACGATGCATGCTGATTGATGAAAGCGCTCAATCAGTCGCTTTTGAATATGTTTAGCGTGCTTGATAGAAGCAGCGACGACTAAACCACCTGCATTTGGGGACTCTTGCCTTATTTGGGCTAGCTTTTGGCAACCACTATTCAATATGTAGTTCATAGCGTCTTCATTGTGAATGACGCTTTGATAAGAAACATCGGATTCTTTAAGGCATTCCAAAATGGAAGCAAAATGCTGATTACTATTACCAGTCTGGATACTCAAATGCTCGTTGTCTATCAAGGCAATTTTAGGTTGGCGACATACCCCATCAACAACTGCCTGTTGCAAGCCATATTGATAATCACAAATGAGCATACCATCAGGGTCGGAATACTCGGCCATAACTATCGGTAACCGATCAGAGCGCCAAGGAGTACCCGACAGCGCTAATGTGTAACGGGCAAAACCTTGGATCTTACTGACAATTTCTAACCCCCATGAATTTGACCTACCCTCATCATCAAACGAGCAATGGTGGATCTCATCAAATACGACTAGTACCCGATATTTACTGACGGTGTTCCAGAAGTTTTCACCTAAAAAACGGATGGATTGATAGGTATAAGACCCACCTAAAGAGCCCAGGCCTCCATTAAAGGAACATTCCAGTTTCCATGAAAAGGTCTTTTTCATCCCTTCAGCGACCGAAAGTGATGGTGAGAAACAGAGAACTAAGTCAATCATACCTTCTTGAAAAAGACGCTTAGCAACCTCTGCTGCCATAACGGTTTTACCAGCACCAGGAGTGGCTTGACAGAAAAAATGTGGGCGTCGATTTGATGAAAACTTATTGATAGCCAGCTCTACGCACTCAGCTTGCCATGTTCTTAACATTGGGAAGCCTTGCTTTGGGCTACTTGCATCCAGTTGGTTAGTGCATTGATTTTGCCCAATAGCTTAGCTGATCGCTCTCTCGCTGCATTGAATAACGGTTCCATATCATGCTTGTTGTTTGGAAAACGCGTTAACAAAGATTGGTATTCCTCAATCTCGCCCAGAGTAATCGCTAACTCACCTTCATGTTGTTTTTTCTCTTGTTCTAGTGCATTTAGAGAGAACTCCGGAGTTTGAACAGTTATTGAATCAACTTTAGCTTTCTTATTTCTAGCTGCTCGAGGCTCAATTGTAAGCGCTTTAAATTCATTAGTTTGATGGTAACGCTTGCCTCTGCGAGTCCCAATGACAGAAAGCCAGCCTTTCTCCTCAAGTGATAGAAGTTGCTTATAAACATACTTTCGAGCTTCGTCACTGCTCGTAAAGGTTGAAGTACTATTTAACAAAGCATCCCTAGCTTCTATAACAGAGAAATCATCCATCCCTTTTTCAATCAATAGGTTAAACATATCAGGGTTAATTCTGGTTACTTTCTTCATTTGACTCTTGCACGCAATAAAAACTTAGGATTGCTAAGTATACAAAAATCAGTAAAACTTAGACAATCTAAGTTATCTAAAGGTTGAAAAGAAATGTGTAAGTGCAGAAAGACAACCCCATCCCAGCGAGGCTCAAAGCTGCGCGTAAAAAAGCCAAGATCACCCAAAAAGATTTAGGGGTGAAAATCGGCATGGAACCAAGTTCTGCTAGTGGGCGAATGAACCATTATGAGAAAGGTAGACACGTACCAGATATTGGTACACTCGAACGTATGGCTGAAGAGTTAGATGTTCCCTTGAACTATTTTTTCTGTAGGAACGAATTGAGTGCTGAACTGGCGTGTGCCATTGATAAGATGAGTGATGAAGAGAAGGCGGTGTTGCTAGAAAAACTGACACCATCTAGTTAACTCTGAGTAAGGTGCTTCACTAACCAATAAGTTGCTGTATCGATAGTTTGCTAAAAACCTGCTTTACAAAACGAAGTTCACCAGTCTCGGCATCAGTTACATAATTTTCATAAGAAGCTATTTGCTCTATGGTTAGAGCATCTATCTGCACAGTGAAAGGATTTATATCATTCGGATCGTTAATTTTCTCGTAAACAGCAGCAAAGTCTTCCTCACCAATATAGTCCTTATTTTTCGCCAAAGCGACGTCTAGTGCGGCTGCAATTAACTCTTTAATTTCACCAAGTATACCTTTGCTTGCTGATAACAGTCTCATTGCGAAATCGACGTCGGTCAACGGCACCTTGAATGGTAAAGGCACCGTCTTTTCCAGAGCTTGTAAAACATCTAAATAGTTATCAATTGCGGACTCATCTGTGATCTTAATGTAAGGGAGTGTGCGTCGAACCATAATTCGCCTGTTCCACTGAGAGTCCTCTAAAATTAGTCCGGCACTATGAAGTCCTACAAACACTATCGGCAAATGACACTCATCACTAATCATTTTGAGGCGATCTCTAATATCCTGCCTCTGGTTATGACTGGTTCGTTCAAACAACTCTTGACACTCCTCAATCACTAATAACTTAAGCCCAACTCTTTTCGATGTCTCAATCACACAATCCGTTAATCCAATCTCTGAAGGCTTAGCTCTGCTATTTCTGTAAGCGCCAAGCTCTTTGGCCATCCATAGTAAAGTCTCAAGTAACGAGGGTCTTACACGAGTAATAAGGACTTCATTCCTTGATAAGTTTTTCTCGATAAAGTGATTAATAGTGGCGGTTTTACCTGCACCGGTGCCTGCTGTCAGAAGCATCGATGGCGCAAAAGTGCCAAACTTCCTGCGTTTAATTATCCATTCGAGTCCAGAGAGAACTTTTTCAACCTCTGGGTAAATTGAAAATGAGTCATGATAGTTTGCTAAAACTTCGTCTCTATTTAAATTCCTTCTCGCTGCTGTCACAACTATTTCCTTAGATTTCTGCGCTCGTCCCATTTAGCTCTGAAGCTCTCTAGCGGTGTTCTATCCGAGCTTTTTTCTGACTCTGCGACCTTTTTGTTTGGTTTAGCTGTTCTGTCACTTAGTTTGGAATGAGGGGTGTCGCTATTAACACTCGATATTTCTGCAACTTTCTTGGTAGATTTCGCCTTTCGTTTTCGCTCAGTTTGAGTTAACTGCATTAAGTCTGCTTGTTCTGATTCGATTCGGTCATGCAGTGCAAGTCGAGCTTTTGCTAATGACAGCACATCCATTTCCCCCTTTATATAGGTTCTATGAGCCGCCAAAATCTTTTCATGTTCGCAAACGCTCAATCTGACGGTGTAACCCATTGGGTCCTTACTCGGAACCTTCACGTACCCTTGAAGTTCATCGAGGTAAACATAAATAGCGGATAAATCATCTGGATCTACTTTTATTTTCTTTTTTGAAGACTCGTTTGTTTGGGGGTATGTTTTTCGATAATCAGACAGCGCCACACAGTCATATTCTAAGTGCATGAACTTAATGCCTTTATCTGTCAGTTTTCTATACTGAAGAATCCCCATAACTACCCTAAATGCTTGCTCTTGCTCGGGTAAGAGTTTTAGTGGTGATAAAGCGTCATAGCTTTGTTTCCAATAAAGGTTTGGTATTCTTTTATAACGACTATCAGCATTAGCATTGTGCACGTCTACTATCCAACGGTGAAACTCCTCTACAAAGGTACTAAAGCGCATAACTGCATCTTTTTCTGGCTTATAGTCTTCTTTTTCCAGCACGTTGGAGAATGTTTTACCCGGCACCCAACCGACAATCCCTTGAACAATTTCACCAAACTTACGCTCAACAAATGGCTTTAACCATGGTTTCCGAACCTTGTTATAAACGACATTTATCCCGACCTCCAAACATGCATCCTCCCAGCTTTTTGACCAAAACTCCGCGCCGTTATCGACTACCAAGTTCTCGATTTTCCCTTCGCAAAGCCACTCATTGTTGAATGAAATAGGCATTTCAGAAATGTAGCTCTTACTTTTTGTCGCATGAATAACGGCTCTCGATGCCGACACATAACTAGGAGCCTTAAAGCCAAGATGAAAGCCTATTATGCACCCACTAAAAACATCCACGAGTAGTGTCAAATGCGCTCTACCTAATGGGACCATTAGATCATCATGCAATAAAATTAAATCCAACGGGGTGTGATCCATTTCGACTCGCTCCAAAATTCGAGTCGGCATTTCTACAGATTGGTAATAGTTAAAGAGCTTATCTGCGTAGTATTTACCATGGCGAGCTAGCGCGACGCTGTATGGCTCTTCTTTACGAATACGCTTCTTAAATGCTTCATATGAGACTTTCGGGATTCTTCCGGCGACAATGGCCTCATTAGCTACGGTTATCCTATCGCAGTAGAAGGCGTGTGCTGCGCGAATCGACTGTCGCCTTGCGTCTAAAAACATCTTCAGGGCTTCATCATAATATTTTTCATCACCAACAACTCTGGCATCTCTGTTACCTTTGAGGTGGTTTTTATCGACTAAGCTAGTAAAACTTCCATCCGAGTCGACAAACGAATTATGCCAACGTTGCAGTGATTTATAGCTTGGTTTTTTGGTAAGGCGTGTTTTGTCGAAGTGTTTTTCAATTAGAGGAGTAAGGTTTTTAGAGGTCCAACCTCCATTAAGTTCATTCGCAACTAAGCACAACAATTTGTACCTTTCTAGAGCTTTGTTCTTCTGTTCCTCTGGATAAGAAGAGAGGTCTCGCTCAATGATTTGTGTTGACTGTAATCTCGAGTACTTTAGACGTTCTGTCTGAGCTGCGGGCAAAAACTCATGCTTTAGATCAGAATCTTCGTCGTACTCAGGCTCAAACTCGTCATGGAATCGGCCTACCATTTCATCTCACCGAAACAGTTGTACTTTCACTCAACTGAGCGATGTCTAAATCAACATCAGCTTTTCCTACTGCAATAAGTCTTAAAACAGAAGCGAACACCCGACCAACAGACTCTCCGATTGAGTCTGCTAGATCACTAATTTTCATAGTGTTCTGTGCGATCAGATAGGAATATACTTTTATTGCAAGCTCATCGCCTGCGATACACCCACTATAGCGGTGCACAAGCTCAGTATTCTTGAGAAAGTACCCATCTCTAATTTGCTTGTCAGTCACTAAAACAAGACTAACCCCTCTTCGGTTGGCGGCCTCTTTACGAGCAGAAAATTCTTGTTTAAATGTTTTTGATAATGTCTTCTTGTGTGGCTTAACTTCGATATATTCGAAGGTGCCGTCGTGGTAGGTAACTAGAAAATCGGGTGTGTAAGGGCGCTTCTTTCCATTGAAGTCATAGTAGAAACCCTCTGGCTGAGATTCGTACCGAACTACATCTGGATCATACTCGAAATGATAGCAACAGTCTTTCTCCAAACTACCCTCACACATAACAGCGTCTCGGTTTTTTAGACTCGAGAACTTAAAGATGTTCTTATTAGGTGACGGTTTGCGAAGATTACGGATATACATATGCGTCCCTTTTGTTGTAAAAAAACAACCAAAGTAAGCTTAGGACACTTTATGGATTTTAAAAGGACAGATTATGGTTTTATTGGGACAGGTTATCGTTTTAACGACATCAAAAGGGTGGGACCCCAGCCACATCCCGGCACACAAGTCACACGCTGCGGCTGCTTCCTTCCGGACCTGACCGAGTTCACGAGCTATTGTTGCGAGAGGACCAGAGCCCCATAATTCTTTTCGAGAGGTCTTGCCTCAATCGATGGGGCGATTATTCAGTATCAGCTCTCATAATGCAAGAGCAAAAACCTTGAATTTCATCATTTCATTACCGTTTGGACAAAACTCGATCAATTCATTCCTTTATGATGAAACCGTACAGTCACGATAAGAGGAGTCGTGCCGTGAGGACTGCTTACTAATGTACATGTCTTCATCAGCCAAATGCATCGCTTGCTCTAAGCTCATGTGCCGTTCCCTTTTTGCAGAGAAACCAATAGAGATACTTATAGACTC
The DNA here is from genome assembly GCF_033340375.1 of Vibrio sp. 1167. Taxonomy (NCBI): domain Bacteria; kingdom Pseudomonadati; phylum Pseudomonadota; class Gammaproteobacteria; order Vibrionales; family Vibrionaceae; genus Vibrio; species Vibrio sp. 1167. The sequence goes on along the minus strand of NZ_JAWOWK010000002.1, from coordinate 15,953 downwards.
CAAATCACTATATAATTTGCCTTTCACGTCTATTCTACTGAGCTCTCTCATTGCTCTAGTTAACTCGGCTTGCGTAGGATAACCCAGCAATATGAACTCATCCCCTCCAATTCGATAACATCTTCCCGACCAGACATAATGAATTTTTAGTGCCAGTAGTTGTAAAACTTCGTCCCCAGCGCGATGCCCATAAGTGTCATTGATTCGTTTGAAATGATTAATGTCTAAGTAAAGTATGGATAGATCTTTGTTTACTCCTTTTCGATACTTTACTTGCAACGCACGACGGTTCCTTAACCCTGTTAAGTTGTCAGTGTTCGATTGACGGTAAAGATAAAGCGAAACACAAATAGCAAACAATAATACAAAGATAAACACAGCTTGTGTTTGCGTCGCTAATCGAATCTCATATTCAAGTGCGGTACGCCAATCTGGGCGTACATCGTACTGAGCAATGATCTTATCAACTTCTAACATCGCTATCGCTCGACTGAAGAAAGGCGCAAGCATGGCTCCTTTTTCATTCGCGACCAATCCAACAGAGAGTTGTGACTCATAAAACTCGCCAATAGCGGTATCCTGCTCTATCGGAACCAATTCACTGAGACGTAAAAAATGATTGAGCATCGCCGTATCCATCGGAATGTAATCGACTTCTTCATTTAATAGCCCCTGAATGAGCTCTTGTTGAGTACGATAACGTTTGAGTTCTTTTAGCGGTAACAGTTGCGTCATCATTTGATCGAAAAAGTCATCCTTAACTACGCCAATCCGCTCAGATATCAACTGTGAAACATGAGAGTATGTGCTCGGTTTGTAACCTAAACGCTTGACCATCACCGATGCTGGCGCGTAATGGGGCTTTGGAAAGTAGCTAAATGCGCGCCGCTCACGGCTGACCGTTAACGGCGCCAAAATTTCGAAATTACCTTGGATAAACTCATGATACATAGAACCCCAGCTTTCACCAGGCTCACTAATGATCAAGCAGTTTAAAGCCAAGATCTCACAGCTTCTCACGACTACATCAGCCGTCATCCCTTCGACACGACCATCTGCGTTGTATACAACATATGGAAAGATAGATTCGAGCTTAATCCGTATTGGTTCATTAAAATCAAGGGGCAATAAACGAATAGAATCACGCAACGCTGCTCGCCTTAATTCAAATTGATACTGGGAAATTTCTTCGCGAAGCTGCTTTTGCACCGCTTCCCCGTGAATAAACGTAGCGAACGTGTCCAACTCTTCAAGATGATGATCTTTTTTACTGATGATGGATACGGGCTTTATCGAAATCTGATCATTGAGCATCTTGGCGTCAAACCCCTCCATCAGCATCGGCTTGAGCTGGTTAATGGCATCGACAACGCCATCCACAGCACCTGAACGTAGCAGTGTTACTGCTTGTTCGTGACCTTGATAAGAGATCTGTTCTAGCTCAGGGTAGTGTTGTTTAAGTAATTGGGCATAAACTGTATCTTTGGGGACGCCAACACGCGAAATGTCACTCAACGTCGAATCTTTTAAACCAAAGAGGTAGGTATATTCGATATTTGTTGGGCGGGAATAACTAAAACGTTGAGCACGTTCTTGTGTGTAAGTGATATTCGCAGCAAAGTCCGCTTCCCCATTCGCTACTGAATTTAGAATGGCATCAAAGCTGGAGTAGTTCACGTATTGAACGGTAAAGCCAAACTCCTCTGAAGCAGCATTGAAAAGAACACGAGTGACGACATCATCCGCTTCAGTCGCGACTTTATAATGAGCAATTAAAGGGGCTTCGGCTTTTACATTCAAACTCAAGAGGCAACATGCAAAAAGCAACAGTGTTCGAGCAAAAGTTGTCATGACAAACTTATCTTAAATCAACCACTTATATTGTGGTTATTATTATTGGAAGTGTAGTAAATATGAAATGAAGAACATATACTAATCTCCATTTTGTTCCACAACCAATTCGATACTCTGCCGCACATGTCACTTTTTACCTGACTAAAAACTCATAATTCAGCCTGTTCATCGCTACTACGTAAAATATAGTCAGTCATCCAAGCTGTCCCTAACAAACAGATCCAAACCACGAAAACAGGGTTTGGCACATCCGTGGTCGGGCTGACGACCAAGGCGGCAAAACCCACAGTCGGCAATGTCCAACATAATAATTTGCTCCAACGAATGGTATGTTGAAGCTTCGCAAGTGCTTCCATTGACGCTAACATTCCCGTCAAACTTAACGCCATAAGAACGGCGTACGGTAGGCCTGCAATCCACAAAGGGAGCAACAAAAACAACGGCCACCAGCTGTGTTTATTGGATGGCGTCCAATGCGCAGCCGACCACCACATCGCCATAACAGCAATGGTTTGAACCACTGTAACCCAAGCAGACCCATCCAGCTTACCGCCTTGCTGTGTGACCATAAGACCAACTTGCAGTGTAAGTACAATAAGACCAGCGGTGAGCAACACACCTAAAGAGCTTCTACGAGAAAATACCACCATTAAAAGTGGGAAAAGGATCAAAACACCAACCGACAAAGCAATTGGCTGCATTGAGAGTGTCGCACCAAAAGCCATCATCGCGCCCAGTAATACTAAGCCAGCGAACCCACCTTGTGGCAAAACCCACAGCGCGGGGATCATAAGTGCAAGAACGGGAATGTCCCCCTCGCTCAAACTCATCGCCCGAACGCAGACAACAGCGAGTAAGGTCGTAACGAAAAATTGAAGTGTCGATAAAATCATAGCGCCTCCTGGCTTCCCCACCTACTTGGTAACTCAACGGCAAAAACTGGGATTGAAAGTCGTTGAGAGGGTCTAGATTCAAGCTTAGCTTGCGTTTGCTTCATGCTGTTTAAGGCTCATCAACCAACGACACTAAAGAACAGAAAATGTAATTCTTCAAAGTGAGTCGCTGGCAACACAAGGGTTAAGAACCGTTAGCAATATACAAGTCCAATGGTTTACCATTCCTTAGTAATCCAAAATAGACACTTTTGAGTATGGACCAATTTTTAGCGCAAATCTTTGCTGTAATTCACCAAATTCCAAAAGGAAAAGTCTCCACCTATGGGGAAATTGCCAAAATGGCCGGTTATCCGGGCTATGCGAGACATGTTGGTAAAGCACTGGGCAACTTACCAGAAGGCAGTAAACTCCCCTGGTTTAGAGTGGTAAATAGCCAAGGAAAAATATCTTTAAAAGGCAGAGACTTAGAGCGACAAAAAAAGAAATTAGAAGCAGAAGGGATTGAAGTATCGGAAGTTGGCAAAACTTCACTTAAAAAATACAAATGGCAGCCTTAAGCTGCCATTTTTTGTTCTCAGTGCGTCGTATTAACGTGTTCCAACTAGACGAATATCTAATTGGTGAGTTTGTGCTTCATCTGTAATAACACCGTTATGTGTGTCGCTGATAAAACGCAGCTTTCCATCTACCTCAATGCGAGCACGAACGCTGTAACGATGGTTTGGTTTGATTTCATTGCTGTCGTAACTCAACTCAAAAGAAAGAGGAACTTGCTTACCTTCTGTTTCGAATGTCTGTTTCGCCAACACTTTTGCTGGCGCATCCGCCAAGGACACATCTTCTAACGCAATAGTAACCACTGCGTTTGGTGGCAAGGCAATCCGCTCGCGATAAGCCACTGTACCTGTAATCGTCTTCATTGACGCTTCTGTAGATTCCATTTCTGTATTTTGAGAAGTTTGGCAACCCACTAACGCAGCCCCAAAGAGTAGAGAAGTAACAAGTAGTAGTGTTTTTTTCATATATTCCTCGAAAAGAGCATTAAACCGAAGCAATTATAGGTGTGGAATATAAAACTGTCTGCTTCCTGTCACTTTATTTGACAATAGTTTGACTGAGTTAGAATTTATCAAACAATTGATTTTGTTTCATAATTGGAACAATACTATTTCTAAGTTACTCAATAGTTCTTAACTATGCCACTTCACAAGAGTGAGGCTGTTGAGGTAACTTGGAATGAAAGACAACGGTGAGGAGACACAATGAGTAAACCACTACGAGAATTGCTCAGCCTACTACAACTCGAAAAATTAGAAGAAGGCTTGTTTCGTGGCCAAAGTGAAAACCTAGGTTTGCCTCAAGTTTATGGCGGTCAAGTAATTGGGCAAGCGCTTTCTGCTGCGCGCTACACCGTTGAAGAAACACGCACGGTACACTCCTTCCATAGCTATTTTTTGTACCCTGGCGATCCAGAAAAACCTATTATTTATGATGTAGAAAATCTGAGAGATGGCCGTAGCTTTAGCACTAGACGCGTAAAAGCAATTCAAAATGGACGCCCTATTTTTTACCTAACCGCATCCTACCATGGCGATCAACCTGGGTTTGATCATCAAAAAGAAATGCCAGATATCCCTGGTCCAGAAAACTTTGCCTCAGAGAGTGAGCTCGCAAGCCATATTGCAGAATTTCTACCCAAACGCTTACGCAAAACATTTTGCGGGGAAAAGCCAATCGAAACTCGCCCCGTTACGGTTATCAACCCTTTGAAGCCCAAAAAAGCAGAACCCAAACAGTACCTTTGGATTCGTGCTAATGGTGAAATGCCAGAGAATCAGCTAATTCACCAGTACCTTCTGGCCTACGCATCCGATTGGGGATTCCTTGTGACAGCAATGCATCCACATGAAGTCTCATTAATGACGCCTAACTTTCAAGTGGCCACCATTGACCACTCTATCTGGTTCCATCGTCCGTTTAAGATGGATGAATGGCTTCTATATGCGATAGAGAGCCCAACGGCGAGCAATACTCGTGGGTTGGTCCGAGGCGAAATATACAACCAGCAAGGTCACTTAGTGGCGACCGCCGTGCAAGAAGGGGTGATGCGCTACACGAAATAGCTCGTGTTCGTTACACGAAAAAAGGAGTGCTGTTCCGCACTCCTTTTTTAATGGGTATCAAACGATGATTAATTTGGTTGATACTTCATGTTAACAACCGACCATTCGTAAAGTGATTTCGGGTAACCATATTCGCCTTTCCCGTAAATGACATTTGGGTCGGCATAGAATCCACCTTTATTCGTTGCTAAAAATTCACGAACCCCACGACGGTAAGTAATCACAGGTGCTACTAACTCATACTCTACCTTTTCCATCTTCGAGTCATCAATTACTAAGAACCGAGTCATACGAATCGTGCTGCCGTTGGTGCAGTACCCTGGGTCATCATAGTCAATTGCTTCAAAAGGCTTGAGATCATCTTCGAACAGCTCTGATGTACATCCATCAAATCGAGCTAAGTGTACCCACGCTCCTTTTATTAGAGTTTGGTCATCGTTACCCACCGGCTTGAATGCAAGTAGTGCAATCTTACCTTTGCCGTATAGTTTCAATTCTTCGTCCGTTGGCTCACGCACTGAACGAACGTTCATCAAACCAAACTCACTTTCTTCTAAGTTAGAAAACTCACGTGCATTTAGCGTGCTAAACAATACTGTTTGTTCAGTTTCAAGCAATGTATATTGATCCGCAACACCTTCATCTGCAAAGCTTAGATACAGCTGGACTTTCTTACTTTCCAACGCTTTGTAATCTCGAGATTCTCCTTCAGAAACGTCGAGAGAAATCCAACGTCTTTTTACTGGCGGGAGGTCAAGTAACGTCAGCTCTTCCTTATCAACATCTAATGAAGCGACTCCTTTAATTGTTGAGCTGGATATTTGATAGCTGCGGTTTCCTATTGGTGTACCAAAGTCTAGCTTAACCTTTTTAAATGGTTCAAATTCCACCTTCATTGTAGAAGCACTTAAACCAGGGTGATTCGCTTTGTTAATAGTGCCATTTACGACGATTGTTTTAGCTTTGTAGTTGCGTCCAGTAAGAGTAACCTCTACTTGGTACTCGCCTGCGTGCAAAATCTTCAAACGCCCCGTATCAGGGGAAACTAGCTCGACCACAGGATCTTTTTGGTTAATAAGACGGTAACTTGCCTTCGCAGTCCCACCACTCATCACTGGTGAGATAACACTACCAGCGGAGAATTCTACCGTTGGGTAAGTAACCGATACAGGGTTTGTGCCTTGTTTAATCGTGACCGAGAAGCTACTTTCACCCGGATCCACTTTGTCGTCCCCCGCATCCGAAACAATAATTTTTGTGCTACCCGCGTTAAGAATTTGCATGGCACCCGTTTGGCTGTTTAAGGAAACTACATCTGTTGCTGCGTTATCTGCAAATCGGTACGTAACTTCCCCAACCGTACCAGAGATTTTCGGCGCAACAAATGTTTGGCCAACCTTCCAAATCTCTTCCACATCGGATTGAACTTCAATTCGGCTCGGCGCACTCAAAATTGTCACGTAGACTTTTTGATCAGGACCAACAGTATAATTCGCGCTCTCTTTTCTGCGCACAGTTAGCGTCGCTTTACCCGCTTTATACACATGGAGACGTCCTTCACTAAAACCACCGACAACATCTGGTGCGGTGTTATCTACAATCTCAATTTGCTCGTCAGCACTCAAACCAAAATCACGATGAAGATCAAAACTGTATTTGTTGCTGTATACAACGTCATAATCGTGCGTTGCCATGGGTTGGCCTTCAGCCTTTGCAACTTTAATGACGACATTAAATTGAATAGGTTGGTAGAACTCCCCACCATCGTCTTCAAACTTAAGGTCGTACTCACCCGCAGTCACTACCTCCAACTTGCCGTCAGTCATTCGTAAGCCATTAGGTAAGCTGCTAACTAGATTTACGTTACCTTTTTGCCCTTTAAACGCCAGAGGGATTGAAAGATTTGGTTGATAGGTAAGCGGCATTTCAATGTCTTTTATAACGGGATGAGGCGCGCGATTAACTTCAAGATCAAAACGAGTTTTGCTTGCAGGATAATTACGCATGTCATGCTCGTAAATTTCCACTTCAGCAGCACCAACACCTTTGATCAGTAATGCTTCACCATTTTCAGTTTTAGCGACAACGTCTTCACCACGAATGATTCTCAGCTCATAGTCACCGTAGGCGTTCGTCACCTTAGGGAAAATTCGTCCACCTTCCTCATAAGTTGTGACAATATCCGCTGCGCTGATTTCTTGACGCATGCCTTGTTTTATATCCACAAAAAATTGCGCTGTTTGCTGTTTATCTAGAAACGCGTCGCTGTAAGTTGCAGTCGCTTCAACCGTTAATCGCCCAACATTATGAACAAGAAGCAAACCCGTTTCAGGGTCTAGCAACTCGGCCACCTTGCTGTCTGGTACGCTATTTATGATTTTGTAAGAAATACGTTGCGTTTGAGCTTTATCTAAACGCACTGGTTCTAACGTCAACCCTTCTCGATACTCGTCTTCAAGCAAAGCGAACTGTAATTGCCCCGGAGCTACTGCATGCAGTTTAACCGTAGCGCGAACTTGTTTCGGCAAGTAAAAGTCGTTACCTGAATCGGTAATCAGCACCGATGCCTGACCAACTGAACCTAATGAATATAACGAACCGTTCTCATCAACACGAATCAAGTTATGACCACTTTCTACCTCATAACTCAGTTCGCCTTTTTGGCCACGGACGATCAACGCTTTTCCTTCTGACTCAATCGCATTGAAATTCAGATCACTCACTGAAAGTTCAGTATTGATGCCTCGCTCTACAGTGACAGAAAATCTTGCTTCAGAAGATTCATAAGCAGAGCTACTATCTGTAGCAAGAATAGTCGCCGTTCCTGGGCGCAGAATTTGTAGTATTCCTGAGTCATTAATTTTCACGACATTTGGCGGATTAGAGTCAATGACTTGGTAAGATACCGACCCATGTACATTGCTCAGTTTTGCTTCAGTAACCGTTCCCACTCCTTCAAACTTCAACACCGTGTCTTCCACTTTTAATTGCGGACGGTTCTGCTTTGTTACCGTAGTTGGTGTCTTCGTATTGTTCGGCTTAGAGTCTCCCCCACCGCCACAGCCAGCGAGTAAAGCTGCGAGAAAAAGCAAATAGTAATTTCTGTTCATTTTTAGTAATACTTTGTTACATACAAGATGGGGCGATAATAATACGATGTTTTATTAATCACTATCCCCATTTTTGAGTACTTTATTACTTAAGTAATTGCTACTGTATTAATCCTAAAAACAAATACTCAAAAATAGCGACCAAATTACATGAAAACACAAAAAGCAAACGTTTAAATCAAACTCTTCCATTAATTTAGTAAAAATTAATATTCAATAAAATAAAACATGAAAAAGAAAGAGAAAAAATTGCGTTATTTTTTCTTTCATTATGATGTATAGGACTAATGGACTGTAAAAACAAATGGTTAATGAAAAATAGAAGAGAGAATAAATATCGTTTATATTTATAAAAATCTGGTAGGAAATAGTTTTAAAAGCATAATCAAACTACCTTTTAACATTTAAAATACTAAAAGGTAGAATTAACATTAGATAGAATTCTTATAGGGCGAGTTATTTTAGGATTGGTAACTCTGTTGTGTATTTAATGGACTCCATAGCAAATGTTGAAGTCACATTAGATAGCCCTTTTACACTATTAACTAACCGCTTATAGAATTCGTCAAAACACTTCATATCTTTGACTAGTACTTTCATCATGTAGTCATACTCGCCAGCCATACGATAAAACTCCATTACCTCAGGAAAGTCACTCACAGTTGTAACAAAATGGTGATACCAACCTTCGGAATGATCAATCGTTTTTAACTGAACAAATGCAATGAAAGATAGCTCGAGCTTTTCTGCACTTAACAACGCCACGCGTTTTTCGATGTAGCCCTCTTCTTCCAACCTTTTCAAACGCTTCCAACATGGCGTCGTTGTCAGATTTACCTGCTCTGCTAACTCATTTAATGACAAGGTGCTGTCGGTTTGTAACAACGCAAGCAGCTGTTTATCGACCCGATCCAAACTCATCCTATAAAACCCACGAAGTGTAGAAAACTTTTCTATCAAAATAGTCATTACCGGCAACTATAGCAAAGTTTTTCTCTCGTATTATAGGTAAATTATTCCCATCTAATGCTTATCTATCGATTTCCAAGGAGAGACGCCATGTGTACTGACCACAACTGGATCAACAATGCAGTGCGTAAAATTGAAGCAGACTTTCAACGTTCTGCTGATACTCATTTATTTAAACTTGAACTGCCTTCTCTTGATGGTATCGATATCTACCTAAAAGATGAGAGCACGCATCCAACAGGCTCTCTTAAGCATCGATTGGCGCGCTCATTGTTTCTTTATGCTATTTGTAATGGATGGATTGGTCCTGAAACCACTGTAATCGAGGCATCCTCAGGCAGCACTGCCGTTTCGGAAGCGTATTTTGCGCGTTTACTTGGCTTACCGTTCATTGCCGTCATGCCGAAAACCACTGCACGTAAAAAGATCGAACAAATTGAATTTTACGGTGGTAAAGCGCACCTTGTTGAACGATCAGATCAGATTTATGACGAGTCTCGACGCTTGGCTCAAGAACTAAATGGTCACTACATGGACCAGTTTACTTATGCTGAACGCGCTACTGACTGGCGCGGTAACAACAACATCGCGAACTCTATCTTTAGCCAAATGGAGTTAGAAGATCACCCGATTCCTAGCTGGGTAGTGATGAGTCCTGGAACAGGCGGCACATCAGCAACCATTGGCCGTTTTATTCGTTACCAAAAATACGACACTAAGCTTTGCGTGGTAGACCCTGAAAACTCAGTGTTTTACGATGCTTTCCAGTCAGGAAATCACTCATTGAAAGGCGATACTGGCAGCAAAATTGAAGGTATCGGGCGACCACGTGTCGAACCAAGTTTTATTGCTGGTGTCATTGATGAAATGCGCAAAATTCCAGACGCAGCCAGTGTGGCAACCGCCCATTGGGTATCTCAGCTGATTGGGCGTAAAGTCGGCGCATCAACAGGCACCAATCTTTACGGTGTGCTGCAATTGGCTTGTGAGATGAAACAACGCGGTGAGAAGGGTTCTATCGTGACGCTTCTATGTGATTCTGGAGAGCGTTACCTAGATACGTATTATGACTTAACATGGGTAAAAGAGAACATCGGCGATATTCAACCTTACTTAGCTCAACTCGAAGTCATTCAAGCAAAAGGTTGCGTTGAGCCAGCTTGTTGCGGCTCAACTAACGCTTAACGTGCAAACTGGACTTTAAAAAACAGCCCAACTTCATGTGGGCTGTTTTTATCGCTGGGTTTTACTTTTTCTGGCGCGCTTCAAACGCAGCCAATTGTTCTGGCGTTGCCGCTGGTTGATGATTTTGTTTCCATTCATCGTAAGTCATGCCGTAAACACGTTCGCGAGCGTCATCAATATCTAAATCCAAACCGAGATTTTCAGCCTCAGATTTATACCATTTGCTAAAGCAGTTGCGACAGAAGCCCGCAAGGATCATCAGGTCGATGTTTTGTACGTCTTTGTTAGCATCTAAATGCGCCAATAAACGGCGAAATGTCGCCGCGTCTAACTTATCTTGTTCTTCTTGAGTCAAGTTTTTGTATTTGAATTCAGCCACTTTCCTTTCCTTCTCTCTTATTTAGCTAGCTTTCGTCACCATATCTAGTTAGTCGGTAGTCATGAGTAAGAAGTATGCTTTAGCGCAACAATTCCCATTCTAAAATCACTACCTTTGATAAAAGCTGATATGATAATTACCATCCATCCTATTGATTAAATTAACATTTAAACAAATCATTACAACGGTCTTTTACCAAGGTTATCGTCTAGTTATGAAAAACGCCATTCTATTATTGTCTGCCTTGACCATTAGCGTGCCAACTTTAGCTGCTCAAGAACAAGCTCATCAATCTTATTTTTATCTGGGTACTGGTAACGTTGGTTTTGATACACCGTATTTCGGCTCGGATAGAGACAATGAGTGGTCAACACCACATATCACAGTTGGCTGGGGTTACCATATAAACCAATACCTCGCGTTTGAAGGGGTTCTGCGCTATTCACAAAATGAACTTAAGAACGATGCTCTAAAAACTGACTTAGATCTTCACTATTACCAAGCAGGTATGTCTGCTGTTGTAAAAAGTGATAACTTAGGCGATACGCCGCTGTCACTGTTTGGTCGCGTAACTGCGCTTGGCACTCAAGCTGAAATGTATGTTCCAAACGAACAAAAAGTCACAGATGATTCAGGCGCGCTATTCAACATCGGTGCTGGTGTCCATTGGGATATGAGCAAAGATATCTGGTTACGCGCAGAGTACATTTATAATGTCGCGGATATGGGTTTTGAAGATTTTTACGACAGCTACGAAGGTGTACAAATCAGCCTAGGGAAACGCTTCTAATCGAACGCTTCCGAGCTAACTTTAAACCGATAAAGAGAAGCCGAGGTTATTACCTCGGCTTTTATGTTTTAACGTTTGATTTAAGGGTGCGCTATACGGCCCTTCGTATCATGGCTAATTGCTTTGTTTAACTCTGCTTCTACATGACCTGGTGCTTGTGTTTTCGCCGAAATCAATCGGTACATTGCCGGGATAACAAACAAGGTCACCAATGTCGCAAACCCCATCCCGAAAAAGATTACCGTACCCACGGCAATACGGCTCTCATAACCCGCCCCTGTCGATACGATCAACGGAATTGCGCCAGCAAGTGTGGTAAACGCAGTCATCAAGATTGGACGTAGACGTCGCGCAGCTGCATCAATGATCGCTTTTTCAAACCCAACGCCACGATCACGTAGCTGATTGGCAAATTCTACGATCAAAATACCGTTTTTCGTCACCATACCAATCAACATGATCATGCCGATCTGGCTATAAATGTTCATACCTTGGCCCATAATAACTAAACCAAGGAAGCCACCAAATACACCCATCGGCACCGTAAACATGACCACTAACGGGTTTACGAAGCTTTCAAACTGAGCCGCCAACACGAGATACGCCACTAGCAGTGCCAATGCAAACACAACAGCAACACTCGCTTGGTTCTCTTTAAAGTCTTTCGACTCCCCCGAATAACTCACCGAAATGTCACCCGGTAAGTTGTCGATGGCTTCCTGGTCTAGGTAATCCAGCGCATCTCCTAATGTATAACCTTCCGACAGGTTGGCAGTAATAGTGATGGACTTCTGTTTGTTGTAGTGAGAAAGACGAATAGAGGCCGCCACTTCTTCAATTTTTGTGACCGCATCTAACGTCACTAGCTGACCGCTATTCGTGCGCAGATAAATCTGACTTAAATCTGCAGCATTATTAAAGCTATTTTCATCACCGCGAAGATACACATCGTACTCTTCGCCACGCTCAACATAAGTCGTTTCGCTTTTACCACCGAGCATGATTTCTAGGGTGTCAGAAATGTCTTGAACACTGACTCCTAGCTCTGCGGCACGCTGTCGGTCAACTGTAACCAATAACTCAGGCGTTTTTTCCGAGTAATCTATCTCTGCTCCTTCCATCATTGGTGATTCTTCTGCTTTGTTCTTTAGCATTTCAGCCCAAACAACGAGCTCATCGTAATCAGAGCCGCCTAATACGAACTGAACTGGCTCACTCGAACCACCTTGGAAACCTGGCATAAATGGGAACACTCGAACATCTGGGATACCTGCCAATTCTTTCCGTACTTTGTTAAGGGCTTGCTGAGCCGTGATATCACGTTCGTTCCAATCTTCTAGAATCATGATCACAAAGCCTGTCTGGTCTCCTGCCTGGCCACCAAACGCTGGCGTTTGGATACTGAATGACTTCAGATAACCTTGCCCTAGTAATGGCATCAATCGGTCTTCGACAATATCCATATTGGCTGACATACGATTGTATGACGTAGCATCTGCACCGCGCACAAACGCGAATATCACACCGCGATCTTCTTGTGGGGTCAGCTGGGCCGGTACCTGATTCATCAAGAAATAGCTACCGCCCAAACAAGCTAGAATCACCAGCGGAGCAGCCCAACGTACTTTCAATGCGCCTTTCAATAATGCGCGATAACCACTCTCAAGCTTGCTAAACAAGCGATCAACCGCTTCATTGAATCGATTTGGTTTTACATTCGCTTTCAAAATCTGACTACCTAATACAGGAGTCAGCGTCAGGGCAATCAAAGAGGAGAATATGACCGACATAGCCAGCAATACAGAAAACTCTGTAAATAGTAGACCTACCATGCCATCCATAAAGGAGATCGGTAAGAACACCATCACCAGCACTAATGTTGTTGCTATAACAGCAAAACCAACCTCTCTTGTGCCTTTATATGCGGCGAGTAATGGCGATTCACCGCGTTCAATATGGTGGAAGATATTCTCTACAACCACAATTGCGTCATCCACCACCAAACCAATCGATAATATCAACGCCATCAAGGTGATCAAGTTGATAGAAAACCCAAAGTAGTACGCGGCAATGAACGAAGAAATCAGAGAAACAGGAACCGTAACCGCAGGAATTAAGGTTGCACGAGCTTGGCCGATGAAAATGTACAACACCAAAATCACCAAGCCGCCTGTGATAAATAGCGTGCTGAACACCTCTTCGATTGAACGCTCGATAAATACTGTCGCGTCGTAATCTATCGCAAGGCGTGTACCTTCTGGTAAGAACTTCTGGATGTTATCGACTTCAGAACGAACCAGCTTAGCAACCTCTAACGGGTTTGCGTCTGACTGCGATACCACACCAAGACTGATGTTTACTACACCATCACTTTTGAAGGTTGAATTTTCGTTTTCTGCACCAATGAAGACATCTGCTACATCTTTTAAATAGATAGGTGTATTGTCGCTTGCGCGTTTAATGACAAGATATTGAAAATCTTCAGGCGTGTTATAAGTACGAGCCGTACGCACGGACATTACTGTTGAGTCGTTGCGAACTTCACCACCTGGGCTTTCTAGGTTCTCACTTCGCAAAGCTGATGTAATGTCCGAAGCTGTAACTGAACGTCCAGCCATTAGTTCTGGCTTAAGCTTCACGTACATGACCTTGTACAAACCACCGGAGAGATCAATGGAGCTAACCCCAGAGATCAGGCTAAAGCGGTCCATCAATACACGTTCGGCATAATCGGTTAATTGAGTACGGTCCATCTCTGCAGAACTGAGATTGATGTAGAGCGACGCCTCTCCCGAGCCATTGTTCTTATAAACAATAGGGTCATCCGCTTCATCAGGTAGCGAGCGCTGAGCACGAGCCACTGCATCACGCACGTCGCTCACACCTGTGTTGAGATCGTAACCTAACTCAAACGTGATCGTGATACGCGACATGCTGTTACGAGTAGTGGAGCTAATTTCATCAACTCCACTGATCCCAGAAAGCTGGTCTTCCAAAACGGAGGTAATTTGGCTTTCAATAATAGTCGCCGATGCACCCTCATAACGCGTACTGATAGAAACGACTGGGCTTTCTATATCAGGCATTTCACGAACGGCTAATTTGGTGAATGACACAAAGCCAAACACACACAACAGCATGCTCAGAACCAACGCCGCGACAGGGCGTTTAACTGAAACGTCGGACAGTAACATTAGTTTTCTTCCTCATCCGATTCACTGTCATTGCGTGTCACATCCGTGGTGTTCGCTTTTAGTGGCGCGACAATTTCTTTCACTTCGACACCATCACGCATGTTAACAATGCCTTGAACCACAATCTTGTCACCAATCTCAACACCAGATTCGATCACCACCTCGTTGCCAACACGAGCACCTAGCGACACTTCTTGACGAGTAGCTTTGTTATTTTCATCAATTACATATACAAAACGTTTAGTTCCGGAGTATTCAAGTGCTTGAACAGGAATGATTGGCGCCTTAATAGCAGGAAATGCTAGTGAAGCGTTCATCAACATGCCCGGCTTCAATTGATTTTCTGGGTTATCAAACTCAATACGCACGCGAAGATTCAGTGTTTCGGCACTGATCCGCGTATCAATACCTGTGACTTGACCAGTAAAGGTCTGGCTACCCCATGCACTGGTTTTAGCGATGACTTCCATACCAATAGAAAGCATCGATAAATAGCGCTCCGGTACTTGTAAATCCAGTTCCATGACGGAAAGATCATCCAACGTCAAAAGTTCAGTACCCGCACTGACCATTTTGCCGCGGCTAAAATCGATAAAACCAACAGTGCCAGAAAATGGGGCAGTAATATGGAGGTCAGCTAAATTGGCTTGAGCAGCATCAAGCCTCGCTTGTGCTATTTCAACACTGGCTTTTTGTGCATCGATTTCAGTTTGAGTAATCGCATTCCGCTTAACCAAACGTTGGAACTCTTTTAACTTACGCTGTTCATCTTTTAGATACGCCTTTGCCTCAATCAAAGCGGCTTGAGCCTTATCGTCATCTAACTTAATTAATAGCTGGTCTTGCTGGACATTTTGATTCGCTTTAACAGCGATTTGATTCACTTTGCCAGCGACTTCCGATGCGACAACCACAGACTCCGCTGCCTTTAATTTGCCGATAAGAGTTAAGGATTGATTGATCTCATGCGTTTCTACTTGTTCAGTCACAACAGTAACCGCTGAGCCTCCTCGCATCGCAGCGCAAACCGATGGAGAACTCAGTAATATAGAAAGCGTTAAAACAGATAACGATAACGTGGCTTTCATGCTCATGATATTGACTTCTAAACGAATAAACTTATGTCATTAAACTGCTTACAGTTTATCAGTAGATACGGTGTTTAACGTCAAGTAGTGTAAATTCAAGTAAAAAGCGCGCCTCTCTTCTGTTCAAAGGACAAACAAAACGCTGACTTTCTACCATCTTTGCCCAAAAAGACAGCATTCAACGTAAAAACGTAAGAAAAACGCTTTACAGCCTGAGCGAGTTTGCTATGATTCGCTCCGCACTTGGGAGATGAGTTGGGAAAACATCTTACTAAGTATAAAAATCCTCTGGAGGGGTTCCCGAGTGGCCAAAGGGAGCAGACTGTAAATCTGCCGGCACTGCCTTCGATGGTTCGAATCCGTCC
>NZ_JAWOWK010000001.1:472012-784637 GCF_033340375.1 Vibrio sp. 1167 | reverse complement strand
CGTAGATATCTATAATCAAATGAGGCCTCATACGGCTTTAAAATACAAAACGCCCGATGAAGTACATCGAGCGTTTTGGTTAAAAAGTGTCAACCCATATCAGGACGGGTCATTATTTCTTTCTGCGAGTATAAATTCGAGATTTGGCTTTACTTGGCTCTGGCTTGTTTTTCGCCAGCTTTAGTACCGCTTTTTGCAAAATCTGGTTGTTTGGGTAAGTGATCAAGTTACCGTTGTCGTGCTTAATTAACACGTGAAACATGCTGATTTCTTGAATCTCACCGCAGATGTCTTCATCTTTGTCTACGACTTTAATTCGGTCACCCACTCGGTACGGGAAGACAAAAAAGATCAAAAAGCTGGCAGTGATGTTGCTCAGAATTGACCACTGCGCAATAAACGCCACACCTAATACGGCAAAAATGGACGATAGGAACAAAGACACATCGCCATAGCCAATACCTGTGATAATGGCAAAAATAGAGGCGGTCAAAAATAGCAGCGCGACATTGAAACAGCGCTGAATAAAACTCAAACGGGCCTTTTTTACACCTTTCGTTGTTGCCAAATTTAGGATGGCTCTATTTACAATCCTCTTCAGGATGCGATACGCGATCAGGACAAAAATGCCCATCAATAGTTTGTAACCGAGGGAGCCCGTAGTGAAATACTGGCTCACTTGCTCTAATTGGATCCAATCATTCATTTCTTCATCTCGACGATATCTAGAAAGCGGCTTTTATAGCTGATTTTTTGCTGTAAGTAATCACAATTTTTCTTTACACCATTTGTCTCTGTGTTGAGGTTCCACAGAGTACTATATTGGTTAATCAAAGACTTAGTGAGCATTGCGAACTCTTTGGCTTCATTACTTATATTCAATCAAAGCTGACGTGATTTTGAAGAGAGCAATCTTTGAGCTGTATCCCATCTCCGACATTCTATAACGCTAGTTCCTTATAAACGAGATGAATATGACTTTTGTCCTGATAACCTAAGGTGTATTAATTGAAATAGCTTTTAGGGCGTTGAAAAATGGAAGAAGATGAAAAGGCGATTATGATTTTATTCGTGATTGTTGGCCTTGTACTCGTTTGGGTCGCGCTTGAAGAACTTAATTATCTCGGGCTCCCAATAAAATAAGCCCCGTTAAACACAAGTTAAACGGGGCCCTTGTCTTTTATCAATGTGAATTCAGGCTAGCTAACCGCACGCACTTTGCCTTGTTTCAAATCGTTCAGCACTTGCGCTTTAGGACCATCTGCAATGATGCTGCCTTTTTCCATCACAATTACGCGATCAACGATGTCGAGCATAGACGTTTTATGCGTAATCAGAATCAGCGTTTCACTAGGTTTCAACTGTGCTAATTGATGTTTAATGTGCATCTCTGAGCGATTATCCATCGCACTGGTTGGTTCATCCATGAGTAGAACAGGAGGACGACCCAAAAATGCACGAGCGATCGTGACTGCTTGACGTTGACCACCCGAAAGCATTGCACCACCTTCACCAACTTGGCGTTCTAAGCCCGCTGGGTCAGATTGCGTAAACGCAGTAACACCGGCACGATTCGCTGCGTCTAGTACGTCACGGTCATCGGTTAATGGGCGACCTAGCGTAATGTTGTCGCGGATAGAACCAAAGAACAGATTCGAATCTTGCGGCACACAACCAATATTACGGCGAATGTCGACATGATGCAGCTGTGCGATGTCGGTATCATCAATGCGAACATGACCTTCCGTCGGCTGATACAAGCCCATGATGAGACGCTCTAATGTGGTTTTACCCGAACCGATACGGCCTATGATCGCTACTTTTTCGCCTGGGTTAATGGTCAAGCTCAAATCTCGAATCGACGCCACCGGTGAGTCTGGGTAGTGGAAGGTCACGCGTTCAAGTTCAATTTTGCCTTGTACTATTGGACGGTGAATGTAACGTTTACCTTCTTCTTGTTCATCCGGCATTTCCATGACTTGATTGATAATTGTCATAGAAGACTTCGCTTGGTTGTAGCGCGTAGAGAGTAAGGATAACTGAACCAAAGGACCAATCGCGCGGCCGCTAAGCATGGTTGCGGCAATCAAACCACCCATGGTTAAGTCGCCTTCTGCAATTAAGTAAACGCCTAGGATGATCATCCCTACGTTACTACTTTGCTGCACAAAACCTGCCGCGTTTTGAATGCTATCCGTAATTCGGCGGCTTTTTATATTCCAGTTCGCCATGTGTGCAACTGCCTCTTCCCAGCGGTATTGGAATTGGCTTTGCGCACTGAGCATTTTTACGGTTTCTAACCCAGCCAAGCTCTCTATCAAATTGGCATATTTTTGCGATGCTAGGCGTGAACCCTCCTCAATGGAGCGACGCAGCGGTCCTTGTATCAGTAGCGAATGAATAATCAAAATGACCACGCCCACCATCGGTACATACACAAGATCGCCAGCCATTAGCCATATAATCACTAAGAACAGAATGGCAAAAGGCAAATCAATGAGAGCACTGACGGTCGCTGAAGTAAAAAACTCTCGAATAGATTCGAATTCTTGTAAATGGCGAGCGAAGGCACCGACCGAAGGCGGCTTCGATTCCATTCTAATCCCCATCACTTTGCTGAACAGTTTGGATGAAATCAGAATGTCAGACTTCTTGCCCGCCACATCAATGAAGTAATTTCTCAGCGACTTGAGAATGAAGTCGAACAGGAACACGACAAAGATGCCACTTGCTAGTACCCATAGGGTTTCAAACGCAAGATTCGGAACCACTTTGTCGTACACCAAGCGAGTGAATAGCGGAGCGGCAACCGCAAAGAGGTTGATGAGAAGTGATGCGATTAAAACATCACGGTAGATGCGTTTTGACTGCCACAAGGTGGACCAGAACCAGTGGCCTTCGTTGGTTTTGAGCACTTCGGGAGAGCGCTCATCGAAACGGAATTGCTTTTTAACTAAAAAGTACCGACCAGTGTATTGCTCAAGTAGGTCTTCTAATGGAATAGAGATCGGCACCATTCCACTTTCTAGGGTGGTGACTTCGGCCTCGCGTTTCTCCATATTGATGCTGTTGAGAACGCAAGAGTCACCGCCTTTAAGAACTAAGATTGCCGGCAGAATTAGGCTGGAGATGCTCTCCAGCTCTGCGCGGTTTTCCTTGGCAACCAATCCGGCCCTTTCCGCTGCTCTTGGTAGCAAAAATGGGGTCAGTTTACCGTCAGATAGCGGTAGTCCGTTGACTAGCGCTTCTGGCGAGTTAGCTAACCCATAGTAACGGCTAACGTAGATGAGCGAATTCAGTAAAGGGTCTTTCATCGTTGATAAACCTTTTTATTCCTTGTCGACGATGAATCCTTGGAATACCTCAACAAAATGTTCAGTGAGGAAATCCAACTGGATTTGAGTTTCGATACGCGATGCGATAGTCGTAATACCAAGGTTGTGGGCAGTACGAGAGATCGACGTTAGCGTGAATTTCTGTTTTTCGTCGTGCAAGTTGTGTGTGAATAGGTAATCGAGCTTCACATAGTTCGGGCGGAACTCTTGGATGTATTCCAAAGATTGGAAGTTACGTCCGTAGTTATCTACGCCGAACTCAGCACCTGATTGGCGAATGGCATTACATAACAGTGCTGTGTGGTGAGGCTGATCGATAAAGCATTCCTCTGGAATTTCAAAATGTAGCTTAGAGGCTACTTTGGCGTGTTTCTCTAGCATGCTCGTTGTCCAGCGAATAAACGATGGTTGAGACAAGCTGCTTTGCGCGATGTTAATCGCGACTGGGTCATTAAGTTCACCATTTTCTAGCATCTTAATCATTGATTCAATGACATACTGGTCAAAGATGTTGGTGGCGTCTAACTGTTCTAGTGCGAATAGGTATTGATTCGCACGATACGTTTCACCATCTTTTTCGATGCTTGAAAATACTTCGTTGTGGAATACTTTACCCCATGTGTTTTTCGCAGCTTGGAAACGGAATTTAACCCAATCACTATGAATGGCTTCTTCAACCAACGCTTTCCATTGCTGTTTACCCATCAAACTAGAAGGTGTATCACTGCCAATGAAGCCGTATGGCTTGTCTGGTTGCGCTTTGGCTTTCGATAGTGCGTTGTCCACCATCGAGAGGATTTCAGAGCGCGTTTTCTGATCTTTGCTGTGTGCAACCCCTAGTGACGCTTTAGGTTTTGCTAAGCCTGTTGGGTCAGTATTTAGGCCGTTAACACAATTGACGATGCTGTCCGATAAAATGCGTAACTCGCTCTCATCCATATGAGGGAAAAGCAAGCCGAACTCATCACTAGACAAGCGAGCAATAGTGGCACCCGGTACATCAATTGTGTTTTTCAAACGTTGAGACAGTTCTTTAACGTGGGCATCTGCGCGTTGGTAATCTTTGGTCTCGTAAATGTCCCCAATGTATTCAGCATGGAGTAGCGCGATACCCCCTTGCGTTTGCTCTGCAAGCCATTGGTCGATTTGGTTGATGTAGAATGAGCGGTTACCCAATTTAGATATAGGATCGAGGTAAGCCTGAGCACGCAGACGTTGCGCCTCTTTGGCTTGCTCTTTGAATGATAGCTCGATTTGAGCAGACATCATGTTAATGCCATCTACCACCGCGATAAGATCTTTGGTTCTTGGACGAGCAAGCGGTTCACCAAATTGGTTATTCGCGATTTCATGCATTTTATTCACGATGGCCGTTAATGGTTTTAGCGAGCGACGTAGGATGTATGAAATTGCCACTAAACCAGCCAGAAAAATGACACTGAATACAGACAGCAAGCCAATAAAACCTTGCCAGAGCTGCTCGTAAGCTGCGCCTGGGTGGCTAATGATTTCTACTTCGGCGAGCTGCATCCAACCACTGGTCACAACACGCTTATCGTGAATCGCTTTAAATAGATTCATGTCGATAAACCATTGTGGCACCGTACTTGGTTTAACTGGGTAAGTACGCACGATCTGGTAGTCAGAATCTAATGCTGTAAGACGAACAACTGAGTAGGTGCTGCCGTCAAATAGAGCATTAATCACGGACTCAACCGCGACTTTATCTTTGTCCTTTAGGTAAGGAGCCAATGCCAAACCTACGGTGTTAATAGTGTTGTTGACCTCTGAACGTTGCTGTTGCTCCAAGCTGTCTCGAGTCGTGTTGAATTGGATTACGAATACTGATGCCAACAAGAGTATAAAGACCGTAACCATCCCCACCACAAGCTTCTTATATAGGGTCATGTTTCTCACTCGTCATAGTTAATTTTAGGTTTATTTAACTGCAACTTACGTTCGCGCGAGCGTAAGTCATTCCAAAGGCTCAACCGTGATGCTTTCCCTGCCAGCTCTCCAGTGCTAGCAGATGACTTCATCAACCACAGGTTTGTACCATTAAAACTGTATATCGGTAGCAAGTCGCTACGCTTAGAGGCTCGGACAATGTCAGGATTGATATTATCGAGAATGAGCGGCTCAGAACTTGGGGTAGGGTAGTAAGCTAATACCATGTGAAACTGATTCAGTTCGATGGCTTTTACGTATATTAACCGCATCTTTGAATCTGGTATTCCTAGCTCGAGTAAAGAGAAGTACTTAGCAATAGTGAAATCTTCACAGTCTCCTGCGTTACTCCCTAAAAATTCGAGTGGCGTAGCCCAATAATCTGTCTTTCCCCACAGTTTTATGTCGTCAACGAAATACAGCTGATTAAAAAAGTCGTTAACGCCAGCGAGCTGTTCATGAGTCTCTAATTGTTTAAATAAGTCGAGGTTCTTTCGCCATGTATTTACGCGCAATCCCGCACGTTCGCCGTACACCGCTGTGACCGTATTGACCCATCGTTGTTCTTTACTGTTCAGCGCACCAAGTTGGAACGACAAACAACTTAAGCTGATTAATAATGTAACTTTACGCTGCAAATTGGATCGCATATTCGACTCGTATCACAAGTATACTCTTCTAGAGAGTTCGTCAGTGAGAAATAAGTGCTTTTTATTTAATCACTTATCGCTCAATACTCCCTATCGCGAGTACCTTAATGTGGTTTACTCCTTCAAGGCGTTCGTTTTGGCACTTAAAATCGGTTTAAGTAGATATTCCAAAACGGTTCGCTTCCCTGTGATGATATCGACCGATGCTGTCATTCCTGGAATGATTGGTAAATCTGCATCTTGACCAAAGTTTGTTTTTTCGGTGCGTACACGAACAATGTAGAAGCTGTTGCCTTCTTCATCTTGAGTGGTATCCGCGCTGATATGTTCCAACTCTCCCTCTAAACCGCCGTACTTTGTGAAGTCGTAAGCTGTAAATTTCACGATAGCATGAAGATCTGGGCGTAAAAATGCGATGTCTTTTGGCGCAATTTTCGCCTCTACCAATAGTGTGTCTTCTGTTGGTACGATCTCGACGATATCCATACCAGGTTGGATAACACCACCGACAGTATTGATGTTCAGTGTTTTGATTTTGCCTGTTACTGGCGAATTCACAACCGTTCGGTTTACTCTATCTTCCAAGCCCACCGCTGATTCAACCAAAGCAGATAACTGGTCTTGGGCGCTATTGAGTTTCTCTTGCTGTTCAGAGCGGAATTTGAGTGCAACATCAATACGGTTGAGCATGGATTCTCGAATCGCTGATTGCAATACGGGAATCTTGAGCTCACTGGACGTCATTTCACGACGGGTATCGTTGACTTGGCGCTGTAATTTGAGCAGTTCAATACGAGGAACAACGCCCTCGTCTGCCAAAGGTTTGGTGATATCGAGTTCTTTTTTCGCGTATTGGTAGCTTTGACGCAAGTTCCTTACTCGCGCTTGGATCTCTACCAAGTCCTGCTGCTTTTGCTGCACTTGTTGGTCAATAACAGAAAGTTGGTTGCGCAAATTATCTAGATCTTCGCGATATTCTGCTTTTTGACGCTGTGTGAGTTGAGGTCGAGTCTCTTCCAAGGTTGGTGGGAAGGTCAGTTTACCGTAATCAAGTAGTACACTTTGACGCCAGTTTTCCGTTTCAAAATCACGATTAACGGCAACACTGTTAATAGAAGCGGATAGTTGCAGCACAGATGCGGTAAGGTTGGCAACTTGTTGCTCACGTTCACGAAAATCTGAGCGAAAGCGGGTGTCATCGATAAGCAGTAACTGTTGGCCTTTTTCAACCAACTGACCTTCTTTGACCAAGATTTCTTTGACTAAGCCACCTTCTAAGTTTTGGACTACTTGTATCTGTGAGGAGGGAATCACTTTGCCTTGACCAACCGTGACTTTGTCGATTTCAGCCCAAGATGCCCAACCTATTGCTGCAATGAAAAATAGCACCATAACCCAGAGCATAAAACGCGCGCTGTTGGGGGTATTGAGGAGCAATGCTGCAGTTTTGTCATCAACAAAATCCAACTCTTCATCGTTGAGTTTGTTGTAGTTATCTCGGCTCATCACAGTCCCTGCTTATATAATTACGGATTATCTTTTTGATCTTATTATTATTAACCGATCATGTCAGCATGCTCGGCTAATAAAATATGAGAAGAGGGTTATTCTCTCTTCAAATGAGCTTTCTTACACTTTCTAAATCAAACAAAAGCATAATTAGCGCCGGAGTATAGCTATTACGCCTTGAACTTGGCTTTATCCAACTGATGTTTTTTTAGTTTGTCGTACAAGGTTTTGCGTGATACCTGTAATTCTAGTTGAACCTCTTTGAGTCTGCCGCGATGTCTTTGCAATGCATCGAATAACAAGCAATATTCAAAGTATTCTGTGCGCTGAGTCATACTCTGAATTTCAAGACTTTTCTCACTGTTCCAATCTTCCATTCTAAAAGTATCTGGCTTGAGGGCACGAAGTTCAGCAAATTGGCGTAGCTGCTTAACGTTTTCTGGCCACTCGAGACTGGTGAGGTGTTTGACCTCTTCTAGGCTGATATGTGGCGGCTGTAACTGATATCGACTCGCTGTGTGGCGCACAAAGTGCTTGTATAAAGGCCCTATATCTTCCTTTCTTTCATCGAGCGTCGGTAAGTGAATTAGAGTCGCCAGGGATTTTAGAGGTGGCTCGGCTTGGGTGGTCGCGCCAAAAACACGTTCAAGTTTCGGGTGCTTGAACAAGTATTCCCATTGTTCAAATGATACATGCTCTGCGCTATGTAAGTACAAACTGCAGTGGCGTTTTCCTTCACTTAAGCGGTGTATGGCTTTGTCGAGAGCTTCTAATGAAAACTCATAAAGGTCTTCACCAGAAGCGGCGATTAACTCACTATCCGGTGTTGCATGTATGTCGTGGGCGAATTGTGCAGCGAGTCGCCGACCCGTACCATCTTGACCTACAAAAATGAGCGGCTGGCTTGTAGGCGCACTGATCAAGGCGCGACGAATACTAACCATGGCCTTACTGTGACCAATCATTTTCGGACCAACATGAGTTTGCATGTCGAGCTCTTTCTTAAGCCAGATGTTTTCTTGCAACAAGTTCAGTTTATCGCTGGCATTGTTGAGCGATTTCATGAGCTGTTCCGTTGAAAACGGTTTTTCTAGAAAGTCGTACGCGCCGCTTTTCATCGCATCTACCGCGGTTTTCACATCTCCATGTCCAGTAAGTACGATGAATTGAAAGTGATCGTTTTTGCTTCGCAAAGTTCGCATAAACTCCAAGCCATCCATCACGGGCATATGGATATCGGTAATGATAATCGCAGGTGTATTTGAGTCGATTACGCGTAAGGCTTCTACTGCGTTTGGTAAGCAGGTGACGTCTATCCCTTCAATCAGCAGGGCTTGAGACACGGCATCACGAATGTGTGGTTCGTCATCAACAAAGAAAACTGGGTTATTCATGGTCGTTTTCCACTTCTGGGGTACGTTTATTCTGATTGACTATTGGTAGCGTCACGATAAAGGTCATCCCTCCTGCTTGTTGTTCTGTGTTCTGATGTTTATAGGCACAGAGGGAGCCGTGATAGCTCTCTATAATCCGCTTGGAGATTGTTAAACCTAATCCAAGACCCTCCGGCTTAGTCGTAAAAAATGGATCAAAGATTTTTGCTAGGGCTTCGTCCGACATGCCAGGCCCGTTATCGGAAACAAGAATGTCGCAACTGTCATCATGACACTGAACAGCAATGGATATTTGCGGATCGATACAGTGGTTTTCCATCGCTTGTGCCGCGTTGTGGAAGAGATTGATCAGCACTTGTTCTAATTCAACGCTGTGAATGGCCAGCTTCACATCATAGTCGATGGCCGGAACTTTTAGTGTTACTCCTTGCTTAATAAGCTTGTTGCTCAAAATGCTGGTGGCAGTATGTACCGCGTCGTGCAGTACTGAGATTTCATTGTGTGAATCGTGCGTGGCTTTCCGAGTAAAGACTTTTAAGCGGGCAATGACTTCCGAAATGGTGTCATTAAGTGTCAGCATTTTGCCCAAATTGTCGGCGACCATTGGGTATTTTTCCATTGCCAACAAACGCTGCGAGTTTTCGGTATAGGTTCTTAGTGCGGAAAGTGGCTGATTTATCTCATGATTAATACTGGCTGATAGCTCGCCCAACAATGCCAATTTCGCGGCTTGCGTCAGTTCTTGTTGTGTTTGTTTAAGCTCTTGTTGGCTTTGCTCATATTGGCGGATGGTCTGTTGTAGTTTTTGGTTGGCTTCACTCAGAACTAGTGTCCGTTGCACTACTTTTTCTTCTAGGCTCACATTGAGATGGGCAAGGCGTGCTTTGTTAACTAGGGTTTGGAACCACGCTAACGCAATTAGAGCAATGAGCGCATATAAGATCAGGAAGACGATATCGGCCTGTAAAACGGCGGCAAGAACGCTGTTGTGGTTAATTAAGGCAACGACGCGAAACCCTTTATCCAATAAGTGTGTTGCGTATGCGAGGTAATTCGGTGATAGAAGCAATTGATTGTCATCAAACTCCGTGACACCACTGTGTGCCGTTAACTCACCAAAATATTCGGGTAAGGTATCGCCATATTGACGCGTTTCGGTAAGTTCATTTATTGCACTCGATGACAGTGGGAAAAGTGCACGATAGCGCCAGTCTGGTAAATTGCTCATAAACACGACATTGTGTTTATCTGTAATGAGTACGTCAGTCGTGGTTTGCGAAAGGCGCTGTTCTAATTGCTCCAAGTTCACTTTTACTGTGATCACGCCAACGACTTCCTCATTTACCCACAGCGGAGATGAGAAGAAGTACCCACGTTTATTCGAGCGCACGCCTAATCCAACGTATTGAGCGGGCTCACCGCGTCGCGCATTTTTAAAATAGGGGCGATAGCTAAAGCTAGAGCCAACAAACGTATCTTCTTGCTGAAAGTTACTTGAGGCTATGACTAACCCGGTACGGTCATGAACGTAAATCGTATCGGCCAAACTTTGCTTCAACCAATCTGATAACAGTAGGTTGAGCTCTTGAGAGGGCGTTCCGCGCTCGACTGCTTTGAGTAGTCTTGGGTCGTGACTTAATAGGTTTGGTATCTGTTCAAACTTTGCCAGTTCGTAGTCCACTTCTTGTGACACTTGCGCGGCTTGTCTCTCTAGCTTTTGTTGCCATTGATCATGTTGGTATTGAGTTGCGTAATGATGAGTAAGCGCAAGCCCTGAAATGCCGACGGCACACAGTAGCAGTAAAAAATGACGTAGGGCTTTGGGGTTGAGTAAGTTCACGATCGGCTCACTGGTTTTTTGTGTCATGGTATCAAATGACGCACTGTGATGCTGTGAGCGGCAACGATAACAAGCACAATGATGTCCTTGTATTTCCTCAGTATCGGGAGCACAATCGACAAAAACGAGTGAAGGAGTAAAGATGGAACTTGCTGATATTCGTCGTGAGTACACCAAAGGTGGGCTGCGTCGTAAAGATTTGAAAGCTGATCCTATTGATCAATTTAATCTGTGGCTAGAGCAAGCAGTTGAAGCGGGTTTAACGGACCCGACTGCGATGACAGTTGCAACGGTTGATGAAAATGGCATGCCGTTTCAACGCATTGTTCTATTGAAAAACGTCGACAAAGATGGTTTTGTGTTTTACACCAACCTAGGCAGTCGCAAGGCCCAGCAGCTAGAGCATAACAGCAATATTAGTTTGCACTTCCCTTGGCACCCGTTAGAGCGCCAAGTTCATATTACTGGTGTGGCTGAAAAGCTTACCGCCGTAGAGAATATGAAATACTTTACTTCTCGTCCTAAAGAGAGCCAGTTGGCCGCAATCGCGAGCAAACAAAGTAGCCGTATTTCTGCCAGAGGTGTGTTGGAAGGTAAGTTTTTAGAGCTAAAACAGAAGTTTGCTAAGGGTGAAATACCAGTACCAACCTTTTGGGGTGGCTTTCGCGTAAAACCAAAGAGCATCGAATTTTGGCAAGGTGGCGAACATCGCCTTCACGATCGTTTTCTTTTCTCCCAGCATGATGGAAGTTGGGACATTGATCGTCTAGCGCCATAGGCTTATGGTCCCTCATGAATAAACAAACACCGCCGAATTGGGGCGGTGTTTTTGTAGGTAGAAGCGATGCGAATTATCGCTCTCCATTCAACACAACCGATAATTGATGCTTAAGCAGCGTTTTGGGTACAACAGAGCCGTAGCCTGCTTCCATTGCTTTATCTATTAGCTCGTTCTTGCTGTTCGCTGCAAACTTATTACGTAAGCGTGCGACGTGACCTTCAACGGTTTTTGTTGATATGCCCATGACCTGAGAGATAAATTGAGGCTTTTTGCCATAGAGCAAGAGGAAAAGCGTTTCTTGCTCGCGGCATGTGAGCTTCTCTGGTTTTGGTTGTAAGTCAGAAAAACGAAAGATGGATTGTTGATTTGGGTTGGTACTGATTGCACGACAAACCCAATACCCGACTTCAATCACGGCGGTGTCGGTGAGTTCCCTTCCGTAGAAAATGGTGCCTACGATGTCGCCTTTGTCATCTCGCCACGGTGTTTTAGTAAATATATGTGCTCGCCAGCGGCCATCTGGATAAGGGTGGATATCCAGAATTTTTAGTGACTCGCCAGTTTCGAGAACGTGTTTATCTTGGCGTTGAAATTCTTGCGCGCATTCAGTGGTTGGGCTGGCCATATCAAAATCAGTTTTACCCAAGCACTCCTCGGGCGACGTGTGCCCTAACAGTTCTGCGTATTCCTGGTTTACGTATAGGAATACCGAATCTTTATCTTTGCATCCCCAACAACCTGGTAGCTGTTTAAGGAGGGATTGTTCTATGGTATCGACTGAAATATTCACAAAAGGACTCACTACATACTGCTTTTACCAATACAGAGACGTCCGTGTTACATGGCTCGTATTGATGTTGCCAAGTAGGCAGTTACGTTGCTAGAACACGTTCGTTGATTGGCGCTCAATCCAATTAAATTCGTGGTGTTCGATGTTTTCGTCAGGTAGTCATAGACAACGACGAAATGGAACGAAGAGTTTAATTGGGAAAATGGTCTGTTTCATTACAGATATGTGCGCTCACGGATGTCCGCCAATGTTCGGCTTACAACTCGTATCGTCCTTGATCATGCTTCCTACAACTCAGTTGTAATGTGGTTGACGTTCATATCACTTGTGAGCGAAAGAGCAGCACCTAAGCATATGAGAGGGACAGTGAGACAAACGCTATGATATCAGCTTATGCCATTGTTTTCATTGTTGAGAAGCGAAAAAAAAGCCAGCCTGAAGACGGGCTGGCAACACAAGATATAATCTTGTCGACGTGTAGAAGAGGTTCTAAATTACCTAGCGAGGGTCTGCTAAGTAAGTTAGAGGTATCAATGAGATACCGAGAGCCTTAGATCGTATGCATCTTAAAGCTCGATAACTAATGTATTGAATCAGAGGCATATTAGTAAGGGGGGAAATCCCTCTATGTTGAGTTTAAGCGTGGGTTTCGATCCGTTTCAGGGACGACTTATCTAATATGGAGCACGGTGTTTTACAAAATAACGGATTGTTCGGTAATAAGGATCTTTACATTGATTGATTATGTATAAGTAAGGTGTTGCCTATCTATCCGTTTTTGTTAATAAAATTGGTTGCTCACTGACCGTAAATTAACCTCGCATGATCATCGTTCCGGAACTATGATCATGTAAATGAACTTGATCATGCTGATTTGATCTTGTCGATTGAGTTGGGTAAAAGTTGCAACCCAACAAAGAAGGTATATGATGCGAAGACGTAGGCTGACCGTGTAAAGACGACTGTTTAAAATGAATGACTCAGATAACCAAAAAATCCTTTCATATCAAGAGATTATGCTGCCGAAGCCGGCGGAGCTGATCACACTTCCGTCTTATATGGATTGCCACGATCATTCTTATACGCAGATCGTGATTGGTTTAAAAGGGCAAGCCGAATTTGAAGTGCGCGGGCGAGGTAATCTTGTCGGCCCTGGTCAAGGTTGTGTGGTCACCGCATGCTCTGATCATGCTTTCGGTGGCGTCATCAATCAATCGGATATTTTGGTGCTGAATATGCCCAAACCGACAAATGATGATCCTGAAATGCTTCAAAAAATCAATAACCTGGAGAGAGACCATGTCTACTTCCAGTTAGATAGTCAAATTCAGAAGCTGATACAGATGTTGGTTCAGGAAATGCGAAACCATCCGGATGACCTGCTGTTAAGTCGTGCGTGTAACGACACTGTGATTGCGTTAATGCAGCGCCATATCTCGGCATTTGAGACCAGTCGAAAAGAGTCGCGCTTTGATTTGGAGGCGATTGATCGTTACATTGAGCAGCACCTGAGTCATAAGATTAGTGTGGCTCAATTGGCCGGGCGAGTGTTTCTTGGGGAAAGTCAGTTTCATTGCTTGTTTAAAGAGCAGATGGGGATTACACCTCATCAATATGTTCTCGGAAAGCGAATCGACATGGCTCGTGAATTAATCGAGCAAGGGCACCTTTCTTTAGGGCAAATTGCCGAGTTTACTGGCTTCTCAAGCCAGAGTACTTTTACTCATACTTTTACTCGCTTACAGGGAATATCACCTTCCCGTTATAAAAAACAAGTTGGATAACAACGCGTTTTTTTAGGTCAAATAATCATCAATTAGAATAAAGCCATGCACTATGCATGGTTTTTTATGTTTTATTCACGTGACCTATCTCTCGTTTTTTAAATTCTCTGTTCTTTGCAGTGGCTGATATGCCACTTGATCCTACATTTTCTCTTAGAACGAGCTCTTCACAAAAATCTTATTGATATTCTTGATATTTTGTTGTGAATGCAATGAAAAAATTAAAATTTACAACACAAAATATTACCTATTTGAATGTGACTATGTGGATGTTTTGTTATAAAAGCGAGTTTTTGGCAAAAATGTCGTAGTTTTTGACAAGTATTCTTATCGGCCTCAAAATACACTGCCAGCCATTGATAATCCTCGAAGCGGTTTTCGAGGAGTGAGATTGAGGAACACACATGTTTACAGCTACGAACGTGTTGACACCGGAATTTATCGGGCAGCCGCTTGATAAGTTGTGGTCACTGATCTCGCCATTATATATGGTGGACGAGTCTCAATGGCTAGAGCAACTATTGCCACTAGCGACGCCGACAGAGGATGAAAAATCGGCGATCACTACCCAAACGACCCACCTTATCGAAGCCATTCGTGCCGATAAGAAGTCAATCCAGATGATTGATGCTTTATTGCTGGAATACAGCTTAGATACTCAAGAAGGTATCTTGCTGATGTGTCTTGCAGAAGCATTAATGCGCATCCCAGATGCCGCGACAGCAGATTCTTTGATTAAAGATAAGTTGAGTGTCGCAGACTGGAAATCTCACCTGAAAAACTCTGACTCTGTGTTTGTTAACGCATCAACATGGGGCCTTATGCTAACAGGTAAAGTGGTTGGTCTTGGTGAGCAAGGCACCCAGAGCCCAGGTCAGGCTGTAAACCGTCTGGTAAATAAATTCTCTGAGCCCGTGATTCGTAAAGCCATGTATCAGGCAATGAAGATAATGGGTCACCAGTTTGTTCGTGGTCGTACGATCGAAGAAGCGCAGAAGAACGGTCGCCCAATGCGCGACAAAGGTTTCACCTACTCGTTTGATATGTTGGGTGAGGCGGCGTTAACTACAGCGGACGCGAACAAGTACTTCAAAGATTACCTAATGGCGATCGAAGCGGTGGGTCGCGAGACTTACGGTAACGACACCAGTCCAGCGCCTTCGATTTCCATCAAGCTTTCTGCATTACACCCGCGCTACGAAGTCGCAAATGAAGAGCGTGTAATGACAGAGTTGTATGACTCACTAATGCAACTACTAAAACGTGCTATTGAAGTCGACGTTGCAATCACAATCGATGCAGAAGAGGCGGATCGCCTTGAGCTTTCTCTTAAGCTATTTGAGAAAGTGTACCGTAGCGATCTTGTGAAAGGTTGGGGCAAGTTTGGTTTGGTTATTCAAGCCTACTCAAAACGTGCGCTACCAGTCTTGGTGTGGCTAAATGCACTCGCAAAAGAGCAAGGTGACGTTATTCCTCTGCGTTTGGTTAAAGGCGCGTACTGGGACAGCGAAATCAAGTGGTCTCAACAAGCGGGTTATGCAAATTACCCAGTATACACTCGCAAAGAAGCGACGGACGTTGCATACCTAGCTTGTGCTCGTTTCCTACTTAGCGAAGGTGTTCGCGGTAATATCTACCCACAATTTGCAAGCCACAATGCTCACACAGTTACGGCAATTGCTGTCATGGCGGAGCACAAAGAATACGAGTTCCAGCGCCTACATGGTATGGGTGATTCACTGTATAACCATGTTATGAAAATGTACGGTCAGCCAGTACGTATTTATGCTCCTGTCGGTAGCCATGCTGATCTTCTTCCGTACTTGGTTCGTCGTCTGCTTGAAAATGGTGCGAACAGCTCGTTTGTACACCGTCTAGTTGATGCGCGTTGTCCGATTTATGAGTTGACCCACCACCCTGTGGATGTGTTGACGGGTTTTGACACGCTACACAACGACAAAATTCCATTGCCTGCCGATATTTTCCCTGAGCGTAAGAACTCATATGGCGTCAACATTGACATCGATAGTGAAGCGAAGCCATTTGAAGCTCAGGTCGAAAGCTTCATGGACAACCAGTGGGTTGCAGGCCCGATGATCAATGGTGAACGCTTTGCCGAAAGCATGATCAAGGAAAATGCGGCTGAGATCATCACCGCACCATACGATCGCCGAATTGAAGTCGGCAAAGTGGCATTTGCAACACTTGATCATGTTTCCGCTGCAATTGATGCGGCGCAAACTGCTTTCTCTGATTGGAAAGGTGTTCCTGTTGAGCAAAAAGCGGCTTGTTTAGAAAAGCTTGCTGACTTAATGGAAGAAAATCTGGCTGAGCTGGTGGCGATTTGTCACAAAGAAGCGGGCAAGACGATTCACGATAGTATTGATGAAGTTCGTGAAGCAGTGGATTTCTGTCGTTATTACGCGAAACAAGCGCAAAACCTACAGCCATTTGAGCTAGAAGGTTTTGACGGTGTGAAACGCATTTCTAGCCGTGAAGGTCTTGGTGTGTTTGTGTGTATCAGCCCTTGGAACTTCCCGTTGGCTATCTTCCTTGGTCAGGTAACGGCAGCACTGATTGCAGGTAACACTGTGGTTGCAAAACCTGCTGAGCAAACAAGCTTAATTGCCGCTCGCGCTATTGAACTAATGCTTGATGCTGGCTTCCCTGCAGGTGTGATTCAGTTACTTACTGGTCGCGGCGCTGAGATCGGTCATGCACTGACTTCTCATGATGCTATTGCTGGTGTGGCATTCACTGGCTCAACGGCAACGGCGCAACGCATTAACGTCACGCTCGCGGAGCGCAGCGCGAAACCGGTTCCGTTTATTGCGGAAACAGGTGGTCAAAACGCAATGATTGTGGACAGTACTGCATTGCCAGAGCAGGTGGTGCGTGATGTGATTCGTTCGGCGTTTGCATCTGCTGGTCAGCGTTGTTCTGCCCTTCGTGTTCTATTTGTACAAGAAGATGTAGCAGACCGTATGATCAACCTGATTCAGGGTGCGATGAATGAACTGCATGTTGGTTTACCTTACCTACACAAAACAGATGTTGGTCCGGTTATCGACAGCAATGCAAAACAAAAACTCCTCGCTCACCTTGAGCAAATGAGCAAAACACAGACTAAAGTCGCTCAGCTACAGCTGGATGAATCGTGCCAGCATGGTGACTTTGTTTCACCAAGTGCGTTTGAAATCTCGGGCATCGATGTGCTGAAAGAAGAACAATTTGGTCCAATCTTGCACATTGTTCGCTTTAAAGCGTCTGAATTACCGAACGTGGTTGCGCAGATCAACAGAACAGGTTTTGGCTTGACGATGGGTATCCATAGCCGTAACGAAACCACGTACCGTTGGATTGAGAAACATGCTCGAGTAGGTAACTGCTACATCAACCGAGACCAAGTTGGCGCTGTGGTTGGTGTACAGCCGTTTGGTGGTCAAGGCTTGTCGGGTACTGGCCCGAAAGCTGGTGGTCCACACTACCTATTCCGCTTTACTCAACATCTTCTTGCTCAAGCAGAAAACGCATAAGGAGTCGCATTATGGTTCATCAGATCACCTATTTTAAAGATGCATTCTCTGCGTGGGAGCAGTGGAATCTGACTGATTTTGATTACAAATGCGAGCATGTTCTGGCATTTAAATCTGCACTAGAAGGGCAGCAGTCTAGCGTTGCCAAAGTGGTTTCTTACCACTTGCAACAAGCATCAGCTCTTCTTGCAGAAACTCACCAGTTAGTTGGCCCTACAGGGGAAACTAACGAACTGTATGCCGCAGGACGCGGTGTGGCTTTGGTGATTTGTGAAAACAACATCGAGCCTGCTGATAATGCGTTATACGGTGCTTTTGCGATGATCACCTGTGCCTTAATTGCAGGCAACAGTGTGGTCGTTTGCAGTGACAATGCAGAGCTAAACCAATTGGTTAAGCAAGCTGTAGCGTTGGCAAACTTCCCATCTAACTTAGTCCAGGTTGTTGCGTACGATGCGTCTGCCCCGTTGCTTGAGAGCGATGTACGTAGTGTGGGTTATGTTGGGCGTTCACAGGTTGAGCATGCGCTCAATCTTCAACTAGCTAAGCGTGACGGTGCAATCGTCGGCTTAGTTTCTGAAACGGATTTAGAGTCACCGAAATTGGCTCATGATCCTCATCTCTCGTTGCGCTTCATTACTGAGCGCACTCGAACGATAAATATTACCGCGGTGGGTGGTAACGCAACTCTACTCGAGTTGGGGAACGAAACTCACTAACCTGACTTGTAATGCCAATCTGGAGTAACTGGACTGAGAGCCGGTCCAGATTGGTTTTTTATACTCTGATGTATTGCTGAGACGGTAAAATATCAGGGCAGGCAAGGAAGGAAATAATTATAACGAGGACTATCTAATGATAGAAAATAGCTTTGCTATCACGTCCACTTTTGTGGCGTATTTACTGATTATGGTTGCTATTGGCGTTTACGCGTATAAGAGGACTTCCAATTCATCTGACTACTTCCTAGGTGGCCGTAGCCTAGGTCCGTGGCCTGCTGCATTATCTGCAGGTGCTTCAGACATGAGTGGTTGGCTGCTGCTAGGCTTGCCCGGCTATGCGTACGCTGCGGGTATCGAGGCCTTCTGGTTAGCCGGCGGTCTACTTCTTGGTACATGGGCAAACTGGCTCATCAGTGCAAAACGCCTTCGTACCTACAGTATCCAAACTGACGCGCTAACGTTGCCAGAGTTCCTGTCACGTCGCTTCAACGATAAGTCGAAACTGATTCAGACAATCTCTGCGTTTTTCATTCTTCTATTTTTCCTTTTCTACACCAGCTCAGGTTTGGTCGCAGGGGGCAAACTGTTTGAGACGGTATTCGGTCTAGATTATACCTACGCTGTTATCATCGGTACGGTGTGTGTCGTTTCTTACACACTATTCGGTGGTTTCCTAGCGGTATCTTGGACTGACTTAGTGCAAGGTCTTCTAATGGCGGCTGCGCTAATGATTGTTCCTATAGCGGTAATGGACGGTGGTTTAGGTCAGCTAAGTTCTGATCTACATGACATCAACCCAGAACTTGCAACGCTATGGAATGACGCGAAAGGCGAACCATTATCTGCGATTGCCATTATCTCTCTAGCGGCGTGGGGCCTTGGTTACTTTGGTCAGCCACACATCCTAGCGCGTTTTAAAGCGTCTCGTTCAAACAAAGATCTAACAACTGCACGTCGTATCGCAGTGATTTGGACGGCACTATCTATGGTTGGTGCAATGCTTGTTGGTCTTGTTGGTCTGGTTTGGGTTACGGGTCATCCGGGTACTCAACTAGAAGACGGCGAGAAGATCTTCATGCTATTGGTTAACGCAGTATTCCACCCTGTCGTTGCGGGTATGTTGTTAGCAGCAATCCTAGCGGCGGTAATGAGTACCGCTGACTCACAGCTCCTTGTTTCATCTTCAGCGCTTGCAGAAGATTTCTACAAGCAAGTATTCAAGCCAGAAGCGTCTTCTGAAGAAATCGTAATGATTGGTCGTATCGGTGTTATCGTTATTTCGCTTGTTGCGCTATTCCTAGCGATGACGCCTGATAGCTCAGTACTTGGTCTTGTATCTTACGCTTGGGCTGGTTTTGGTGCGGCATTTGGTCCTGCGGTTGTACTTAGCCTTTACTGGAGCGGTATGAACCGTAACGGCGCGTTAGCAGGTATTCTTGTTGGTGGTATCACTATCGTAGTTTGGAAGCAGCTAACTGGCGGTTGGTTTGATGTGTACGAAATCGTACCGGGCATCATCTTCTCTACGCTTGCCATCATTGTGGTAAGTAAAGCAAC
This sequence comes from Vibrio sp. 1167, assembly GCF_033340375.1. Lineage (NCBI taxonomy): Bacteria > Pseudomonadati > Pseudomonadota > Gammaproteobacteria > Vibrionales > Vibrionaceae > Vibrio > Vibrio sp. 1167. The sequence continues at coordinate 764,792 of NZ_JAWOWK010000001.1, read as the reverse complement.
GGGCGGTGCTGCGCAAGACGTGTTAGACCAACACCAGTCGTTCGAGAAAAAACTGGTTGAACTAGACTAGTAACTTCCCGTATATGAACACAAAGCCCGCTATTTTAGCGGGCTTTGTTTTATCTGAAACTTAATTAACGTTAGTGGCGGTAGCTTGAGATCAGAGCTTAGCATTGCTCGGTTAGATTGGAGTGTTAGTCGCGACGAATTTTGGCGTAAATAACGGTGTTACTCAGCTCTCCCGATGTAGTCAGACGTTCGTTTCTGAGCTCTCCTTCGAACTCATAACCACAGCGCTCGGCTACAGCCCGGCTCTTTTGGTTGGTGCTATCAGCATGAATTGCGATTCTCTTTGCGCCCAAGTCATCAAACGCATAGCGCTCAACTTCGAGCACAGCCTCGGCAACATAACCATTGCCAACGGCAGCATTATCTAACCAATAACCTATCTCAAAGGATGGTACGTCGGGATCTCGAATCATCAGGCCGACCGCACCCAGTAAGCGATCGCTTTCCTTTTCAATCATGTAGTAACGCAGCTCTTCTTCGAAGTTTTCAAAGTTTGCGATGGCTTTCTCTGTCCCTTCTATCATCGCTTCTAATGTCAGCACATGAGGCACCCACGGCAGATAGACTTCGAGAGTTTTTTGGCTGCGAACGACAGCTTGATGCGCCTCTTCGGCTCGTTCTAAACAAGCAGGGATGAGTTTGAGACGTTTCGTTTCCATGCCGACTCTCCTATGGGTGAAAAATGAACGGAAAATCATTTAAACAGATGTACTTAGAATGATCTAGTCAACGCCGTCATATTATTCACTTGGTTTGCCAGAGAGAAACTGAGAGAATCGAACCGTTATCAAACCAACTAGGTTCATTATGAAACTTTTAGTAAGAAACTTGGCTCGTCACATGACCGAGCAAGATATCCGCAAATTATTCTCAGCGTACGGCAAAGTAGAACTGTGTTCGCTAGTGCTTGATCAAGACACGGGTTTGTCGAAAGGCTTCGGTTTTGTCATCATGCCGGACGAAGCAGAAGCCATTTCTGCTCTTGAAGCACTGAATTTGACGAACGTAGAAAAAAGCAAAATTCGCGTGAAAGTCGCACAAGACTAATACAGAGAAAAGCCAGCGTTATTGCTGGCTTTTTTGTCTTTCTATTTAGAGACCAAATTGGCAACATTCTAGAATGTCTTCTCTTTTCGTTTTAGCGAGATTGATCATCAATTCTCTCTTCAAGTTGTTTCATTAAATCCTTTAACTGTAGAGAATCGAAATTGTCTGAATTCGGCACTTGGTAAGCGTCGTTGACTGTGTAGAGCATCAAACTTTTGCTAGAGAAGAACTCTTTCTGTATTTGGACTTTGACAATGTCATCAAGAGGTAGACGGAAGTAAACCGTTGAGCCCTGGCGGTACTTCAAGGTGTTGGTGCTTGCATCGATATCTAGCGTTTTAGGATTGAACGCGCGGCGCGTGAAGTACGTTGAGAGCAGTTTCAATCCTATTATTGTGAGTGCTACGAGTCCAAACTCGACGATCTTGTCTGCTAGGTAGGAAAAATAGAACAGCGACAACAATACAGTTCCTAGCAAGAAAGGGTTGTTCTTGGGCAGATTTTGTGAAGTTTCATGGATGATCATCCGACATATTCCTCGACTTTATTCAGAAGCGACGAACGTGAGTTGGTAGACACAAACCTTTCGTTCTTTGCCTTGCATGCGCAATGTTTTGTCACCGATGTAAGGGATATTTAGTTTTTGGATCACCGATTTAGAACGCTGATTGTCCACCAAATGCATCACGGTTATTCCGTTTAACTCAAAGTGCATTCGAGCAAATTCGAGTAAGGCTTTGGAGGCCTCGAATGCATAGCCTTTCCCCCAATGTGGCACGCCAACCCAGTAGCCTAATGTACCGTAGCCCTCTTCGATACACGGTAAACTCACTGCACCAAGTAACTCACCAGTGTTTCGCAAGGTAATAGCGTACGCCACGCCTTGATGCTGCTGATACATCGGATCGTGCCTATCTATCCATGCTTGCGCCATCGGTCGCTCATAAGGATGAGGGATGTTTGCTGTCATGTCGGCAATTCGCTTATCTCCAGCGAGTAAAGCCACTTGTTGGCAGTCATCGATATTGAATGGCCGGAGGACGAGTCTTTCGGTAGTAAGAGTCGGTTGTATCGTCATGCATTTCTTCCTTGATGAGACGGCTATAGCTGCTAGCAACTGGTTTGCGAGATAAATCAAGATAACAAGGCGTCTCGAAAGCTCGATCTAGCCAGCTGTAAAGTTGTCATGCGCCTTACTAAATAATAAGCCCGAACAATTGCTTATGTGTAATGTGTCGTATTATTACACACATAAGCACGTTTGCTCATATTGATGGTACAAAAGTTGAGGTCTGACCAATGTCTCAGTTTTTTGATACTTTCGTTCAATTTTTTGAAGATAGGGCACAAAAAATTAAAGGAGCTTTTTAATTGTGGAATTATTTTGAACAAAATATGTCAATTGTCAGTAGGACGAAAAAGTAGGGAGAAGAGAAATGCCGGATATATATTGCGCAGCTTGTAGAAAATCAACGCAACATAAAGTGATTATGAAGCGTTGCGAGCCTCAGTCTGTTGACTCGTTAACAGGCAAAATGGTGAGTTTTACACAGCTGATGGCGAAATTTGTATCAGGTGAACATTATTACGAGATGGAGCCTCAATACTACTGCCGTTGTTGTAATCATCGTGCAATTGGAGAGGTTGTGCCACATCCTACACGGCATACATCGGCCGCACTCTAATTCTGAGTGATAGCCATGATTAATGGCTAAATAGGGCAGTGTTGCCCGAACGACATATCTATACAGGCGTGTCATGCGCTTTCAAATTTGCGACTCCGCGGGAGCCGCTAGGTTGCTTTTTCTCTTCATATCACGGTTACTAAGTGAGCGGCAATAATCATAGCTCTTTCCCTCCTTCGTTGTTTTCTGGTTATTCTCTGCTGAATTTCACATGCTGTGCATTTGATGGTTTGCAATTGTTTGAGCAACGATTAATGTGATGCTTTCTAAGTGGTTACAAGGAAGTGGGTTAATGAGTTATCAATTGGACCGGATTGATTTACATATTTTGAGAGTGCTTCATTCGAGAGGCAGAATTCCAGTTGTAGAACTAGCAAAGTTGATTAACTTAACGACTTCTCCATGTTCTGACCGTGTAAAGCGGCTAGAAAAAGAAGGGTATATCAATGGTTACCATGCAGAGTTGAATGCGGAAAAGTTGGGGCTGGATGTGCAAGTATTCATCCATATTCGTTTAGACCAAACCAGTTTTTCTATTTTTGAAAAGTTTGCGAAAGCGGTGGAATTGATGCCTGAAATTGAAGAGTGCTACTCGCTCTCTGGAGATTTCGATACCATGATAAAAGTTCGTGTTAAGAGCATGAAAGCGTATCAGGAGTTTATGTCGAGTAAGTTAGGCACGCTTCCGGGCGTGATTCAAACTCGTAGTGAAGTGGTCATAGAAGAACATAAAACGGGATTTGGTGTTAATCCCGAGCTCCTTGGTTAGGCGAGGCATGTGTTGAGCCTCCTTATTTAGCGTGGCTTGGTATATTACTTTTTCACGATTAAAAAAGGAGCCGAAGCTCCTTTTTTAATAAATCGGTGAGCGATTATGCCCCGATAAAGGTGCTGATAACGCCAATTAAACCACCAAAAACACCGCCCCAAACGACTAGCCAGCCAAGGTGTTGTTTGATCATCTTTTGCACCATTTCTTTAACTAATGCCGGTGTTAATTCGCTTAAACGTTGATCGATGATACCTTCAATGTTCTGCTTTATCTCATCCATCATTGCAGGAGATTCGAATTGCTCTTTCAGTGCTTCTTTGATGTTATCGCTCTTGCTCAACTCAATGATGGATTCTTGCATCTTTTCGACGAAAGGTTGGCGCATGGGTTGTAGCGCTTCCGAGCCGCCAAACATCGCTAGCATGCCACCAAACTGAGAGCCTTCAATTACTTCCACTAGGGAATCAAATGCTGGATTTAAATCTACTTTCTCAATTACTGGTTGAAGATCGATGTTCACACCGCCCGCCATTTCTTTATTCAAGAATCGGTCAATGTTCGCTTCAGTAAAAAACTGTTCCATCATCAGGTTTTTGATAGCCAGTTTAAACTCTTCAAATCGCGCGGGGATCACGCCAGAACCGTATAATCCAGGCACTTTCTCAAACAGCATATGGATGGCAAGCCAGTTGGTGATGGCGCCTGAGAACGCAAATAGCCCCGCATACCAAAGATAGTCGTTTTGTAATTGATGACCTCCAGCCATCAAAGCGATAGCGAGGACATTCGTTAGCAAACTTTTGTTCATAGTGACCAGTTATATATGAATATCGGAAAGAATAAGTGGGCCTGATTCTATACCTAAGTCACATTAAGATGCTAGGTTTTGCCGTGATGAGTAGTCTTGTAGCGAAGGGAAAAAAATGAATGCTCGGAAAAACAAAACCCGACAATCATTGTCGGGCCACTGCTTTTTCTTAGAAAAACTAAGATTCTATTTTTAATTTTAGATGCGGTAGATCTTACAACAAAGTTGGCATTTCCATCTTTCTGAGTAGCCAAATAGCTTGTCAGCCCAACTTGGTTTGAGTTGTACGATCTGCATTGAACCACATTTACACATAAGCTAATTACCTTATTGTTAATATAATAACTAAGCCATCTATTGAGTATAGCTGTTTCTCAAAAAGTGAAATGACAAATGAAGACGGCTCAATACTCTGTATTGTGTTCATTGCAATGGATACGCAACGAGGCGGTATATTAGCAGAAAAAGTGTGAGCTTTATCATGGAGAGTGTTTCATATATGAGAAACCACAATGGCTATATGAGCATCTAGCCATGGATTTAAATAAAAAACGGCGCTTAAAGCGCCGTTTTTATTGAGCTTATCACTCGTTAAGAAGCGTGTTGATTGTCTAGTTCTTCAGCGATAAATCCGCCAGTTTGATGCGCCCAAAGCTGGGCGTAAATGCCGTTATTCGCAATGAGTTCTTGATGAGAACCTTGTTCAACGATGCTGCCTTTATCTAGCACGATGAGGCGATCCATTTGTGCGATGGTCGATAATCGGTGAGCGATAGCAATAACCGTTTTCCCTTGCATTAATTCATTCAAGCTTTCCTGAATCGCTGCTTCGACTTCTGAATCCAGAGCCGATGTGGCTTCATCCAGTACCAGCAATGGTGCGTCTTTGAGTAGCACACGAGATATTGCGATACGCTGACGTTGGCCGCCAGACAGTTTTACACCACGTTCACCAACTTGCGCATCGTATCCGGCATTACCAAATGGGTCGGTCAGAGTTTCGATAAACTCATGGGCATGCGCTTGCTTAGTGGCTTTCAGCAAATCTTCTTCTGTCGCATCTGGATTGCCATACAAAATATTGTCTCGAATTGAACGGTGTAGCAGAGAAGTATCTTGGGTCACCATACCGATCTTTGAACGCAAAGAGTCTTGTGTGACTTCTGAGATGTTCTGTCCATCGATCTTAATGCTGCCGTCTTCGACATCGTGGAAACGAAGTAACAAGTTCACCAGAGTTGATTTTCCGGCGCCGGAGCGCCCAACCAAGCCGACTTTCTCTCCTGGTTTGATGTTGAGATCGAGATGGCTAATTACGCCTTTGTTCTCACCGTAATGGAAGCTGACGTTATCAAAGTGAATGCCTCCTTCAGTGACAACCAAGTCTTTTGCACCTGGTTTATCTTTAATATCAATAGGCTTAGAGAGCGTTTTCATTCCATCGACAACGGTTCCCATGTTTTCAAAGAGGGCGCCAACTTCCCACATTATCCACATCGACATACCGTTTACGCGCAATGCAAGACTAACAGCAATCGCAATCGCGCCAACGCTAATGGCACTATCCAACCACAGGTAAATCGATAAAGCAGCAACGGAAAACACCAAAATATAGTTTGAGATCTCTACAGCGACGTCGAAGCCGGTCACTAGGCGCATTTGACGATAGACCGTATTCAAAAATCCTTTCATGCCTTGCTCGGCATATTGGGTTTCGCGCTGGCTATGAGAAAACAGTTTGACGGTTTGAATATTGGTATAACTGTCGACGATGCGCCCTGTCATTGTCGAACGTGCATCGGCCTGCGCTGAAGCGACGTCTTTGAGCTTAGGGACAAAATAGATTTGGATAGCGATGTAAGCGAGTAACCAGACGATCATTGGGATCATCAAACGCCAGTCTGCCGTCGCTAACATAATGATCATGCTGGTGAAGTAAACCGTAACGTAAACAAACACATCCATAGCTTTCATTACGGTTTCGCGCACAGCTAATGAGGTTTGCATGACTTTCGTTGCGACTCGACCTGCAAAATCATCTTGATAGAAGTTCAAGCTTTGATTGAGCAAATACCGGTGTGCAAGCCAGCGGATAGACATTGGGTAGTTGCCCAATAACGTTTGATGAACGAGCAACGAGTACAAGATCACCAATATAGGCATGACAACCAGCAATAAGGCTCCGTAGAAAATCAAATCCGATTTGTTGTCTTGTAAGAACGTTTCTGGATTGCTGGTAGACAACCAATCAACCAATTGTCCCATCGCGCCAAACAACATTACCTCAACAACAGCCACAATTGTGGCCATCAAAGACATGATGATCAAAGGCTTTTCATAACCACGAGTGTAATAACGCAGAAAAGCGAACATCCCTGAAGGAGGCTGATCCGGTGTAGATTTGGGGAACGGCTCTGTAAAGCCTTCAAATCGTTTAAACATAACTCATCCTAAAGTTAAAACAGTGCCATTTGGGGTGGCTAAATCCATCGATTCACGCTGCTTTGGACGAAACCGCGTGTATGAGAGTTTTTTGCCTGCTCCTCGATAAAGCAGACCGATTGACGAGAGGGGCGAAAAAATAGTCTAACCGATTGTGTCTTAAATGTAACTAGTTGGTTATGAGTGTGATTGTCTATGGTTCTGATTCTTATGATGAATTCTTATCATGTTCATCGTGGTGCCATAAAAGCTTAAACCTGCAAAGTGACAATAAAATTTAAGGAAAAATGAACTTAATGCAGCAAAAATTACTTTTGTGCAATTAAATTAATTGTCAAAACAGCAAAACTGAAGTTAACAATAAATTTACAATCTCCTCATTCTAGTGATAAGGAATGTATTGGATGCTATTACACGAATCAGTGACCCAATTTGCTAATGGGAAAGAAGAAAGCACGCAAAGTGCTCAGCGCCAAACCGCAAACTGCGTAGTGATGGTGCCACCGAAAGAGTTTCGTTTTAATGAAGAAACCGCACAAGATAATGAGTTCCAACATAAAGTGTCACTCAGCCAAGAAGAAGTCTCACGTCGAGTAATGGCCGAGTTCGCGAGTATGGTTGCAACGCTGCGTCAAGAGGGCGTTCAAGTTGTTGAGTTTGATTATCCAACTTCAGATGTTGCGACGCCAGACGCGGTATTTCCAAACAATTGGTTTAGCACTACGCCAGATGGCACGTTGTACACCTTTCCAATGGCCTGTGAAAACCGTCAAAAAGAAGTACGTCCCGATGCGCTTGTAGCAGCACTAGCGCAAGCAGGGCGAGAAGTTCATCGACGCAGCAGTCTAACTGAATATCTTGACGAGCAAGCGTATTTAGAAAGCACGGGTGTGATGGTGTTTGACCACCTAAATAAAACGGTCTACGCCGCACTCTCACAACGTTGTGATCGTCTGGTTTTAGAAGATTACGCCGATCGTATTGGCTATGAACGAGTGATTTCTTTCCAAACTCGTTTGCCGTCTGGTGCGCCGATTTATCACACCAATGTGATGATGGCGGTTGGCGAACAGTTTTGCGTGATTTGTGACGAAGTGATCCCAGAATTTGAGCGTCGTTTTGTAATGAAGTCACTCGCCAAAGACAAGCAAGTCATCTCAATTTCGCTTGATCAGATGAACCAGTTCTGCGGTAACATTCTGCAACTGGAAACGATCAACGGCGACAAGGTGATTGCGATGTCGCAATCGGCGTACGATGCATTCTCACCTGCACAAAGAAAGCAATTGGCAACGCACGGTAAATTGCTGCCATTCGACGTTTCTACCATAGAATCTATTGGTGGTGGCTCGGTTCGTTGTATGTTGGGTGAGGTGTTCTTACCGAATCGTAAAGCTGTGCTTTAATAAACTGCACATTTCTTTTCAGCCGCAGTGAAAGGCTGACGAAGCGTTCTCTTCAAGGGTTTTTAGCCGTTAGCTCTGTGGCAGTACAGACTAACGGCTTTTTTGCGCTTTTTAGTTTTCTGACGATTTGCATAGGCGCCGCTTGGTTTAAGCGCCTAAAATAGGATGGTTCACCTAGCAGATTGTGGTAAAGTCCGCGCCTGCGTTTTACCGCATCTTCATTATTTTTATTGCTTCTTCAACCCAAAGTACAAGGTTTTCGTTAATGCCATTTTCTACTCTCTCATTGAGTTCTGAGCTGATTCACGCACTGCCAAAAGACTTCAAGAGACCGACCGATATTCAAGCGTTGGCCATTCCTGAGCTGTTGGCTGGTCAAGATCTATTGGCTTTGGCAAATACAGGCAGCGGCAAAACCCTTGCTTATGGTTTGCCTTTGTTGGAAAAGCTGAGTGTCAATCCAGAGCAAAAAGCGCTGATTCTTGTGCCAACGCGTGAGCTGGCAATGCAAGTGAGTGAAGCAATTAACCAAGTTGGTCAAGCTCTTGACCTCAACACAGTGTGTTTGTGTGGCGGCGTTGATAAAGAGCAACAACAGCAGGCGCTAGCGACAAATCCTCATATCCTTGTCGCGACGACAGGTCGTTTGGTTGATCTGGCAAACAACGGTTTAGACTTAAGCAATATCCATTACCTAGTGTTGGATGAAGCGGATCGTCTGTTGGATATGGGCTTTTGGCCTGACGTACAAAATATTGCGGGGCTTATTTCAAACCAGCGTCAAACCGCGATGTTCTCGGCAACGTTTTCAGATGAGTTGAAGGGTAAAGCGAAGCTGCTTATGCCGGCACCAAAGCAAGTTGCAGCGCATCAAGAAAACAGCACCAACCAAGATATTGCTGAAACGCTGTACCTCGTTAACAAAGGCAGTAAAACCAAGGCATTGATTGAACTGATTCAAAAAAACGCGTGGACTCAGGCATTAGTCTTTATTGGTGCGAAAGAGAACGCCGATGGCTTAGCGAAGAAGCTGAATAAAGCGGGCATCTCAACCAATGCGCTGCATGGCAATAAGAGTCAAGATGAGCGAGAAGAAGCACTGGCGCAGTTTAAATCTGGGCAAATTCAGGTGTTGATTGCCACCGATCTACTAGCGCGCGGCATTCACATTGAGCAATTGCCTGTAGTGATCAACTTTGAACTGCCAATGCATGCAGAAACCTATGTTCACCGGGTAGGACGCACCGCTCGCGCAGGCGAACAAGGTGTGGCGGTGTCATTGGTTTGTCATGGTGAAATGGACGCACTAAGCGCGATTCGTCACCTGACTCAACGTGCATTACCAGTGCAAGATATGGCAGGTTTTCCAGTAACGGATAAGCCATCAACTGGCGAGAGCAAACGCGCGCCACGTGATAAAAAAGCCAACCGTCGAACTCATGCTAAGAAGAGCATTAAGCAGTTTCAAGGTAAGTCGAAACGCCCAGCCCCGAGTGCGAAGTAAAACAAAAAACACGCTCTTGACGGCATAGTCGGTTCAGAGCGTGGCTTACAAATTTTACTTTTGAGTATTAACGGCAGTTGGGCCAATCAAGCGCATTTCCCAATCTTCGACTTCACCAGTTTCTAGACGGCGCTCGACCAGCTTGCCCCAAGACTCGACTAACGGCAGCTCAGACAGCTTAGTGAGTTCTTTTCTATCTAAACAGCCAGTGAAAACCGCGCCCATGATGCGAGCCAGTGGCCATTCTGGATAAGGTCTTTCGCACAGAATAATCTCGTCACCTGCACCGATATCGCCTTCTTCCAACACTCGGAAATACCAGCCTGTTCGAAGCGTATCTTGCAGTTTTCTCGCCATGTCGTGTTGGTCAAAACGTACGTTAAGTTTCCAACAAGGCATGCGACCTTGCGACACTTCCAGTAGTGTTGAGCCGATGCGAATTTTATCTTTCAAGCAAATCATGGATTCGGTGACGCCTTCGGAGCTGATGTTTTCGCCAAAGCCGCCGGCGGATTGGAAAATTGGTCTTTTGCCTAATTCTTGTTGCCAGATTGGGTAGTGCTCGCTTGGGTAAAGATGAAGCGCTTTTTGAATGCCACCATGAAAGCGCGGATCGCCTTGCTCATCACTGGTAAAACCAAGCTCTGTTGCGTGCTGGCGCTCAGGCAGCACTTGTTTGTTGATTGCGCTTTGCGCTCCATGAGCATAAGGGACGGTTTTCCCTGCTAGCACAGCTTTTACGACGCCGATTTTCTTCATATAACCTCCTTATTATTTGAATGAGAGATAAAGTGTTTACCTTCATTCACGATGCGGAGCATGATAGCCTAGAGAACTTGTGTCGGAATAGGGATGAAAAGACAATAAACAATGCTAACTCGCCAAATTGATTCGAAGTCAGGCGTCATCACCTCCAATGAGATGATGGCCGCGAATCCCCATTCTCCTGTTTTGGTGAAAACTATCGACATGCCAAAAGGTTACATTGATGCGCTGCATCAACACACTTGGCATCAAATCATCTTTCCTATCAAAGGGTTATTGCAAACACAAACGGAGCATTATCAGCATTTGGTTCCGCACACTTCTGCGTTATTTGTTCCTGCGGGTGTTCAACACGAGTCGATTGCTCTAAGCAATACGATATTTGTTGGTATTTACCTCAACCCTGAGTTTGGTGCGACGTACGAGCCACAAGTGAGAACCATTGCTTTAACGTCGTTTTTAAATGAGCTTTTACAAGAGATCTGCAGACAGTGTGAAGGTGAGACAAGCCACGAAGAAGTGTTGCATTTGCTGGCGGTGCTGCATGATCAAATTTTGAAACGCAACGTGCAGACATTTCAGTTATTGCTGCCACAAGACAGACGACTAAAACTGATTTTCGAGCGACTGACTGACGAGCCAGCGTTGAGCTGTTCGCTAAAAGAGTGGGGGGAGAAAATTGGGGCATCGGAGCGTACTTTATCACGGTTGTTCGCCAAGGAATTCAACACTTCATTTCTGCTTTGGCGGCAACAAATTCGGCTAATTTACTCGCTTTCTTTGTTAGATGAATCGTTGTCAATCCAAGCCATTGCAGACCTAGTGGGTTATCAAAACGACTCATCCTACATCAAAGCATTTAAAGCCTATTTTGATATGACGCCACAACAGTTTAGAGTGAACGGCGCATCGCGCAGGTAGAAATACAGAGCTTCGACTTCACTTAATGCTTTTGAGTAGAAGTTACGAAACTTCCTTTTTGAATTTCAATTACATGGTATGAATAACAATGGCACCAACGATAAATACTCGAGTGAATCAATTCTGTTTTGGTCAACCCAAAACATCGCTGTCGTTGGAAAAAGAGCCCCTCAATCCGCTTGCTCAGGGCAAGGTTCGGGTGAGACTCGAAGCTACAAACATTAACCCAAGTGACTTGCTTTCCATTCATGGTGTTGGGCAATACCGCCGCGTTCACGTACCACCTCGCGTGCCGGGATTTGAAGCGGTTGGGCGTGTGGTGGAAGTCAGTGCAGTCGGTCAAACTGACCTTCAAGTTGGGCAAAAAGTGTTGGTGGCGATGAGTGGTACTTGGCAATACTACATAGATGCTTCGCCTGAGAATCTTTTTCCGCTACCTGAGAGTTTGGAGAACGGCTATGCCTGCCAATTGTACATCAACGCGCTAACCGCGTGGGTTATCACCACTAAAGTGGCGAAGTTGAACAAAGGCGATGTGGTAATCATCAATGCGGCAGGGTCAGCGATCGGTAAGATATTCGCCCAGCTTGCTCACTCACTGGGTTTTACACTGATTGCTGTGACTTCAAAGCCAGAAAAGTATCCGTACGATACGATTCCAGTGTTGGACGCAAAACAAGACTTACACGCGCAGCTGCAAACGCGCCAACTGCCACAACCAACGGTCGCTTTGGATGCGATAGGCGGTGAGGCTGGCACGGATCTCATTCGTACCTTGAAAGAAAACGGCCAATACATCAACTACGGAACATTGTCGTTAACGCCTTATACGCCTGAGTTTTTTGAATCGATGAAGGCCAACAACATCGACTTTAGTACATTCTTTTTGCGGTATTGGGAAGAATCGGTAGGTAAAGGCGGGAGAAAGACGGTGTTCGCTGAAATGTTAGAACACTTTATTAGCAGCGACATAAAGTTAAACGTTGCATATGATCTGTCGTTAGAGGACTTTCAAACAGCGATTGAAATGGTTGAGCGACGCTCGTCAGCAGTGTCAGGTAAAATCATTTTGACGCTATGATTTACAGTGAGTCTGTTGAGAAAAGGGAGGATAAAATCCTCCCTTTTTTATGGGTTTATTTGTAATGATAGGGCTATTTTAGATGGAAGATTTGCTCTGTTTCGAGCGATGTCATCGCACGTACTTGACGCCAAATGTAATAAAAAATACCGAACATCATCAACATACTTGGGATGGCAATCATTGGGTAACTGTACAGCGTCATTTTGCCTAACTCTTCGTTAAAGGCAGCAGTACCAGAAGGGCTAGTCACAATCCAAGTCGCAAGGAAGTAGTTCATTGCAGATGAGAACGCAAAAGTACTTGCAAACAGGTAGTTAGAAGACATAAGGCAACGTTCGAACGCATCGGTTTTATCATTTTCTTTTAAACGTTGGTTAATCAACGCGAGGTTCAACACTGTGTCATTCAGTACTAACTTCTGCATCAGCGGGTAGCGGGTAAACGTTGAACCCAAAACCGCTAAACCGATCAGGCCAGGAATCAGGGCTTCTTTTAGTGCTAACCAGCGTGTATCAAGCTCTAACAAGCCGATGCCACCAGTTAGTAGAACACTGATAAAGCCCAGAGCAGAAATAAAGTTAAATTTCTTGTTACGGACAAGGTCCATACCGCCATAAATGATAGGAAATAGCAAAGCGACAACCAGCGCCATTGCTGTCCCTAGATGCTCATCGCCACTAAACTTCATCAAAATGAAGGAAGGGATAAATACGTTGAAAAGGATTTCAAATAAGGGATTCGGCTTTTTCGCCGTCGTGTTACTCATAATGTTTTACTGACTCTACTCTATGTCGGCTGTTATTGTACTTTGACAAGAAGTGTTCATCTAGTCGCGCTTGATGTAAAGCGTTAAAGCGTCGAGTTGTGTAACGACTTATGAAATAGACCGGAGCATAGCCAGTTAGTTTACATGGTTGACTACTTTTTGTGTCTTAATGACTCTCCTTCTGTGCGATGATCTGATTACGCGCTCTGAATAATCGAGTCGCCACTGTGTTGTGGTTGAGCCTCAAGGCTTGGGCAATTTCATCATGATTCAACCCAGCCACTAAGCTCAAGAGCAACGGCTCTCGGTATTTGGGTTCGAGAATCATCATTTGTTTTTGAAGCCAATCTTGGGCCATGTCGTAGTCACTGCCAGGGTAGGTTTTTGTCTGTATTGCACACTCATCAATGTCGACAAAATCGTACTGTTTTCTATCAAAGCGCCGAGCATTCTCACGACGCAAAATAGTAATGAGCCAAGACTTCGCGGCGTTGGGGTCATTTAATTTATCAAAGAATCGCCACGCTTTCAGAAAGGTTTCTTGCGCTAAATCTTGAGCAAGGTGGTGATCTTTGCATAACCAATACGCGAGACGGTAAATCTCTTGGTATCGATCTTTCGTCAGTGCTTCGTAACGTTTATGTTTTTCCATAGCATTAAGATAAAAAGTTTGGAGAGCACGTTGTGTCTGCCAGATGAACGACAACCCTTTTTATCGCTTTTACAGTGATAAAAAGGGTTGTTCGATTAGGAAGACAAATTCGAAGAGTTAACCTTCCAAATATCGAAGGGTGACTCTGATTTCTTTCTTACACGCTTAAAATGGTTGGTTGGAAAAGCGTGAGTACTGGATGGCATCTGCGACTTCCTGAGCTTTAGACTCTGAAGTCATAAGGTGAAGTAGCTTAAGAGCAGCTTGATAGCTAACTAGGCTACCGTTCGAAGTGATAACGCCATCATCAATGACAAAATTCTGGTCGACTTGTACTTTGACTGCTGGGTAATCTCTTTGAAAGCCGTTTTCACCTCCGGCCCAAGTTGTTGCTTTTTTGCCGTTTAAAAGGCCAGCTTCGGCTAACAAATACGCGCCAGAGCAATTACTTGCCATCCAATCTGCCGCCTTTGAGGTAGTTTTAATAAAGTGAATGAGATCTTTATTTTCGATTAGTGCATCCATGTCATAGCTGGATGTTAAAACCAATACGTCGAGTTCCGGCAGATCACCAATCCAAGCATCCACACCAATTTTTAATCCTTCTTCAGTGGTGATGGTTTTCTGATCTGAGACGGAAATGGTGAGCACGTCATAATCACTAAACCAAGTGAGACGACTTGCGACGCCAAAGACCTCTAAAGGCGCAGTAACATCAGAGGTCAGTACGCCATCGTAAACCAGAATACCAATTCGTTTATCTGCGGCATGTGCTGTTTGAAGCACCCCAAAGAATAGGACTAGTGTCGCTATCAATAGTTGTAGTGCATTCTTCAATCCGTTTTTACCCATGGTTTTTTCCTCGCTAACAGAGCATCAAGTTATTGAGGTTCATTATATTTAGGCTAATTAGTGATTGAAGAGCCACTTGGTCTTTACTAAAGTGAATAAAATTCATGAATAGAGTTCATTGGTTATATGGATAAGATACGGTCCCTACGATTTTTTATTGCCACTTTAGATGGCGGTAGTTTTGCTGCGGCTGCCAAAGTGTATGGCACTGACCCTTCGACCGTGAGTAAAGCCATACATCGTCTTGAAAGCGATTTGGGTATACAGCTTTTTCAACGTTCTACGCGACAGAGCCGCCTGACAGAAGCTGGTCGTAGGTACGCAAATACTGCTAGGTTTGTACTGGAGGAGCTGGCGGCATGTGAGGATTCATTAAAAAGTCACAATGATGCGCTTTCAGGGCAGCTTAAGATTAATGTGCCAGTCTCGTACGGTCGCCTCTATATTCGTCCTTTATTAAAAGAGTTTTGTCGCCGCTACCCTAACATCACTATCGATATTCATTACGATGACGCCTACGTTGATATTATTGAGCAAGGTATTGATGTGTCGATTCGCTCTGGTGTCGTTCACGATAGTCAATTGATTGTGCGTCAGCTGAGCCCTATCGATTTTATCATTTGTGCCAGTCAGGATTACTTAGCGCGCCATGGTGTTCCGAGTGGCCCGGATGTATTCAATGACCATTCTTGGGTTCGTTTTCGTTTTAAACAAACGGGGAAACTGTTGCCGATTCGGATGCCAGAACCAGACGGTGCGAGTGAATATGACCCCGAAAGAAACTACATTGTAAATGACGGTGAATCTATGGCAGAGCTTTGCGCAGAAGGTTTAGGATTGACTCAGATCCCTCATTTTATCGCGAGGGACTGGCTTAAAGCGGGGCGTTTAGTGCCGATATTTCCGAGCATGCGCCAAGCAGGAAATGGCGTGTATCTTCTCTATGCCAACCGGGAATATGTGCCTGCACGAGTTAGGGTGTTCATCGATTTTATCACTCAATCAATACAGGATATGGATGAAACGCCATTCCATACTTGGGCTGAAACGTTGCCGATTTATCGACCGAACCAAGGTGATTGAAAACTTCATGTGAGTCTTTGGTTAAAAACCCCTAAGCTATATGGTGCTTTTATTGGTTTTTGTTAGTTTATTGGGCGTTATTATCGAAAAGCGCAGTTTGCTCTTCGTCACTCATAAAGGAAAGACAATGCCAACTAAGATCTTAGTGCCTGCTTTGGCCCTACTTCTCAGCGCATGTGGCGGCGATGGGGAGTCGTCAGCCCCAGCAGAAAGCGGCTCACAAAACACAGGTTCCACATCGTCACAAGGCACATTTGCCGAGCAGATGCTTGCAGCGGTCAACAGCGCCCGCTCTACTACACAACAGTGTGGCGCAACCACCATGCCACCTGTTGGGGCCCTGACTTGGAGCTACGATTTGGAAAGCGCCGCTTATCGACATTCAAGCGATATGGCGAACAGCGATTTCATGAGCCACACAGGCTCTGATGGCAGCAAAATGTCAGATCGAGTTAACGCAACGGGTTATGCTTGGAGCGCCATTGGTGAGAATGTCGCCGTAGGGCAAAGCAGCATTAACGCCGTCATTAATGCTTGGTTATCGAGTGAAGGTCACTGCCTTAATATCATGAGTGTGGATTTTGATCAGATGGGCGCGTCGCTTGTCGAAAATCACTCTGCACGCTACGGATATTACTGGACTCAGGTTTTTGCCAAACAGCGCTAATGCGATAAAGAAGCCTGATAGATAAAATAAAACGCCAGCAGTCACTATCTGCTGGCGTTTTATTATTTACATCTCTTTTAGCTTGTCAGGTTACGAAGTTTTGGGTCATCCGCCAGGTATTCAACAAATTCAATCTCAAAACCGGCAGGGTCAACAAAATACACATTTTTGCGGTATGGTTCATCAGCACCAGGTTGGGCAATCGGATAACCTGCATCGGTTAGTCTTTTGATGATTGCATCGACGTTGTTGGTCACATAAGCAAAATGCGCTAGCCCAACTTGGTGCCCGCTCAACTCGCGGTTTTCTCCTTCGCCATGGTCACTCATGGCTATGTATTGATACTCGTCGCCAAAATGTAGCCAGTTTCTTGGCTTGCCACTCCATTCGCCTTTACCTTCATCACGCACGTACCAATGTGGAAATGCAGTTTGGTAAAACTTCAGCATTTCAGGGATATCTTTCACGACTAAGTTAATATGTTCTAGTTGGATCATGATGTGCTCCTTTTTGTCATTTTCTAGCCAACGATGAATATGCTAAAACCTCAAGTAAAGTTGAGGTAAAGGGCTTTTTTAAAATTTTTTAGGATTGATATCTTTGGATCTGGATACATTGAGAGATTCGGTGGGTTTGGTGCTTTGAATCTGAGAGCTGGGTTAGGGGCTTGCAACCTTGTTTCACCCTTTGTTTATTCGTGCTAATCATTTTCGAGCGAGTTTGTGGTGAGTAGATTCCCAGTCTCACCTAGGTTCGCGGGAATGACAGAAAGAGAGTGCTAAACGAAGAGCGTCATTCTGAAAGAGCCTAAGCGAGTATTTAGAATCTATTTGCAGCGCGTTTTGATGCCGGTGGAGTGAATTGAATTATCTGTGACTGTAAAACTTGCCACCTGCACTCGGAATGCTGAGATCTTAAGAGTTTGATATAAGCGAAGGTTAGATGGGATTGGTGGTTTGAGGTTGAGAGGAGGATCATGTTCATGAACCCTCCAACCGTTGATGCGTCACGTGTATGTGTGTGAATGTCTTTCGTTCGAGCTTTAGGTAGGTAGATTCCCAGTCTCACCTAGGTTCGCGGGAATGACGGAAAGAGAGCTAAACGAGCAGCGTCATTCTGAAGGAGCCTAAGCGAGTATTCAGAATCTATTTGCAGCGCGTTTTGATGCCGGTGGAGTGAATTGAATTATCTGTGACTGTAAAACTTGCCACCTTGCGCTCGGAATGATGAGATCTTAAGAGTTTGATATAAGGGGGAGGTTAGGTGGGGTCGTTGGTTTGAGGCTGAATGTTGGGTTAGGTGTTTGCAACCTTCTTTCACCTTTTGTTTTTTCGTGTTCTTGCTAATCATTTTCGATCGAGTTTTTGGTGAGTAGATTCCGAGTCTCACCTAGGTTCGCGGGAATGACGGGAAGAGAACGCTAAACGGACAGCGTCATTCTGAAGGAGCCTAAGCGAGTATTCAGAATCTATTCGCAGCGCGTTGTGATGCTGGTGGAGTGAACTGAATTATCCGTGATTGTAGAGCCATTCCCTCCAGTTTGAACTCGGAGCGCTGAGGGATTTGCTTACACCTCTCCCCAAACCAAAAAAGCCAGCAGTTAATACCTGCTGGCAAAGTCTTTGGGCTTCTAGGTTTTTTGATTTTATTTCTTGTTACTCATCGCTGTCACGGTGCCCCGATTGGTTTTCCGGGGAAGAAAACACAGCACCGTGCGCTTTGTGCTCAAGAAATTGGAGATTAACCTTGCTTACGGATTAGGTAGTCAAATGCGCCTAAGCTTGCTTTTGCACCTTCACCCATCGCAATGATGATCTGTTTGTAAGGAACGGTTGTTGCGTCACCTGCTGCGAACACACCTTCTAGGCTAGTATCGCCACGGCTGCCGACTTCAATCTCACCGCGCTCAGATAGGGCTACTTCTGAATCTTTTAGCCATTCTGTGTTTGGTACTAGACCGATTTGAACAAAGATACCTGACAGTTCAATCTCTTTGATTTCATCTGTGTTGCGGTCTTTGTACTTCAAGCTTGTTACGCGAGTACCGTCGCCCACTACTTCTGTTGTTTGCGCCATCGTGATGATGTCTACGTTTGGTAGTGAGTTCGCTTTGTCGATAAGCACTTGGTCTGCGCGAAGTACGTCTGCAAATTCAAGAACCGTTACGTGTTCTACGATACCAGCAAGGTCGATAGCCGCTTCGATGCCTGAGTTACCACCACCGATAACGGCGGTTTTCTTGCCTTTGAACAGTGGGCCGTCACAGTGTGGGCAGTACGCGACACCTTTGTTGCGGTACTCTTGCTCACCCGGAACGTTCATTTCACGCCAGCGTGCACCAGGGCTTAGGATGACACTCTTACTCTTCAGCGTTGCGCCGCTTTCAAGTTGGATGTGAATCAAACCATCTTCTGTGTGTGCTGCGCCCATTAGCTTCTCAGCTTGTTGCTCAGTCACGACGTCTACGTCGTATTCTTTTAGGTGTTCTGCTAGGTCAGTTGCTAGTTTTGGACCTTCAGTACGTTTTACCGAAATGAAGTTCTCAATTGCCATGGTGTCCATAACCTGACCACCAAAGCGTTTAGCAACAACACCAGTGCGAATACCTTTACGAGCGGCGTACAGAGCAGCTGCGCTACCACCAGGACCACCACCGACAACAAGTACGTCGTATGGGTCTTTTTCGCTTAGTGCTTTCGCCGCTTTCTCGCTCGCGCCGTCATCCACTTTGTTTAGGATTTCAGTCAGAGACATACGGCCTTGACCGAATAGCTCACCGTTCACGAATACACTTGGTACTGCCATGATGTCGCGTTGTTTCACTTCATCTTGGAACAAACCACCGTCGATCATGGTTGCTTTTACTTTCGGGTTGATCGCCGCCATCATGTTGAACGCTTGAACCACGTCCGGACAGTTTTGACACGACAATGAAATGAAGATTTCTACGTCTAGATCTTTGTCTAGTGCTGCGATTTGCTCAATCACTTCTGGTTCTAGTTTGATTGGGTGACCGCCAGAATGAAGCAGTGCCAATACTAGAGAGGTAAATTCGTGACCCATTGGCAAGCCTGCAAAGCGTAGTGCTGTGCCTTTAGCTGGGTTAGTTACCGCCATCACTGGTTTACGTGCGCTTGCGTTGTCGTCACGTTCAACCGTGATTAGGTCGCTCATCTCTGCGATTTGGTTCGCTAGAGACAAAATGTCATTCGATGCTTTGCTTTCATCTAGACTAACCACTAAACGAACTTCTTCTTTTACATTAGCCAGATATTGTTTGAGTTGTTGTTGGATCGCTTGGTCTAACATAGTTGTTACTACCTTAATTAAATAGTTACCAATCAAAACAAGTATTTGTTCATTCTTGCTAGCTAAAATCGTTGATAACTGCGTTATAGATTTTGTAGTTAGAGTAACTAGCTATCGAAAATCTATGCCTAGTTCTAAACGATTTTTTCTACGCAATTACTGCACACCTACTTATTCAGATAGGTAATAAAAAGTGGTTACTGTAGATAAAACCTGAGGGGGAGAGAGCAAATCAGGCAGAAGGTCGTCAAGGTATCTAACCTGAAGTGCTCTCTAATTCAGTTCTAATCAGAAAAAGGAAATCGGAACTGATTAGAACTTAAATTTCAGTGGCTTAGATTTTGCCAACTAGGTCTAGTGATGGAGCTAGTGTCTCTTCACCTTCTTTCCATTTTGCTGGGCAAACTTCGCCTGGGTGTGCTGCTACGTATTGAGCTGCTTTCACTTTGCGTAGTAGGTCTTCTGCGTCACGACCGATACCTTCAGCAGTGATTTCCATTGCTTGGATAGTACCTTCTGGGTCGATTAGGAACGTTGCACGGTCTGCAAGACCTTGACCTTCACGCATCACACCGAAGTTGTTTGTGATGTTGCCTGTTTGGTCGCCAAGCATGTAGTACTGAATCTTACCGATTGTGTCTGAGCTGTCGTGCCATGCTTTATGAGTGAAGTGTGTGTCAGTTGATACTGAGTAAACTTCTACGCCACGTTTTTGTAGCTCTTCGTAGTGGTCTGCTAGGTCGCCCAGTTCTGTTGGACATACAAACGTAAAGTCTGCTGGGTAGAAGAAGAATACTGCCCATTTACCTAGAACGTCTTGTTCTGTTACTTCAACGAATTCACCGTTTTTGTACGCTGTAGCTGCAAATGGTTTGATTTGAGTATTAATCATAATTTACTTTCCTTTGAATGTTTTAAGCTGAGCTGTTGTTGCTTTCGGAAAGTATATTCTCATCGGAGTGTGTTTAAGGAAAATCGCTTGTAACTATCCTATTGATAGCCATTTCCTATTTCACTTGATAGGCATATCCGATGTAGATGAGTTTGCTTTGATAGGTTTTATTGAAGATGAAGGCAGATTAGCAATAGAGAATACCGATGATTACTTTGAGTAGATCGTCTAACTAAGATCGAAGGAGCCTGCATCTCGGCAGGCTCTTTCTAATAGGAAGTGGTGAAGCGGATGCTTCTATCTTGTTAGCTCAGGTTGTCGAGTACTTTGCCACACAACTTCTTCAGCATGATCATTTCATCTAGCTCTAAGGTGATTTTACACATCATGGCGTTTGGCACCGACTTAGCTTGCTCTTTAAGGGCACGACCTTGCTCTGTTAGGTTGAGTACGCGAACGCGCTCATCGGTTTCACTGCGACCACGCTCTACATAGCCTTTTGCTTCTAAGCGTTTAAGCAGCGGTGTGAGTGTGCCTGAGTCCAAATGCAGTTGTGACCCCAATTCTTTTACGCTGGCACCGTCTTTCTCCCACAGCACCATCATCACTAAGTACTGCGAATAAGTCAGATCAAGCTCGTCCAACAACGGGCGGTACGCTCGGATCACTGCATTTGCTGC
Source organism: Vibrio sp. 1167 (assembly GCF_033340375.1). Classification (NCBI taxonomy): domain Bacteria; kingdom Pseudomonadati; phylum Pseudomonadota; class Gammaproteobacteria; order Vibrionales; family Vibrionaceae; genus Vibrio; species Vibrio sp. 1167. Next base: position 743,388 of record NZ_JAWOWK010000001.1, on the reverse strand, counting down.
GCTGTAGAGCGGGAAGCAAACTTGGTTTTCGAGTAAGAGTTTATCGTCGTTGGTCATGGTGTTGTCGGTGTAACACTGGCTCATTGGCGCTGCCTACCTGCTCATAGAGAAAGAGAGTCATAAAATAAATTGTGCACAATATAGTTGCAAACGATCTTTACTTCGATATAAGATTGCAAGCAATTAAATTGTGCGCAACTTAAATTAAGAAGGACACTCGCATGACTACTCTATACAAAACTCAAGCTACCGCTTTGGCTGGTCGTAATGGTCAAGTAAAAACAGATGACGGTCTTCTCGATCTAGAGCTGTCATACCCGAAGGAAATGGGCGGCACAGGCGCAGCAACTAACCCAGAACAGCTTTTTGCAGCGGGCTATTCAGCGTGTTTTTCTAACGCGATTTTGCACGTAGCACGTGAAGGTAAAGTAAACCTGAAAAGCGCTCCTGTAACGGCAGAAGTGGGCATCGGTCCGAACGATAACGGCGGCTTTGCACTAACAGTGAGCCTAGCCGTAGAGCTAGACATGCCACAAGAACAAGCGCTAGAACTAACGCGCATTGCACACCAAGTTTGCCCATACTCAAACGCAGTTCGTGGCAACATTGATGTGGTAGTAACGGTAAACGGCGAAGCAATTTAAGCGGTTCTTATCACTGCACAAAGACAAGAAAGCCTGCAAGTACGCAGGCTTTTTCTATATTTGAAGTAGGAGTCTAAATTCAAACTTAATTTGGTTTGTTCGAAATGCACAGGTATAGTTGGCAAGATTAGGTCAAAATCTAAACGAAAAATAGAATGTGATTAGCACTTTCTATTGATTCAAATATTTCGGTCAAACCTGCAGTATAGTTCGGCTGGATTCGCTTGTTGTTACACCAGCGAGGTTGCCGATAGGAGTCATGTGATGAGCACTGAAACGGTAAGTTATCTAAAAAAGAATGCTGCGAAGCTTGAACTGGATGAGCCAATGACGATTACGCAAAATGGTAAGCCTATTTATGTCGTTGAGTCTTATGAAGAACGTCAGAAGCGTGATGAAGCCATTGCTTTAATGAAGTTTGTTAGCTTTGCTCAAAATGATGTTGCGAATGAACGTGTAAAGTCATCAGAAGATATGAAGAGCACGTTAGCAGCACTCAAAGATTGAGTTTGATACGAGCATGGAAGCAAAAGTTCTCTATACACAAACCTTTGAAAATACGGCTATTCAGAGTATTAACTATTTATCGAACTGGAGCGCTCGCAACGATGTGATTGATAGATTAATTGCGGTTCAGCAGAGGTTTGAACACAACGTTTTGAATAACCCGTCTATCTATCCCCCTTGTTATGAACTGACAACAATCGGTGTTTACGACATCCGGCAATTTAGCTTTGATGGATTCAAGCTGCTTTACCGAATTGGTGACAAAAATACTATCTATGCTCTAGTGATTCTGAGTGACAAACAAAACCTACAAAACGCATTGATTGACCACTGCATCATGTTCAAATGATTCTATGAGAGACCGCATTAACGCGGTCTCTTTTGCTTTCTGGCTCTAGTGTATTAACGCGACTCTAGCGGGTAAGAGCGGTAGCTCCACATGCCGTAAGTACGCAGTGCATCGCGGTAAATACCAAGCAATTCGCCATCGCTGGCTTTGGCTAAGTCTTTCAGTGGCTTGTCTGGGTAGCTCACAGTGTCGAAAGTGATGCCTTGTGGGCCAGTTTGCCAGCTTGCGATTTCAAACAAGGTTTGACCACGACGTACGTGGCTCGCTGAGCTGATGATGGTCGCGTGCTTGATGTTATGACGTGCCAATGCATAGCTACTGAATAGGGCGTTACCTACCGTGCTGGTGGCGTAGTTTTCTTCAATGATGCGATCTTTGCTGATGCCTTTTTCAATCAGCCAATCCGCCATTAACTTGCCTTCGGTTTTGTGGTTCTTCGGTACACCTCCCGTCAACACGATCAACGCGTCTGGGTTTGCTTTCGCCATGGCTAGCGTGTTTTCCAAACGCTCAACCAAGATTTGATGCATTGAACCATCCGGATTCAGCGCGTATCCCAGCGTGACGATTGCGCCTTTGTCATCCAATTTGCCTTTATCGGCTTTCTCTTTTAGCGGCGTGGCAAGTACGCGGTCTACGGTGTCGAAGATGCGTTGGATGTCTGCCGCTTTACCTGTATTGAGCTTCGTGAGCGTCGCCATGTGTTTCGCTGATTCCGCTTGGTTGCCCTCAAAGCGTTGCCATACCGCTAAGTAAGCGTGCAAATCCACATCGTCTGGTGCGACCGAAAGGGCTTGTTCGAACAGTTCAATCGCGCGGTCTGCATTCTTGTTGTAGATCTGCGCATTTGCCGCAGAAATCAGCAGGTCAGTGCGGTACGGCTCAAGTTTGTAGGCCTCTAGTAAGCGGTCGGTAACAATCTCCATGTTGCTCGGCATTTTGGCGGTAAAACCCGCATGCGAGATACGCGCAGGGGATTTGAATGCCTGTACCGCGTCGTTGAGAAGTTGGTCGACAACCTGACGTTTGGTGACGATCTGTGAGTAATCGGCGGAAGATTGGACGGCAGCATCGTTAGCCGCGATAGAGTATGGGGCAGCAGTCAGCGCAATCACGCTACCAAGAGCAATGGCAAGTAAGTTCTTCTTCATGGAATGTCCTAGAGGTGCTGTAGTACCTAGTTTTTATTGTGCCTAGCGTTGTAGGTCGAACGGGGTCGATAGAATTTTTTCAGTCTAGGTTCGCTTCATGAATAATCTGTGAAATGAATCCCAACTCAGCCGAGCGAATGAACGCGCGTGGTCAAAACGCGAAGTAGGATCACGAAAATATTGAGGTATTCGTTCGTGCTCTAAGTAATTGGATTAAAAGATAAACAGCGTTTGGAAGAACGAATTTAAGCAACCAGAGTAAGAAATGAAAAAGCCTGCAACGATGCAGGCTTTTGGTTTATTTGATGGCGGTGCAGAAGCTAACGTCTGCATGGTGCGTTTGTGGGTCGAAGCTGTGGTAAAGCTCAAAGCAAGGACGGTCGTCGTTCTCAATACCGGATTCAATCACTTTGCTCATGACATCATCCCACGCTTTTGAGTATTGGCTCGGGTCAGTAATGTGCTGGCGCATCACCGCGTATTGACCGCCGGGGAAGTCTTGCAGCTCAATGCCTTTCGGAACTTCGGTATCTTCTGGCACCATCAAGCAGATATCAGTGCGACACTTCTCGTCTGGCGTGATTTCAGGATTATCATGGTAGATGAAGATGCAGGTATTGCCTGCCAAACCTTTCATTCCTGCCCATTGATACAAGCGACCTGATGGCTCTTCATAGCCTTGGCCGTAAGGGCCGTTTACGCGAATGTAAGCCAGTTTTGCTTTTTCAAAGTTTTGCGTTTCCATTGTCGTGCTCCATTTGGTGAGTTCAGAGCCAGTATATGAATCGCTTGGTGTCACTTCGTTTCCATTCTTGCGCAACGTGTGTCCAATCTTGCTGTTTCGTGCTAATTCAGAAAACTGCTGATAGTTTTCGCAGTCACGAAAGGCCGTGGGTGTAACGCCATAATGTTGCTTGAAGGCTTTGGCTAAGCTCTGTGAGCTAGAAAATCCGTACTCTAGGGCAATGTTCAATACTGGTTGCTTGGATTTGAATAAGTCATCGGCGGCGGCTTCTAGACGCAAACGTCGAATGAAATCAGCCAATGTCTCGCCTTGCACGGCTTTGAAGGTGCGATGAAAGTGATAAGGAGAAAGGTTCGCCAGCGCGGCCACTTCTGGCAGGTTGAGTGGTTCATTAAAGTGTTGTTCTAAAAAGCGAATCACAGGAACCAGTCGTTGGTGGTAGTCGACGCGCATCGGGGTATTTCCTTGTTCTGTTCAGCTTGTATTCTCTGCTCAAAGCCTACTGCAATCCAACAAGCTTGCAAGGGAGCAGGGTGAGAAATGCGTGGCGAGATGAGCGTCAATCAGTCACACTCAACGAGCAGATGTTTAAGCAAAAACGTTGCGCTTATTATCTTTACTAACCGCTAGGACAATCATGATAGCTTGGAAACAGTCTCTGCCAGAGTACGAATGGCTCATTCATCAAATTTGGTACTTGGAAGTGCCAGAGGGTGAAGTCATTGACCCCAAGCCGCACCTTATTCCAAACCCGCGTGCTCATTTACTCTTTACGCCACCAGTGCAAGGCTACAGCTACGACACGGGAGACACAAAGCTTGCTGGCAAAGGCTGCCATTTATTAACGGCTAACGAGCATTTGCTGTTGTTGGAAGATACGGCTCCCATCAAGCGTATTGGTATCACCTTTCGTCCAGAGGGTCTGTATGCCATTGAATCACGGTTTAGTGATGCATCCCAAGTAGCAGCAATTAACCAATGCGATTGGTTTGATTGGCTCAACGCGGCGTTTGATGTGTGCTTTCAACAAGGGTTATGGCAGCTAGAGTTGCAAGATTCACCGCAATGTTTGCTGAACTACATCAAACAACATCTAGATGCGTTAGATATCGAACCTTGTTGCACCAAACCGTTTTTGGCATCGCAAAAAGCGGTATCCGTGATGGACGCTCAAGCGCTACGCTCACCTGATCTAGCGATGGATATTGATGAGATAGCCAAACAATGCGCCTGTTCTCGAAGAACGCTTGAGCGCAGTTTCAAGCAAGTGGTGGGGCTGAGCGTTAAGCAGTATCAACAAATGGCACGTCTGGAGCAGATGATTTTGACCCTCTACAAACAAGAAGCGATTGATTGGGCGAGTTTCTCACAACAATTTGGTTTCAGTGACCAATCGCATTTGATTCGTACCCTCAAACAGCAGCTAAGAAAAACGCCAAGCAAATACTTGAAAAAGCGCGACTTAACCATCGATATCTATGGCGATTTTGAGTCGTAATACATTGCTAATCAGCCCGAAAGTTGTCGCAAAAATCCAATTTTTCTCTTATCCGCTGGGCTACTATTTTCAGCAGATAACGAGGTAACACATGTCATATCAAAAACTAAAACAAGGCGAAGCCATCCCATTTAACGAATCGTTGACTATCCAACTGATTCAAGGCTCTGATCTACAAGATATTATCGAGATGTTGAACGACGATAAGGTCAATCAATATCTGTTCTTCGCACCTGCTGACAACAACCTATATGAAGACTTCTTTGACCCTATTATTGAAAATACGGCACAAGCGAGCAAAGACGGTGTTTGGCCAGATAGCCCAACGTTCGTGATTCGTGACCAGCAAGGTCAGTACATGGGAATGTGTGCAGTGACCGCAGTGATGTTCTTAACTGGCAACTACGAAGTGGGTTATCAATTACCTACTTACGCATGGGGCAAAGGCGTTGCAACCCGTGCTTGCCAAATGATGACCGCGATTGGCTTTACTGAGCTAAACGCCCATAAAGTCAGTGCGGATTGCTACGCTTCTAATGCTGGCTCTTACAAGACGTTAGAGAAAAATGGTTTTACTCAGGAAGGCCGTCAGAAAGACTACTACAAACTAACGCAAGGCTTTGACGACAAGCTCTATTACGGCATAACCGCAGAACAATTCGCGTCTTTAAATCGCTAATAATTAGCCGACAAAAAGTAGCTAACAACAAAGTAGCCAACAAAAAAGGCCGTTAACCCACATGCTCGGGTTAACGGCCTTTTCTATATTCAGCGCTAAATGGCTAACACTTAGTTGCCTTGGTTTTGGCTTTGAAGCTTCTCTTTTGCTTCTTCAACCTTTGAGAAATCCAATCCCAACTCGTCTACGGCTTCTTTAATTAGCGCAGGGTTTTGCATCACTTGCGCCATCAGCATTTGTAGCTTGTCTTGTGGCAAACCTAGTTGGCTGATTGTTGCCATTGCCGCTAGAGGGTTTTGCGTCAGAGTCTGAAAAATCTCGTTGATTTGTTCGTCGCTGATATTGTTCTCTTTCAGCAAGGCGATAATTGGGTTCATCATATTTCCTTTCAATCATTCATTGGATGACACTGAGGTGCAGTGTATCACTCGGTTACCTGTGTTTGTACTAGCTGAATAATTGGGGTAATCACTCAACTTTTCAATACCCCGTTAGTTCCATATAACCTGTCCCAGAATGAGAGCCCTTAATGCGCACAGGGCCTTCCCAATAAGGCACTGAAAGCGGCATTTTCGCGTTCGGGTTGAGTGCAGAAACGGTTAGCTCGATTTGCTGCTTAGGAATCGACACTTGCCACTGGGTTGGATACTTTCGCCCTTGGATTTCTGTTTGCTTAGTCGCCTCTAGCTGAATGTCTTTCTGTGGGATAGCAATGCCAGAAGCATCTTGCTGCATCAGCCTTGCGCTGGAGTAACTGGCTTGTCCGGTTTTGGAATCTCGCAATTGGAACACCACCAAGCTGGTGTCGTCACTCAACCTTAGGGCAAACCAGTCCCAGCCTTGTTGTGAGTCGAGTAAGAGTTGCGAGCTCCACTCTCGGTCTATCCAGCCTTTGCCCGACACTTGATGGGTTTTGCTGTCGATCGTGACTTCACCGGAGACATCAATAAACGGTTGGCTGTAGTAATACGAAGCCACCTGACCATCGGCGCTTTTGGTGCTGTACCCTTGCTCTCCTTGTTTTTGATACGGTGCGCTGCTGGTAAGAGTGAGCGAATAGCCAAACTGTTCGGAGTTTGCATTCAATGTGGCAGGGAAGAGATCGGTGGTTGAAGAAGTCCACTGCCAATCATCGAGATAAACCCGAAATGGTGAAGTGTCGACGCCAGCGAGAGAGGCTTGATCGCGCGACCATTTTTCATCGGCGTAGTGTTTGTCTGCGGTCGTCACTGCGCTGTGCGCCATGTAGATTTGTTGAGCTTGCCATTCGGTTTTCTTCACGTCATCTTCGCCCGTTGGCGGCGCAGCAGCAAAGCGAAACTGTGTCCACTGGACGCCAAGTGGAGTGCCATCTTCATCAATTAAGTTAGCGGTTAAGTACCACCATTCATGACGAAAGTTTGGGTGTGCTTGATGGTCTGCAGGGAAGGTGAGTTCAATCCCTTTTTCTACGGGTGTGAATAAGTTGCTCTCGCTTTGTGTATCTCCACTGCCCAGCAACGTGCCCATATTTTGCGTGCCCATATTTTTTTGTTGGGCATCTTCACAACCGAATAGGAATAAGCTGCTTATGAGTAGAGTAAGCTTGCTTGCCAATCGAACCATCACAACACCTCGCTTTGCAAACTGGATACGACAGGCTTACTGACCAATCGCCACAGCGGAATCAAGGTTGCGATCACTGCCACCAAGATGGTGATTGCCGCAATGCTCAGCGCATCACTCCAATTCCACAGATAATTTAAGCTCCAACCAAAAGCGCGCAAGGTGACAATATCTGTCAGCACATATCCCACCATGGCTCCTAAAGGTAGGGCAATAACCAGCGTAAAACTGACTAAAGCGACGATCTGTCCGACCACCATGGTCATTAATTTACGACGGCTGACGCCAAGTGCATACAGCCTTGCAATAGCGGCTTTACGCGCGTCGAGTAACATGAAACAAGCACTGAACAAGCCAATCACCGCGACCATTAAAGTCACACCGTTGAGTGCGCGGGTAATGGCGAAGGTCTGCGAGAAAATATCCAACGCGATGGATTTGATTTGCGCCTGATCGTAGAGCTGATTTGGGTGCAGATTCAATTGCTCGCGCAGTTGCTCGTAGACGATTTGTGGGTCACCCGAGACTTTAATACCAAGGCTTGTTGGCAGGTCGGTAAAGCCACTCTCTTGCCATAATTTGGGTGCTAATAAGACTTCACCGTTGGGTGAGCCGTAATCGTGGAATACCGCACCCACAAGCAGGTTCTTATCTGGAACAGCATCAAGCGTGAGCTCGCTACCCAGTGATAAACCCAGTTTGACCGCAGTAGGTTCACTGATCGCGACTAACTTACCTTGATAAAAGCGTGACCAGAAGTTTTCCAAGTGCGATTTGAATACCATGGTTTGTTCTAAGGTGTCTTTGTCTTTGGTGCCAAGCAAAATCGGTAAGCCTTGCAGGTTATCGTCGACGTAGTATTGCTTGTAGACGGTCTCAACCTTATCGAACTGCCCTAATGCGCGCTCTACATCAGCGATTTCTCCTTGCGCAGGGCTGACGTAAATATCGGCGTGCAGCCTTTGTTCTAACCACTGTTTAAGGGTGGATTCAAAGCTGCCCACTAAGGTGTTCATCCCCATATTGGCAGTAACGGCGAGTAGCAGTGCCATCATGGCGAGAGAAAGCGGAGAAATCAGCTCGCGCAGCTCAGCAAACAGATACTGCATCAAACCGGAACTGGTGCGTTTTTCACACCAATTGGCTAATACGCTGATTGTTTTGGGTAGATACAAAGGAATCGACACCACAAGCACGCCGAGCCACGCCATGGTAAATCGGTGGTGCTCACTCAGCCATAAACCCGCAAGCGCAAGAATCGTTAACGCAGCACCTATCAAAAACAATTGGTTTTCGTTAGAGGCTTCAGGTGCTTGATAAAATCCGCCATGAGAGGAAAGCGGTTGGCGCACTCGCTGTTTAAAGTGCTGCCAACATGCCAATAGGGTGGCGGCTAACGTGAGCAGCAATGCTTGCGCCCACCATTGCCACTGCCAAGTGCCGGGCAGCAGTGTTGCGCCGTAAAGTTGTTCTAAAGTCAGTGCTACGGTCGGGTGCAGCCAATGGCTGAGCTGTATGCCCAACACAAAACCGAGGGAAGCGCCGATGGTAACGAGAAGAGTGAGCTCAACTAACAGCGCAGAGAACACAATGCTCGGCGCAACACCCGCTTGTTGAATTTGCACTAACAGCCGATTGCGTTTCAGCAAGCTGTACTTTACGCCGTTGTAAGCGATGAACAGCCCGACTAAAAACGCGAGTAAGCTCATTGCGGTGAGGTTGAGGTGAAAGCTGTCGGTCAGCGAACCAAGGTCTGTACTTTGGTTATTGGAAATCCATTGCCCTTGATCGCTAATCAGCTTCTGCCAATTTGCCTGCGTGTCTTTATCCCCTTTATCACCCGAATGGAAAACTGCAATGTAACTGAGCTGCCCTTGTTTATTGAGCAGTTGCTGGGCAAAGCCAATGTCCATCAACATTCGGCTACCTAACTGCCATTCGTCTGGTAGCACCACCACTTGGGTTGGAATGTCATCCAGAGTTAGGGTTTCTACTTCCCCTAAGTTTTGATGTTGAGATTGGCTCATCATCACGATCGGCTTACCGGCCAAAAGCTCAGGTAAAGGTAAAGCACTGTCGAACAAAGACACGTTTTGTTGGTTTTCTGACGAATAGCGCGAACGTGAGGAAATTGCGGCAATCAACTCACTACCTTGCACTGACCAGCGACGCCCTTGTTCGTCTCTCACTCGCCCTTCGATTACAGGTAGTGCTGCACTGAGCCCGTTTTGTCTAAGGGTGAAATAAAGAGACTCGGGCAGATAGTTTTGCCCTGCTGGTGGAATAATTAAGTTCTGAGCTTGTGCGCTAAGCTGCTCGGTAGATTCCGCATAACTTCGTTTGGCATTGAGGTTGATGGCTTGCACCGCAACGAATAAGGTCACAGCCAACACGATACCGATCAGAATCGCGGCGGCTTGCAGTGGCGCCTGCCGATAGTGCGCTGCAAACAGATTCAGGGCGAGTCGAGTATGAGTGAATCTGTTGTTTGATGGCTTAGTTTGCTTCATGGTGAAGCTCATGTTTGTTTACTTGATGGCTGTTCTGTAGCTGACTGTTATCCAATCGCAGCCGTGCTTTCATAAATTCAGCGCATTCATGGCTGTGGGTCACCAAGAGCACGGCGGTATTGCCTTGGGTGGTGATTTCACTGAGTAGTTTCATCACTTCCAAGCCTGCTTTTTGGTCGAGGTTACCTGTGGGTTCATCGGCGAGTAGAAGCTTAGGTTTGTGTGCCAATGCGCGCGCAATCGCGACTCGTTGTTGTTGACCTCCGGAAAGGGCAGAAACATGCCTGTCGAGAAGTTGGCTGATACCTAGAGTCTCGACCAAATAATCGCACCAGTCGTTCCATTTCTGTTGATTCAAATGCAGAGGGAAGGCGATGTTTTGCTGCACGTTGAGCGGCGTTAATAGATTGAATTGCTGGAAGATAACACCGAGTTTTTGATGTCGAAATCGGCTCCATTGTGGGTCTTTCCAAGCCGCCGTGTTATCGCCATCTAACCACAACTCACCATCGGAAAGCGGCTCAAAGCCAGCGATGACATTGAGCAAAGTACTTTTGCCGCTGCCACTTGCGCCCGTCAGCGCAACACTCGCTCCTGTGTTCAACGTGAAGTCGACGCCTTCCAACACGCGATGTGTCTCTTTGCCATCGACAAAGCTTTTGCTGGCGTGTTTGAGTGTGACAAGTGGGCTTTCCATTTCCTCTCCCTGTATTCAAAAGGTGTCGTTTCTTTTGGCAATGCTTATTGCTGTTCGTTCTTTAGAAACTTTAGACAACAATCAGATAAAAACAGCGATTTACATCGATTTCTTAATAACTTGTACTGAAAAGAAGAGGGAAGAGATTAAATGAGGAGGGATATGACAGGCATTAAAAAAGCCCGAGTCAAACTCGAGCTTTCAAATACATTCAGCGTGGTCAGCTTACACGTAGTACGCTTCAACTTCGCCTTTAAGTTTGATTAGCATTGGGTTACCGAAACGGTCTTTTGCTTTAGGAGAAGCAATTTTTACCCAACCTTCGCTGATGCAGTATTCTTCTACGTCAGTACGCTCTTGGCCGTTGATACGAATACCGATTTGGTGCTCGAAGCATTCTTTGATGAAGAATGGGCTACGTGGGTTACCCGCTAGGCGATCTGGTAGAGCTGGTTTAGCTGTGTCTGTCATTTTGTGTGACCTAAATTCCGTAAAAAGTGCGCTATTGTAGTCAGTGCACTGTGTGTGTTCAAGATATGTTGAGAGTCGATGCGTTGTTTAACTTTCAAGTAACTCCTACAACCCCTTCAAATACTGCGCGTTGGCTGTTGGTTGAATCATGGCATTCAGCGTTTGGACGGTTTGTTCGCTGTGTTCTTCAAGTAGAGCTAAGAACGCGTCAATCAACTCAGGTTTGCTTGCTGAGACTTTCGTTTCGGTCTGGATATCACGCAGATCGATCAACACATCGGTAAACAATTGCGGCAGATCGTGCAGCACTTGCAGGTTTAAGATGTTGTGCTCGCTGTAGATTGAATTGTGGCTGCCTTTTTGTTTTTGCACCAAGTAAGGATTGTCTTTTAAGTTGATGATAGACGTGCGTTTGTCACAGCGTTTCAAACAACTTTTGTTGACCTTCACCTTACGGCATCCTTCGGTTTGTTGAAACAAACATTGGCGGCTCGTGAGTAGAGTGTTCGGGTGATAAATGCTGTAGAAGCTGCGCATGTTTTGCGGGCGCTTTATATGGCGCATCTGCTTCATATTCAGCTCGTTAGAAATAAACGCGCCACTTGCAGCGAACTCGTCTTGAAGGCATTTAAACGCGTATGAGTTCACCGTGTTCATTTGTGGGCCTGCCACCCAGCCTAAGCTGAGCTCTTTTGCGATCATGCTGACGCCTGAGTTGTTGGTGATCGACAACTCAGGTTGGATGGTTTCCAAAAATACGCGCGCGGCTTGGTAGTTTTCGCCAATAAAAATGGCAGGGAACCAAGGTTTGAGCATTGGGTTGGCTTGGAACAATTCAATCATCGCGCTCAGTTCACCAGACAACCCCATTGGCAATTGATAGTAAACATCAACGTCGTGGTATTCGCACAGCATGGCTTCTTGTGCTGACGAGATCAGAACCGATAATTTTGGCGCACCTTGGCGAGGCTCTGGTTGAGGTAACGCTGGCAGAGCTGGCACATCAATCGACCCTTTCAAGCTGCTGCCGGATACTTGTGTCGAAGTGACATCGAACGACTTAGTTTGCTCTGCCACTTTCTCAATGATCGCGGTTTTGTCGTCGTAGAGTTTCTTTTTCACCGCTTGCACATCATCAGCAGACTGGCATTGATAAACCTTCGAAAAATGTTTTACAGCGTGGTCGCGCGGGTTGTCGATGTACATCGCCTTGCCGAAATCACCTTGCAAAAATGCGTTAGAGAAATCGCGGTTGAACACCGTGTATAACTCGGTGGTGTCTTCAGAGAGTTCCAAACCCTCGCACAAGCGATCGATTTGCTGCCGCCAATTGTCGACCACGGTATAGACGTAGTGGGATTTCTTAATGCGGCCTTCCACTTTCAACGAATACACACCCGCATCAGCAAGCGCTTCTAAATCGCTAAATGCGGAGTTGTCTTTCATATTGAGTGGGTAGTTGTTGCCTGTTTTGGTCGTTTCGTACTGTTCGCGACAAGGTTGGCTACAGCGTCCACGGTTACCTGATGCGCCATTGCGAGCTGAACTGATGTAGCAAATTCCGGAGAATCCGATGCAGTATGAGCCGTGGACAAACACTTCCATCATTACGTTGTGCTCGCGACCAAATTGCGCCAGATGTTTTATTTCATCGATGTTAAGTTCGCGAGATAAGTTTACTCGGCTTGCGGTGAGCTGGTTGAGAAAGAGGATTTGGCCTTCGTTATGCGTGTTCAGTTGCGTTGAAGCGTGCACATCCAAATCGGGAAAGTGATGTTTGAGAATGTAGGCCAGACCGAGATCTTGTACGATCACGCCATCGATTTTGGTGGTGTTCAGTTGGCTGAGCAAGCGAACAATCGCTGGAATTTCACTTTCTAAAATCAGCACATTCAACGTTAGGAAAATCTTACAGCTGTGCTGATGGGCCAACGTTAACACGCCATTTAAGTTATCTAAGGTGAGGTTGGTCGCTCGGTTACGAGCATTGAAGCGGTCGAGCCCACAGTAAATTGCATCGGCGCCAGCGGCAATGGCGGCTTTGATGGAATCTAAATCACCACCGGGTGCTAATAACTCAAATTGATCGCGTGTCACTACTTTTCTCTTTCTTACTAAAATAGGCTGCAAATGTTACGTATTTCACGCTTTTGATGCTCGGCTAGTTAATGCTTTATTAATCTGAATCAATTTATCCGTGTTACACGGTCGACTCTTGAGTGGGTAGAGTGCAATTCGCGATAGCGGAATCTGACTTCTATAGTTTTCCTACACTTGGTTTTTCTATATCTAGTTTTCGACTCAGAGAGAGGAAGGGACGACAAATGAAAAAAGTAATCATCGGGTTGGTCGTGGCGTTGACGTCATTGAGTGCGTTGGCTGGTGAGGGCGTGGTAACCGTTGCGAGCACACATTCAGCAAAAGATACGGCGGATAAATTTGTCGCTATCGCGCAAGAAAAAGGGTTGAACGTCTTTGCGCGCATTAACCATCAAGAGAATGCCACGAAAGTCGATATGACGTTGCGACCAACTGAAGTTATCGTGTTTGGAAACCCTAAAGTGGGCACACCACTGATGATCTGTGCGCAGGAGGTGGCGCTCGATTTACCCCAAAAAGTGTTGGTGTATGAAGATGCTGAAGGCAAAACGTGGTTAGCTTACAACGATCCGATGTATTTAAAGCAGCGCCATCATATTGAAGGCTGTGACGAGGTATTGAACAAAATCAGCGGCGTGCTGGGCAATTTAACCCACGCGGCGGCGAAGTAGGGTGCAGTATTAGGGCTGCTTGTTATGTTGAAGAATAAAAAAGCCCCAATGATTGGGGCTTGAGTAAAGCGAAGTATGCCGTTTAGAAATAGTGGAAGATCGGCGGTTCATGCATCAAGAAGTTTTGATGGGAGATGTTCCACGCATAGGCGCCCGCTAAGGTAAACACAACATAATCACCAATATCGACGTGGGCGACGTGTTGATTGCGTGCCAGCACATCTTTGGGCGTACAAAGCTGGCCGACAAAAGTTGCTTGTGCATGCTGAATTGGGTGAGAAATCTCGTGGTGTTGCTCGCTTTTCAGGATGACGAATGGATGATCATGGCTCTGCGCCGCTGGCGTGCGGAAGTGGTGAGTTCCCCCGCGTGCGATGACAAAGTTTTCGCCAAGATTTTGCTTAATATCCAGTACTTCCATCACGTAATAACCGCATGCCGCCGTGATGAAACGTCCGCATTCAAAACGCAGTGTCCAATCTTGCACTTGCTCTTTAGCGATGAGGAATTCCAACTTGTCGCAAAACTCCATCCACGGAAAGTGTTGCTCAGGGTTTTGGTAGTTGATGCCCATGCCGCCGCCCAAGTTGATCATCAGCTCACCGAGTTCGAACTCCTGCTGCCACGCCTTCACGACTTGGAAATAGCGCTGCATTAACGCTAAGTGGCGTTCAACATCAAGCTGATGCGACATCAAGTGAAAATGGAAGCCTTTGAGTGACACTTGCGGGAAATCGCGCAGCAACATCAAAGCATTGCTCAGTTCGGACTCGTCCAAGCCAAACGGAGTCGGCTTGCCGCCCATTGCCAACTTGCTGAGCGTGATGTCGCCAATATCGATGTTCATACGCAAAAAGATCGAAGCAGGGCGGTTGAGGCGCTCGGTTAGCGCACCAATGCGTTGCAGCTCAGTGAGGCTTTCGACGTGAATCGCATCGACATCAAGTTCAATCGCTTGTTGCAATTCACTTGGCATTTTTCCTGGGCCACCGAAGATCAATGGTTTATCGAGTTGTTGCTGGTGGAGGTGTGCCAACTCCCCGCCAGATGCCGCTTCAAAACCATCGACATACGGCGCGAGCGTTTTGAGAATCGGGCCCGATGGATTGGCTTTAGCTGCGTAAAATAGCTCGACATTTTTCGGCAAAACGTGACGCAGTTGTTTGATGTGTTCTTCTAAGGCGCTTAGGTCATACACGTACGCGCACAAGGGTTGACTTTGCTGCTGTGCGAGCGTGTGAACTTGTTGGCAAACGCGTGTCGGTAGAGAGAGTGAATTAGACATGTTGCGATCCTTTTTCGTGTTGCTGCCAAGGCGCGGCGACTTGGGTATAGCCCGACTCCTTATCGGCTTTTTGCATCAAACGCGTGGTGAAATTATTTTTGCTTGGGAAGTGACCGCCATTTAGCAACGTTTCTAGTTCCGGTTGTTTTCCATTCACTGATTGCCAATGCACAATGGCACTTTGCACCGCATTCCACAGCGTTTGCTCTAGTGGCTCATCACCTTCTGCGATGAAGAAAATCGCTTCGCTGATGTTGTTGATAAAGGTGCAGTATCCGATGCGATTCCAGCCTTGTTCGCGACTGTAGTAAACCGATTGTCGTGCGCGTTCAGACAAGTCAGTTAATGTTTCTGCTGGCCAGAACTCCGGCAGTAATTTAGTGCCTTCCAAATCACGAATCCAAACACAACACGGCATCTCTTGCTCAAAGCCAATCAGGGTGTTTTGCAAATGCGGCTCAAACGCCACCCCGTGTTTGAAGTAGTAATTAAATACGCCCGGGATCAGGCAATGCAAATAGCGTTCAAACCAAAGTGTCGCGATGTCGGAATAGCGATTTTGCGTAGGACGCGCTTTGTTTTTAAGGCGTTGAGCAATGCAACTGTTGCCGTTATTGTCGTAAGCAAACAGAGCGCCAGCGAGGGTTGGTTTCAAGATGTCGACTTCGCTCAGCGAGAAATTTTCGCGATACAAAATCCCAAACGATTCGCGTGCTTTGGTGTTGTCGTCCCAGTTGTGCTCAGCGACACTTTCTAGATTCAACGTGGTGGCGTAAGGCTCTGTCATCACTTTAAATACGGGGTTGTGCAGCTGTTCGTTTTCTCTAATTGGTTTGAGAATCGACGTGAGTTGCACGGCGCTGTCGAGTTCGTACCACGCGTTTTTGCGCACGCAATTGGTTAATCGTACGTTGATGGAGAATTTCGCAAACCAGTCCATGTCAGGGTGGTAGAGAGTACGAACTGAAGAGGTCGGCTGCATCTTTTCACCACCTAAACCCAGTGGCGTGATCTTGCCTTGTTCAATGGCACGCTTCACGCTTGGGTTACTCAAAATGGTGTAGCTTTCCCAAGGATGACAAGGGTAGAGGGTCTTCCCATCGCTGGTGGCGTGTTGTGGCGCGAGCTGTTGTAGCATGCGTTGCGCAGGGTTAGCTTCTCCGTCGGAACTCAGCACATCAAGTAAGGACGTATCCACTTCAAACCAGTACAACGGGACTTGCGCGCCGACTTCTGGAGAAAACGCCAAGAGATCATCCATGGTGACGCCCGAACGACTTTTTGGGGTCGGATGGAAAGTATGCCCCCAAATCAGAGACTGTTCCGAAGCGATAAACTCGTTGTGATGCGATTTGGGCGCGACGTTGAGAAACTGCTCGGTAACCAGCACGCTATTTTCCAGTTGTTCGATCAGCTCATGGTTAAATGGGATCGCCAACACCTGCTTGAGATAGTTAAGCAAAAGCGTAAGAGTTTGCGTGGCATCCAATTTCGCCCAACTAGATCCCGGCATTTTCGCCCAAGGCAGTTCTGCCAATTTGATTTTGCCCAGTTTGCTCGCGTAGTGAATCGGCAAAACCAATACGCCATTTTGTTGAGACAGATGAACGGCTACCCGTTGTTTTGCGGAATAGTTGCGTTTTAACGTTTGGGGTAGCGATGTCGATTGGTAGTGCCATTCTACTTGTTGATTCGGTAGCGCAAATTCTCGTAAGTAACAATTAAGAACACCCATTATCGTGTTGAGTTGGGCTTTCTCACGATTGAGCTGCACCTCATGCGCGCGTAACTCGCTAGTCTGAGAGTATTGAGTTTGTAACATGTTGATTTCCAAATTTTGAGTGGAGAACCAGCGCGATCAAGGTGATTACGCTGACTATCGCAGAAAGTAGGAAAGGAACCTCAAGTAGCCCCAAGCTAGAAATGAAAGAAGCGCAAAATCCCGCTGCCACGCCACCCCATTTGGACATGGCATCAAAGCGAGAAAATACTTTGCCACTGAGTTTGCGATCCAGATTGCTCGCAAGATGCTGATGCAATCCGTGATAACAACACACCATCGCGATGCCGAAGATAATTCTCGCAGCAATGAGTGCGGTTTCGGACGCAATCAAATGCAAGGCAGAGCTCACGGCAAGCAATGCAAACCCAAGCCACAACGTGCGCAGCGGTTGATGGCGATTCAACCCATCTGACAACACGTGAATTTTTCCTGCCAGCAACAGATAGACGCCATGCGGCAGTGCGTACAAAAAACCGATCCATGCGTGGTTAGTGATGCCATATTGCTGCACAAACGGCGAGAAATAAGGAAAGGTCACCACCATAGAAAACGCAAACCCGAATTGAGCAAAGAAGATCCAACGAATGGCATGCATTGCGTTTTTCTGTGCAACCGGTTTTTCTTGCTGAGGTTCTGAGTTTGGCTTTTCGAGGTTTCGTTCGGCAGGTTTATCCGCAGGCAGTGTTAGCGTGATGCCCATCGCAATCAAAGGCAAAACGCATAACCAAAGGTACGCGTTGAGCGGGTTGGTCTCTGACAAGCTCCAGCCGAGCCCAATAGGCGCAACGATCAGCGCCAAGCGAGCAGATAGTTGGGTTTTATTGAGTGACTTGCCGAGTGTTTTGGCTTCTTTAATTTGACTAGATAAGTAGCTGTTCGAGGCGGCCATGGTGCCGCCAAAGGTTCCTTGAACAATAAGACCAAACACAAACATGGCGAGGTTGTCTGCCAAGCCGCACAGCGCAAACCCTGCTGCAAGGCCAAGTTGCGCACGCAAGAGTGAGCGGCGGCGACCGTAGCGATCGGCAAAGTTGCCCCAAAATCGCGCCGCCAACGCAGTACAAAACGTAGGTAGGATAAACAATACCCCTGCCCAGTCCGCATCAATGCTTGCGCCTAACGTTGGCAACACGACGGGTAGAAATAGCGGCATACCTAACGCGGCAAACGCAGCGATAAAGTGGCACAACAACACACTGTAGATGAGTTTGGTCATAATCGTTAACGTACGCTTTTTTTGATGGCTTCTATGTAGGCGCGTTGCGCTTCTTCGCTAGAAAGCAGTAAGAAGTTCGGGGCCGACAAACCATAGAACTTATTGATGTCGCTCGCGCCGGAGGCTTCTTTCGAGAGCAAACTGCCAGAGCTCAACAAGTACTTGGCGTACAAATCAGGCGCCTCTTGCAGTAACTCGCGTGCCAGTTTCGTCTCTAACCCTTCGCCTTCTAATCGGTTGAGTTGTTCTGAAATGCTTTTGGCCACGATGGCGTAAAGCGATGCTGAAGAGGCAATGCCCTTCGCTGCCATGGCTTCTACAATCGCTGCGATATCCAGTTGTAATGTGATGGTGGTAAACATCTGACCGAGCGCCAATTCATTGTCGACTTTGATGCGTTGATCGAGCAGTTCATCGCAATCCACTGGAAGTAGTTTTGCGCCGTGTTTTTGGGCAGCATGCTCTGTTGCAAAGTGGAAGCGCTCTGGCCAAATTCGCGCCGCGTCGTTGTCTTTCATCGCGAGCGTCATTTTGCCCTGTTGATCAAATGCAATGATGGCGTTTTGCTGGTTGGACTCCAATGCAATGCCATAACGAAGCCACAAGGTAAGGTGTACTTGGCATAATAGGTCGACGTAATCTTTGAACCACGCCAGCGTATCTTGTTGATAGTACTGCTCTGCCAAGTGTTCTAAGAACAAGCGGTCGTCAGGCATTGGGCTTGCCAGTGCGGCAACCGGAACTAGCGCTTTGTCTTCGCAATGAATAAGTGGGTACTCACGTACGATGTACGCGAAGGTTTTATCCTCGCCGACGTGTCCACCGTGTTTTTCGTTGCAATGGAACAAGCGACTGTTTAAGTCTGCGTCCGTTTGTTCAAGGTGGCTGAGTAGGCGTTCAAACCAGTGGCCGTCATACAGTGTTGAAGGCTTGATTAAGCGAATGTTTTTCGTGCCTAGCGATCGCATGATCAGCGGAACTTTGATGTGAATGTGCGGTGCGTCGTTCACGACCACCGTACGAACGGAAAGCGTCGGCGTCACGTCTAGATACGTTAAAGGAGCTTCTATCACACCTTCGGGTAAGGCTTCTAAAGGTCGCAGGGTGAGCGGATGTACAGGGAACAGAACGTGGCTCAGTGCAAAATCAGCAGGAAGCCCAACTTGCTCCATGGTCGGCCAGCAATCAGGTTGTTCGCTGGTTAATGTCACCAGTGATTTTTCAATCGCAATCCAATGCAGAGCAAAGCTTGGTGCAAACTCGGGCGCGTACTTAGCAAGGTCTTCATCGCTCAGACCAAACTTCGCCCGCGCAGTTGGATAGTACGGATGGTCAAGGTAAGAAGCGATCTGGTCGGCTAGCAGCAGTTTTTGATGCCAAGAACCAAGCTCGGATATTGGTTGAGAAATGTGGTCTGCATGATGATGAAACGCTTGGTCACACAGCGCTTTGTGTTTCTCTGCACATTCCAGTTCTTGAAGGTATCCCGCCAGCAACTCGTGAGAGCTCTCGTGCGCCAGTGTCGTTAGTAGCGCAATCCACTCTTTGTAATGCTGTTGATGCTCGACTTGGCCATTTTTCTCCACCCACCAACCTGGTGGTGTTTCGTCATTGGCGTGACCGTAGCGCCAGTGCTGCATGTAATACGTTGGCGCAACAGGTAAATACAACGTGAAATCAGAGTTGGCAAATATCAGCCAGACTTGCTCGTCTTGAGGAACAATTACCCCTTTTGGCGCGTCTCTACTGAACTTGGCCTTCGACAAAATGCCAA
This sequence comes from Vibrio sp. 1167, assembly GCF_033340375.1. Taxonomy (NCBI): domain Bacteria; kingdom Pseudomonadati; phylum Pseudomonadota; class Gammaproteobacteria; order Vibrionales; family Vibrionaceae; genus Vibrio; species Vibrio sp. 1167. Next base: position 723,703 of record NZ_JAWOWK010000001.1, on the reverse strand, counting down.
ACATGTCTTCGCGCAAGCAAGTGTCGATCAATCGTTGCGTTAGATACAAAGCGTTGTCATTCATGCTGCCACCTCACGAGTCGGAGCGAGATCGAAATTGCTAAGCGCGTTCTGCAGCGCTTGGTCGAGGTTTCGCCCTGATGGTGAGACAATCGAAATTCGGGCGAGATAATCCTTATTGGAATAACTCTGTTGGAAGTGTTCTCCAGCGGTTTTTAGTACCTGTTGCTGGGTGATGATATCGTCATCGTGTTGGATGAACGACGTCGAACCTCCGTCAATCACACCACTGTGTTCCGCAACTACGTAGTGCACGTGCGCTGACCCATGAATTTGGTAATCGCCGTCCAATCTTCGACCCAGATGCAGACCCAAAATCGTGCTAAACCAACCGAAGGGAGCGAGATTGTTGAGCAAGAATTCGCGGCCATCTCCAATACTGCGGTAGTTAATTTCCACCAGAACCGGGCCATTTTCCGTAATAATAAATTCGCTGTGGCAAACTCCAAAACCAACGCCGAACGCTTTCAGTTGAGCCAAGCAAGCTTCTCGGTGAGCAATGCCGTTTGGTCCGTTCCAGTCTGCGGCGGTTTCGATAAAGTAAGGCGGCTCAGAGAGCGACACATCAAAACCGCCCACGGCGATAAGTTGGTTACCGTCTCCTAAAGTTTCGAGCGTAACCAACGGTCCTTGAAGAAACTGCTCCACCAGAATGGCGGCGTTTGGGTGCTTTTGCCAAAACGCCTCGCAGTAAGCATCGAGCTCGCTTTGGGAGTCACAGCGCTGTACATCTAAACTTGCCACGCCTTCTTTGGGTTTTGCTACGACAGGGAAGGCCATGCCTAATGCCACATTCGAATGGCGATGCAGCAAACAGCTTTGTGTGTTGGGTAAGGATTTTTCATTTAACACTTGTCGAGTTAAGTGTTTGTTTTTGGCCTTTAACGTGACAGACCAATCTTTGGATGGGAGGCCAAAAAATTGCGCGCAGATGGCGGTGGAAGTTTGTAAGTGATCACTATTGCTGAAAATAGCGTCTGGCTTTAATTCATGCTCCGTGATGGTTTCGATGAGTTCTAATGGGTTGAAGACATCACATTCTAGAATGGTATCCGGATTAAAGTGACTATCATGACTCGCCAACTCTAAATGGCTGAGCTTATGGTCGGTGATAAGAACGACGTGAAGGTCCATCGCTTTAGCTGCAGGCACAAAGCCGTGAGTGACTGCATCGTTAACGACATGACTTACGATAATCATCGTAGATTTCATGAGCTTTCCTAATTTTCTAACATTTTCTTCTAACGTTGATAAAGTCGCTCACGGTCGTCTTCCAATGTGCCTCTCTCGAGACGGAGGGCAGAAGTTTTAGTATTTATTGTTATGATATTTGGTTTTTTTTGTTGTTAGTTGTGTTTTTAGGGTAAATAAATATAGAGCATAAAATTAATATTGCAAATAGAAATAATATTTGTTCTTATTTCCATCCGTTGGCTTTATAACAACTAAACGGAATTATGGAATGAATAAATTATTGACCCTGACCCCCTTGGCGGTCGCGATTGGTTCTTCATTAGTAGCACCAAGCGCAGTGGCTTCAGAAGAGACGAACTCAACCTCATCAGCAACTGAAACGATTCAAGTCTTCGGTCATCAGTACGAAGGTTATGCTGAACACATGCCTCAATCAGGCACCAAAACCGATGTGGAATGGCTTGATGTGCCACAAGCGGTATCCGTAGTAACGAAAACAGAAATGCAAGACCGAGGCGCGGTGCGTTTAGTGGATGCGCTAGATGGGGTAGCCGGGGTCAATAACACCTTGGGCGAAGGCAGCCGCGATCAGTTCATGATCCGTGGTTTTGATTCACTCAACGATATGTACCGTGATGGCTTGCGAGATGACGGTACGTTGCAGTCTTACCGCAGCTTAGCGAACGTTGAACGCGTTGAAATTGTGAAAGGCCCTGCGGGTGCTTTGTATGGCCGCGGTTCGGCTGGGGGCATCATCAACTTGGTGACGAAACGCGCTAACGGTGAGAATTTTACTCACGTAAACGGTAGTGTAGGCAGCAACAACCAGTATGTTGGTCAGGTCGACAGCTCAATGGCGTTTACAGATAAGGTCAACGGGCGTATTAACTTGGAATACCGTCAAGCCGACTCGTACGTTGATCATGTTGATTCAAACGATTTCTTCATTGCACCGACCATTCGTGTGTTACCAGCGGAAGGTCACACCATTGATATTGACGTGGAATACGCCCATCAAGAACTAGTGCCGTATCGTGGTGTGCCATCAAAAAATGGCAAGCCAGTTGATTTGCCAGTAAGCACTTACTTTGGCGGCACAAACGACTATCAGGAGTCAGACAGTCTCCGTATTGCGGTGGATTACGAATGGCGTCTGAATGATCAATGGGTATGGAACAACCGAGCGGCGTTCAACCATATCGAACTTGAGCAAAAAGGCACGCGTCAGGGCAAAGTGACGGGTAATGAAGTGTCTCAAACCGTCAACAACTTTGGTTACGATCCACGTACTACGACCACTTTACAATCTGAGTTGGTTTGGGAAACTAGGGACAATCAATTGATGGTGGGTGCTGATTTCAACCAGATCGATATCGACCTAACGTTGGCAAGTGACAAAACGCTTCCTCCGCAAAATATCTACGACCCAGTCGTTGGTCCAACGCCTGATCCGGGCTTTAAGCCATTTCGTGACAATACCACCACCACGACAGGTTTGTATGTGCAAGACGTCTATACGTGGGGTGACCTTTCTTTGATCGGTAACGTGCGTTACGACTCGATGGAACTCGAACAACAAAAAGCGGGCTCAGATAAGGAAAAATTGGATGATGACAAAGTCAGCTACCGTGCTGGTTTGGTATACCGCATCAATTCCGACACATCCGTATACGCCAGTTTAGCGCGCTCTTGGCAGTTACCGTACGCTGGTATCTACATCAATCCAAAATTGGCGGAATTCTTCCACACCGACTTAAAAGAGGTGGGTGCGAAAGCGTACCTTTTGGATAACGCATTAATGTTGAATGCGGCACTGTTCCAGATTGATCAAGAGCAACCACAAACTAACGTGGACGGCGATGTGATCGATAAAATTGAAGTGCGTCACCAAGGTATTGAATTAGAGGCTCGCGGTCAAATCACCAAACAGTGGGACATCTCTGTGGGTTACAGCTACTTAGATGCGGAAGACAAAGCCACAGGCAAAAAGCCTAACGATGTATCAGACCACTTGTTCTCTCTTTGGAGCACTTACCAATTGGATGACAACTGGCGTTTAGGCGGTGGTGTGAAGTACGTGGGCGACCGTTACGCAGGTAACGACGAAGCCGTCGCACTTGGCGATTACACAACGGTGGATTTGATGGCGGCGTACACCACTGGTCGTCACAAAATCCAAGCGAACGCTTACAACATTTTGGATGAGAAATACATTCTTGGCGCAACAAACGGCACGTCTGGCTTAAACCAGATTGGCTACGGCGCACCAGCCGAGTTCATGCTCAGCTACGGATATCAGTTCTAGGCTTTTTGTGCGTAGTTAGCGCCTGTTAGCCGATTTTTTTCCTCATATTGAGGATGTTTAGCCCCGAGAGCCTACGGGATGTATTCTGCCCGAGGCTCAATTTCTCGCAAAGGAGATCTTAATGTCTTACCAGAATTTGGATGGTAAAGTGCGTGTACGTGCTGGTTTGTCTACCACTTACAGTGTGCTTGCGATTGCAATCGCTTCTGCCACATCCATGAGCGCGGTTGCCGCTCCTGCTAAAAAAGAACAAACTACCGCGATGGAAACCGTCGTTGTCACTGGTAGCGTGATTGGTAAATCTGAAATTGAAGACGTCAAAGAGTACCCAGGTGCTCGTACCGTCATTACCCGCGATCAAATCGAGAAAACCGCCGCAGGCTCGATTGATAACGCGCTACAGCGCGTGCCGGGTATTAAAGTTCAGGATGAAAGCGGAACGGGCGTATTGCCTAACATTTCCGTACGTGGTTTGAAAGCAAGCCGTAGTGGTCATGCTCAGTTCTTGATGGATGGTGTACCGCTAACACTTGCGCCATATGGTCACACTGGTCAGTCTATCTTCCCAGCAACACTGTCGATGCTTGATCGTATTGACATTGTACGCGGTGGTGCCGCAGTACAGTACGGCCCAAACAACGTCGGTGGTGTGATCAACTTAGTGACCAAACCGATTCCACACACGTGGCAAACTGAAATCAGTAACCGCCTTACCGTGTTTGATGGCGGTGATGCGCCGCTGAATGATTTTTACCTGCGCACGGGCGGCTGGTTAAGCGACACGTTTGCACTGCAGTTGGAAGGTAACTTCCTAAAAGGTGAAAGCTTCCGTGAACATTCCGATACGGACGTGAAGAACTTTCAAGCTAAAGCACAGTGGCTATTGAGTGACACTCAAGAGATTCAAGCATTCCTGCAACGTTACGATGCTGAAACGCAAATGCCGGGCGCACTTTCGCCACAAGACTACGAACAAGATCGTCACCAATCGAAACGTCCTTACGATGATTATGAAGGTAAGTCGACACGCTGGAGTGTTAAGTACATCCACGATTTGCCATTTGCCGACAGTGCTGAGCTAGAAGTGCTAACGTTTGGCCATAAGTCAGAGCGTCTTTTCAAGTGGGGCTTTAACAGCGCGGGTGGCCATTGGGCTGATCCGGCTTTGCCAGCGACGGACGTTCGTACCTCTCCACGTGAATTTACCGTGTATGGTATAGAGCCAAAAATGGCGATGTACTTTGGCGAAGGTAAATCCGTTACTCAAAACTGGATCGTGGGTACCCGTTATGTTAACGAAGACATCGACTACAAACTCACTCAGACTCCAATCGCCGGTGGTGCAACCAGCGTTCCGCGTGATTGGCATTTAGATACGGACGCGTTTGCTGGATACGTTAGCAACGAAATTGGTTTGTTCAATGATACATTGAAGGTAACGCCTGGGTTGCGTGTTGAGTCGGTTCGAATGACGTTTACCGATCGTGGTAAAAAACAAACAGCAGACAACACCGTGACGGAATGGTTGCCAGGTTTGACGGTGGCATACAACTTAACTGATCAGTGGGTGACGTATGCGAACGCGCAAAAATCACTTCGTGCGCCACAAATTGCCTACATCCGAGGCTTGGGTGAAGAAGGGAGCGAACTGGCTTGGAACTACGAAGTCGGCGCGCGTTACACCCAAGATGCGACCAGTTTTAACGCTGCACTTTATCGCATCGATTTTGAAGACCAACTGCAATGGCAAAGCTCAACGCAGACCTTCGATAACATCGGAAAAACACTTCACCAAGGTTTAGAACTTTCTGCTCGTTACGTGCCTGAAGTTCTACCTGCTCTGAGCTTGGGCGCAAGTTACAACTACCTCGATGCCACGCTTGAAGAAGAGGGTGCGAATAAAGGTAACCAGCTGCCTTACACCTCTAAACATCAACTTGGTTGGGATGCGACCTACGCGTTTTACGGCATGGACACCACGCTATCGGGCTTCTACTTCAGTGATTCGTATACCGATAACGCCAACACCAGTGCCGAAGACGCAACAGGTGCAACGGGCAAAGTGCCGTCTTACATGGTGTGGAACTTCAACTTAGGTACGGATTTATACAAAGATGACAAAGGCAAGTTACGCATGAATGTTGCAGTAAACAACTTGTTTGACGAGGAGTATTACTTCCGTGGGATTGATACCAGCCCAGTTGGTCGGTACCCAGCTCCGGGACGCTCTTACACACTGGATCTGAACTATCAGTTTTAAGCGTTTCGTTCACCGAGTTTGAAAAGAAAAGTCGCCAATTTACCTTGGCGACTTTGCCGATCTTAGGTACTGGAAAACACTTAGCACTGGAAAAAAGCAAGATGAAAAATAAAAAACAATTTACGATCAAACACTTTTCAACCGTTTTGCTGATGCTGTTGAGCTCAGTTTTTATGTCATTTTCCGCAAGTGCTCAGGTGCGCAGCGTGCAAGATGAGCAAGGCACTTTTGAGCTAGAAGCGATACCTCAACGTATTGTGGTTTTAGAATTTTCGTTTGTCGATGCATTAGCGGCAGTCGATGTCTCACCTGTAGGCGTCGCCGATGACAACGATGCCACACGAGTCATCCCTGCTGTTCGCGCCAAGATTGAACCTTGGCAATCGGTCGGCATGCGTTCACAACCGAGTTTAGAGGCGATTGCGGTGCTCAAGCCGGATTTGATCATTGCCGATGCCGAACGTCATCGCGCGATTTATCAAGATTTGCAGCGAATTGCGCCAACCTTGCTGTTAAAAAGCCGTGGAGAGACGTATAAAGAAAACCTCGAATCTGCACAGAAAATCGGGGTTGCGATTGGCAAGCAAGCGAAAATGACACAACGAATTGAGCAGCACAAACAGACAATGGCGGAGTTCAAACAGCATTTTGCGACACAAGAAACCATTCAGTTTGGTGTGGTTTCTGACAAAGGGATGTGGCTGCATAGCCCGGTTTCTTACGCTGGGGGCGTTTTGAGTACGCTGGGCATCCAAAGCCCGCTGGCTCCATCTGAGCAAAAAGCGTATATCCCAACCAGTTTCGAACTTTTACTAAGAACCAACCCTGATTGGTTGTTAGTTGGACTTTACTCTCAACCAAATATTGTGGATGAGTGGCGCAAAAACCCATTATTTAAGCTGCTAACCGCTGCGAAAAAACAGCAACTTGTTGAGGTATCTCCTGAACTGTGGTCGTTAAATCGCGGCATGTTGGCTGCGGAAGAAATTGCCCGCAATCTTGAAGCGTTATTGGAGCGCTCATGAGTTCGGCGATAAGCTCGGAAAGCGCGTCTTCGGTTAGCAAATCGCATTGGAAAGCGAGCTTGTTTGTCTGTGCTATGGCGTTGTGTACGCTCTCAGGCTATGCAGCCTCAATGATTGGCTGGTCCAACTTTTCTTTGAGCGTTAATGATCTGACAAGCTATTGGTTTGCGTTTGATGAGGGCAATATGCTGCATCAAATCCTCGCGACGCTGCGTGCGCCTCGTACCTATGCTGGGTTATTAATTGGCGCTTCGCTTGCGGTATCCGGAGTGCTGATGCAAGGATTGACTCGTAACCCTTTGGCGTCGCCATCCATTCTCGGCATTAATGCAGGTGCGGCGTGTTTTATGGCCTTGGCGTCCATCGGCGTACCATTCTTTAGTCAATTGAACCCAATCATCAACGCAGTACTCGGCGCGCTACTAAGTGGTGGTGCGGTCATGTTGTTGGGCGGTTTTTTCTCCGCGCGTTCTCACCCATTGCGTTTAGTGCTAGCGGGCATTGCCATCAGTGCACTGCTGATAGGGTTAACTCGTGCGTCGGTAATTTTGGCGGATGACATGGCTTACAGCGTGTTGCATTGGTTAACGGGTTCACTCTCCGCGGTAGATTCTGAGCAGTGGCAGCAACTGTGGCCTTTTGCGACTTTAGGTTTGGTGCTCGCCATGGGCTTAGCGCGAAACTTAAATTTACTCGCGTTGGGGGACGAAGTTGCTGTCGGGTTGGGTGGTAACATTCGTCTTACGCGATTAATCAGTGGTTTAGCGGTTGTGCTGTTGGCAGGAACTAGCGTAGCGATTGCTGGACCAATTGGCTTTGTCGGGTTGTTAGTGCCGCACTTGGTACGCCCGATTGTTGGTCACAACTATCACATTCTCATTCCGGTTTCCGCCTTGTGTGGCGCGGCATTGGTCACGTGGTCAGATGCTTTATCACGCGCGATTGCCTTTCCGGCTGAAACGCCAGTGGGCGTGATTACCGCGCTGTTGGGCACACCTTGCTTTATCGCGATTGCAATGAGGAAATCATCATGATGAATCAAACCAAACTGTTTGCATTAGTTGGATTGTTGCTGATTGCGTCTTCTCTCACGCTGTTTGTTGGCGCGGCGAACATGTCGGCTCAACAGGTTTTTGCATTGCTGTTTTCTTTCTCTGACTCGGACTTTGTGATTCACCAATATCGATTACCGAGAATGTTGCTCGCCATTGGCGTGGGCGCTGGGTTGGGGCTGTCAGGCGTTTTAGTTCAAGGCGTCATCCGTAATCCACTTGCCTCACCAGATTTAATGGGGATAAGCGCCGGAGCAGGACTGGCGGCTACCGCTTGTTTGGTGCTGTATCCGAATGCGCCAGTGGCAATGTTGCCGATGGTCGCCATGTCGGGAGGCTTGCTTGCTGCTGGCTTTATTGCTGTGCTGGCTTACTGGTCGAAACCAACACCAGCACGTTTGGCGCTGATTGGTGTTGCTGTCAGCGCATTTTTAGCCAGCGGTATCGATTTTCTTCTGATTGTGCACCCTATTGAAATCAACACGGCGATGGTATGGCTAACCGGCAGTTTGTGGGGACGAAACTGGCAACAAGTGCCGTTTATTTGGAGTGCTTTATTGCTGCTACTACCATTGGCGTTTTGGCTGGCTTGGCGGCTAGATGTTATGGGACTGGGAGAAGAAAGCGCCACTACACTTGGCACGAAACCAAGACAGATCCAAATTATTGCGTTGATTGCTGCCGTGCTATTGGCGAGTATCAGTGTGTCTGTGGCAGGCACGATCAGCTTTGTTGGCCTGCTTGCGCCGCATCTTGCGCGTTTGCTGTTTGGCCACAACCACAAGTTGTTGATTCCAGCCGCTGCAACCCTTGGCGCTTTGTTGGTGATTTGCGCCGATGGTTTAGCGAGAGGCTTACAGCCACCAATTGAGCTACCAGCGGGAGTGCTGACATCTGTTATTGGCGCACCATATTTCATTTTTCTTTTGTATCGTTATAGAGGTTGGTAAGCATGTTACGAACGCAGAACTTATCCGTCGCGTACGGCAAACAGACCATCATTCCAGATCTCTCTTTGTCGATTCCTCAAGGTAAAATTACCGCACTAGTTGGTCCAAATGGTTGCGGTAAATCGACACTATTAAAAACCTTGGTACGCATCAATAAACCCGCTTCTGGCCAAGTGTTGTATGACGACAAACCACTAAGCAGCTACGGTGATAAACGCTTGGCGCGTTCGTTGTCTTTGCTGCCGCAGATTCTTGTCAGTCCTGAAGGTATTACCGTCAGAAAACTGGTCGAATATGGCCGCTCGCCTTATCTCTCTCATTGGGGCCGGTTAAGTCAACAAGACAAGACCTTAGTCGAGCAAGCAATGCAAGATACTGGCGTGATTGAGTTTGCTGACAAGCCAGTTGAATCGCTGTCTGGCGGTCAAAGGCAAAGGGCGTGGATTGCGATGGTAATGGCGCAAGATACCGACGTAGTGATGCTTGATGAGCCAACCACTTACTTGGATCTCTCTCACCAAGTTGAGCTGATGAAACTCATGAGGCAGATGAACGACAAAGGCAAAACAGTGGTCGTAGTGCTGCACGATCTAAACCAAGCGTGCCGTTACTGCGATCATTTGGTGGTGTTGGAAAAAGGTCAGTTAGTCACGCAGGGAACACCGCAAGAGGTAATGACAGAAGGCATGTTGTCATCGGTGTTTGATTTACAAGCGAGAGTATTTAATGACCCAATCTCAGGCACGCCGATGTGTGTGGCGGTGTAGGTTTACGTCTTTGGAAAGCTATCTGCAATAAAAACGTCGATCCATAAAAACAAACCCCGCTAGTAACAAAGTTGCTAGCGGGGTTTGTTGTTTTTAAGAGCGTCCTTAATGTGGCGTTTAAGCCAGTTTAAACGTCGCCACTTTCGAGTTGAGATCCTCAGCTTGCGATTTCAGCTCAGCAGATTGATTCATCGATTCTTCGGCACCAACTACCAAGTGATCGGTCACATCTTTAATGGACGTGACATTTTGCGTGATTTCATTGGTTACGTGCGTTTGCTCTTCGGCGGCGGTCGCGATTTGCGTTGCCATATCGCTGATCAGCGCAACGGCCGCGTTGATTTCATCCAGAGCCAGTGCTGCGCGATCTGCATCTTCCACCGAACCTTGCGCGAGCTGAGAGCTTGTATCCATGATGGTCACAGCGCGTTGTGTGGTTTGCTGCAAGGTCTCGATCGTCGAGCGAATCTCTTCGGTTGAGGTGTGTGTGCGTTGTGATAGCACGCGAACCTCGTCTGCAACAACGGCAAAACCGCGACCTTGTTCACCTGCACGCGCCGCTTCAATCGCCGCATTCAGAGCCAGTAAGTTGGTTTGTTCTGCGATGTCTCGAATCGTTGATAGTACGGTTGAGATGTCTTGCGCGTGCTGGTTGAGCTCGCCGATGACAACGCTCGCTTGGTTGACTTCAGAAGACAAATTGTTGATGGATGACTTGGAGTTGATCACTAACTCATGACCATTTTGTGTGCTCGCTGAAGAGTCTTGAGCGGCTTTAGCCGTCTGCTCTGCATGTGCTGCAATCTCTTGCGTTGCCGATGCCATTTCAGTCACAGCGGTCGCCACCATCGTGATTTCTTGTTGCTGATGGTTCAGATCGGAAACCGATTGATTCGCGCGATTCGTGCTCAGCTCCGATTGTTGGCTCAGTTCTTCCGCTTGGTGACGAATGTGACCAATAAGTTGCTGCAAACTTTCAACGAACTGGTTGAAGTTTTCAGCCAGCTCACCAACTTCGTCACGGTTTTCTACTTTGATGCGTTGAGTTAGGTCGCCGCTGCCGTTTGCGATTTGTGCGAGCGCATTCGAAACGTTGTAGAGCGGACGGAACAAGATGCTACATAGCAGATTAAACAAAGCTACACAGATAACGACGACGATGGTGGTTGCGATGATCTGATCCCAAACAGCATCGTAGAGTGGGGCAACCAACGAGTTTTGATCTAACACCGTCACTGTTGTGAGCTTGGTACCCTCTATGTGGCGCGCGTAAATCACATATTCGGTGCCGTTAATAGAGACGCGACGCTCTGTACCTGAACGTGCGGCAGACGTAATGTCGTTGTTGTTGAGGCCTAGCTTGCTAACCGGTTGATTCAGCAGTTTACCGTTGTTATGAGTGAAAATATTGCCCTGTTCATTGGCAATAAACATATAACCTTCACCCGGTAGGATCACTTGGTTCAGGCTGTTCAGGATATCACCGATCTCTACGTCAGCACCCAGAACGACGGTTTGACCATGCAATTGCAGGGCTTTACCGAGCGACACGACGTTAGCCCCCGTGGCAGCTGCGACGGTCGGGTTATCCATAAAGACTTTCGATGGGTTGGCGATTGCATTGGTGTACCAGCCCCACTTACGAGGATCGTTATTACCTGGTGGCAAAACCACCCCATTAGCGTTGTCTTGTGACCCGTCCGGGTAAGCGAGGAAAACGTTATCGAACGCGCCAGAGTCTCGGACTTGTTTCAAATGCGTAACCAGAGAACGTTTCTCTGAATCAGAAGAGAGTGAAGTTAGTGCGCGCTCTTTAGAGAGTAGCCAGTCCTTTACGTATTGATTGTAAGATGCGCTAGTGCTTTCTAGTCGCTGTGCGACTTCGACATCGAGCCTATTTAATGAATCTCGAAAAGACAGCCCCTCTACCAGCACTCCCCCTAGAATGATGGCGGCACTGGCAGAGATTGCCAGTTTGTTTTTTAATGATAGATTTTTGAACATAAAGCGAATAATAGATCTTTGAATAATAGTTGTTGTGTTTTTATTCTCATCAGTGCTCTCTGCGCTGTTGAATATGCAGCAGAAAGTCAGATTCGAATCTGTTCAATAATTATATTTTATTGCTCAAAATAAATACTGACTCCATGTCGCGAATTTGAGTTTTACACCAAATAAGCAAAAGGATTTGGAACGATATTATTTATGTATTTGTAAAGTAAGGATTTGTCGATTTTTGTAAATGAGAATTGATTTCAATAAATGGTGATCTTTATCACATTTGCGTGTCTGATAATCCATTAAAAATGTGAAGGTTATAGCACCGGATATATATTGATTAGCTTAATCATTGTTATGGGCAATCGTTATGCGCAGTATATTGTTAGTCCCCGCGTTATTAGTGTCAGGGTGTGCTCTGATACAACAGTCGACGCCGATTCAACCTGACGCCAACTGGCACGTGGACCAGTTATCGAACGGTATGAAATACCATCTCTATCCAACAGAAGACCAAGAAGTCTCGGTCCGTTTGGTGATGAATATCGGCTCATTCCAAGAAACATCTTCTCAAAAGGGTTACGCTCACTTTGTTGAGCATATGGCGTTTAATGGTAGTGAGCATTTTACCGGTAACGACGTTGTCAAACTTTTTGAGCAATCTGGTGGTAGCTTTGGCGCTGATATCAACGCTTTTACCAGTTATCAGCAAACGTCTTACCAACTTGACCTTGCGAATAATACGAAGCTAGAAGATGCCCTGAAGTGGATGAGAGATATCGGTAACGGACTTGAGTTTGCTCCTGAGCAAGTAGAGAAAGAAAAAGGGGTGATTCTCGGGGAATGGCGACGTGCCAATCCGGATGATAAGTCCTTTTCTATGCATGCTTACCAAGCCTCGATTGAAGGCACTATGTATGGTGAGCATGACCCAATTGGTACTCGCGAAGCGATTCAAAATGCTTCCTCAAGTAAGTTAAAGGCGTTTTACGACAAATGGTACCAGCCACAAAATGCCGAGTTGATTGTGACTGGTAATATCGACGTAGATTCACTGTCCAAGATTATCAAAAGCAAGTTCTCGAACTGGGAAAGTACCTCGGATACGGTAATAGAGAAGCGCCGTGATATTCGAGTGAACAACGAAAACAGAATCTTGCCAAGTAACACGATGGAATCACCAAGTCTTCATTTAGTGATTGAGCGTGGTCTAAGTGGCAGCGCGACGATTGAGCAACAACATGAAGTGTGGCGTGATGAAGTCGCAACACAACTCATTCAACAGCGTTTGATCCGTGTACTCAGTGATGCCGCTGAACCTTTTCAATACGCTTATGCAGAGCCCTATTACTCTAACTATCAGCGTATGATGTCGGCAGGGATTTCGTTTGCACCAGATCGCCGCGAACAAATGCACCAGACTTTCATTCGTACCTTGGCGTCGTTAAGAGATTATGGTGCGACTCAATCCGAGTTAGATAGCGTTATGTCAAATTGGCAAGGTGAACTTGCAAATATTGATTCAGATTGGAGTCAGCGTAAGCCAAACAGTTACGCAGAAGCACGTGTTTTTCAAATTGGACAAGACAGTGTCAGCCAATCAAAAGAGAATTATGCCCAGAGTTTGGCAGAATTCATCAACAACGAGAATTTAGAGAGCATTAACACACAATTGACGGCTTTGTTATCTCAGCAGCCAAGCTTTTTTATTGGTTTGGGGAAAAGCGAAACGTCAGAACAGTTCAATGGTGTATTTGCCGCTCTAAACAGTGCCTATCTTCAAACTGGCGAAAAACCGTTAGAGATGTATGACAAAGTGGATGGATTCTTAAAGCCTACCCAGGAAGGCAGCATCACGAGCATGCGTCAGGAAGCGGGTGGTTTTCAAGTCTATACGCTATCAAACGGTATCGAAGTGTGGTTCCAAAAAGATACTAAAGCGGGTGGTCGAGCGTATATTTACTATGCGAGCCAAGGTGGTAAAGCCGCTGTTGATCCGACGTTGTATGCCGCTTATGAAATCGCAGCAACAACGGCAATACGCAGTGGGTTAGGGACATTTTCTGGTTCAGAGCTAGATAGCTACTTACGCAAAAACAACATTGCGCTTGGCGCGATGCTTGATGCGACCAGTCACGGAGCTCAAATTACGGCGCCAAATACGCACCTAACTGATGCTTTGAATGGACTATACAACCTAGCGACGGAGATTAAAGTCGACGAGCGCCAGATGGAAGCAGCGAAGCAAGAGTTTAAACAGCAGAGCGGCGCTTTTTTTGAATCACCGATGGGAAAACTGATTCAAAAAGCAAACGGCAATTCTTATTTGCCGGGTAGTCGTCATCGTATAGTGTCCAGTGATGATGTTGAACAAGTGACTTCCGAGCAGATACTAGCGGTGCATGAGCAACTTTTCAAAACCAATGATGGTTTTAAGATGGTTATTGTTGCAAACGTAGAGCCGGAAGAAATTACACCACTTTTGCGTAAGTATGTGGCCTCTATCGAAATGAAACCGAGTCGTTCGATTGATTATCACGTTGCGTTTAACCCGGAAGTGCCGGAGCGAACTGTGGTTGCGGATGGGCATGAACCTTCATCGTTGTATGTAATGCGTTTGACTAATACGAGCGATTACCAACGTACGGCAAGAGACACGGTTATCGAAGATATTTTGCAACGTATTAGTAATGCACGTGTTTTGGATATTGTGCGAGAAGAGTCTAGCCTTGATTACAGCCCGAGCATTTACACCATGACACAAGATCGCGAACCCATCTCTGATTGGCTCTTGGAGTCTCAAGTTGAGCCCGAAGACGTGGCACTTTTAGAGAGTAAACTGGGCAAAGTGTTTGATGGTTTAGCGTCAAATATTACCCAAAAAGAAGTGGATACGGCCGCGAAACAACTGGCAGTCGCGATGCAAGGATTGGATGACAACCCAGCACAGAGATCATGGGCATATACTCGTTATTTGGTGCATGATTACGGCGTCGATGTGTTGCTTGACGTTGAGAAAGTGGCTAAGAGTGTGACGTTAGATGAAGTGAAAGCGCATGCAAAATCAGCTTTTGGTCCACAAGCAAAACGCTCGGTAATGGTTTTAAATCCGGCCGAATAATCACGTAGTTTCTGACGAAAATCGTGGCAATAGTAATAAAAAAGACGGCGTGAAAGCCGTCTTTTTTAAGCACTTTAATCAAAGCTTTTATGCTGATTTACGCGAAAGTCGCTTTTCATTGTTGGTGTTATTTTCTTTTGTGATCGCACTGTCTTGAGCCTTACCCTTTAACGTTACCACTTCCTTTTCAGGTAATTCGGCTGCTTCACCAAAGAATTTGCCACCAGGTTCAATGCTGAGGTTATTGCTCCAGATCCTACCGCTTACGCGTCCCTTGGCAAGCACTTGAATGTGTTCTGCGTGACAGTTTCCGTCCATCATGCCATTAATGATCAGCTGTTTAGCGTAGATTTCACCGTTTACTCGCCCGCTTTCTGCGACAACGAGAGTGCCTTCCACGTTAATTTGACCATCGACGATGCCATCAATCTGGACATCGTTTTCTACTTTGAGTTCTCCGCTAAGAGAACAGCCTTTGGCGATGAGAGTTGAAGCTGCTGAGCTACTCGTTGTTCCACTGTTTTGATTAAAGATTCCCATCGTATTCTTCGCTCCTTAGTAAAAATGTCTTCGAAATCATTAAGGCTCCAATCGACAAATGGTTTCGGATTCAGTGCTCGCCCAACAAATCGCACCTCGTAATGCAGGTGAGGGCCAGAAGAGAGCCCACTGTTGCCGGAAATTGCAATCAGCTGCCCTTTTTTGACGAACTGACCACTTTTTACTTTGAACGCTTTCAAGTGCGAATAAGAACTCGAAAAACCGAAAGAATGTTGTAGCCTGAGGAAGTTACCAGAGCCTTTATTACTGCGGCGGGTAACTTCCACTACCCCATCGGCAGGGGCATAAATTTTGGTGCCGATATTTACGGCAAAATCGAGCCCACGATGCATTTTGGCAACTTTTGTCACCGGATGGATACGCTTACCGAATCCGGAAGATAGCCGTACGTTGCCGACTGGAGAGCCACTTGGTATTTGGTTTAATAACACCATGCGAACGTTTGAGGTTATCGCCGCTGCATCGAGCCTAGCATCCAAGTTATTTGTCGAGGTATGTTCTCCAACCCCAAGCACTTTCTCTAATTCACCCAAACGTTCCGAAACAAGTTGTACCCGTTCTTCCCGTTCTGAAAGGTCATTTTCTAGCTCTGATTTAAGTGTTTTCAGTGTGCTGAGCTCTTCACCCATGGTGCGTGAATGCTCTGTCAATTCAGCTTGTTTTAACGCTGCATTATCAACGCGAGTGTACAAGTGATGAATTAAGATTACGGTCGCGGCCAGAGCAACAACAAAAAAAACGAAAAACGTTTTTATGTTGCGTTGCATCCTTTTACTGCAGTACCAATGTCTTGAGCCATTGATAGTTGATATAGAGATCGTCAACTGGTCTTTCATCGTCTTCTATTGCTCGTATTTGGTATACGTCTCGTCACTGAGTTAGTAGGAATGTAAGGAAAACGAGTAGGGACTGCCAGAGGCAAATTGGAAAGAAGTGTCAGGTCGTGAGGCGTTTTCAGATATTAGATAAAAGACTCAATAAAGATTTAATATTCTGCTGATTTTGGTCGTAATTACTCCAAATCGCTTCATTTAACTGAATATTATGATTTTTAAGGCGGTTATCCGAGAAATTGGATTGTGAATATTGCCAATAGCATCCGCACGCAATTCAACTTACTTCACGGTTTGCCTTATAAATGTTGGATAATTTATCAAACCGACATTCATTACATCGATAACTTGTTTATGATAGCGGTTGATATAAAGCACTATTCATTGGCTTTAAACCTAAGCGTTACATTTCGTTTAGGAACACATAACTATGACAACGGAGTTGGTCGTGAAAAAACTACTATTGGCTACAGCAGTGGTCGCAGCAGCAGGGGGCGCTGGCTACCTGTACCAAAACAATATTACCGCGAGTGATGCAGGCTCACTGTTAACGCAAGTTCCTGCAGATTCACTTATGGTGACGTATCAGACTGAACCTTTTAACCATTATAAATACATGAACGCATTCGGTACGGCGAATCAAGGCTCGATTGCAGAACTTTTTGCCGATGAACCACTGTCTCCACAACAGCAGTTTGCAGTTAACTTATTCGATGGATACCTAGAGAGTGCTGCGTCGCCAGAAACATTAAAAGCTTATTTGGGCACCGGGGAAAACATTAATCCTGTGTTGTACACAATTGGTATGGTACCGGTGTACAAAGTGGATATTGAAGACCCTGCCGCGTTATGGAAAACACTGGATCATGAAGAGCAGATGAGCGGCGCTAAGCATGAGTTGGTTAAGCTTGGTGAAGTCGAGTATCGTCGTTACGAGATGACTGATTCAATTGACCCGCAGGACGGTATTGGCTTGGTTGTAGCCGTGGTTGATAACGTGCTTACGTTAACGGTTGATGTTCCGCAACTGGGCGTTCAAAACCCGATTAAAATGGCATTAGGGCTTGAAGCACCAAGTCAAAATATTGCTGACAGTGGACGCCTTGAGGCGTTGCAAGCCAAATACGGTGAAAACAACAACTCTTTTGGTTACTTTGATCATCGCGAAGTGATTAAAGGTTTGACGACGAAAGATGGCAATATGTTTGCTCGTCAAATCAGCACGTTGGATGCAATAGATCCTGAACCAACTATTGAGGAAATGCGTTCACCAGCCTGCCATACTGAGCTTACTCAAGTTGCAGAAAACTGGCCTCAGTCCGTCGCGTTTGCAGAATACAAGATGAAAGGCGATCAGGCGTTCATTAAAGGTTCTTTTGTTGTTGAGTCCAACAATAAAGTGATTCTAGATG
Organism: Vibrio sp. 1167; assembly: GCF_033340375.1. NCBI lineage: Bacteria > Pseudomonadati > Pseudomonadota > Gammaproteobacteria > Vibrionales > Vibrionaceae > Vibrio > Vibrio sp. 1167. The sequence continues at coordinate 706,165 of NZ_JAWOWK010000001.1, read as the reverse complement.
CGCTCAAGTCGATTCGTGGTGTATTGGCAGAGTCTAAAAGTGATAAGAGTTTCTTTAGTATGGCGCTTGGTTTAGACATTAATACGCTAGCGCCATCGATTGGTCAGATTTGGGCTGACTTGACCCAGCCTCAATATCAATGCTCTTTATTGACACAAATGCAGCAAGAGATGGGCGGCCAGAATCCAGCAGCCGCTGTAAGCATGGGGTCAGGCATGGTTAACGGCCTCAAAGGCTTAAGCCTGCAAATGTTTGATATCAAAGTAGATACTAATGCTCAGCATGGTGAAGTATTTAGCCAGCTAGATGGTATGTTGTCTCTTTCTGCCAATGATCCAATGATGCTTATTCAAACTGCGCAAATGTTCGTTCCTGAACTTGCTCAATTGCAAATTCAACCGGATAACCAACCTGTTAATGTCAGTGACCTATTAGAAATGCATACTGGCATGAAGGTGGACGTGTTTGCTCGTCTAAACGAAAACCATTTCACCCTTTACAGTGGTGATAGTGCTGCGGAAGCAAGCAAAGAAGTGATGGCGCAATCACTTTCTCCAAATGGCTTGTTCAGCTTTGATTTTGATTCAGAGCGTATTTTGGAAGTGTTAGAGAGTGCGTCGTCAATCACTGGGGAGCCGGTTCCGGATGATGTTGTCAAAAGCTTACAAGGCGAGCTTGTTGGTGGTATGACGATGGACGTGACAGACCAAGGTATTGGTTTTGAGTTTGATTACCGTGGTGCAACTAAACCTGTAACGGTTGCACAACAGTAACACATTGAGTAGAAAAAGGCGGCATATGCCGCCTTTTGTTATTATGTACCGCATTAAAAAGCGAGTGGGAAGAGCGACGCTTACTCATCTATTTGAGGATGAGAGTATTGCTGATATTCAGGTAACTCTTTTCTTAAGTTACCAAATGTCGCCCATGCACTTTCTTTTGAAAGTTTGTTGATCAGCCAGTTTGGCAATAGACCTCCGGGATCAGCAAACGCCTTGTATTCCACGAGTGTTGTATCGTTTGTGAGTTTTTGTAACTCCCAAGTCGCATCAACCGAGCGAATTCGAACATAACCATTTTGTTCAGCAAGATATGAGTCAGGTGCGCTTTTGATTTCTACGGTGAATCCCAGCTCATCGACCCAGTACTTTGAGTAGGTGACCATATCCCGATTTTTGGCAGGCCATGGTGCTTTAAACTGGGTGTAAACGATGTTCTCGGTGGCCGATATCTGATTTAAAACCCGGCTATGACTGGCATTGTCAATCCAGTTCGGGATGTTGTCACTGTCTTCCAGTAGCGTTAAAAATGCACCATAGCTGGTGGGTGTGAACATCCGGGCACGGATCTCAACTAAACCGTCACTATGTTCTCGGGAGTAAATTGTGATTCCATTCTTGTCACTCTCGAACTGCCAGTTCTCGTTGGCGCTCGCATCAGTACCAGCGGATATCAATGTGGCGAGTGTTACGGCGCCCATTCTTAAATGCAACATCATGTTAGTATCCGCCAACTTTTCCTAAATTTAAATTTATACGATTTGTTGTAGCTATAAGGACAATAGTATGTTTGTTGTTATTGTTCTGAAGGTTGCTCTGCACTAAAGCCACGTTGAATGTTGGTGAAGGTAAGCGATGCAAATATTACGATAACGATCGCTAGATGCCATGCTTGACTCAATCCAAGCTGCACCAGAGTTAAGCTGACCAATGAGGAGACGACCATTTGTCCACCACCAGACATTGCCGCTGCGGCACCTGCTTGCTTTTTATAAGGTTGCATTACCATCGCTTGTGCACAAGGTAGGGCAATACCATTACCCAAGATCATTAATAGCTGTCCTAGCATCAGAAATAGAGGCTCAACAGGGCAGAAAAATAACCATATTGCGGCAGCGAGGTGAAGAAATGGGGTGCAAAGCAGCATTTTTTTATTGCCAATAATTGGCCTTACTCGGTTACAAATCGTGGTACCACATAACATACCCAAAGCGGGAATGAGCGCCCATATCGCGTATTGAGCGGAGGTCATGCCAATTTGATCTTGCATGATAAATGGCATCACAGAGATTGTCGTAATCATTAAGCTGAAGTTTAACCAACTGATACTGGCGAAACTCATAAAGTAACGAGACGTAAGTAAGCTCTTGTATTGGAGTAACATTTTTCGGGGTGACGGAATGACAGAACGTTTTGTGATGGTTTCTGTGAACTTAAAGGCGATGATTACCCAGGCCAGCGAGACATAGCCCAATAGAGAAATAAACACCATACTCCAACCGAAGTGGAAGTTGATAAAGCCGCCAATCACAGGTGCAATAAGTGGCGTGATTGAAGCCGCCATGGCGATGTAAGACATTGCCACTGGGAGTTCATCCCCGCTAAATCTATCTCGAGTCGACGCCCTCGCGAGTACCGCGCAGCATCCTGTACCTAACCCTTGTAAAAAGCGCCCCATCACCATCCCTGTAAATGTGTCACTGAAGAAAATAATCATCAGCAGACCAGACATCGCGATGAGTAAACCGGTAAGTAATACTCTTTTTCGTCCTAAAGCATCTGACACTGGCCCGTAGATAAATTGAGAGGGGCCAAAGCCGAGCAAATAAATACTCACAAGTAGTTGAGCTTGGTCGAGGGAGATGGAAAAGTCTTTTGCTATCCATGGCAAAGAGGGCATGACTAGCCCCATGCTCAACTGGCCAACGCTAATAATAAGACAGGCGAGTAGTATAGTATGAGAGTTGATTGGGCGACTCATGACTGGTCTCCATTCAAACAACCTTTTTGGCGTCGTGATCTTAAGCCGCCTTCGTCATCCACTTCATTTAGCTTTGCTTTGACCCGCTTCACAGTCGATAGACTGACTTCGCATTGCTCTGCTACGTTTTGCAATGTGTAGCCTTCTAGCAGCAACGTTGCGATCTGTTGGTGTTTGGTTTTGTTTGCGGGGCGGCCGCGAAACTTCTGTTTCCATAATTCTGGCTGCTCTTTAATGGCCTGTCGCCCTTGCTCTGCGGCAAACAGGCGATGTTCAGTCTGCACTTTCCCATATCCAGATAACACTGTGAGTAGTGTTTGAGTTTGAACAGAACCTGGCTCAAAAGTTAGTGATTCACATACGGTTTTCAATGTTACCCCTTTATCGAGTAGCATTTTTATTGTGTTCAATGCTTGACTAAAGTCGCGACCAAATGCGGTCAGCCACCAGAGCACAATCGTATCCCCAGTTCTGACGGAATCGAGCAGTTGTAAGAATGCCTCTCTCTCGGTTGGAGGCATGCAACCACGAACCTTATCCTCAAAATGCTGAGCTTCGGGAGCAAAAGCTTTTAGAGTATTAAGGTGCTCTTGGTAAGCTCGATTTTTTGGCGAATAACGAGTGTAAAGATACGTGGTCATAAGGATTATGAGCCTTTTTTTGTTTGGTTCATATAGTGTAATAGCTCATAAATATACATGGGTTCATTAATGCTTACAACACTAAATGAGCCGTTTGGGAGTCAGAGGCAAATAAAAAAGCCAACCGAATGGCTGGCTATAGCTATTTAAGCTTTTGTTGTCTGGCGCTCGATTAACTTCACTGGCACCATCATTTTTACTAGGCTGCCGTTTTTCGTATTAATTTGATCAACAATGATCTTCACGCACTCGCGAGCGAGGCGACGGAAATCCTGGCGGAACGTGGTTAATTGATAGCTTAACCATTCTGTCTGAGGAATATTATCAAAACCAATGACTTGTAAGTCCTGAGGAATCCTCAACCCGCATTCTATACGGGCGATATCCATGACCGCCATCGCAAGGTTATCGGTTGCACAGAACACTGCTTCAGGCCGATTTTTGTCTGCCAGTATGGCACGGACTTTATCAAGTGAGCTCGCGTAGTCATAGCTGGCTTCAATGATGCGTGGCGTCTTGCCGGTTAGGTCTTCAAATTCAGAGCAGAAGCCGCTTTGGCGTTCGTCATTCGTAAAGGTTGGCACTTCTCCCGTCAAATAAACCGCGTTCTTCACGCCACTTTTGTGCAGAAGTTGCGCGGCTTGTTGGCCTGCTTCGTAGTTGTCACTGATAACGTAGCTACTCCTAGTACCTTCAACAACTCGTGCGTATTGAACAATTGGGATATTAAACTCTTCACATTCTTCATAAAGGGACTTATTGAAGGTTGCGGAAGCAGCAATGACACCATCGACGCGATACTGGAAGATATTTGGGATTGAGTGGCCCTCTTCTTCATCCACTTGCCATGGAATCAATACGGCAGAATAACCTTTTTTCTGTAACTCACTGGAAATTAACTGCAGTGTTTTCATATGGATAGGGTAATCCGCATCAGGAAACACCAAACCTATCAATTTCGATTCGTTTGTGGTCAGGCTACGTGCAAAGGCGTTAGGGCGGTAGTTAAGGGCTTTAGCCGCTTCAAAGACTTTTTGCTTGGTCTTTTCGGATACTGAGCTACCCGGAACAAACACGCGCGATACAGTAGATTGAGAGACGCCTGCCATCTTTGCCACATCTTTTGATGTGACTACGTGTTTAATTGATTTCATGAATAAAACTTAGTTGCCAGTAATTGAGGTCATAAGACTAGCATAAATAGGTACGTATTCATAAATGTTCTGACGGGGTATCCTAAGTAGAATAATGGCTTTGGAGTGTTAAAAAGCAAAATGTGGGTTAACCCATTCGATTTGCTTTGAGCTAGCACTAGATCTAGAGCGTAGATACTGTCCGTTTGTTGGACGTACAGTATCTACGTAAAGAACATTAATTTGCTTGTTTGACTGCAACTTTACGTTTCGGGGAGAGGAGTGAATACCCCATGTATCCGATGCAAGCGGTAGCGACAAGAATAGAGCAGCCACGCATAAAGTTAATCAGCATAGGAGCGTTGTCGGTAAACGCGTTGATCCCCCAAAGCATCACGATCGAGAATACAAACATCACTAGTAAGCCATAACATGGAGCATCGATTTTGCCGGGAACGACATACCAACCATCTTCCTTGATTGGTTTATTTAGACGAGCATATTCCGCTTGCTGGCCTTTCACTGTGTAAAGATGCATTTCATCTTGTTTACCCGTCAGGAGAAGGCTAGCAATGTAAGCGACAACGGCATTCACAAGGACGCCAATCACGCAATACCAAGGCCACGCAATATCGGTCGCAACGGCTACATACCAGATCACCAAGAAGCTAGCAGCAACGCCAATTAACAAGCCTTTTTCCGTAATGTGTTTTGAGTAGAAACCAAGGACGAACATACAGAAGCTCGCACCGACAAAGTAAGAGCCTGCCTTACTCAGCACTTCCAGTACCGAGCCTGTGCTGGTGGCAAACATGATCGCTGGAATGATGACCAAAATCGCCCACGCCACCGTGAAGAAACGCGATACCTTTAAGTAATGCTCTTCCGACTCGTTTTGCTTGTAGAAGCGTTTGTAAAAGTCAGCCACAGAAACGGTCGCCATTGAGTTAAATGCGGAATCGAGACTCGACATACTTGCCGCCAGAATCGCAGCGGCAATGATGCCCATCAAGCCTGGCATTCCATATTCACTCGCATAATGAAGAATGATGGTGTTGCCGTTTTCAAACTCTTTACCGTCGTAATAAGCGTTGAACAGGACGCCAAGCAAGATAAAGACAAAGTAAATAAAGAAGGCCACGTAGCCCATCATCAACATTGCCTTTTTCGCATCGCCCATGTTTTTCGCGGCCATACAACGTTGTACCATCATCTGGTTACCGCCATACACGGTGGTGTGGAACATCGTCATTGCGATAACGCCGGCCCATACAGTCGTTACTTGGCTTAGGTCAAAACTTGTTTGTAGGGCATCGGTCATTCCTTTCGCTTTGAGTTCTGCCATGACCTCCGTCATTGGAGCAGGCATGCCATTCCAAACGGCTTCAATGATGATGAATGCGCCAATAAATAAGATTACTGCTTGAATCATATCGGTCCAAATGACAGCCGCGATACCGCCCATTACGGTGTAGATAAGGGCAATTGCAGTGACGATCATGATGCAGTACATCACGTCGATACCAGTAATGAACTCTAAAATCATTGCTGTCGCGTAGAGTACCGCTGCCGAGCTCAATGCTTGTTTGATAAGGAAGATAAACGACAATGTCAGTCGTGAAGCCTTACCAAAACGTCGCTCTTGATACTCGTAGATAGACGTTAAACCGTTGTTGTAGAAAAATGGCATAAATACAGCCACGATGAAGAAGATCACCAGCGGATAATTGAGGTGAATCGCGATAACCGACAGGCCTTCTTTGTAAGACCAAGCTGGCCCGCCAAGGAACGACATGGCACTCACGTAAGTACAAACGACAGAAATACCGATCGCCCACCAAGGGATGCTCTTATCACCCAAGGCGAATTGGCTAGCTGAAGTGACTCGCTTTCCAATTACCGCCCCCAGTACTAGCGTGAGGGCGATGTATCCCCCAAGGATGCTCCAGTTAAGTGCGCCAAACTCATGCATAATTAGGTCCTTCTAACTGTTCTTTCATTTGTGCAAACACGTCATAGCCAAGTTGCAGCAGGATATGAACGATGTCGATCGCCACCCAGTTTTCCTTCAGTAAATCGCCTTCGCGTCGCCAAATGTCCATAACGCGAAGTTCGATGTGTTTTCCGGTTGGGGCAAGACCGAGCCAGCCACTGTAACCAGTGTGAGTACCATGCATATGTGGCCAACCACCTGTGGATACGTAGTCATTTTTGGCCAAAAAATTGACCTCAATATCGACACTTCGATCTGGGAACGCAAACACAAATGGCGCTTGATGGTGGTTACGGAAACCTTTGATACCGCGCGTAGTACCAATACCAGCAGGGCCGTACCACATGAAGTCATTGTGCCAGTAGTTTTCAAGATCCATCGAGAAAAGATCTTTGCCATCAAAACGACCCAAGCAAGACAGCATATCTTCAACCAGCTGGGCGCTCTTTTCACTTTCTTCCAAAGACACAACAGATTGTTGAATACCGTTAGAAGTTGCAGGAGAAGGAACCAAGCCATCGTGACCTAAGCTTTTACGAAGAGGGTTGCAGCCTGCTTGATTCATCGCATCGATGAAGTCTGGAATCATGTAAGATTCGGTGATTTGGTCGTTCTCCACACACACCATTTCGGTGTAACGCAAGTAGAGTGTTTTCCCTGTTGCTGGGATGCCAAACAGTGGTTGTTCAAATGTACCGATAAAGTAGCCGGTAGAGTTGTACCAAGTGCGGCCTTCGTATTCGCCGTGCATCACAATCATTGGTCGGCGCTCGGCATCAGGTAAAGCATTAACAAGTGGTGAGAGGAAAGATTCGTGGGTTGCATCTGGGCCATTAAGATCGTTCACAGGGTGCGCCACGCACCATTTTACGTCAGGGTTCAAAGCTTGCAGAGCGGCCTGTTTTTGCTCGATGTCTGCGGCTTTGAAGTAGTTCTGGTAGAACTGTTCGATGATGTTGAGTGACATGTTGCTTCCTTACTGTCTGTGATTTTAATAAATAGTGTTTAGTCAGCCGTTAGCCTTGCTGTAGCAGGATTTGCTTCCAGATTGCGGTCTCGTCAAACAAAGTGAATTCGCGACGAAGACCCCAAGGACCAAACTCAGCGTGGCTGATCCCCATGATGTAAACCTCTTTCCCAGAAGGCTTACCGAACATCCCATACCCTTCATGCTTACCGTGCAAAGACCATCGAATTGCAGTGCGTGGTGACATCATGTCGTCATCTCGGCCAATACGATGGTGAACGGTAAATTGAGCATTTGGGAAAGACGCACGAAGTGCCATCCAAAAATGATCGACTTCCGAGTGTGATAGGGCAGTTTGACCTCCAGTGTATTCGCCGATGCAAGCGCGGTCGTACTCTTTCGGTACTATAGAGAACTCGGCATTCATAAGGCTTCTGAGAATTGCTTCGTAGCGCTGACCATATTCGTTGTCGTTGCCTACGCCCAAATAAGGTCCAGGAATGTCGACTTCAGGTGTGAACGGAAATGGGCTTGATTCCACGCCACCTTCAAATTCGATTTGTTGGCGTGCAAACTCTTCTGACGTCATACCCAGTTGTTTCGCGATATCGGCTTGATCGCGAACCAACCATTCGTCATTGATTTGGTTATTGATAGCGTGGCAATCTGCGATAATACGGAAACGAAGTTTGCGGTTCGAGGCTTGCCCGTAGAAGCCGTTGCCACTGTGTGTTGCAGTAGAGATGATTCGATGAGAAGAAAGCATGCCTTGTTCCGGGGTGCCTGACCAAATGACGTCTTCGCCATATAGCGTGCGATCGGGAAACTCGGCCAGTGTCGCCATTGTTGCACTGATCACCCCTTCGTTTCCTTGAACGATAGAGAGTGGAGTACGCACAACAATGTCGGGAGAGTAGTAGTGTTCTAAGGTGTTTAAACCTCGGTCTTCCCAAATCTCTTTTGTGATACCAAGAATGTAGTCGGGAAAGTCACGCCACTTTTCATCGAAGCCAACCATGGCCATAAATCACCTCCGTAATTGAATAATTATGTTTTGATTACGTATTCAAAATATATCATGTTGCCATTTTGTCAACGGATTGTTTTTCGATTGTTTAAATAGCGTGCTGATGATCAGATTTTTAACAATTGAGCGGAAAATAAACTAAAAAAGTACAGGAGAGATGGAAGCTATCTCTTATCGAGACGTGTTAATAAGAAAGGAGGTCAAAGTTTTTTGTATGAATTTCCTAGTATCTTATTGTTTTTTAATCGCTTAATTTATTTTGATCTGTTTGAATGGAAACAAATGATTAAGCCAAAACTGATAATCATGCAGATCAAGGCACCCAAATAGACTTTATCGCTAATATTCAGCTATTTTGGTGTCAATTATCCTTATATCTTTCAAATTTTCCTTTTGCATACGAATGCTTTAGGTCTTTTTTATTAAATCGGAAGTAGATAACGAATAAGCCACTAGAAAGGTGTTTATCTAGTGGCTATAACAGTCATAAGCGCTCTATGAGTGCTACGATCAGGATAAAAGCGCAGGTAACGATAGCGAGATGGCAGGGATGAAAGTAATCAACATCAAGGCCACTATCATTGCACCAATCCAACCCATGATGGCTTTAGAGAGCGACTCTATCGGTACTTTGCCTACCTGACTTGCCATAAACAGGTTAGCACCCAGAGGAGGCGTAACAAAGCCAATGGCCAAGTTCACGATCATCACGATACCAAAATGAACGGGATCCATGCCGAGTGCTGACGTAATGGGTAACAGAATTGGTGTGAGAATAACAATCGCTGCCAGCGTTTCCATAAAGGTACCGACGAGCAACAACAGGACATTGATGCAAAGCAGTATCAGAAGTTTGTTTTCGGTAATCGATAGAATGAACTGAGCAATTTCAGTCGGCAGACGTTCTAGGGTCAATATGCGGCCAAACGTCACGGACGCACCCACAATGACGAGCACAGCGCCAACTAACAGTGACGACTCTAGAATGATTTTCACCACTTGCGCTGGTTTGAGTTCTTTATAAACAAACATGCCAAAGAATAAGCCATAGAGAACTCCGATGGCGGCTGATTCGGTAGGCGTGAAAATGCCAGAATAGATACCGCCGAGAATGATCACGGGGAGTAGCATTGCCCAGCTGGCTTCTTTTAGCGCAGCAAGACGCTCTGCCCAAGTCGCTTTGCGTTCGTTACCTGTGTAGCCCCGCATTTTTGAGACAATTAGACAGTAGCCGATCAATACCATACCGACGACCAAGCCAGGAATGATTCCCGCCATGAACATCTTAGTGACGGAGACTTCAGCAGTGATCGCGTAGACGATCATCACCACAGAGGGTGGAATAATGACGCCAATTCCGCCGGAAGAGGCTATCAAGGCACCGGCAAAGCTGCGGTCGTAGCCTTTCTTCACCATCGAGGGAATCATCGTCAGGCCGATAGCGGCAACAGTGGCAGACCCCGTACCAGAGATGGAAGCGAAGAACATGCACGCCACAATGGCGACGATGCCAAGCCCACCAGTAAAGTGGCCAAAGAAGACCTCCGCCACGTGTAATAATCGTTTTGAGATCCCTCCTTGGCTCATAAGGTTACCTGCCAAGGTAAATAGAACGACGGCGAGGAGAGGGAAAGAGTCGAGCCCTGTTACCATTCCTTGGACTAAAAACTCAATGTTAAGAAACGGCAGACTGAGTATCGCGACCATACTGGCTGCCGCCAGAGCAATACCGACCGGAACGCCAATGAGCAGAAGCAGACCAAAGCTGCCAAACAAAAGTGCAGACGTCATGCGTTAAACTCCAATAGTCGGTTAGAAGTACGGTACTTTGCTTTGATATGGCGATAGCGTTGGCGAGAAAAGCGAACTCGTTCATTGCTGGTGGAGCACGCGTTCACACGTTGATAAATGCTTGTCACTAGGCGCGCGCAGCTTAATAGTGCGCAAACTAAAACAGAGGCATACAAACACGCAATAGGAATTTCCATTGCGGGTGCAATCTGACCGAGTTGCAGGCTGCGATTGATCACCTTAAATCCAAACCAGGCGACAGTGGCACTAAAGGCAAGGTAGATAAGATCAGAAACAATCAAACTGAATTGCGTCCAATTGCCCGGAAGTTTATCGATGAACACACGAATGCGGATGTGTCGATCATCTCGGATACAATAGCTGATGCTCAGGTACATCGCCCATACGAATAAATAACGTGCCAGCTCTTCAGCCCACGCGATCGTTGCGTCAAATAGGCGTAGTGCGATTTGCAAGCACAGTAAAGTTGTCATCGTCGAGATCGCGATAACGATAAGGGTAGGTTCTAGGTATTTGTCTAGTAAGCGAAACCACTTCATGTTCACCTCCAAAACGAGAAAGCACGACCTGTTGCCAGATCGTGCAAAAGAGTGGGAGTTATAGGCGTTCTATCTCGGCAATCACGTTGTCAAACAAGTCTTCACCTGTCTTGCTACGCAGATCTTGGTACACGGCTGCATTCATTTTTTCTTTCATGATGCTGCGTACCTCGTCTGGGACGATGTTAACCGTCATGCCTTTTGCTTCGAGCTCTTTGATTACTTCTTGGTTTTGCTTAGCGGCGAGCTCACGCTGTTTTGCGATGGTTTCTTTGCTTACTTCACTGATCAGCGCTTGTTGTGCGGCCGGCAGTGAATCCCAAAACGATTTGTTCATGAACAACACGTAGTTGGTGTATATATGGTTAGTTAAAGAGAGGTACTTTTGTGCCTCGTAAAAACGTTCGGCATAAATAGAGTAGATAGCACTTTCTTGAGCGTTAATCAGGCCTTGTTGTAACGAGGTGAAAATTTCTCCCCAAGACAGAGGTGTTGGCGCAGTACCAATAGATTTCCACGCGCTTATTTGAGTGGGGTTAGATGCCGAGCGAATCTTTAGCCCTTTCAGGTCCTCAATACTATCAATTGGCTGTTTGTTGTTGGTCACGCTACGAAAGCCGACCTCCATAAAGCCAAGTCCATGAAAGCCTTTTGATTCCATAGCATTCAACAATGGTTGTCCGATCTTCTCACTGTCGAGCGCTTTGTGTGCTTGCTCTTCGCTATCAAAAAGGTAGAACACGTCGAGCACGTTAAACTCTGGGACGTAGGGAGAGAGTAAAACTGACGCACCAAACGTCATTTGTAAGTTGCCTTGCTGCACGAGTTCAGTCGTCTCACGCACATCGCCTAGTTGTCTTGCCGGATAGATTTCAACTTCTATCTCACCGTTTGAGCGAGCTTCCACTTCTTGTTCGAAATAGAGCATTGCTTTGTGTACGGGAGAGGTTTCTTGACTGTCATGAGCAAGACGAATAACACTGGTTGCAAACGTATTCATACTGCTAAATGCAAGTCCCAGTGCGGTAAGTGAAGTAAGGATTGCTTTCTTCATCGTTCTTCCTTGTTTCTGGTATGACCTGCCATGGGCATTCGTCGGCAAGTCACACAACTTTTTATGTTTTTATAAATTAGTTGAGCAATTCATATCCATTTTGCATACGAATCCAAAATAAAACATTAAAGTAACAAGTCAATAACAAGATTGATGAATTGATGAGGAATTAAATAACGATTGGTGAAAATTTAATCGTGATCACAGAAAATGCCTTACTCGAAAGCAAGACATTTTGTTTATGAAGAATGAATAAAAATGGATTTATTAAGTGGTGCTACTACGTTCGATCAAGGTGCCTTGCTCGAAAAGGTATTCGCCAGTTGCATCCAGGTTGCCGTTGATTCGATTCATCAAATCTTCAACCGCTCGTTTAACAATTTTGTCGACTGGTTGAGCAATGGTGGTCAAATCATAGCTCGGCCATGCAGACATCGGAATGTTATCTACACCCATCACAGAGAAGTCTTGGGGGATCTTTGCTCCGGCTTGTCGCAAGCCATCCATCACACCCATGGCGAGGATGTCGTTTGCACAAAAAATTGCATCGGGTTTGCTAGTGTGCGACAAGATCGCTTTCGCCGCTTCTAAGCCTGCTTCAAAGCTGTACTTGGCTTGGATAAAGGTTGGTGACGGGGAGCCGAGTTCTTGCAATTTTGAAGAGAAACCCAGCCAACGCTCTTCACTGGTCATGGAGCCAGCATCGCCACTGATATAAGCACACTGTTTTGCGCCTTTCTGCGTTAAATACTCGGCTGCTTGTTGGCCCGCCAATCGGTTATCAATACCAGAGCTATTGGCATTAATACCCTCGGCGTAGCGGTTAATCAAGCTTAAATGAACGCCAAACTTTTCGCATTGGGCAAACGCGCGTGAGGTTAAACGGCTGGTGGCGATAACGAGTCCGTCCACTTGGTATTCAATGGCGCGTGAAATGGCGAGATCGAGGTCGTCTTTGTCGATAGGGCAAAGCACAACTTGTCCGCCTCGCTTTTGAATTTCGACAGCCAAAGCACGAGATTGCATGTCATACATTGGGTTTGATTCGCTATCTAACGCAATCGCCACTAAGCCTGAACGATTCGAAATCAGACCTCGGGCGATGGCATTCGGTGTGTATCCGAGCTTAGCTGCGGCATCCATCACCATTTTGCGTTTCTTCTCGCTAATACTCGCAGTCGGGCTGAATGCTCTAGATACCGTCGATTGAGAGACGCCGAGCATCTTCGCGACGTCGATCGAAGTTACTTTCGCTTTAATGGTGATACTCCTTATTTAAGGCCATTGAACCTTCTCATACGTGCTGAGTGTATGGGCTAGGGGATTTCTGTGTCTAGAGCATTACATTGATAAGGCGTAAATATCAGAGAAAACTCAAGAATTCATCACATTTCTCTCTTGTTTGAAGCCATCAATGATCATTTTGTGTTCAGACCCAACACAAAAGAAGCTAACGCCGAGTTCACGCCATTCCCGAGCTTGTTGAGCCGTCGCGACAAACATGCCAACAGGTTTATTGGCGGCTCTGGCCGCTTCGATTACTCGCATACTTGCTTGTGCGACTTTCTCATCATGAACGCTATCAGCACCATAAGCGACAGTGAGATCAACTTGGCCAATGAAGAGCGCATCAATTCCTTCAACATTGGCAATCGCTTCAACATTTTCTACCCCTTGAGGGTCTTCAATTTGTGCAATGACAATCGTATTCGCACGGCTGTCTTTTAAGTGTTCAACCATGGGCTTAGTGGCGTATTGCGCTGCTCGACTGGAACCAGCATACCCTCGGCCACCTTCTCCGTAATGGCAGATTTTCGCCAGTTGCGTCGCTTGCTCAGCAGTACAAACATGGGGAATTTGTACACCCGCCGCGCCACAGTCAAGCGCGTTCAAAATGGTTGAAGGAGCGTTGTCTTGTACTCGTACCACGCACGCGAGGTCATTCGCTCTGGCCGCCATGATGCACAGATCAAGCGAGGAGCGATCGAAAGGTGCGTGCTCTGCATCCAGTACCACAAAAGGCAACTCTGCCAGTGCCAATACCTCGATAATGTGAGGATGAGGGGTTTTAACAAATGTACCTAATAGCGTTTCTTTAGTCAGACGTTGCTTAAAATTGCTCATGATTCTCTCCTTTGCAAAGGTATGCAAAAACTAACATGTAGAAATGTAAATGATGAGTAAAAATGATGTGATCTAAAACTCATTTTTGATTAAAAATTAAACTCAATCAAGGTGCTTATTACTTGATTTTATTTGTTTAAATTAATCAATACAAAGGCTTAAGGATTATTTTTGTGGTTTGTTGACTTAACTTGTCAAATGTTAATTAAGTGTTTAATCTGATTTTGCATTCGTATCCAAACGCATAAAAATAACCGTTCGTCAGCCTCAATGTTCAAGGAGAAACCCAATGGCACGCATTTTAAAAAACGGAATCACTGAAGAAGCATCAGCATCAAACGACGCAAAAGTGCGTCAGATTGTTGAAAACATTCTTGCTGATATTGAATCGAAAGGTGATAGCGCTGTACGTGAGTTGTCTGAAAAGTTTGATAACTGGTCGCCGGAGCAATTCCGCCTGTCAGAAGAGCAAATCCAAGCCTGTGTGGATGCGCTTGATGAATCGACTCGTCATGATATCGAGTTCGCTCAGCAACAAGTTCGAAACTTTGCTCAAATTCAACGTGACTCAATGAAAGACGTCGAAGTAGAAACCATGCCTGGTGTGGTACTGGGGCATAAAAATATTCCAGTCAACAGCGTGGGTTGTTACATCCCTGGCGGTAAATACCCATTGGTTGCATCCGCTCACATGAGTGTACTGACGGCGAAAGTCGCGGGCGTAAAACGTGTTATTGCTTGTGCACCACCGTTTAATGGCCAGCCGAATGTGGCGATTGTCGCTGCGATGGCAATGGCGGGTGCGGATGAAATCTATTGCTTCGGTGGTGTTCAGGCGGTAGGTGCAATGGCTCTGGGGACGGAGACTATTGCACCGGTCGATATGATTGTAGGGCCGGGTAACGCATTTGTGGCAGAGGCAAAACGTCAGTTGTTTGGTCGCGTCGGTATCGATTTGTTTGCAGGGCCAACGGAAACCTTGGTCATTGCTGATGAGAAAGGCTGTGACCCGGAATTGGCTGCGGCAGACTTGCTTGGTCAGGCTGAGCATGGTTACAACTCTCCCGCTGTATTGTTGACCAATAGCGAAACATTTGCGCAAGAAACCATCAAAGAGATCGAACGTCAGTTAACCATTCTCCCAACGGCTGAAGTTGCGGGTAAAGCGTGGGCAGATTACGGACAAGTTATTGTGTGTGATAGCTACGAAGAAATGGTGGAAGTGGCAGACGATATCGCTTCTGAACACGTGCAAGTGATGACGGAAGATCCTAAATACTTCCTAGATAACATGACCAACTACGGTGCCTTGTTCCTAGGTCGTGAAACCAACGTTTCTTACGGCGATAAATGTATTGGTACCAACCATACACTGCCAACGAAGAAAGCGGCGCGATACACCGGTGGTCTTTGGGTAGGTAAATTTATCAAGACCTGTACTTACCAGCGTGTAACGGAAGCTGCGTCGCTAAAAGTCGGTGAGTACTGCTCTCGCTTGTGTGCACTCGAAGGTTTTGCTGGCCACAAAGAGCAAGCGGATATTCGTGTGCGCCGTTACAAAGGCAAAGTGGAAGAGGCGTAATATGTCGAAACTTGCCTTAGTCACAGGCGGCAGTGGCGGACTGGGTGCCGCCATTTGTCGCAAGCTAGCTGAATCGGGATATCGCGTAATTCTGACTTACAACAGTAATCAGAAAGCGGCCGAGGATGTGCTTTCCTCGCTGCCACGTAACGAGCATCTAGCATTCAAATTGAACGTGGCAGATTCTAGTGCGATTGAACAGCTTAAACATCAAGTCAGTGAAATAAGCGACAAGCTGGATTTGTTGGTCAACTGTGCGGGGATGACGAAATTCGTCGCGCACTCTGATTTGCAAAGTTTAGATGACCAGCTGTTTGACCAAATTTTCCAAGTGAACGTCCGTGCGCCTTTTGCCATGGTTCGAGCGTTTGAGCCTTGGCTTAAGCAAGCCAATGGTTGTGTGGTGAACATTACTTCTATCGCGGCACAGACTGCGATGGGGAGCAACATTGCTTACTGTGCAAGTAAATCTGCCGCGGAGAACATGACCCGTTCTTTAGCTCGCGCTCTGTCTCCCGAGGTTCGAGTTCTGGCTGTTGCTCCAGGGCTTGTCGACACTGAGTTTGTCAAAGGCTTGGATGACGCATGGCGTAATCAACAAGAACAATCCACACCGCTTAAGCGTTTAGCCAATGATGAAGAAGTCGCTCAAGCCGTGTACGCCGCGGCAGATCTTCTGACCTTCTCGACAGGCAATACCATCGCGGTTGATGGTGGGCGACCTTTAGGTCTGTAACTAACAATTCAAAGGCTAGGTCCAAACAAGGACAACAAGGATTTACAATGACTCTACAATCTAAAATGAATAATAATCTGGTCCGCTACATGGAACTGATTCCGGGTACGAGTGCGTTTATTGATGCGCGCACGCCAGGCAGTGATCTGAAAGATAACTTCTGCATTATCGGTGCTGGGGTGGCAGAAAGCAGTCGTCAGCATGTTCATATTCGCGATACGGCGGGCTTTAACATTGGTGCCGCAGGCCAACCGCCGGGCATCAAAAATTCGTTGCACTCTCATCGTACCGCCGAGCTTTTCTTGGTGTTCAAAGGTCAGTTCCGTTTTTATTGGGGGAACGATGGAGAGCATGAGGCGGTGTTGTCTCACGGTGACGTCATCTCGATTCCAACCAATCTCTTCCGTGGATTTGAAGTGGTTGGCCGCGATTACGGCTTTATGTTCTCGGTACTTGGCGGCGACGATTCAGGTGGCGGCGTTATTTGGCATCCAAACGTTATTAAAGACAGTCAAGGTTATGGTTTATACCTCAAAGCCGATGGCACACTCGTGGACACCATTAATGGCGACCCGGTGCCACAAGAATCAGAATTGATGCCGCTGCTTACCGAAGAAGAGCTCGCGACCTTCGATACCTACACCGCAGAAGAGATGATGCCATTTGTCGCTCTGCAAAAAGATTATCGTGAAATCAAAGGCGATTTCGGCGGAAGCAACGTGAAACAATACGCCTTAACGGGTCATCCTTTGGCGAGTTATGACTTCCAAGTAAAGAGTGAAGATGAAGTGAGCATCATGGCTTATGAGCTTTCTGAAGGTGGCTCGATTCCTCAACACTGCCGAGAAGAAAAACAAGTACTTATCAACTTTGATGGCGATACAGAGGTGGTCCTCACGCATCAAGGCGAACAAGCTAATGTTGTTTTAACGCGCGGTGATGTGCTGAATGTTCCAGAAGGTGCGTCATACTCACTGACGAACTTGCGTGGTAATAGTTTGACGTATTGCATTCTTGGCTCTGATCAACCAAAGCCGCTGGCAGGAGAATAAAATGACGCAACCCACCTCGTTAGTTTGGCTACCCGGACTACTTTGTGATGGCACATTGTTTGAGGAAGTCAACCGAGCGTTGCCAAGTTGGGTTGAGCCTTCATGCCCGACGCTGGCTTCATTGCCGTCAATGGAACAGCTGGCGCAGAGAGTGTTGCAAGACGCACCGCAGGAGTTTGTCTTGGGTGGCTTATCAATGGGTGGGATTCTTGCCTTTGAGGTGTACCGTCAAGCGCCAAACAGAGTCAAAGGCTTGATCCTCATGGATACCAATGCAGCAGATGAAAAGCCAGAGGTGACACAAAAGCGTGATGCACTGGTTAGCCGTGCGTTAAGTGGTGAGTTTGAACGCATTACGCCTGACACTCTGATGCCTGTGCTGATTCATCCCAGCCGTTTGCAAGACAAAGTGTTGACAGAGCGTATTGAAGGCATGGCGGTCAATGTAGGTTTGGAGGCATTTGAAGCGCATGCTAAAGCGTTAGCAACTCGCCCGGATGCTCGACCTTTATTGGCGGACATTCAAGTTCCTACGTTGGTGATAACAGGTAAAGAAGATAAGCTTTGTCCGCTAGACAATCACCTGCTCATGGAGAGATGCATCCCAAACGTCACGCTTCATGTTATCCCTGAGTGTGGGCATCTATCTACGCTGGAGCAGCCTTTAATGGTTAGTGAAGTGATGACTACTTGGCTTCAAGATAACTTTGCTTTGTGTTGATAAGAACTTCATCACTCACCACCTTAAGGCTACTTGGGTATAGGTGGTGAGCGATGAGTATTATCAGAAGTAGTAGCGAATACCTGCCGCGAATTGATCATCACGATTTTCGAATTTGCTGCCATCGTACTGATCTTTACCTAGGTCGAATTGGTATTCAGTCCAAACTAGGAATTTGTTCTTCTGGAAGTGGTATTCAACACCAGGAATCAGCAAGTTACGCTCGTAACCTTGCGTCTCGTCACCGCGATCTTCCATGTAGTTGTAGTTCAACGTTGGGCGTAGGCCGTTGTCGAAGTGGTAGTAAGTGTAGATTTCGCCACCTAGGGTATCGAACATTACGTCCGTACCGCCTTGGCTCACTGCTTCCCAGTTTTCACCAACGTGGAAAGTCGCACCTGCGTAGAAGCCACCGTTGCTGTAGTTTGCGCCCAATAGCATGATGCGCATGTTGTCGCCGTTTTCTACGCCAACCACGCTTGCGTCTAGATCCGCAACTTCATTTTGATGGTAAGCCGCACCAAGTGTTACGCCATCAACGGGTTTGTAAGTGATAGACGCACCCATGCCGTTTTTCAGTGAGGCTGTCGCATTGCTTGCTAGAGCAACATCTTCACGCGTGGTTTGGTAAGTAAAGCCGTAGCTCACTTTTTCATTAATTGAATTACGGTACGTAATTGAGTTTTCCGCACGACCAGCACCGGATGCGATACCCCAGTCAGCTAGGTTGTAAACACCTGAGCCACGAGTACCGAATACACGACCTAAATCGGTGTACCATGCTACGTCGTAGAAGGTAGACCACTGCTTAGTACCCGCAGCAATCTTGCCGTATTTTTCGTGATCAACACCTGCGTATAGCAAGCGGTCGTAAATGTTGTCGCCGTTCGCGCCAGAGTTGTAGCCCCATTCCGCGTGACCGAAACCAGTCCAGCCGTTATCCAGACCCATTTGGCCTTTCAAACCGAAACGTGAGCTGCCGCTGTTCCATTCGCCGTTGTCATCACCGCCACGGTCTTGGTAGCGAAGATCGAAACGGCCATCGATGGTTAGGCTGTCGCCAGCGTCATTAACAAAAGTGTGTGCAGCAAAGGCTGAGCTAGAAGTAAGCGCTGCTAAAATCACTGCAGAAAGGGTCGACTTTTTCATCATCAATCTCATTATTCAGGGCGCAGAAAGCCACCGTGCGTTCATGCCCGTTTTGAATAAGGGTTCTATCTTGAGGTTGTGCCCCATCCTTGAGGCACGAGTTGGGAGCATGTCGCCTGAACCGAGAGGGGATTCAGGCAACATAAAGGCGGGTTGACAATCCGCCCCTAGGACTTCTTATAGAGAAGGGTTTAGGATCTGTTGAGTACGCTCGAACACGTCTAGACCTTGCTGTTTTAGCCAGTAAGGAAGGTCGATCAGTACCCAGTTCTCAGATAGCTTGTCGCCGTCACGGTAGTAAACGTCAACCACTTGCATGTCTGCACGTACTTCACCGCCTGTCATACCTAGGAAACCACCGATTGGCGTGTTAGATAGGTTTGGCCAGCCGAAGAAACAAGAGAAGTTACCTTCTGCGAAACGACATACGTGGCCGTTAAACTTCTTGTCTTTCAGGTTGTTACGGAACGGCAATTGGTGCTGCTGTTGGTAACGAGGGATTGTGTAAGACGCACCGATACCACATGGACCGTACCAGATCATGTCTTTAGACCAGCTCTTCTCAAGAACTTCTGGTGGGCAACCCATAGCACCGCTGTCGTTTAGTGCAGATAGGTCATCAACCATCTTGTTCACTAGTGCTAGTGTTGCTACGCCTTCTTCTGGTGCTGCGTCTTCGAACAGTAGACCGTCGTGGTTACGAGGACCAGGGTATACGAAGTGCTTACCTGTTGATGGTGGTAGTGGGTAACAACCCGCTTGGTCCATCGCACCTAGAAGGTCTAGGAATAGGCCAGTCTTAGTGATCTTGCCGTTTTCAACACAGTTAAACTCTGCGTAACGGATGTTCATGATTTTGCCAGTTGGGCGCATGCCTAGGTATTCAGCGTCGAATAGACCCATGAAGTGACCCATGCTCATTACCCAGATTTCACCTGATGTTACTTCGTTCTCACCACCGATGAAGATGTCTTGACGACGCTGCATGCGAGTCATTGATTTCATCAAAGGAGCCCAGAAAACGTCAGCCGCTGCTTGAGCGCCTTGTTGCTCACGGAATGGGTAAACACCACGCCATAGGTAATCTTTTGAAGTATGTGCTTTTAGTACTTCTGCCACGTTCTCGTGAGTTGCGTTTTCCATTGCGCTGAAGTATTCACGTACAACGCGTTTTGCTTCTTGATATTTAGACATAATAAACTCTCTTATTTGCTGTCGAGTCGGCTTTGGGAACAGGACTCGAAACTAAGTTTTTTCATCCGGCCGGGGAGCCAGCCGGAGTTTTTGAAATTCAGTTACGCTTTTGCTGCTTCGGCTTTTTTGCTCTTATCGAACACGCCGCCTTTTAGTGTCTCTGGCAGTGATAGCCATAGAAGACCAGCAAGGATCCATACGATTGGTGAACCCCACATTGCGGTTTGTAGGTCGGTACGCTCTTGGATGAAGATAAGTACCATTGGTGCCCACATACCGAGGATACGACCGCCGTGGAATAGCGCTGCGCCGTAGCTACGTAGGTGTGCTGGGAACAGTTCTGAGAAGTAACCACCCCATACCGCTGAAGAAGACAGACCGAAGTTGTAAATCAGACCAAGTAGAGCCAGCATGTTTAGGCCGCCAATCACCATGTCGCCAGGTGCAACAAAGAAGATTGAAACCATGATGCCCGCTAGGATGAAGCCAAATGCGTTCACCTTACGACCGAATTTGTCAGCTACCCAACCCCAGAACCACGCACCAAACAGTGAACCAAATGCTGAGATAGAGAAGATGAGACCGATGGTTGCACCGTCGAACATACGTACATCACGTAGGTAAGTGGTTACGAAGCCACCAAAGAATTGGAAACCATAGAAGTTAAGGCCAGCCAGTAATAGACACGTTAGAGTGATCTTACGGTAAGGCTTGCTTAACATTTCGCCCCAAGAGCCTGTTTTCGCTGGTGCGTCTGATTCTTCCGCTTTTGCTTGTTCTTCTTCACCGTAAGCGATCACTTTGCTGTCGCTAGGTAGCACAAAGATCATGACCACAGCGGCTGCCAATGGTGGGATACCACCAACAAGCATTAGGCTTTCCCATGGTGCATCAATGCTTGCAATAAATGCTGCATACGCACCCATTACCATCAGTGCTACAGAGAACATAGAAGACGCGAATGCCGTCAACTTACCACGTACCGTTGGCGTAAATAGGCCGATCATCAAGCTTACTGCCACGGTGAAGTAACCACCCAGTGACAAACCAATGATGAAACGCATTGCTGCCCATGTTGTGTAGTCGGTGAACATCATATTGATGATCGTAGCGCCACCGTTTAGGGCTGTGATGGTAATAAGAGTGGATTTCTTACCAAATTTTGTTGCGAACCAAGCACAGCTCAATGCACCGATAAGTGCACCAACCGACTGCCATGTATAGAACTGGGCAGTGTCTGACAGGCTAATACCATCATACGCTTCAACGATGTATGGGCGTACGTAGTCAATAATTACAAAGTTATAACAATAGAAAAAGTAACCAACCAGTATCGCTAGATAGGCAGCTACCCTTTGAATCATAGGAACTTCGCTCATGTGTCTTTTGGCATTCATGACCGATAAACCTCTATTTCACTTAGGATTTGTTGCTATTCAAACTCAATGAACACGATCTTATTTGGATCATCTTCGATTTCGTGTCGGTGTGAATCATAGTTTTTTTAAGGTCATTAGATCCGTGATCAATATCAATTTTAAAATGAATGCGTACCCAATTGGTGGTTTTTAGTGATGGGAGTCTCATTAAATCGGTCTTTTTGGCATTTTTGAATATATAACCGTCTATATTGGTGATTGTAGTCACAGTTATGGCGGGATTATCGTTTAGATATGCTTTTTTAAAGTAATATCCAAGCACAAATAATTAGCACCCAGAATTATGGAAACCCTGAAATGGTTACGTACTCAAGTTTTGTGGTGATTGCGTTATACGTGTTAATCACCATATTAATCAGCTATTTAGTGAATAAGCGCTACAGCAATGGTGGCGACTTTTCTACGGGTGGAAAGCAATTTGGCTGGTTTACGGCAGGTGTTTCGATACTTGCGACTTACATTAGTGCGATGACGTTTGTAGGGATGCCAGGTTGGGTTTATAGCTCTGGCATGGAAGCGATGAGTATTCACCTTAACTATCCCATCGTTATTTTTTTCACTGTCATTTTCTTTGTACCTGTCTTCTATAAGCTGGGCCTGACTTCGATTTATGAATATCTTGAGCACCGCTTTGGGGTGTATGCAAGAACCATCAACTCGATTGTGTTCATTGTGGTTCAATGTATCTCTGCGGGTGTGATTCTGTATGCCGTGGCGCTGATCTTAGTGCAAGTTCTGCCTATCAGTATTTCTGAAGCTATTATCTACATTAGTATTTTCACCGCTTGCTATACCTATGCGGGTGGGATTTCCACGGTGATCTGGACCGATATGTTGCAATCTGCAGTATTGGTAGCAGGCAGCATCGCTATCTTTGCCATTCTAATGACAGAGATTAATGCGGCAGATTACCTTTCTCGTGATCACCTGAATATCATCAACTTAGATTTTGATTTGGGCGTAGATACCACACTCTGGGCTGGCGTGGTTGCCGTGAGCTTTTTGCATTTGAGTGTGTACGGCACCAACTAATTGATCATCCAACGCACGTTAGCGACGAGATGTGAAAAGACGGCGCAGAAGTCGATGCTGTTGTGTGGTTACGGTGCGTTTTTCGTGTACTTGTTCTTCGCGGTACTCGGTGTTCTTTTGAGTGTTTTCTATCAAGATCAATCGTTTGAAAACAGCAATGAAGTGATTTTGGATTTCGTCTTCAACCACACTAACCCAATCGTCGTTGGTTTGATCATTTCCGCGTTGGCGGCGGCCGCAATGTCGACCTTGGATTCGACCTACAACTCAATTGCGACTGTCGCAACGTTCGATATCTACAAGCGTTTCGTTCGCAAGAGTGCCGATGATGAGCACTACGAAAAAGTCGCAAGAAAGATGAGTTTGCTAGCTGCGGCTATGGTGGTAGTGCCAGCTCTTCTGGCGGTATCGAATGAATCGGTACTCAAAACCATCGCTAGCCTGACTTCCATCTTTGTTGGTATCCGTCTTGGGTCATTCGTGCTTGGCTTATTCTGGGCAAAAGCCAATGAGAAAGGCGTGATCGTTGGCAGTATCATGAGTGTGATTGCGGTGTTTACTGCAATGTATCTCGACGTGGCTTGGCCGTGGTTCGCGCCAATTGGTACGTTTGTCTTCCTTTTGTTTGGTGTGTTAGTGAGCCGTCGTTGGGGCGCTGTGACTGCCGAGCAACAAATTTTTATCAATAATCAAAAACATCTTTTTGCAAAGCCAACCGCAAGCCATTACGGGCTGTTGGGATTCGCCGTGGCGACCATCGCTGCTTGTATGGTTCTCCCTGATTGGCTTTATGCTGCATTGTCGTAATAGGTAAGTTTATGCTGTCCATCTTTGATATTTACAAGATTGGTGTGGGCCCTTCTAGCTCTCACACCAATGGTCCAATGATCGCGGGTTACCACTTCACTCGTTTGATTGAATCGAACTTGGCAAAAGTGGTTCGTATTCAAGTCGATTTATACGGCTCACTCTCGTTAACGGGGATTGGTCACCATACTGACCGTGCAACCATTTTGGGTCTGTTGGGTAACAAACCAGATACCATCAAAATCGCTTCTGCGAACAAAGCGATGCGCAAGGCGATTGAAGAGGGCATGATGTCTGTCGATGGCCGTCATGAAATCGAATTCAACTACAAAACGGACATGTTGTTCCATGAAGAGAACCTTCCTCTGCATGAGAATGGCATGACGATTACTGCGTTAGATGCGCACGGCTATCAGGTTGGGTTTGAAACTTACTACTCTATCGGTGGTGGGTTCATTGCAACGGCGGATGAACTGCAAAATGGCAGTGCGACTGCTCCCGTAGAAGTTGAGTTCCCATTCTCCAGTGCGGACGAAATGTTGGCGCAGGCAGAGAATAACGGCATGAGCCTTGGCGGCATGATTCTGAAAAACGAACAAGCGTTTCAGGATATGGAAGCCATCAATCAACGCGCAGAACAGATCTGGCGTGTGATGACGCGTTGCATGGAGCGTGGTTTCGAAACAGAAGGTATCTTGGATGGCGGCTTGAACGTGACCCGCCGTGCGCCTAACTTGCTGAAGAAGCTTGAAGCAAATGAAGCAATCGAAAACGATCCGATGGAAATCATGGATTGGATTAACCTGTTTGCTTTTGCTGTGAGTGAAGAAAACGCTGCTGGTGGACAAGTCGTAACGTCGCCAACTAATGGTGCGGCGGGTGTGATTCCTGCGGTATTGATGTACTATCATCGCTTCATCAAAGAGCTTGATACTAAACAGCTTAAAGACTTCCTTGCTGTATCTGGTGCGATTGGCATCTTGTACAAAACCAATGCGTCTATCTCGGGTGCCGAAGTGGGTTGTCAGGGCGAAGTCGGTGTTTCTTCTTCTATGGCGGCAGCTGGCTTGACCGCGCTGCGTGGTGGTAGTAATGAGCAAATTTGTATTGCGGCCGAGATCGCCATGGAGCACTCACTAGGCATGACTTGTGACCCAATTGGTGGCTTAGTGCAAGTACCGTGTATTGAGCGTAATGCAATGGGTGCAATGAAAGCGATCAATGCATCTCGCATGGCACTAAAGCGTAATAGTAAATGTTTGATCTCGTTGGATAAGGTGATTGAAACCATGTACCAAACGGGCAAGGACATGAACAAGAAATACCGCGAGACGTCACAGGGTGGGTTAGCTTTGATTCACCTAGCGCCGCCTTGCGAATAATGAGTTAGGCACATCTAACCAACAAAAAAGCCGAAGCACTGAGATGCATCGGCTTTCCTTTTTTGGAACGTTTATAATTTAGCTATGCGTTTGCTCACCTTTTGGTGTGCTTTGGTTTGGTTGATAGTGCAAAATCACCATCGAGGTGGGTGACAGCAAGACTTCGCCTTCAGCATGTCCTGGGTTGAGGTTACGTACGTTTGTATCACAGATCGTCACCCACTCTTGCTTTCGCTCATTGGGGAGCTTAAAGCGAGCTGTGGCGTTAGTTTGGTTGATGAGGTAGACCAGCTCTTGTCCTTCTTTACCGATACCAAGGTGAAGTGCGACAGAGCTTAAACGGTTCCAATCATCGTGCTCCATTAAGCGACCGTCTGTACGGCGCCAGAAAATACGGTTGTTATTGCGATTCTCGCCACTGAAAGCTCGGATAAATGGCACCATGTATTGATTTCGGTTGGCGACCATTTGTGACATCCATGCTTTGAAATGTTGCTTACGTTCTGTCTCTTCCCAGTTCAGCCAACTGGTTTCGTTATCTTGGCAATAGGCATTATTGTTACCGCCTTGGGTGTGAGACAGAACATCAGCAGTGAGAATGTGTGGGATACCGAAGGCAAACAGCAAGCTAGCAATAAGGTTGCGTTTTTGCTTCTCACGCGTGGCGATGATCATCAGATTTTCCGTCTCGCCCTCAACACCGTAGTTTTCTGAACGATTGTCACCGTGACCGTCGCGATTTTCTTCGCCATTGGCTTCGTTATGTTTGTGCTTGTAAGACACTAAATCTTGCAGTGTGAAGCCATCGTGATACGTGATGTAATTTACGGTGAGTTTGTATGGCCAGTTCGCTGCACTATAAATGTCACGAGAGCCCATTAATCGAGTGGCAAACTCTTTTAAATAGCCTTGATCACCGCGCCAAAAACTGCGGGAAATATCACGCAGTTTGTCATTACATTCGTTCCAACCAAATGGAAAGTTACCCACTTGGTAGCCATTTGGACCAATATCCCAAGGTTCGGCAATCAATTTGGTTTCACGCAAAATTGGGTCTTGCGCAACGGCTTTAAAGAAAGCGGCTTCTGGGTTGTAATCATCGCCCTGTCGACCTAACGTTGCAGCCAAGTCAAAACGGAAGCCATCGACTTTAAATTCGCTAACCCAGTAGCGCAATGTATCCATCACAAGGTTTAAGGCTGGTTGGTAGGTGAGATCCACTGTATTTCCGCAGCCAGTGTAATTGGCGAAGTGGTTGCCATGTTTGATGTAAAAACAGGAGTCGAGGGCTTTCAGGTTGAAAATTGTAGGCCCTTCACCACCTTCAGCAGTGTGGTTGTAAACCACGTCGAGAATCACCTCAATGCCGTTTTTATGCAATTCGCGAATTGTTGTTTTTAATTCCGTAACGGCGTCTTGTTCTGCGTAGCGCGGATCGGGCACCATAAAGAGATAAGGGTTGTATCCCCAATAATTGACCTTTTCCATCTCTAGTAGATGAGGCTCATGCATGCATGCTGCGACAGGTAGCAATTGCAGCGTGTTGATGTTTTGCTGTTTGTAAAAGGCCAGCATTTCAGGTGATGCAAGACCTAAATAGCGCCCCTTCAGCTTGTCCTCAACCTCTGGGTGGCGTTGGGTAAGCCCTTTGACGTGCGTCTCAAACAATACCATCTTTTCTCTGGGTATACGCGGGTGATCCGTGTTTTGCCAGTCAAAATCATCTTCGATAACGACGCACTTCGGCATATCGAAACTTTTGGCTGGAGAGTAGGGAGGGTGATAGTGGAGGGCTTTATCTATTGATTTTGCGTACGGATCAGAAATTAACAGTGGCTCGTCCTTGTGGGAGACAAGGTAACCGTATTTTTGCCCCGGCTTAATATCTGGAATAAAAGTATGACGTATGCCAGCGTATTCATTCGGTAAACCGTGAAGCTCGTAGCTGCCATCGTCTGCAAACAATGCCAGTTGAATGTCTTTTACGCCTGGAGCATGAATAGAGAAGTTACAGCCTTCTTTATTCAATGTTGCGCCCAGGGGGTAGGGGCGAGAGAGAAGTCGTGTCATCGGAGATACTTTATTTAATATTTATTGCTACCTTTAGGAAACTATAAGTTAAAAACTTTGTCTTACTAAGGTCAACCACCCTAAATATAAAAATATTCGTGTAATTTAATTACTTTATGTGACGGCTTAGAGTCAAAAATATGAAATGGCTATCACTTTGTAGCGGCTCAAAACCGAACAAACTTACTAATTCCTCCCTAGATTGGTGATCTGACTCGAAAAAACACCATTCGGTAAATTTTCTACTCCCTTCTCATCCCCCTTAAATTAGTTTAGGGCGGAGGAAGTCATCCTTGTACGCCTCGGGTAATCTCACAACTGTTGAAACAAACGGGGATTCGTTCCCATCTTACCTCTCTTTCTTTAGGTGTGTTTTTACTGCCTATATTCACCTAAAAGAGTGAGCAGGGAAGACAGAATTATAAATACCCTTAATGGAGTTAAGAATGAAAAAAGTAAGTGTAATTGCTGCTGCTGTTGCTGCAACTTTAGCTGCTGGTTCTGCGTTTGCAGTGGATTTTAACGGTTACATGCGCGCTGGTACTGGTATCAGCGGTAATGGTAATGGTGACCTTGCTGTAAACAAATTTGGTATTGGTCGTCTGGGTAACGAAGACGATAACTACTCTGAGTTTGGTTTGGCGGAAGAGTTGAAAATGGGTGACCAGACTTGGCGTATCGAATCTATGATTGCTTCTGGTGCTCCTGGTGCGAATGGTTGGGAAGATGCTGATTTTAACGTTGCTCAGTTTGCTGTAAAAGCTAAAGGTCTGATTGCTTCTGATAAAGACGCAACTATGTGGGCTGGTAAAACTTACTACCAGCGTAAAGATATCCACATCACTGATTTCTATTTCCTAAACACTTCTGGTACTGGTGGTGGTATCGAAAACCTCTCAGTAGGCAACCAAAAACTATCTCTAGCATTGATTCAAGATGGTGAAACTTCAGATTCAACGGGTTACATCTTTGATGCTCGTTTAGCGAACATCGGCCTTTGGGATAATGCTGCTCTTGAGTTGGCTGTTGCTTACAACTTTGCGACAGATTCTAACGATGCAAAAGAAGAAGCGGATGACGGCGTATTGGCGTCTGCGATTATCCATCAAGGTATGAGTAACGGTTTTAACCAAACAGTATTTCAATACGGTACAAATGGTTACGGTGTTCAAGCTGCTAACTTCTGGGGATCTGGTGCTTATTACGCGCGAGGTACAGAGGCATTTAATGATGCATCAGGCTTCCGTTTGATCAACTGGGGTGTAATGAACCTAGCTGAGAACTGGGAAATGGGTCACCAACTTGCTTACCTATCAGGTAGCGACATTGGTGGTCAAGCTGCTGGCGCTTACACAGGTAAAAACTTCGATATTGATCAATATTCTGTAGTTGTTCGTCCTATGTACAAGTGGAACGATACAATGCGCACAGTATTCGAAGCGGGTTACAACTCTGGTGAGAAAATCGCAGATAGTGGCCTAGCAAAAGAAGATTTTGGTAATGCTAAATTCACAGTTGCTCAAGCTTGGGCTATGGGTGACAGCTTCTGGGCTCGTCCAGAACTACGTGTATACGGAACTTACTTGCTAGATACTGAAAATGACAATGCGTTCAACGGTGACGATACAGAGTTCGTATTTGGTGTTCAAGCTGAGGCTTGGTGGTAATCAAATAAACTCTTAGTTATCTAGCTGTCCTAGTCAAATAGCCGACATCAGTCGGCTATTTTTCTAAGGGTTATTGAAAAGTTAGACGTTTCATTAAAGTCACTCTAAGATGCTTTAGTGCCAAAACCTTTAGAAAAATAACTAGAAGGAAAAAGTATGTACTTCCGTGCCCTCATGTTAAGTGGATGTGTAGCGCTTGCTGGCTGCCAATCCACTGAAGTTATCGAACAAGTTCAAGTTGCTCAAATGCAACAAGTTGACACACTCTCTGAACTTCAATCGGTAAAAATGAAGCTTCCTAGCTCTGCCATTATTGATATCACTGCTCAAAGCCAAGTTCTGAAGTATCAGAATATCGATAGCCGTGTCGCTGTGTTTGAGCTTCCAGCAGATCGTGGTGAGTTTGCTATTAAAATCACCAGTCTAATCGAAGAGACGGCTTTTGTACCAAGAGCAGTTATTGTCGATAAAAATGGTAGAGAGCTCGAAAATTATGATAAAACTGAATTTGAGTACAAAAAACCTCGCCTGCATCTTGGTAATCGCTTGGCTGCCGAAAAAGACTTTTTCCCCCCAACGGGATTAGATTCTGTTTATCTTATTATTTATACAGATAAAGCCGACCTTGGCGGGTTTACCGAAGTGATTCACCCCGCGCGTTTGGACGCTGAGGGGAGAGGTAACTACTTACCAGAAGTAAAAGATATTCCAATTCCTAACAGTGATACAGGTAAGATTGAAGTCTCGATTGACCGTGTGAGTTTCTTCTCAATCGGAACATCAAGTAATGAACCAGCGGCGGCTCCAATTGCGGCTAAGGCGGTTGAATCAGTACAGCCTGAAACACAAACTTACTACCACAACGCAATTAAAGCGGCCGTAAAAGCAGATGATATCCCTAAAGCTCTGAGCTTACTTGATGAAGCAAAAGCGTTAGGAATTGAAGGTGCGCAAGAAGTATTTGTAAAAGCAGTTAATAGTAAATAGATAATTTTAAAAAGCCGGCTAAGATAGTCGGCTTTTTTATTACGCATTTAGTTATCTTTTTCACATATTATATTATTCCTATTTAAAATTTATTTTATTTCGATCCATAATATATATGTTCTAATTTAATTAGTACTTGGTCTAATAAAAATAAGGATATAACGTGAAAAAAATAATTATAAATACAGCATGTACTTTAGCTGCTGTGTCTATCTTGTCTGCTTGCTCGTCCACATCATCAGAAAATACAACCCAAGGTGAAGTAAATAATGCGGTTGCGTTTACGAGCACGCAGATTGATATAATGACAAATTGTAGTTTGCCGGATTCAGCCGAATCTGGCCCATTGTCTAAAGACATTTTTGTTGTAGGTAGTTTCCCAAATGCAGATTGGAAGCACACTGCCGAGCGCAAGCTGACCTATAAGGGGAACAATGTCTATCAAGTGATTACCGATGAAATTTCAGGTAATTATAAAATGCAGTATGCCGCTGAACAATGGAAACCACAGTTTACTGCCAAAGGTAAAAAATTATCGGTCGGACAATTAAATGAACTGACTTACGGTGGTTACGGTACAGATACAAAACTAGAAATTAAAGAGCCTGGTAAATATCTTTGGAGTTTAGAATTTACAGATGATGGCTCACCTTATTCAATTATGGTAAATAAGTGCCAATAATATTCCATTCAATTATTTAAAATCTATTTTTATTTATTAACCCCTGCATGAAACACATGTCGGGGTTAATTTTATTACTCAAATTTCCGTAGTTTATTTGAGTAAGTTAGGGAGAATAAAATGCGTAATATCCTACGTAACCATCGCCTGTCTCGATCGTTGCTTGCGTTAAGTGTGATTGGTGCTTTATCTGCGTGTAATTCTTCTGGTGGTGGCGACACTAATAGTAGCACTCCGCTACCGGATACCAGTTATGCTTGCCAAGCCAATGTCATGGCGCAAAGTAACCAACTTCGTACTTATCAAATCATGGTAGAGAGTTTTGTAGATGGTGATGCGAGCATTGGTCACGGTACAGGTTATGGCACCAGCCATCATATCGGCGATTTGCAAGGAGTGATTGATTCACTCGATTACATCCAAGATTTAGGGATGAACGCGATTTGGTTGACGCCAGTTTTTGAATCGGAAGCGATAGCGGGCCAAGAACACTGGGCCGATCGTCTGGATGCCACGGGCTACTTTGCTACGGATTACTTCACCATTGATCCACGTTTTGGTGATTTAGAAACGGCGAGAACCTTGGTCGATGAAGCACACAAACGCGGTTTGTACGTGTTTTTTGATGGCGTATTTGGCCACCATAAGAATGGTTTGATCAAACCATCTCCCTCCGGTTTGTTGCCATCGGGATCGAGCAACCCCGTTGATTACCCAGCCAGTCTCGATTTCTACAAAGAAGTGGCAACGTATTGGATCAAAGAACTGAAGATTGACGGCTGGCGTTTAGATCAAGCCTATCAAGTTCCGACAGACGCTTGGACACAACTTCGTAAAGCCGTCGATGAAGCCTCACAAAGTGTGACGTACACCAATAGCAAAGGCGAACAAGTGAATCCGTTGGGTTACATGGTGGCAGAGATTTGGAAAGGGGAGTCTGAAATCGCGAATGAGGCGTATGGATCGAACAGCGATCCAGCATTGTGCTCTGCATTTGATTTTCCTATGCGATATCGCATCGTTGAAACTTTGGCCGTGAATGAGAGTGGCGTGGGTGGTCGCGGTGCGGATTGGTTAGACAACGGCTACAGCACACACAACCAATATCCAACACATGCGCAGCCGAATTTGATGATCGGCAACCATGATTTAGTGCGCTTTGGTGACTTGTTACAGCGCGGAAATTTAGCGGATGTGAATGATGTGGAATATTGGTTACGCCATAAAGCCGCATTTGCTTTCCAAGCGGCGTACACCGGGCCAATCACGTTGTACTACGGTGATGAAATCGGGGATCAAGTGGATGGTTTTGCCGCAAAAGAAGACAACAGCACCTGCGCCATTCAAGGTTTGTGCGATGATCACGTTGCGCGCAGTAGTGCGAAAATTGAAGGCGTGACGGCGACGCTTGATGCAAACCAAGCCGATCTCAAATCTTATGTGACATCGCTGATGACAATGCGCGATGCGCATCCTGCACTTTATCAAGGGTCACGCACGAATTTAGTTGCGAGTAACGGCAGTTATGTGGACTTGAAACAATCTGGTTCGGACAAAGTCTTGTTTGCGCTAAATACCTTAGAGAGCGCTAGAAGCGTCACTCTTACTCAGGAGAGTGTTGGTACTGGTGAGTTGGTGGATTTGCTCACGAATGAAAAAATTACTCCGAGCAATGGTCAATATCAGATTCTGATGTCGCCACTACAAGGACGATTCTTTGCGGTAAAACCTTAAGGAATTATCCAGAATTGATGCTCACCAGTTGAGCTGACCACAAGCTTTCTTATAAACAAGCCAAGTGTTGTTGCTGACCCCCATAGGCGCACACTTGGCTTTTTTCTGTCTGTTTTACTTTTCCCTTAATGGTTTTACGACGATGTAGCCAACAAGTTGCTTCGCTTTTTGTATTGGCGTTTGTTTTCAGCAGATGGATATTTGTGAGATAAGCTGCACATTAAAAAGTAAATTAACACTTGTGCAACGTAAAAATGTGACTGAAGGATTATTTATGCCCCACTAATATGTTTATCGTGTCTGGGATTTATATAACTAATGGAAAAGTATAATGAAATCCATAACGAACTCCCTCTGTCTCCTTGCTGCTGTTAGCTCTCCGTTTGCATATAGCCAAATTATCAACGGTGACTTTGAGCAGTGGAATGGCAATGTACCTACGCAGTGGTCAGAGATTGACGCGGGCATCGCGGTGTCGCCAAGCAGCGAACAAATCAAATCGGGCGGCCTGGCTGCTCAAGTCGTCGTGAATACAGGTACCCAAAGCAACACCGACTTTTTGCAAACCATTAATGTGGAGCAAGGGAAAACCTATCCGTTTTCTGTCTCGGTTTATCATACCGAAGGAAATGTAAAAGCACGTCTGGTGGTTGATGGTTATCACAATTACTCGAACCCACAACAGATAAACCAGTGGCAAGAGCTCGTGCACAATTACACAGCGAGCTCGAACAAGACCATCAACGTCGGTTTGCGTTTTTACGATGAAGCCAGTTTTGATGGCTCAGAAGTTGTCTACGTCGATAATTTTCAACCGACCGAGACAAGTACACAACCTCCTGTAGAAAGTTGTAGTGATCACCAAGTGGTCTTGACTCTCACAACCGATAATTATGGTTCAGAAACTAGCTGGACGTTAAAAAACAACCAAGCTGAAGTACTGTTTTCTGGTCAGGGATATGAGTCAGCAATCACCATTGAAAAGAGCATGTGCTTAGCTGACGGTAACTACCAATTCACGATTCAAGACGAGTATGGTGACGGCATTTGTTGTGGCAGTGGCGCGGGGTCGTACACGCTGACTGAGGGAGATAAGACTCTTGCTTCTGGCGCTGAATTCTCGAAAAGTGAAACCACCGATTTTACGTTAGGTGACTCAACCACGACCCCACCAGTGGTTGATGGTTACTATCAAGCGGCATCTGGTAAGACGGGATACGCTCTAAAAACAGCGTTGTTTAACATTATCAATAATCACTCCAGCCGAGGCTATTCTGCGGTCTGGACCTTGGTAAAAGATGCCGATATTGATCGTTATTACGAAAATGATGGCTCTATTCTCGATATGTATTCTGAAAAGCCATCTGCTAGCGATACAGTAAGCTTTACCAAAGTCACAGACCAATGTGGCCAATACAAAACGGAAGGGGATTGCTACAACCGTGAGCACTCTTTTCCGAAAAGCTGGTTTGGCGGTAAGGTTGAGCCGATGAACTCAGACGGTCATCACTTGTTTGCAACCGATGGTTATGTAAACGCGAAGCGCAGTAATTGGCCATTTGGTGAAGTGGGCACCGCGACCTACGTGTCTAGTAATGGCTCTAAACTTGGCCAAGCAAGCACTAGTCTGGGCTACTCCGGTACGGTGTTTGAGCCGATCGATGAGTTTAAAGGCGATTTTGCTCGTGCCTATTTCTACATGGCAACCCGCTATGAAAATATTGTAGGTAACTGGGAAGGCAATTCAAGCAATGCGGATGCTGTCCTTGATGGTTCAAGTTCAAAGGTTTTTGAACCTTGGATGTTAAACATGCTTAAGCGTTGGCACAAAAATGATCCCGTTAGTGAAAAAGAACGAAACCGCAATCAACAAGTGTTTGATTTTCAGGGCAATCGTAATCCATTCATTGATCATCCTGAGTTTGTTGAACAGATTTGGGGAAACTAACACCTTTTTGATTTTGGTATCCACCATTTAGTGACGCCAACAAAACAAAGGGGAAGCGTGATGCTTCCCCTTTTTCATTACGGATGTTTTTAAATGAAACTAGTTTTTCGTTACCGTCACGATTGGCGCCGACTTGTCAGCCGCATTGAAGTGGAAGTTGTAGTTTCCTGCTTCTGCAATCGCAATTTTTAGGTTTGCGCTACCGCCACCGGCTTCCATCGTCAGCGCTTTACCAAGCTCAACACTGCCTTCACCACCGAAGTTGGTGTCTGCTGCCCAGTCTGCGCTCGCAACTTTCATCTCGTAGTTGCCCGCCGCTAGGGTAATGTCTAGCGAATAAACGTCATTTGCAACATAGCTGAACTTCGCTGTTGAGTCTTGTGCTGGAGCATCCCATGTAGTGATAGTGCCACGTAAGTAAAGTGCTGTTTCACCGAATGTTGGTGCATCTGCTGACTTGGTCACTGACACGACCGGTTTTTCTACGCTTTCATCTTGAACATGCAGCGCGTTCAGAGTGAAGTTGTACTTACCTGTTTCAGCAACAGACAGCTTACAGTTACCTTCTGAACCTAAGTCTAGTGAACCAGAAGCTATATTCGCAGCATCACAACCGATGTTTGGATTTGCCCAACCAGAGTCCGCGAATTTGAACTCGTGCTCACCTGCTTCAAGAACGCCAGTTACAGAGTACATGCCGTTGCCAATAAAGGTCATCGCCCAATCACTGCTATCAGACCACTCGTTCATCGTGCCTTTCACGTAAACAACGGTTTCGCCGTAAGGAGGAATGCTCGATACGTCTTTGTTATCCGTGTTTACTGGTAGGCCAGCACCTTGTGCGCCGTCTTGTGGCTGCACGAATACCGCTGTTGTCAGTGCTGGTACTGTGAACGTTTCATTGGTGAAGCTTGCACCTTTCACGATGTCATCCGCAGAGTTTTGTTGAACTTCATGTAACTCGAAACCAGTTGCGCCGGCAACTTTGAAAGATTTCTCAGTTGATGTTGAGTTCACAACGGCCACGATTGCATCGTAGTTCGAATCTAAATCGGCACCCGCTGAGGTACCATCGTCGATAGACATCACAATCAAGCCTTCCACTTGGTCTTTCCCTACGTTGCGGAAGTCAACACGGTTCATCACTTCTTGCGCGGTATCTAGGCGGAACAGTTCGCTTGTGCTACGGATTTTTAGTAGCTCTAGGAATTGTTGCTTAGTCAGCTCGATGTCGGTTGAATCTGGTTTCGCCGTGCTGTCACCAACGATGGTTTTGATCAGCTCCCAGTTTGCACCGTCTTTGTCTTCACGTGGTAGACCAACGTTCCAGTTATTGTCGCTTCCGTCGAAGAATACACGGTTGAACCAGTCACCAGAATCGTACGAGTCGCGCTGCATAGATTTAGAGCGCAATAGCTCAGAACCCATGTGGATGAATGGAATGCCTTGACCAAGCATCACCGTTGATAGGGACACAGACTGCATACGTGCACGCTCGGCAGATGAAGTGCCTGTCGCAATCTTGTAGGCGTTGTTATCCCACAATGTTTGGTTGTCGTGCTTAGACACGTAAGAGATGTTCTCTGATGGCACTTTTGTGTAGCCTGCAGGAGCACCATTGTAATCAACGTTCTTACCCAGCTTGGTTTCGCCTTTGTAATCAAGAAGGATGTAGTCAGCCAAGTTACCAGCCATACCTAGACGAACCAGATCTTGGTTGTGTAAACGACCATTCACCGACTCTGCGTCAGTTTTGGTTTCTTCGTTAGGATAAGCGGCGTTACCAAAGCCTTGGTTAAAGCGAAGTGGGTGCTTACCTTCAGAATCTACACCGCCATCAAACGGGCTTCCGCCACGAACTGCGTCACGCAGACGATCAGAGAAAGTACCGATTTCTGTCCCTGCCATGTTGACTTGTGTCGCCTGATCGAAGCGAGCGTTTTGCGCGACTTCACCAAAGTCCCAACCTTCGCCGTAGAACAAGGTATTCGGGTCAATTTCACGGACTTTTTCAAGTGCGTAAACCATCACATCTTTCGGCTGGTGGCCCATAAGGTCAAAACGGAAACCATCGACTTTATAGTCATCCGCCCATACCATCAATGAGTCAACCATTAGTTTACCCATCATCAAGTTCTCGGTTGCGGTGTTATCACAACAGGTTGAGTTTTCGACTCCGCCAGTGTTGACGTTTAGGCGGTGGTAGTACCCAGGGACAATCTTATCCAGTACTGATTTTTCGTTCACACCAGATGCATTTGTGTGATTGTACACGACGTCCATGACCAGTTTCAGATCCATTTTATGCGTCGCTTGAACCATTTCGCGGAACTCTAGAATACGCTTAGACCCGTTAGGATCGGTCGCATAACTGCCTTCTGGCACGGTGTAGTGGTAAGGGTCGTAACCCCAGTTGAAGCTGTCTAGCATGCGAAGATCGTTCATCAACGCTTGTGCTTTGCCCGTTGTTGGGTCGTAGCTATTTAATACCTCTTCAATCACTTTGCCGTCATCTTCGGTCTCACAAATGGAGGCTTCTGGCTTGATGCCACAAAGTTTACCCACGGTGTCGGTGATATCGACTCGCTTGTCAGCGTCTTCATCCACGGTTGCAATATCAAATGCTGGCAAGATATGTAGCGTTGTTAGGCCAGCATCTTTTAAAGCTTGTAAGTGAGATACAGACTCACGCTCAGGTTCTGTAAGCGCCAGATATTTGCCATCAAGACTTGGTGTGCCTTTGCTGTCGTTAAAGCTGAAATCACGAATGTGTGACTCGTAAAGGACGTGGTCTTCGTCTTTTTTAACCGTTGGGCGTGCGTAGTTTTTCCAATCTTGAGGCATTAAGCTTGGATCATCTAAATCAACCACTTGCGAGTATCGTGAGTTCTTAGACAAGCTCATTGAATATGGGTCTGTTACCAAACGCGTTTCAACGACGCCAGTTGTTGGGTGGTATACCTTAACTTGGTAGCGATAGTATTTGTTGACAACGTTGCTTTGTGCCTCAGAAACCCAGATACCTGTTGCTGGGTCTTCCGTCATGGCAACGGTCGCTTCTTCTGCTAAGTTTTCATCGTAGATTATCAGATCAACATCTTGGGCAGTTGGTGCCCATAGTTTGAAGGTTGCGGCACCGCCTTCCACAATCGCACCGAGTTCTTGACCGATCGCGTTACCTGCCTTGGAATCGGCAAACACCGCATCCAAAACGCCCGGTTTTTGCACTTCAGTTGCAGAAATGACGTCACCATTTGCGTTGTAAGCCACCATAACGATTTGTGACTTCAGGATCGTACGTAAGGTCGCGTCATCGACATCGATACCCGCAGCTTGAAGGCTAGCAAGGTGACGGAAGCGTGATTTCAGACCATCAGACAACTCACCAGCCTTTGTCAGCTCAACCGCTGTACCGCCAGAGATTTGCTTATCTTCATCCATTTTGATGTCATTGCTAAGGCTGTAGAACAGCTTCATGGAATCCGCACTGGTCGCCGCTTCCCATGCAATGGTGTTGGCGTCTAACCAATGGGCTTTTTGACCATCAATATCAACAGGGCGCTCTTCTATTGGCTCGTAGTAAAGTTCACTGCTGCCGTGGAAGCCAAACAAACCTTTCGATTCGCCGATTTTCGTCAACTCTACTTTTGAGTTTGCGCTGCCGAACGCTTTCTCATCACCTTTGTGCAGAATGAAGTTCATGCATTCGTGTGGGTCAGAGGCGTCAGGGTTTATTTTCAGTACGTAGTAAGCACCGTAGGTGTCGTTGATGCCATCGAATGGGTGTGGCGCAGACCAATCCGTTCCTGTTCCCGGAATGCCCATTGCGTCTAAATCTGTGCTGGTACAGCCCTCACCGTTCCATAGGTGCAAGCCCCAACCTTCGTAGTCGCTTGCTGTTGAAGCTGATGCTACGTCACGTTTGTAATAAATGACGACTTCGTTCTCTCCCGCAGGGTACAAGCCTGAGCCAGGGTTCGTCGTATCTTCGTTCGTGCTATCACTACCACAACCGCTGATTACCGCGACGGAAATCAAAGGCAGTACGGTTTTGGCAATTGTTGATAATTTAAATGTCTTATTGTCCACGTTTACAAATCCATTGTTATTGAATTGATATTGAGCTGCGCGCTGCCTTCGCTGACTCAATCATCAAGAAGGTTTTGCACACGCTAGAAAGGCAGATGCCAAAAAAGGAAATGTTCAATTAGATGCTAATACACTGAATCATCAGCAAAATGTGAGAGCAGGCTGTTAAGTTTTTTACAGGTGCAAATTTTCTGTCACAGTCGATTTTGTTCACAAATTAAATAATAAAACAGGCGCATAGTGAGAGGTTCTGCACATCATTAAAATGTGAATTTTTATGGGAGGAGTAAGGGGGGATGATAGGGGATGAGAATGTCTCAGCCCCAAAACCGTGATTAAGTTCTATAAAAATGAGGGCTATATTTTTCTTTTAAAAATAAGTTGCAGTGATGTTGAATAAAATACCGCCATTAAGTCTTCGCAAGCTTCAGATTTTCGCTAAGTGGTCGTTATATAATGAAGGTAGTCGGCGTTACGTCGGCGCGTAATCATAAGATTTCCCTGAAAGGGAGTTGAATTGGGCCCTGAAACCAAAAGAGGCTATTTATGAGTAGTATGGGCATTGCCATTGCGGCAACTGGCCTTTCACTCGTCCTGATATTTGTGTGGATGATCTCGTTGTCGATGCGGAAACAGAGACTCGAGGCAGAGAGGAAAGCTCGCGAAGCCGCTTATCGAAAGGCGATGCATAAAGCGCGAGAGCAAGAGCGTAAAGAGCGAGAGTTCAAAGCAGAAACCGGGCATATCCCCACCATTTTATTTCTAGCGAAAGAAGCCGAAAAGGACAACATTCGTCAAGCGCTGTATTGGTATGATAAAGCCGCTAAATTGGACAATGTGACGGGGATGTACGGCATTGTTCGCTTAAGTGAACGCATGCGCGAAGATGTGATTTTAAAAGAGCAGGCAAACTTCTGGCGTACCGCAATTGCGGGAATGGAAGGGGATACCGAAGCGAAATTTTCGACGGGCAAGGCCTTGGTCTTTGGTCGAGGAACTGAAAAAAATATCCCAAAAGGTAACCAACTGATTGAAACTGCCGCCGAAGAAGGCTGCATTGATGCCATGATTTATATGGGGGAATGGCAGCTTTCACCAGACAATAGTGCAGGACGCAGTGCAGATGCGCTTTACTGGTTTATGAAAGCGGCGGAAAAAGACAGTGCAGATGGCAAGATCCAAGTCGGCTTATGTTACCTAAATGGCATTGGTACAGAAAAAAGCATGGTTAAAGGTTGCTACTGGCTGGAACGGGCCGCGGAAGGTGGCAGTGCTAAAGCGATGTATCATGCTGGCGAAGCGTGGAAGGATAAAGGTAAAACGGGTAATGCAATTGCTTACGTTTGGCTGTTTCTTTCTGCCAATATGGGCTACCAACCTGCGCGTACGTTGCGTGATGAAGTGGCGACCAATATTGGTGTTGATGTTGTCGTTGGATTGCAGTCCATAGCGAAGCCGTTGCAAAGAAAGCTGGCCTCAGGAATGGTGAGAAAGCACTCTATTATTCGAGCCCTTAACAAAGTGTACAAACGCGAAGCGTATTTTCCTGCGGAAGAGGAGCTCAATGCGGTGTTGAATGACGAGAGTAAAGAAGCCTCCGAGGCTTGGGAGGAGGCATCAACACTAGATTTTCAGCCTAACATGACAACGGTAACAGCAGAAGGTCAGGTAAGCACATCGCCCAACGAAAAAAAACTTTCTAAAGAGGCGCTCGATTTCACTCAAAACTTCCTTCAACCATAACCTATCTTATCCAAAAGCCTCAAGATTGAGGCTTTTCTTTTGTCTTTAAAATGTTACGCCAAACCCAAGTCAGCTTAATGTATTTGAGGCTAGACATCCAATGACGTGAAAACTCATTTTCGACATTTGGAGGACGAAAGATGATAAGTCAACCTGTTAAAATCGGTGACGACACCGCCGTAGTCATTCCAAGCGTAATCCTGGCTCAGCTCGGGATAAGGGAAGGAGATACCCTAGAAATCGCACTGAATAAAGACAAAATGGAAATTAAGAAGATGGTGTTGAAAACCAGCGCGCCAACTTACTCTGAAGATATTGAGGAGAATTGAGTTAGAGAATCTTGGTTTGTCGGATACACTACTGGTTTCGCAAAACTGGCGCTTGCCGCTGTCTTTGAACTATCGATAACTACAATAAGAGGTAAGGTACTATGCAAGGTATCCTCTCTATACAATCTCATGTTTCTTTTGGTCATGCTGGTAACAGCAGTGCCGTTTTCCCAATGCAACGCATGGGTTTCGAAGTATGGCCGATTCATACCGTTCAATTTTCTAACCACACGCAGTATCAAGAAGGCTGGACTGGGCGAGCGTTTGCGGCTGAAGACATCAGCGAGTTAGTTCGTGGACTTGGTAACATCGGCGCGCTGGAAAAGTGCCAAGCGGTATTGACGGGCTACCAAGGTAGCGCAGAGCAGTGCCTTGCTGTTGAAGATACCGTGACGAAAGTGAAGCAAGCGAACCCGAACGCACTTTACGTTTGCGACCCTGTGATGGGCGCGCCAGACAAAGGCTGCATTGTGGCTCCGGGCATTGCTGAAAATCTTCTAACGCGTTTGATGCCAATGGCGGACGTGATCGTTCCGAACCAATTCGAGCTAAGTCAATTTGCTGAGATGGAAATCCACTCACTAGACGATGCGATCACCGCATGCCAACGTGCGCTAGAGAAAGGTCCAAAAGTTGTGCTAGTTAAGCACCTTTACTGCCTAGAAAATGGCAGCTTTAACATGCTACTGGCTACGCAAGAAGGCATTTACCTTGCGAAGCGTCCTCAATTTGAGTTTGCTAAACAACCTGTTGGCGTGGGCGACCTTATCTCGGCGATCTTCACTTCAGGATTGCTGAAAGGTTGGTCTCCTAAACAAGCTTTCCAACATTGTCACGACGCGTGTTACGGGGTGTTAAGCGCCACTTACCATGCAGGCGAATGGGAACTGCAAACCATCGCAGCGCAGCAAGAGTTTGTTGAGCCAAGTAAGCATTTCTCAATTGAAGAGGTGGCTTTGGTCACCGCGTAATTGAGCGCAATTAAACAAAAAAGGGGAGCCATCATCGGCTCCCCTTTCTCTTTGTTCTGTCAGTCTTACTGAGCTTTTTGCTGCTCTGATTTACAAACTGCTGCCGTAAAGACAACGTCTGTTGAGCTGTTTAGCGCAGTTTCTGCAGAGTCTTGAATCACACCGATAATGAAGCCAACTGCTACAACCTGCATTGCTACGTCGTTTGAGATACCAAACAGGCCACACGCAAGTGGGATAAGTAGTAGAGAGCCGCCTGCAACACCTGATGCGCCGCATGCAGAAACCGCAGCTACAATACTTAGAAGTAGCGCAGTCAGTAGATCAACTTCGATACCCATAGTGTGCACAGCTGCAAGCGTTAGCGTTGTGATAGTGATTGCAGCACCAGCCATGTTGATGGTCGCA
Source organism: Vibrio sp. 1167 (assembly GCF_033340375.1). NCBI lineage: Bacteria > Pseudomonadati > Pseudomonadota > Gammaproteobacteria > Vibrionales > Vibrionaceae > Vibrio > Vibrio sp. 1167. The sequence continues at coordinate 664,393 of NZ_JAWOWK010000001.1, read as the reverse complement.
CCTAGAGGGATAGATACTGAGTATGTATCCTCGTCCAGTTTTAGCTTCTCACATAGTGCCATGTTTACTGGAATATTCGCCGCACTTGAACGAGTGAAGAACGCTGTTACACCACTTTCACGTAGACAACGGAATACAAGTGGGTAAGGGTTTTGTTTGGTTTTAACGAACACGATCGCCGGGTTTACAACGAGTGCGATGATCATCATTGCGCCAAGAAGAACCGCCAGAAGGTGTGCGTAGCTTGCTAGCGCGCTAAAGCCCGTTGTCGCAAACGTTGAAGCAACCAAGCCAAAGATACCAAATGGTGCAAGACGAATGATAAAGCGCACAATGTGAGACACGCTGTGGCTTAGATCTTCAAATACGGCCTTCGTTGTCGCCGATGCGTGGTGTAGTGCAAGACCCAGACCCACACCCCAAGCAAGAATGCCGATGTAGTTTGCTTCTACTAGTGCATTTACTGGGTTGTCGACCAGTTTAAACAACAATGTGCGTAGAATTTCAGCAATACCTTGAGGAGGCGTTGCACCTTCAGCGCCGGTGACAAGCGTTAAATTGGTCGGGAAAAGGAAGCTTAGAACCACTGCTGATAGCGCCGCGAAGAATGTACCCATCAGGTACAGTACAACGATTGGGCGCATGTAAGTGTGTTGGTTTTTCTTTTGGTTTGCAATTGAAGCGGCAACCAAAATAAACACAAGAATTGGCGCGATCGCTTTAAGCGCACCGACAAAAAGGCTACCAATTAATCCCGCGCTTTCGGCATGGCTTGGAGAAACTGTCGCGAGCAAAATACCAAAGACGATACCGACAAGGATCTGGACGACGAGGTTACCACGAGCATATCGGGCAACGAGGCTGTTGTGTTGCATACATCATTCCTGCAATTTTATGCCAGAGTGGCAGGGCAATAGTCCATCATTACACGGCGATAATGCCCTTATATTACAAGGGGTGAGCATTGCTTCTGGTCACTAAGACACATGATTATCAATTATCCTGTTTTTATAAATTCAGCCATTTTCTTGCTGAATATCACATATCTTAGCTTGGTAATATTTTGTGTCTAGTTTTAGTTTGTTTTTGGATTAAATGTTTGCTCAATGTTATTTAAATAAGATTTTTATGTTGAAAATTATCATTAGTTATGAGTAATGGTTTTTAATAAAGTTGTTAAAAAGGAGACTTTCGTCTCCTTTGATTTTATTGACAACTCAAACGCAACAAATTAATAACTTTGTTGGCGCCTGCGCTTATCACTCATGGCATTGCGAGCAAGTTTACCGAATCGTCGACTTTGTGCTCGTTGCTCTGCCAAAGTTGCGCCGTTAAAGGCTTGTTCTCGCAATAGTTTTTGATAGTTATTGAAACGACGAACCTCCAGTTTGCCATTTGCAATCGCAGTTTGAACTGCGCAGCCTGGCTCAGTTTGGTGCTTACAATTGCCAAAGCGACAACGCTGAGCGAGCGCCTCAATGTCAGAAAATGCCTCACTGACCCCCGATTCACAATCTGCTAGTTGAAGCTCGCGCATTCCCGGAGTATCAATCAAGATGCCGCCATCAGGTAATAGATGGATAGAGCGCGATGTAGTTGTATGTCGCCCTTTGCTATCGTCTTCACGAATATGCCCAGTTGCCTGTTCTTGTTGCCCGAGTAATGCATTAACAAGAGTTGATTTGCCAACGCCTGAAGAACCGATAAAAGCGAGGGTTTGTCCTTCTTTGCACCAGGTCATGAGTTTAGAAGCACTCTCTATTTCTAAGCCGTTGACTGTCTCTATAGCTAATAGAGGGTCGAGCTTCTGTACTTGGCTTTTTAGTTCATCAGTATTGTCACACAAATCGGCTTTGGAAAGCACGATGACGGGTTCGACTTCGGCTTCATGAGCCAAGGCAAGATAGCGTTCAATACGACTTAAATTGAAGTCGTCGTTAAGGGAACAGACGATAAACACTGTATCCACATTGGCTGCGATAAGTTGCTCTACCACTTTGCTGCCAGCGGCTTTGCGGCTAAAGAGGCTCAAGCGATCCAGTAAGCGAACAAATTGCTGATCTTCATTTAAGATTACCCAGTCTCCGACGGTCATATTGGGTAAAGAATGGTGGGCATTAAGATGAACTTGCCCAGTTTCTGTTGCCAATAAATAACCACTTCGGTGATGCGCAATTACACGAGCAAAGATAGTGTTGTCGTAATCGTCTAATGTCAGTTGTTGCTGAAAAAATGGTTTCCAACCCAATTGTTTTAGAGGGTTTGAAGTTGAAACTAATGTGTCACAAAAAGTATGTGTTTGATTCATTATTGAATTATCCCAGACGCAACAAAGCGCCTTAATACAAATCGCATTAGGGTCTAATTCGGATAGAGTTGACCCCGGTGAAGACCGGGCAGAGAAGGGGAGTTGTGGCTATGCCACAGAGTTGGTGCTGTTAGGGTTACCCTTGCGATGCCCAGTTAGTGTTATTCAATACAATCATCTTGTGTCCTCTTCGTTGGTTAATAAATAAGTGAGTTAATTAAGCCAAAAGAGTATAGCCGCCCTTTTTTAAAGAGGGTAGCTATACTGCAAAAATATTAACTTTGTTTTGTGATGCGCTCTTCCATAATCTGCGAATACGTGTTGGCTTTTAAGCCGTATATGATTTGGACATGACGATCATCCAATATCACGACGCCATGCGCGCCATGATTCTTGAGTGCGTTCTTATCGATGACGGACGTCGCTCTGAGGGTAAGACGCAGCCGAGTCGCACATGCACCAGTTTCTAGCAGGTTCTCTATGCCCCCAATGGCGTCAATGATCGTATCGACGTCTTGTTCGACATTGGGGTTGGTATGAGTTAGGAAATTGAAAAATTGCTTCAGCACTGACTTAACCGTCATTTGAAGAGTCTTCGGTCGTTAGTTTTGAAATGGCTTCAACAATCGGTGCCGGTGAGAGCGTATGCGGTACTTTAGTGATTAACGTGCCATCCGGCTTCAAGAAGTAAAAGTAAGAGCTATGATCCAGCGTGTATTTTAGTTCTGAGCCTTCCAATTCTGTCTTGCGGAAAATGACACCATAGTTGTGTGCCAAAGGTGTCGTTACATCAAGTGGTGCCGATAGGCCTTCAATCATTGGATGGAAGTAATGGGCATATTTTGCTGATGCATCGGCCTCATCACGCTCTGGGTCTAAAGAAATGAACATCGGGCGTAGTTGTGCTTTTTGCGCGTCGTCAATTTGATTCAGTGCTCCTGCCAGCATTGCAAGAGAAGTTGGGCAAACGTCTGGGCAGCGAGTAAAGCCAAAATAGACGACTCGGATGCGAGGGTCATTCACATCGAAGATATTGACGGCTTGGTTATTTTCCCCAAACAATACCGTTTGTTGAGAGGTGGAACTGTCCACTTGCTCTGGCTTCGTTTTCTGATTATCTAAATAGCTCTTTACGCCAAACCCGAGTGCGAAAGCAGCTACGAGAAATAGGGACCAATTGTGGCTCATAACGATTCCTTATCTTTGCATTTTTATAGCAGGGTAAACGGTATTCTCTCCATCACTGAGTTCACCAACCCAAGTCATTGCATCCTCCGTGCAAACCGGGAGAATGATGTCACCTTGATATTGGCCAGGAGCGATTTGCTTCAGCAAAAACTTAGGCTCACCCATCTCCATTTCTCTTCCTGAAAGACTTAGGATGAGTTGCTTAGCATCGCTTGTATGCCACTCAACATTTAGAGTGGTAGGAACCAAGGGTTGAGCAGTTTCTGATTTTAGCGTCATCGTAACATTTTCTTGGACGCAAGAGGTTGTAGAGAGAAAGCAGTATTCATCTATTGACTTGCTTTGAGTGGAAGAAGAAAAGCTTTTTATTAGAGTCGGGGCATAAAATCCCGCAACTAATGCGGCTGAAACAGCGGCGATTTGTAACAGTTTCATTAAGGTTCAGCATTTATCACTTAACATTACGAGCATCGTAGCACAGATGCGCCGCTCGCCAACTCGTGACCTCGGTAAATTGTGCGTTATACCTCGGTGACCAGCTTCTTAGTAATGCGACGGACTTTATTGCATCAAATACAGCAGAGTTTTCAATTGAGATGTTTTTGCCCTTAGCCAATAGATAAAAACGGAGCCAATTGGCTCCGTTTTTATTTGGTTCAGTATGTGTTTGATACCAAAGTTATTTATCTGAATCTGCGAATTTCTCTAGACCCAAAACCAGAGCAATGGCTGCAAGCATCATTACGACAGCAAGTACTAACTGAGAAGGTTGTGATGTCACGTGTTCAAATTCAAATGGTGATAGGTTGTGCTGTAGCAATGGCACTTGTTCGCCCTTCGAATTGGTGCGCCAAGTGATGGTTTCTTTCCATGGCCAAATCTTTGGCAACGTACCAATCATTAATCCAGTCAAAAACATCAGGGTGAAATCACGGAACTTGCGTAGTAACCACGACAATAAGTGAGAGAAGGACAGTAAACCGATCACGCAGCCAGACAAAAATAGCGCTAATGTATCGACTTGAAAACCTTTCACTGCGGCTAATACAGGAGCATACATGCCAATCAGCAGCAAAATAAAACTGCCAGAGATACCCGGCAAGATCATCGCACAAATCGCGATAGCTCCAGCGAATAAGGTGTTAGTGGCCGTTGGTTCCATGTGTAAAGGTTTGAGCACAGTAATACTATAAGCAAACCCGACACCAACGAGCAGAATGACAAAGCGGACAAGATCGCGTTGCTCAACCTGACGAATAATGTGATACACAGAGACCAAAATTAGACCAAAGAAAAATGACCAAAGTGGGATCGGGTGTGTGTCAAGAAGCCAAGTAATCAACTTTGCTAGCGTTGCAATACTGGTGAAAATGCCGGCAAACAGAGCGATTAGGAAGAATCCGTTGATGTGATTAAACGCGGCTTTAACCCCTTCTTTTCGCCAGATAGAGAAAAGTGAGGGGTTAATGCGTCGAATGCTTTCAAGCAGCGTATCGTAAATACCAGTGATAAACGCGATGGTGCCGCCAGATACACCAGGTACAACATCTGCTGCACCCATGGCGATTCCCTTGAAGAAAGTAATTAAGTAGTTCATTGCTCTAATGCTAAGTCGTTTCGATGGCAGAGAGTATACAAACATTGCGATGAAAAAAGTATGAAATAGTGCTGTAACTACTTGGTTTTATATCCAATCTATTGCCTATCTTTATTACCCGCCAAGAGACAATGCCGCCGTAACGAGCTTTTAATGCTTGGTTTACATTTTTGAGATGATTAACTCTACTATCAATTATCAATCTTGGTTGCATTGTGCAATTGCAATTTGCATTATCAAATTGCATTTTGATAATTTGCGCGTGAATAAATCCAGCTTATATGAGATCTTGTGCCCAAAAATAAGTCTTTGCATTTTGGCATGATTAATGCATAATGCTGCTCGACCCTTCTTAAGCCGAGGGTCACCTAGCCAACTGACGTTGTTAGTGAATACAATTTGTTCACACTAAATATAAGCCAATCGCGATTATTGCGGTTGGCTATTTTTTTATATGAACAACGTTACTTACGTGCTTTGCAAATTGCACTTCTCTTACTGTCAGTCATAAAAAAGGGCTGACGTGTTACGCCAACCCTTGTGTTTTACTTTACGTTTTAACCCGTTTATCTAGCAGTTCAGTATCCCATTAACTGTAGCAAATTTTCAGCTGTCACAATGGCTTCTTTACGATTAGCAATATTAAGCTTTTGGTACAGGTTGCGAATGTGGGTTTTAATTGTCGTACCTGCCACATCCAGCTCTTGTGCGATTTGCTCGTTACTAAAGCCTGAATAAATCAGCCCCAGAACCTGCCATTCGCGTTGTGTTAATGGGCTAGTACGTACTAGCTCTGGCACATTAGGGTGATTCACCAACTTTTCAATAAAGTCTTCATCAAAGTGAATCGACCGGCTACGTTGATTCGATGAAATGTCCTTCATTAACTGTTGAGCACGGTGACGCTCAAGATCGCCCAGTTCATGGCGGAGGCTCAACTTCTCCAGCAGACCGCCAATGGTTGCACCATCAATCAGGAAGTTTCCGACCATGCCAGTTTGGTTCGTCATTACTAATGCTTCTTTTAACAGAGCCTTGGCTTGCTCCTCATCTTTTTGGCGAGCAGAAAGGACCGCTTCAACCACTAAGTTGCGATTAGTATCTGTGATTAGGTTAGTGCGACGAGCTTCACCTTGGAGAAAATCTAACGCAGCACGAGCGTCGGTATATTGGCCTAAGTTAATGTGGGCGCGAGCAATGTTACGCCATTGCAATTGAGAAAAGTGGTTGCATGCCGATTCAGGACGAACCGCAGTATTGAGCCATTCTTGCATTGCATCGGTATTCCCGCGCGCTTGCCAAAATAGAATCAACGATAGTGAAGCGTTTGCAGTCCAATCTACGTGATAAGTCGACTGTTTCATCAAGTGCTGTATATGCTCAATGAATTTACCTGCTTTGTCTAATTCACCGCGTCCAATCGCAATACGCGCCAACATCGAATAGCTATGTAAGTGCTTGCTTGGTGAATGGTTTTCGAGAATTTGCAGACCTTTGTACGCGCATTCTTCCGCTTCATCAAGTCGGTTCCAGCACCAAAGTACTTGCGCGCGAATACGCAGCAAAAATTCATGAAGAGGAACATGCTGAAGCTGCTGATCTTCAATCAGACGGAATGCGGAATCTTGTAGTTCAAAGGCAGCTTGCACGTAACCTTGTGCAATTAAAATCTCGCTTTGCTGCAATATTGCCCATAACGCTTGGTGATATACCTGATACTGACGAGCTAGCTTTTCAGTTTGTTGCATCATCGGCAAAGCACGGTCTAGTTTACCTAGCACGTGGTTAACTTCACCAACAACCGAAGTCGCCACAATTCGGCTACGGTAAATTGTGTTATCAAGTTGGCTAAGCGCTAACTCCGCTAATTCGAGAGCTTTTTCTGGTTGGTTACTGTTGATAGCCACTTGAGCAAGCAACGCGTTTGCTTGACCTTGATAATGAATATCTAACGCAATGTTACGCTTTTTGTGTTCCTCTTCCGCTTCTTCAAGCAGGTGGCCCACTTGGTTATAACGATGCTGACTTTGAGCCAACCATGCTCGGAGCATCGTAAGTTTTGGGTGGCTGAACAACAGATCATCGTCCAACTTGTTAATTGAGCTTTCCAGTGTGCTGAGTTCGCCTTGGTTAAACATCTTCCAGCCGAATTCGTTTAGGATCTCTACCACTAAGTCCTTATCATTCGATTTTTGTGCATGATGAATCGCTTGGTGTGGTGCTTTTTGTTGTAACCAAGCGATAGCAGCATTGCGGTGGAGATCTTTTTCTTGCTGAGGAATACGAGCTTGGCGCTCATGAGATAAAAACTCGCCAAATAAGTTATGGAACCGGAACCAGTTCTGTTCCCCTTCGAGCGGGTAAATAAATAAGCCGTAACGGTTAAGCGATTCAATCATTCCCAGTGCGTCTTCGCGTTGGGTAAGGGCAAACACTAACTCATCATTGAAGTGGTCAAGCACGGATACTTGCATTAAAAAGTGACGAGTTTCGTGATCGAGTAAGTCAAACACTTCTTCGACCAAGTAATCCCACAAGTGCGCGTGATTGAACTGCGATACCGACTCTACAGTTTGTGCCAATGTGCGGTTTTGATGTTGGGCTTGTAATGCGATCAACTGCATCGCCGATGGCCAACCTTCAACATAGGTTCTTAGGCTGTTCGCCATGTCTTCATCAATACCATCGGCGATACGCTGGTTAAAGAAGCGAGTGGTTTCTTCGGTATCAAACGCCAACATCTCGTTGCCGATTTCGATCATTAAATCACGAACACGTAAGTTTGCAGTGCCCAGAGGCGGCGCTGCACGACTGGTTACCACAACGGTGAGGTTGTCTGGCATGTGCTTTAAGAAGAAACGCATGGATTCATGGATTTCATCATTCGTGATTAAATGGTAGTCATCAAGTACCACGTAGCACTCTTGATGAAAGTCAGCCATTTCAGCGAATACTTCGCTAAATAGGGAGCGTAAAGACGAGATCTGACGTTTTTCCGCCAGTTTTTGTGCGTTAGCGCAACTGAAGTTGGTGGCTTTGTTTAATGCTTGAAGCAGATAGTTTACAAAGCGAAAGCCGTCGTTATCGCTGTCATCAATGCTGTACCAACCGACGTTTGGCTTATCGGATAGCCACTGCGCTGCCATTGTCGTTTTTCCGTAACCTGCTGGGGATCGGAATAAAACCAATTTGTAGTAAGGCGCTTGCTGTAGTAAGTCCAACACTCGTGGGCGCACGATGGCATTGTGCAGGCGTCCTGGTCGAGTAAGCTTAGATGGAATCCACATTAGTAGTTATGTCCTTATTTATGTATACCCAAATGACAGCAACGTGATCATTCTTGTAAAGCCCCCTTGAAAGCCGTCTTACTGAATGATGTCATCAGCATCAAAAACACTGTTTGAATGCCGGATAATGTCGCTACTGTTGGGGCTTGCGTCCGTCTGAAAAACCATTCCATACGGTCACTTAGATATAAAAGCTAGCGAAAACTAGAAATAACTCACATCGCCTAATTCTAGTTTGTATAAAAAGCGTACAATCCTGTGAGCTGAGTGGGATGTTACGACATCAGAAATGTTCGTTACTTTGATCCACTTCCTAATTCTCAAGGGTTGATGGATTTACCATCAACTACGCCCTTTATTTGTGATTGTCGTCACTTAAATATCGTTTGTTTCGTTAGCGTTAAGATCGCGTTGCACATAGATTACGAAAAGTTCTTCTACGCTGACCGAGTTAATGTGACCGATATTACAATTTTCACATCATCAGATGAGTGGACTATAAAAAGCGTCATGAACGGGTTTTAACCTTTCTCACATTCCATTGTGATCAAAATCACTAAGAACTGGTGCAAAGTTCACTTTGTTGAGATTTGGATCACTAACCTAGCAATGGTACCCCCTCTACGCCCTCAGCCCTCCTCCTTCAAAGGATGAGAATTAGGAGGATGTTTATTCACAGAGGTAAATGCACGATGTATGGCAGATGAATTACCAAAAGACGTGAGAATTTCGTAATGAAACCTACTCAACAAAAACAATTTGACAAGAAGTCGTTCCAAGAAAGCGTAAAGAAACACCTATCTGTAACTTACGCTCATACGATTGAAAACGCAGACAGCCGCGCATGGTACCTAGCAATGGGGCATGCTCTGGCTGAATTTACTACTCTAGATTTGCTTGCGACAGAAGAAGATCCACGCATTAAAAGTGCGAAGAGCGTTAACTACCTTTCGCTAGAATTCCTTATCGGTCGTTTGACGGGTAACAACCTAATCAGCATGGGTCTGTATGAACAAGTAACAGAAGCAATGGCTGAACTGGGTTACAACCTAACTGATCTGCTAGAAGAAGAGCGCGACCCATCATTGGGTAACGGTGGCCTTGGTCGTCTGGCTGCGTGTTTCATGGATTCATGTGCGGCACAAGAATTCCCAACTGTCGGCTATGGTTTACATTACGAATACGGTCTATTTAAACAGTCATTCAAAGATGGTCGCCAGCAAGAAGCACCTGACGCATGGCGCGGTGTAGAAGGCTACCCTTGGGAAATTGCGCGTCCAGAACTTGCGCAAGAGATCGGTTTCTACGGTCACGTTGAAGTGATTAACGAGAACGGTAAAGAGGTTCGCAAATGGGTACCAGGCATGACAGTAAGAGCAATGCCTTGGGATCTTCCAATTGTGGGTTACGAATCAGACACGGTTTACCCGCTACGTCTTTGGGAATGTCAGGCGATTGCACCATTCTCACTAGCAAGCTTTAACAATGGTGATTACTTCGAAGCTCAGCACGCACTGATCGACGCAGGTAACATCACTAAAGTGCTTTACCCGAACGACAACCACGAGAAAGGTAAAACACTGCGTCTAATGCAGCAGTACTTCCACTCAGCAGCGTCTGTACGTGACATCCTACGTCGCCACGAAGCTGCGGGCTACTCGCTAGCGGATCTACCTAAGCAAGAGACTATCCAGCTTAACGATACACACCCAACGATTGCGATTCCTGAACTAATGCGCATCCTGATGGATGAAAAAGGTTTAGCTTGGGAAGCGGCTTGGGAAATCAGCTCTAAGACATTTGCGTACACCAACCACACGCTACTTCCAGAAGCACTAGAGACATGGCCAGAGTCGCTAATCCAGCACCTGCTACCACGTCACATGGAGATCATTTACGAGATCAACCACCGCTTCCTACAAGACGTACGTGCAATGTGGCCGGGTGATGTCGCGAAGCAACAGAAGCTTTCTATCATCGAAGAAGGTTTCCACCGCATGGTTCGTATGGCAAACCTATGTGTAATCGGCTCTTACGCAGTAAACGGTGTAGCAGCACTTCACTCTGAATTGGTTAAGAAAGACCTATTCCCAGAGTTCCACGAAATGTACCCGACACGTCTACACAACGTAACGAACGGTATTACGCCACGTCGCTGGTTGAAGTTCTGTAACCCAGGTCTGTCTCAGCTTATCACTGAGAAAGTCGGCCCAGAATGGCCAGCGAAACTAGAGCAACTTGAAGGTATTGCGAAGTACGCTACTGACGCGACATTCCAAAAAGAATTCATGGCAGTGAAGAAAGAGAACAAAGAACGCCTAGCAACTTGGGTGAAAGAGAACATGGGTATCGAGCTCGATACTAATGCAATCTTCGATGTTCAAATCAAGCGTCTGCACGAGTACAAACGTCAGCATCTAGACTTGCTACACGTACTGTCTCTGTACCACCGTATTCTTAATGAACCAGGTTTTGAGTGTACGCCACGCGTTGTGTTCTTCGCAGCAAAAGCAGCACCGGGTTACCACCTAGCGAAAGAAATCATCTTCGCAATCAATAAGATTGCAGACAAGGTGAACAACGATCCTCGCATCGGTAACAAGCTGAAAGTGGTATTCATCCCTGACTACCGCGTGAGCATGGCTGAAATCATTATCCCTGCGGCTGACGTTTCTCAACAAATCTCGCTAGCGGGTAAAGAAGCATCAGGTACAGGTAACATGAAGATGGCGCTAAACGGTGCGCTAACTATCGGTACAATGGATGGTGCAAACGTTGAGATTCGTGAGGAAGTAGGCGATGAGAACATCTATATCTTCGGTCTAGATGTTGAAGGTGTGAAAGCGCTGAAAGCTCAAGGTTATAACCCATTTGATTACTACAATGCGGATCACTTACTCAAAGCGTCCATGGACCTACTACTGGGTGAAGAATTCACTCCAGGTCAACCGGGCCTACTACGTGCAACGTACGATAGCCTGCTGGATGGCGGTGACCCATACCTATGTCTTGCGGACTTCGCATCGTATGTGAAAGCGCACGAAGACATGAGCGAACAATATAAAGATCAAGCTGGCTGGGCGAAGAAGGCCATTCTTAATACCGCCCTTGTTGGCAAGTTCACGTCAGACCGCTCAATCCGAGACTACGTGAACAATATCTGGAAACTTGAAGCGGTGAAACGCTAATAGAACCTAGTTAAGACCAAGGTAGCCAAGCGCTACCTTTGGTCATTTTCCAAAAGAAGTTATTGATAACAATAAAACCCTACATGGAAGGTGTTGGTATTACCTTCGGAGAAAGCGATGAAAGAACAAACAGCATTAAAGAAAGTCGCGGAAATGGCGAGATTGGCTGATAGCTATGTCAGTGCTTGGGGAGATGAGGCTAAAGTGTCTGAGGAGACGCTACGCCGCTTGCTCGCTTCGCTTGGCTACGATACTAGCAGTGATGAAAAACTACTGGCTTCTGCTGAAAAGAAACATAAAAAAGACGTACTAGCCCCTGTTCTTGTTTTACGCGACGGCGAACCAGTCGAAGTGGAACTAAACCTAGGTACGAGTGCTCGTGAGAGTGAATTCAGCTGGCGTTTAGAAACAGAACAAGGAGAGGTACTTGAAGGCTATCTTCAGTCCCAAATTGTTCGTGATGAGCGTGCTGAGGGTGGCCCTCTAGTGTTTGCATTGCCAAAGAACTTGGCTTGGGGTTATCACAAACTGATCATCAGTCGTAAGCGTCGTAAAACACCTTACGAGATGTCATTGATCATTACGCCGAAAGCGTGTTTCAAACAAGACGATCTAAACCAACACAAAAAGCTATGGGGTCCTAGTATCCAGCTTTACACACTGCGTACTCAGCATAACTGGGGCATCGGTGATTTTGGCGACCTAAAACAACTGGTGAGTGATATTGCCTCTCGTGGCGGTGACTTCATTGGCTTGAACCCTATTCACTCGCTGTTCCCTGCGAATCCAGAAGGGGCAAGCCCATACAGCCCGTCTTCTCGTCGTTGGTTGAACATCATGTACATCGACGTAAGCTCTGTACCTGAATTCGCGCTAAGTGCAGAAGCACAACAGCGTGTTGGTAGCGCAGAGTTCCAACAACGTTTACAAAAAGCGCGAGACTCTCATTGGGTGAATTACACCGAAGTTTCGCAACTAAAAATGAGCGTTCTTCCGCTGCTATTCAGTGAGTTTAAAGCTCGCCATTTAGACAAGAACACCGATCGCGCTCGTGCCTTCTTGGACTTTGTTGAAAAAGGCGGCGACAGCTTGCTACATCAAGCTGCATTCGATGCACTTCATGCTGATTTACATGCAGAAGATGCAAACATGTGGGGTTGGCCTGTATTCCCTGAGAAATACCGCACATTCGACGCAGCTGGTACTCAGAAGTACATTAAGGACAACCAAGATCGTGTTCACTTGTACATGTACCTGCAATGGATCGCAGACGATCAAATCAAAGAAGCGCAAGCGCTAGCCGAAGAAAAAGGCATGGCTGTGGGTTTATACCGTGACCTTGCGGTTGGTGTTGCTGATTCTGGTAGTGAAACATGGGCTGATGAAGGCGCGCTAGTATTGGATGCAAGCATCGGTGCACCACCAGATGTACTTGGTCCACTAGGCCAAAACTGGGGTCTGCCTCCGCTTAACCCTCAGGTTTTAGAAGCGACTGGCTACGACGCTTACATCAAATTGCTACGTGCTAACATGAAGCATTGTGGTGCATTGCGTATCGACCACGTACTTGGCCTGCTTCGCCTTTGGTGGATTCCAAAAGGCGAGAAAGCGACAGAAGGCGCATACCTGTACTACCCAGTTGAAGACATGCTAGCAATCCTAGCGTTGGAATCTCACCGTCATCAGTGTTCTGTAATCGGTGAAGACTTGGGTACTGTACCTGATGAAATCGTTGATATCCTTCGTGATGCGGGTGTGCATTCGTACAAAGTCTTCTTCTTCGAAACATCAAAAGACGACGGTGGCTTTATTTCTCCGAAGCACTACGCTGAGCAATCTATGGCTGCGCTGTGTACGCACGATATGCCAACACTACGCGGTTTCTGGCACTGTGATGACTTGAAGATGGGGCGTGAGATTGGTCTGTACCCTGATGAACAGCAATTGGAAGGCCTATTCGCTGACCGCTTGAAGTGCAAACAAGGCATTCTAGACAGCGTTCGCTGGCATGGCTATTTGCCAGAAGGCATTGGTCATGATGCTCAGTACGTGCCAATGGATTCATACCTAAGCGAAGCGCTGCAACTGCACGTAGCCGCGGGTGACTCTGCACTGCTTAGCGTTCAGCTTGAAGACTGGCTAGAAATGGATCAACCGGTCAATATTCCTGGTACGGTGGATGAGTATCCAAACTGGCGTCGTAAATTGTCGATGAACCTAGATGAAATCTTCAGCCGTGAAGATGTGAATCGTATTTCTAAACGCCTTACTGAAGTTCGTGCACAGGCGAGTAAGTAAGATGCCTAGAGTGGCGTAGATGGACGAGCTGATTACCAATTTTGTTAGCTCAGAGGTACGAAAGTTCCGCCTAGGTCACTCATTCCTAAAACACAATCCGTTAGGATGAAGTACCGTTATTATGCCCGCGACAATAGCGGGCATTTTTGTATTTTGACGCCGTTTACGCAACGAACGTGAGAAGCGGAGTCTTTTTGTGAGTTCACAACGTTGGCTGTGGAGAAACCGATGTTTGATTCAGATCTCTGGTCTTGAAAAGGATGTTGGCTCTAGGGAGAAAGATTTGAAAACCACCAAAACCAAGAAAATAAAGAAACAACACGAACGCGCATACGAACTGCTTGCTGAGGCGGCTTACTCAGATCCATTTGCGGCGCTGGGTCCATTCATTGACGACGAAGCTTCGCTGAGAGTTTGGATGCCGGGCGCAAACAAGGTTGAACTGCTTGTTAATGGTGAACCTCGCGTGGCGCTTGAGCGTGATGGCGACAGCGGTTTCATCTTAAAAGAACAACGCGATTTACACCTGACCCACTACCGTTTAGCGGTCGATTGGAGTGGTGTTGAACAAATTATTGATGACCCGTACCAGTACCACAATATCTACCAAGAGTACGAGCATCTGCATACGCCAAAAGACATGTATCACTACATGGGCGCGCACTTTGTCACGCTAGAGCGTGGCGGTGAAAACATCTCTGGTGTGCGTTTCCTTGTTTATGCACCACATGCATCTGCTGTTAGCCTTGTGGGTTGCTTCAACCAATGGGATGGCCGTCGTCATCCAATGCAACGCTTAGACTACGGTATCTGGGGCCTATTCATTCCTGGTTTGGAAGAGGGGGTACAATACAAATTTGAGCTCAAAGGGCCAAATGGGGAAGGGTTGCCACACAAACAAGACCCTTGGGGTTTCTACTCTGAGCAATACCCATCGTTCGCATCCATTACCTACGATCACAAGCGTTACCAATGGCAAGATGCGAAATGGCAAAACCGTGCAGTGACACAAAAGCGTGATGAAGCGTTATCGTTTTACGAGCTACATGCTGGATCATGGAAGCGCGACGAGAACGGTGATTTCCTGAACTACCGCGAACTCGCGGAGCAGTTGGTGCCATACCTTGTGGATATGGGCTACACCCACGTTGAGCTGATGCCTGTGTCTGAGCATCCATTCTATGGTTCATGGGGCTATCAACCTGTTGGCTTGTTTGCACCAACTAGCCGTTTTGGCTCACCTGATGATTTCAAATTCTTCGTGGATGCGTGTCACCAAGCTGGTATCGGTGTAGTGCTGGATTGGGTTCCTGCGCATTTCCCATCGGATGATCATGGTTTAGCGAACTTTGATGGTACGCCTCTGTTCCATGATCCAGATCCGCGTCGCGGTTGGCACCAAGACTGGAACTCCTACATTTACGATTTAGGCCGTGAACATGTGCGCCGCTTCCTTGTCTCGAATGCGCTGTACTGGTTTGAACAATTCCATATTGATGGTATTCGCGTGGACGCAGTCGCATCGATGCTTTACCTCGACTACTCACGTAGCCACGACCAGTGGGTTCCAAACGTCGATGGTGGCAACGAAAACTACGACGCAATCGCAACCTTAAAATGGATGAACGAAGAAGTGTACAAGCACTTCCCGAATGCGATGACGATTGCGGAAGAGTCAACGGCGTTTCCGGGGGTGTCTGCGCCAACCTTTATGGGTGGTTTAGGTTTTGGCTTCAAGTGGAATATGGGGTGGATGCACGACAGTCTTTCATACATCAAAGAAGATCCTGTTCACCGCAAATACCACCACAATACCATCACCTTCCCGCTGGTTTATGCGCACAGCGAAAACTACGTCTTGTCTCTCTCTCACGACGAGGTGGTGTACGGAAAAGGCTCTATCCATAACAAGATGCCGGGCGATGAATGGCAGCAAACCGCAAACCTACGTGCATACTACGGTTATATGTATGGTCAACCGGGCAAAAAGCTGAACTTCATGGGCGCGGAAATCGGTCAAACGGCGGAGTGGAACCACGATGATCAGTTGCAATGGTTCTTGCTAGAATACGAGCGTCATCAAGGCGTTCAAAAGCTGATGCGAGATTTGAACCACTTGTACCGAAATGAAGCTGCGATGCACGATCAAGATTGTGTTCCTGCTGGTTTTGAGTGGCGTCTACAAGACGAAGCGGATGCGAGCATCCTAGCGCACGAGCGTATTAGTAAAGAAGGTGAGCGTATTCTCATCATCACTAACTTTACGCCCGTACCACACGAGCGTTTTCGTTTAGGCGTTCCAAATGTAGGTCAATACGAACTACTGCTGAACACGGACGACAGCAAATACGGCGGCAGCGATTTTAAAGTGCTGACCAGTGTGAAAACGGAAAAAGTTGAAAGTGAATCACTGCCTCAATCACTTGAGCTTCGTTTGCCTCCACTTTCAACCGTGTTCTACAAGCTGCACAAATAATTTAGTCTAATCAAATTCTAAGCCCGTTTTACATTGTAAATCGGGCTTTTTTTGACCAAGTTTTCACTAACGATAAACAGACTGCATACTCTATACTTGCATCATATTGTTTTATTAAATCAGGCTAGGTCGGACTTTGAGAAAGATTAAATCCCTTCTGTTCAATATCTTATTGGTGCTTTTGCTTTTACCAGTGATGCTCGTTGGCATAGTGAAATACATCGATCCACCAATTTGGGGATGGAAGATCAGCCGCATGATTTCTCCTCCTGAAGGATTTCCTGAAGAGAGTCAAAATGAATGGGTGCCTTTGAGTGATATTTCTAAACACATTCAATTGGCTGTGATTGCGACAGAAGATCAAAAGTTCCCGACCCATTACGGAGTGGATTTTGATTCCTTGTTTAAAGTGATCTCAGAGTCTGGCGAGAACGGTCCTTCTCGCGGTGCGAGCACAATTACTCAGCAAACTGCAAAGAACGTGTTTCTGTTTCCTTCACACTCTTATGTGCGCAAAGCGTATGAACTTTATTTTGCTCTGCTGATGGAAGCAATGTGGAGTAAAGAACGCATTCTCGAAGTGTATTTGAATGTGGTGGAGTTTGGGCCGGGTATTTATGGGGCGGAAGCCGCTGCACAAAACTACTTTGGTATTCCAGCTAAACAACTTTCAACACGCCAAGCAGCAAGGCTTGCGGTGGTGCTGCCAAATCCGTATCGCATCAAAGTCTACCCTCAGACTTCTTACACCATCAGCCGCGTCAATTGGGCGATGAGACAAATGCGCAACCTAGGCAGCGTGCAGCTTTAAACTCCCTTTTATCCTGCTCGTAAATAGAACTACGCCCCAATAAAAGCAAAATGTGAAGCGTCACAAGCTTTAGGGCGTAGCCTTTCAGAATGATGTGCTCAGTTTTTCATCCATTTACTATTAGTGTGAATAAAACTACAACACGAATACTGCGCCTATGCGCAACCAATGGACTGAACGATGAAACTGAATCTGATTACGACGACCTTATTGCTTGCATCGGCAAGTGCCATCGCCGAGCCAAACATCACCATTTCTACCACGACCAACAGCCGTGACTTTCCTTTAAGTGCAGAGCAACCTTTGGTTGTGCCCTTAACCAAAGACGGATACACGCTCAAAATCACGGGTGTTGAAGGCGACTGTGTCGCGCCTGATGGTCAGAAGGTCAAATTCAACAAACCTATCGCGCTGAACTGCGGAAAACCAACAGAACTGCCGTTAAAAATCCGTTTTACTGGCGATTACTCTTTTGCTTTTGATGCGGAAGCCAAAACTCTACGCTTCAAGCGTGAACCTAAGAAAGCTGCCAAGACAGAATTCAAACGCCCAATCCCACAAGTGCAATGTGAGGTTTACCAAGGCGGCGAGGTCACCATTGCGCTGGGTGACAGTTTCCCCGATGGCACCAAGTTGCGTGATGCCTATTCTGGTCAAATGGTCGAAGTAAAAGATCAGCAAGTATCGCTGACACCAAGCAAAGATTCCGGCGGTTTGGTGCTACTAGAGCCAGTGAAGAAAACCAAAGAAGCAGTACCGTTTGATTACCGTAATGCCAACATTTACTTCGTGATGGTCGACCGTTTTAACAATGCCGATACCAGCAATGATAACAGCTATGGGCGAAAGAAAGACGGCAAAGAAGAGATTGGTACCTTCCACGGTGGTGACCTAAAAGGCGTGATCGAAAAGCTAGATTACATCAAGAGCCTAGGTACAGATGCAATTTGGCTGTCGCCAATCGTTGAGCAAGTGCATGGTTTTGTGGGCGGCGGCGATAGCGGCTCATTCCCATTTTACGCTTACCACGGTTACTGGACGCGTGATTTCACCAAGATTGATGAGAACTTCGGTAACGAAGATGACCTGAAAAAGCTGGTGGAAGAGGCACACAAACGTGGCCTTAAAGTATTGATGGACGCAGTAATCAACCACACCGGTTACTCAACGTTAGCCGATTTGCAATTTGATGGTATTGAGGTGTTAAAACCAAACGCTGAACTACCTAAGAAGTGGGGGGATTGGCAACCAAAAGCGGGTGAAAATTGGCATAGCTACCACCAGAATATTGATTACCAGAGTCCAAACTGGGCGAAATGGTGGGGCGGTGACTGGATAAGAACAGGTCTACCGGGATACCCAGTTCCGGGCAGCAGTGATATCACCATGTCATTGGCGGGTTTGCCTGACTTTATCACTGAATCAGACAAAGCCGTGAAGCCAGCTCAATGGCTATTGGATAACCCTGGCACTCGCGTTGAGGCGCGTGATAATTACACCGTCTCGGACTACCTAATTGAGTGGCAAACTGATTGGGTGAAACGCTTTGGTATTGATGGTTACCGTGTCGACACGGTGAAGCACGTTGAAGGCGATGTGTGGAAACGCTTGAAAGAAGAGGCATCAAGCAGCCTTGAGCAATGGCGTAAAGAGAACGGTAAGTCAGGTCAGCCATTCTGGATGATGGGTGAAGTATGGGGACATACCGCTTATCGCAGCCCTTACTTTGACGATGGCTTTGACGCGTTGATTAACTTCGACATGCAGAAGAAGTTAGACAAAGGCGCGGCGTGTTTCAGCCAAATGGCAGACACTTACCAAAGTTACGCAGATACTATCGCCAATGAGAAAGACTTTAACCCTGTGAGCTACATGTCTTCTCACGATACCGAGCTGTTCTTCTCTCGCTTCAAAGATTACGGTATGCAGCGTAACGCCGCGAATGCACTGCTTCTGAGTCCTGGTGCTGTTCAGGTTTATTATGGTGATGAAGTTGGTCGTAACATTGGTCCTTACGCGGATGATTTCCACCAAGGCACACGTTCTGACATGGTGTGGAAGCTATCGGATGAGAAGCAAGCGCTACTCAAACACTGGCAAACCCTTGGTCAGTTCCGTAAAGCGCACCCAGCGATTGGTGCAGGTCAACATCAAGTGATTGAACAAGAAGGTGCGTATGTGTTCTCTCGCTCGCTTGGCAATGACAAAGTCGTTGTGGCGTTTGTGGGTCGCGAAAAGTAGTTAGAACTTCGTTTTAAGCCTAGATAGAAAAAGCCCTTCCTTGAGTTATCAGGGAAGGGCTTTGTTGTTTTAGTTCGCCAGTTCTTGGTCGATGACTTGTTCTAGCTCGTCAAACGGCACATAGCCAGGAATGACTTGATCATTAATGATCAACGCAGGCGTGCCGCGTAAACCAAGTTGCGTGAAATACTGATAGTTTTTATCAAGCAACGCCTTGGTCTCTGTGTCGTCGACAAGCTGCGCTTCTGTCCCCGTTTTTTTCGCGATTTGATTTAAGGAACGTGCGTCATGTGCGCCCGGTTTTTTCACCAATAACTCATGCACTTGTTCGTACTTATCTCGCTGGTTTTGCCAAACATTTAATGCGTAACTTGCCGAGTTGTAGCCGTTTTTCTCGTATTGTTCTTTAAAAGAGACATTGAGGTTAAGCACTTTTACCTGCGGATATTCCTTACCAACTTTGACCAGCTCTCCTTCTAAACGTTTACAAAAAGGGCAGCTGTAGTCTGTTACGTTAATAATGGTTAACTCAGGGTTTTCAGCACCAAAAGAGGAATGTTTGCCATCACTTAGATATTGACGAACCTCCTTCAAGGTGTCGCCAAATGACTGTTGATACGCAATGTACTCTTGAAGGTTTTGGTGCAATGAATCAAGAATTTGAGGGTTATCTTTTAGTATCTGATTAACTTCCTCTAGCTTTTGTTCTGCGGTCTTTTCTGATGCGAAAGATACGGCAGATACGATAGCCATCGTTAACGCCAAAAGTGTACGAGTGAATGTCATAATATTTCCTAAAACTTTTAAATTTCGTTGTTTGTTATGTGAAGTGAATAAAATATGCACAAAAGTCAGGCAGAAAGGTCTCTCGCCTTGTTGGCTTTATTCTCTAAACACGCAAAGTTTTAGGTGAACCCGATACTTTTCCGGTATCGGTTCTGTGTATTCCAGATAACGAATTGCTGTGGTTGTCATCGGCAGCGCCACAATCAAAGCAAACAGAAAAAATGGAATAAGAATATGATCAAACTGATGTTGGTACGCTTGAACCAGCTTTTCTGAAAGGTCGCAAGATGGTGATAAATTCACACTCTCATCTTGCTGACTCTGTATTTGGTGAGCCTTCGGGCAGTTTTTCGAGAAACCAGAATTTTGGCTTAAGCATATCATCACCACCCAAAGCACGAGGGCGAGTGTCCATTTGGCTATTTTATATTGTGAGCGTAACAATGGGTCGTATAGTCCTGTTAATTCTGGTTTATGCCGTTTACATATGACCGGGCCATCCTAACCTAAATTTCGTGGCTGAATGTTACTTTCGAGTTAATCGATGTTGCCTCAATGCCAAAGTATGAAGTACGTCATGAATGTTGTAGAAAGCAATATTCGTCAGAATCATTTGTTGAGTTGATGAAGAAGTCTTGAGCTATCAACATAGATTAATATACCTAATTGTTAGCACAAATTTTTATTATCTTTCAATTGTGATTGAAATCATAAAACAAAACTTCATAACTGAGTCGCGATAATGTTCGGCAGGCGGATTGATTTTGATCATCTCTCTAGCACATTATTCAGGTGAACATATGTGTTAAGTTCCACATGTGTAGGTAATGTTATGAAAATTCCTGTTCAAACTGAGCGTAAAGTTACACTGGGGTGCTACGTTGCTCTGGCGTTTGCGGTTGTGTTCTTTTCTGGCCTGATGCAATCTAGCGAATGGTACGGTGTATTCGACTTTACAACGCTCAATGGCTCTTTCGGCAAGGTGGCGTATGGTGTCACCGAAACGGCTGACGGTGTGCAAGTTGCAACAACGTCGCTTCGCGGTACTGGTGGTAGCGGTGCTCGTGACGGTTTCATTTTCGCACTTACTTTGATTCCAACTGTTATGTTCGCCTTAGGTATGATCAACGTACTTGAGCACTACGGTGCACTTGAAGCCGCTCGTAAGCTTCTTACTCCTCTTCTACGTCCTCTAATGGGTATCCCTGGTAACTCTGGTCTGGCTTTAATTGCTTCTCTACAAAGTACCGATGCAGGTGCGGCTATGACGCGTCAACTAAAAGATGAAGGTCACCTAACTAAGCGTGAAACGGACGTATTTACCATGTTCCAGTTCACTGCGGGTGCAACCATCGTGAACTTCTTCTCATCGGGTGCGGTATTGTTCACGTTGACGATGGCTGACGGCTCTCTAGCAGTAACTTCTTCTATTGGTTTGGCGGTTGTGGTGATGTTCGCGTTTAAGATCATTGGTGCGAACCTGTTCCGTATCTACCTAAACATGACGGAAGGTAAAGAAGACAAGCAAGACCAAAACAAATCAGAGAACCTAAAAGAGGAGACGGCATAATGGGTGACGTTAAAGCGAAAAAACCAATGGTGACGGATATTTTCGTTGAAGGTGCTAAGAAAGGTTGGGTAATTGCGACTACCTCTACGGTTCCTAACGTATTAATGGCGTTCGTTATCATCAAAGCGCTGCAAATCACTGGTGCGCTGGATCTGATGGGCACTGTGTTTTCTCCAATCATGGCAGTGTTTGGTCTTCCGGGTGAAGCAGCAGCGGTATTGATCGGGGCTTGGATGTCGATGGGCGGCGCGGTTGGCGTAGTGATTACACTGTTTGACCAAGGTATCCTGAACGGCACGCACATTGCGATTCTTGCGCCTGCAATTTACCTAATGGGCTCTCAGGTTCAGTACATGGGTCGAATTATGGGACCTATCGGTACTGAAGGTCGTTATATCCCAATTATGATTGCGATTTCCGTATTGAACGCATTTGGCGCAATGCTAGTGATGAATCTGTTTGTCTAGGAGTGAGTCATGCAATTCTCTCTAAATGAATATCTAGAAGAGCTACGTCCGCTGATTAATGTGGATTGTGGCACTTACACGACTGATGGTATCGAGTTTATCGCTTCTCAATTTGAAGAGAAGTACCAAGCGATGTCAGGTTGGAGCGTAAAACGCATCGACTGTGGCAGAGCGGGCATCGGTCTTGAAGTTCGAAACAAGCCGGAAGCTGAGCAAATCGACGTAATGCTGATTGGTCACATGGATACCGTGTTCCCTGTGGGTACTGCTGAGCTTCGTCCAATGTCTCAAGATGCAGAGAAAGCCTACGGTCCGGGCGTCTCGGACATGAAATCTGGCTTGCTGAACATCGTATACGCGATGCGCAATCTGGACCAAGCGGTGTTGGATAAGTTGTCTATCGCTATCTGCATGAACCCAGATGAAGAGACGGGCTCTCTGGACTCTGTGGATTGGATTCAATCAGTTGCGAAAAACGCTAAGAATGTGCTGGTTGCGGAAGCCGCACGTGCAGACGGTGGTTTAGTGAAAGCGCGCAAAGGCATGGCTCGCTACAAAATGACCTTTAATGGCGTTGCTGCTCACGCAGGTAACGAGCCAGAAAACGGCCGCAGCGCAATCACTGAGATGGCGAATTGGATTCTGGCTGTCAATGCAATGACCAACTTTGAATCTGGTACTACGCTGAACGTCGGCATTGTTTCTGGCGGCAACGGTGCGAACATCGTCCCGGAGCACGCGGAAGCGATCGTGGATGTGCGTTTCTGGAGCAACGAAGAATACGATGATGTCGATAGCAAGCTAAATGGCATGCTGGAAACACCATTCGTTGATGGCGTTAGCATCGAGTTGGTTCGTGAAGCTTACAAACCTTCTATGGTGCCAAGCGCGCAAACTGAAAGCTTGATGGCATTAGTTGAAGAAGCAGCAAGTGAACTGTCTATCGACATCAACTGGAAAGAAGTGGGTGGCGGCTCTGATGCAAACAATACGGCAATTCTTGGCGTTCCAACTTTGGATGGTCTAGGACCTATCGGTACAGGTTTCCATAGCGATCAAGAGTATTTGTTGCTTGAGTCTATCGAACCACGTATCAAAATGCTGATGCGTGTACTGGAGAAGATAGCTCAGTAGCGCACTCGACAACTTAGTTCCCAACATCACGATCCCCAGACTTCGGTTTGGGGATTTTTCTATCTGTGTTTTTGTTTCACTTTACTATCATTTCTTGTTATTAATCTTGCGTTCAGGTTCGATTTATTAATATGTTGGCCACAGTCATAAATTTCGGAGGCAACGATGACCACAACAATGTCTGTAAAATCGGCGCCGAAAGACGCTAAAGATCAAACGATGCAAGCGCCAGATGAGAAAACATTCTGGCGCAAAATGAAAGGGTCGGTTAAGAAAGCGGGTGAAGAAATTGCCGTTATGGGCATCAAATCATGGCTCGCGATGACAGATTCCAACACCGCCATTCGGCATAAGGCGATTTTAGGTGGCGCATTGGCTTACTTCGTATTACCAACTGATATGGTGCCTGACGTACTAGCAGGCGTCGGCTTTACCGATGACATGGCAGCACTTACGTTAGCCGCTAACTCTGTCGGCAATGCCATCACTAAAGAACACGAAGCACAAGCTAGAGAAAAACTGAATTCGATGGTGGAGTAGGTATGGCCCATCAAACATGTTCTATGTTTGGTTTAGCGCAAACAAGAAATTGTTATTTTTAACATTTACTCAAAGCACGCGAGCTCGTCACAATACGTTTTTCCGTAGTAGATTTGCTCGATTTGAAAGGGTACTTTCAGATTCAAGTTTTTATCTAAGAGAAACCTTTCATGTACAGGTATACGCCAGATATTATTGGTATGCTAACTTTGAACGGAAAACCGTTGTCATCTCAATTAGTGGTCCTCCGAGTTGGTGTGCGTGGAACCATTCATGAGTTTCAAACTATTACTGATGCTAACGGATCGTTTGCCTTCCCTGCATTTGAAGAGCATGAGTCTCAAGACTTATTGAACTTAGATCAGAAATACGTGCTCGTTTTCCTGAAGACTCATCTAGCAAATGGAGAAGAGGTGACGATATGGGAGTCTTCAATTGATGGTTATGAGACTTATGAGTTTGCTAGAGAAAATATGGGAAATTTGAATTGTGAAGTAACCAATGAAGTTTACTACTTCGCTTTTTCTTATTTTGGAAATGGTGAAGATGATACTTATGTGTACAGTCAGTGCAAACTAACTGGTTATGTAGAATCAGGAGTATACGAAAGTTAAGTAGTGAATTACTTTAGAGAAATATTCTGCGAATTAGCACTTTGATTGATATGTTTAAACTTGATTGAGGCGTGCAGGTATAGCTTTTTCTTTTAAAGAACTTTGAGTTTAATAATCATCACAATCATAAACTCTATGAAAAATGTCTTTTATATAAAAATCCATTTAAATTGCAGTTGCTAATAACCATTAGATCTCCAGCATTTTCTAGATTGATATTCTTGAAAAAGTATCGAAACTCGGTATCTTCAAGCTCACAGTAAAGATTACTTAAGTTGTCCTCTATAAATATAGGTGGTGAAACGTAGTTTAACTGAGACTCCCAAATATATTTCTTTTCTTCATTTATATAGGTATATATTCCGATATATGAATATGTTTGATTCAAAGCTGATTCTTTGAACCTTTGAGCATGTATGACTGGTTTAAAGTGAAATTCACCTAACTCATTAGTACTTGAACTCCTTTTGTAATTATTTTTTAAAAAATTAGCTTCTAAGTAAACCGTTACATTTTCTAGAGGTCTTTGATCAAGAAATAAAGTACCTTTTACCTCTGGGCTTAATGTATATTTAAATTTCTTAAAAAAATCGAACATACTTTCGTTGAAACCTAATGCAAGTATTGGAAATGAGAAAATGAATAAAAAAATACTATTTTTAAACATGAAATTATGATGTATGTATCTTAGTACCAACTTAATTATCAGACTACTATCTATCGCGATTTGGTTTTGAACTTTAGTTTGATAATGGAATTTGTATCTCTATATGATGAAAATGTTCCTTATGTCATTTTCAAAGTGATAAACATAGGCGAGTTATCTTAACCCTCTAGATGAACTAATATAGAATCTAACTACTTACCGATTAGTAATTGAAACAACCTCGGGGGACGAGAATTTTATCTAAACCTTTTTGACTTCGGGTTAATTGGAAATAAAAAACCACCTTAGAGTAAGGTGGTTTTTGCTTAGACAGGATAATTTAACTTGGAAGGGTTTATGCTTCCGTGCGCTTCAGATGCACTTCTTCTTCGGCTACGCCTGCCATTGGGTCGTTGAAGCGAGCCTCATCCAATGCACCTTCTGATTTCGCAACGATGACGGTTACAGCACTGTCACCAGTGATATTTACCGCGGTACGAATCATATCAAGAAGACGGTCAACACCCATGATAAGTGCAATGCCTTCTAGCGGCAGACCTACTTGGTTCAATACCATTGCTAGCATTACTAGACCAACACCAGGAACACCTGCAGTACCGATAGACGCCAATGTTGCCGTCATGATAACCATTAGGTAATCGCCCATAGTTAAATCAATATTGAAAGCTTGAGCAATAAACGCAGTTGCTACGCCCTGCATGATCGCCGTACCGTCCATGTTCACGGTTGCACCAAGTGGTACAGTGAACGATGATACACGGTTCTCAACACCCATGCGGTGCTTTGCTGTTTCCATTGTCACTGGAATCGTCGCGTTCGATGATGCTGTAGAAAAAGCAAACATGATCGCGTCTTCCATCTTACGTAGGAACGTAATTGGGTTTAGACCTGTGAAACCTTTTAACATTAAGCTGTAAGTAACTAGACCGTGTAGGACAAGCGTACCAGCCAGTACTAAGAAGTACTCTGCCAGATTGACGATCGCGCCCAGACCAAGACCAGTAAATAGCTTCGCCATTAAGAAGAACACCCCATAAGGCGCCAAGTTCATCAAAATCGCGACCAGTTTCATGATCACTTCATTCAGATCAGAGAAGAATGCTGCGATGCGTTCGCCTGGTTTACCCGCTGCACTGATCGCGATACCGAATAGCACGGCGAACACGATAACTTGCAGAGTTTTACCTTCTGCCATTGCGCTGATTGGGTTGGTCGGGAACATATCGATGATCACCTGACCTAAAGATGGCGCTTCGGCTGATTTGAATGAACTTGCTGCCGTTAGATCTGCCCCTGCCCCTGGCTGGAATAGAGTACCCATAGTTAGAGCAAGCGTAATCGCGATAGCCGTTGTCGTAACGTAGAAAGCGAGGGTTTTACCGCCCATGCGACCCAGTGTAGAGAGGTCTTTGAGAGAGCTAGTACCACAAACTAACGAAACAAATACTAGCGGTACAACAAGCATTTTTAAGCTGGCAACGAAGATCTGTCCACCAACTTCGAATAATCCATTAACAATGTATGCGTCGACAAATCCGTTGTCGGCAAAAAGTGTGCGAATTGCAAATCCTGTCAAGATACCCGCAACCATACCTAAAATTACGCGGCTAGTAAGCGACATCGGTTTCTTGGTATTCATGAGAACACTCCTTATAGTTATGCACCTTGAGTTCACTTCAAAGCGGCGAGCAGATTAGCAGCGGAGTGAGAAAATACGAAAGAATAATCCTCTAAATGGTTAATAGATGTGAACTTTATCACTAATAAAAATGGGATTTTAACCAAATATTAACGAATTGGCCGGATGAAAAGTTTGTATTTTAACACTTTTATCGAATATACAACCGATAACAAAGAGGATTTACAATAAATTTTAATAAGAGATAGAGTGCATACTCTCTTTGAGTGGATGCATTTCTGCATAACTATTTAAGTTATATTCAGGCTAGCGGTCGCTTCTTTAGCGATACTTTAGTATTGAGTGTTCATCAGAGCCAACGAACCCTTTATGCTTTCATATTTGTCAACTCAATGATGGTTGGCAAGTGTAGTTAGTTGGAGGTGATCCCAGCTCCAATAACTTTGACTGGTATTTTTAATCCCTCCAACCCAATAGCATTGTTTCGCTCGTATTAAGCCTTCCAAACACTGCTTGCCAGCCTCAGTGATACGGACGCTTTGTTCCCACCAGTGCCTTTCACGTGACTCAATCGTGATCAAAGGTGTTTGACACTGTGCTAGAGGGAGGAGTAACGCGTAAAACATCACGTCTCCTAGGTAAGGAAGAGGTTCTAGTTGTTGATATTGCTCAAACCAATCTTTGATGGGAATTGAACGATTTTGCGAGCTCAAGACCTTTAGTGCGAGGTGTTGTGTCAAGCTCAATCCAGTTTGTGAATTAGGTAACTCTTGCAAATGGCGTTTAAGCACGTTGAGTATATTGGGCAAGCAATCCAGGTTATGCTGCTGAATCAAATTAACTATGGAAATAGGTGTCGGTGATGTAATAGCGTGCCAACACCGTTTAGCCTGACTGAATAATTTTGCTGTCACAGGTTTACGGTATCGCCAACAAGAACGAATAGCTTCTTCAGGCAACTGCCCAAAGCCGATGAATCGTTCAGTGCCCGGGAACTGGTTCAACTCAATGATCTCTATCACTTTATTCTCTACATTCTCTAACTGTGTTAGAGCACGAATTAGCATCAATTGATCATAACTGTCATGTTCGACCCAAAAGACGATTCGTTCAAATACATCACTTTGCAACAGATCGAGGTTTGATTGTTCCAATGTGACTATATCTTGAACCGAGTCTTCACGCTTCATCACAGGCAGCAGAGTCTCTACGACATATTGGGCACGAATGGCAAGGAAGTTCTGCGGTGTTGCTGGTATGGGGCCAATACAAAGCGGATCGATCAGGGCTAAAAATGTCCCTTCAAATCCACGGGTTTTAAGCTGTTGTTGTATATCGTGACCGCAACGAACGTGTAGCGTTTTTACTTTCGCATCTAGGGGCGGTTTTTGTTGTTTGATGGCTAGTTTGTGCGCTTCTAGCTCTTCGACATGAGCTTTTAGTTTACTCCAACTGGATAAGCCAAGTTCTCTTGCGAGTGCATGTTGAACGTCAGCCAATTGAATTGTATTGGGAGCCAAAGATTCTGGTTTGGAGTGAAATCGCTTAACTAACTCCAACATGGCGTCATCGTATAGGCGGATAGCTTTGAGCCTTTTTTTAGCAATGGATTTTTGCTGATTGATATTGATCGAGAAGCTATTTGTAGAGTTCATATTTCACCTTTCTTATTTCTTCCACACTCGCCTATATAGAAGCTAAAAAGAAGGTAAAAACAGATTGTGCCTGCTAAACCAAGCAGGTGAGGATATTGCCGTGAACCGAGTTCTTTCCGCGAGTGTTGGGTGCTTTAGGCATGAGCAGAGTGATAGTAGGTGGTCGCTATCCTTCGTGCAACCTTTTGTGAGAGTGTAGCGTCACAAAATGGCCGTTTCTCTATGTTTAGGGAGAATCAATAGGCGATAACACTAGCGATTCAACTCAATACCACTGTTGCTAGACTCGAGTTTCTACACTTTTGAGTAAAATACGATAAAGCGCTTGAGTCGCAGGACCACTTTTGGCTCCTTTGGGCAAAGTGAGGTGCAGCGCAACTTGATATTGATGGGAGTGTTCGAGCTCCAATACGTTAATTTTATCGCTCTTTCGGGCTGAGACTAAGTGCGCTGGTAGCCGACAAAACCCAACGCCTTGCTCTACGGCGTGAAAAGCGTGGTCGAAGTTATCGACGGTAATACGCTGACGTGCGCGTAACCAACCCACATCTCTTTTCGTTTTGTCTGAATCACCTAAGTCACGGATGACAATTTGGCTGGTGGTTGCAAAATCGTCGATGGAAACATGCGGCTTTTTAGCGAGTGGATGGTGTGCTGCGATTACAGGCAGCATGGTTGTTACGCCAAATGCTTCGGCAGGGTAGTTGGTTATCGGTAAGTTGATGATTGCGATGTCAGCGAGCTCATTTACGACCATTTCGGTTGTTTTGCTCAGTGACGTTTCAACCACTTGAACGGAGGTCGTGTTGTTGTCCTCCAAAAATTGACTGAGTGGTGCATAAAGCCAACAAGGGTCACAAAGATGATCTACTGCGACCGTGATTTGAGATTCCACCCCACTTTTTAACTGCTCGCTGATGACTTCTAGTTCCCGCGCTTGTTCAAGCATGGATTGTGCACGACGCAGTATGGTTTTGCCGTGCTCTGTCAAACCCGCTTTGCGCCCTCGTACTTCGATAAGTTGAATACCAAGTTGGTCTTCTAACTTCCTCACCGAGTAGATCAATGTGGTATGGCTCTTGTTGAGCAGTAAAGCTGCGGATTGAATGCTGCCTTCTTGATTAATCGCTTGTAGCGTTTGCCATTGTTCTAAGGTCGTTTTTAGTCTCATGAGTCAATTTTTTAGACAGTTAATGGCGAAATTATGAACTTTTCTGTCAGTTTTATAAAGGTAATAATCTTGTCATCGAAAACGAGTCAATAAGAAGAGGAGACTCAAGATGGCGAAATTATTGCAAGTTGATTTTGAATTTCATGGTCCGTTTGGTGACGAGATGTCGAATGCTCTGGTCGACTTAGCTAAGTCGATTAACCAAGAGCCGGGCATGATTTGGAAAATCTGGACGGAAAGCGAAAAAGACAAACTCGGTGGTGGTATCTATCTTTTTGAAGATGAAGCCACGGCGCAAGCTTATCTCGAAATGCATGCCGCACGCTTACGAAAAATGGGCGTAGTCGAAGTACGAGGTCAAATTTTCGATATCAATGTGCCGTTAACGACGCTCAATCAAGGGCCTATTAAAGGATAAGGAGATGATGACCAACCGCACTTTTCTAACCGTTCATGGTGTCGTATATACGGTATTCGCTTTTGCGTTGTTTTTTGTACCAACCATAATGTGGCCGATGTATGGAGTACAAATTAACGACCAGTACGCGCTGTTTTTATCGCAGCATACTTCGATCTTTTTAGGTGGAATCGCAGCGGTGAGTTTGATGTTACGTAATGTGGAATCAGGGCATACTGCGAAACAGCTGTTTAAAGCATTATTGATTACTAATGGCTTAGGGGCAGTGATTACTACCTATGCCGGCATTATCGGAGTATTTGTCGGTTTTGGTTGGAGTGACCCAATATTCTTTGTCTTGCTTAGTTTGATTACGTACAAGCAATTAAGAGTGCAATAGAAAAAGCCCTGCTGTTTCTAGCAGGGCTTTGTCATATTTGGTTTAATTAGCGATCTAAATTCAAGTTATGATTCGCTTTTGTACGCGTAGTTATAGTAGCCGTATCCATAGCCGTATGAGTTAGATGCTTTTTTCTCAACTGCATTGAGAATCACACCTTTAACTTCAACGCCTGATTGCTCGAAGCGACCTTGCGCGACTTCAATCTCCTTCAAAGTCGTTTGATCAAAACGAGCGACCATCAGAGTTGTTCCTGCAAGCGCGCCAACAATGCTTGGGTCGGTAACTGCGAGTACAGGCGGCGTATCGATGATGACTAGATCGTATTGTGCAGACATCTCGTCAACAAAGCTCTTGAAGCGAGGGTGCATAAGAAGTTCTGACGGATTTGGTGGTACTTGACCACGAGTAACCACATCCAAGTTTTCAACTTGACTTGGCTTGATTGCGGTTGCTCGATCAATTTTTCCACTTAGTAAGTCAGATAACCCTTGCTCTGCTGTGAGGCCAAAACATTGCTGTAAATAACCTTTTCGCATGTCAGCATCCACCAAAAGGACTTTTTGACCCGTTTTAGCCGCAACTGCAGCAAAGTTAGTTGATACGAACGTCTTACCTATGGAAGGCGCTGGGCCTGAAATCATTAAGACATTGTTTTTGGCTTCCAACATTGCGAAGTGTAAGCTGGTTCGAAGTCCACGTAGTGCTTCAATTGATAGATCTGCTGGATTGGCATTTGCTAAAAGAAGTAAGTCTTTGTTGTTTTTACGTTTTAGCTTGTTCGAAACTTCCAATTGTTGTGCTGATTTTGGAACACTTGCATATACAGATATTCCAGTTTGCTCAATTTCATCAGGAGAAGTCACTCCACGATGAAACGCGGTTTTTACCAGAACAAATGCGACAGCTACCATGCCTCCTAGAAGAGTAGCCAAAACTACAATCAAAGGTTTTTTCGGTTTAATAGGAATTGCGTAAGATTGTGCGTTGTCAATAATACGCACATTACCTACGGTGCCAGCTTTTATGATATTTAGCTCTTGAACTTTATTCAAAAGTTGGATGTAGATTTGCTGGTTTACTTCGACATCACGAGTCATACGCAAGACTTCGCGCTGTGTTTTTGGCAGTTTTTGAACTTGTTTGTTAAGACGCTCTTTCTCTTGTAGTAATGTCTGACGTTTGTCTAACAGCGATTTATAAGCTGGGTGGTCTTGGGTGAATTTTTGACTGATTTCACTTTCTTTAAATGTTAGCTCATTAAGTTGGGCTTCAAGTGCCACCATCACTTTTAGAGTAGATTGTGCTTCGAGATTTAAATCGATAGATTCGTTTTCTTGTCTAAAACTGTTCAATGTATCTTCTGAAATAGTTAGCTTGTCCTTAATCTCGGGTAAATGACCTTTAAGGAAGTTGAGGCTCTGCTCAGCTTCAGCTGAGTTTCTTCTAACATTCTGCAAAAAATAGTTTTGAACAACATCATTTAAAACAAGCTGATTGTGGTCTGGGTATTCACCTTCAATACTTAGAGATACAATACCTGTTTGGCTACCTCTCTCTGAAATAGAAAGTTGTGAGGCTAACTTGTTGATAGCATCTAACTTGCTTATTTTACTTATTGTAAAAGTATCTTCATTTTGAGCATTGAGCTGGTTCACTTTTACACGATAGCCATTCATCTCAATTAGTTGACCAACTGAACCAGAAAGTACCATTTGGTCTTCAAGCATCAAGCTGAATTGACCTTTCTCGATGTCTGTAGCAATCAGTTGATGAGATAATCCTTTAGCCGTTCGAGGTACTTCAAACGTGGTCAAAGAAATGTAGTTTTGAGTACCGTTGATTCGTGCTAGACCTTTACCAACAAAAGGTAAGTAATCAGGAGTGGCAATGGCTGTTAAGTTAAACTTATCAACGGTATCGCCAAGAATCATTCTCGATTTAATTATTTCAATCTCTGTAGTTGCAGATGATTCGGCAGAAAAGAGTTCTCCCATGTCACCGACCATCGCCGAAATACCACCTGAACTTTTCTTTTCGATTTGTATTAACGCGTCGGCTTTGTAAATCGGAGTTGATAGCAACGCGACCGCGATACCTAATGTTGCAAAAAAGAGTGTAATACTGATGATAAACCATTTCGCGTCTATCAATATGCCGAAGAGCTTGCCTAGGTCGATCTCATCATCAGCAAGAGCAGATGGTTGTATTGTTTGGTTAGCCATTATTTTTTATTTCGCCAAGTGATCTGAATTTATATTTTTTTTGCCCATGCATGAGCAGCATTTTCAATCAGAGATAATGCATGCTCAAAGGCTTCTCTACTCTGTCTGTATGGATCTGGAATATCCACGGAACCTATCCAGTGACCAAATAACATTGTTTTACCTCTAGCCTCTGGTACCAGCTCCGTCAAAGCATCGATATGACCTTGTTCCATCACCAATATTAGGTCTTGTTTTGCGCACAACTTAGCGGTTAGCTGCTGCGCTTTGTGGTCTAGCAGGTAGATACCACGTTCTGACGCGACAAGTCTGGCGGTTTCATCTGCTGGCTTTCCGGTTAGGCGACTTTTTTCTACGGCAATACCCGCCGAAGAAATCTGTTTATCTGGGAGTAGTTGCTGTAGTAACCGCTCTCCTGTGGGAGAGCGACAAATATTACCTACACACACGACAAGAATGTTCGAAAACATGTTTTGCTCCTTATAGACAACGTTTGAATGACTTGTTTATGTTCAAACAAGCCCTTCAGAATGCTTTTTCTATGGCCAAGTCCTGACTCGAAGGACGCCTTCTGTAAGTTCATTGAAGCCTGAGATGGTAGGTACTAGTTGTGCAATAACGCGATTCCAACGACTGATAGGCGCCGCAGTGACATAAACGATGTCATACGGTTTCAGAGCAAATTCAGTACCAATAACGAGCGCTGCCGCATCGGAGACATCAAGTTGATATATGTCGCCCAGTGAACCTGCGTCTTGTGACCTCCTAATTACGAATACACCTGTCGCATCCGCTGATATCTGATTAATACCGCCAACGTTGCTCAGAGCTTCCGTAAGGCTCATGCCAGCGCGATCTATTTTCAGTAGTTTAGGATCGTTAACTTCACCCATAACGAAAACCTTTTGTGAATCATTTCTTGGTACATGGATGATATCACCTGGTTGAAGTAGCCTATTTTCAGTGAGGTCGCCTTCTTGCATCAGCGCATAAAGAGATATGTTTTCAACTATGCCGTTTCTTGTCAGTGTTACATTTTTCCAGTCGGCGTTTTCGGCTAATCCACCTGCACGGTTAATTGCATCTAACAAGGTGAGTGGGATGTTGGTGATTGGTTGTTGTCCAGGATTACTTACTTCACCAGTAATGTAGGATTTTTTCGAACGAAAAGCTGCTACGCTGACATCCACTTGAGGACTTTCTATGTACTTTGCTAATCGGCGAGAAATATCAGCACGAATTTGACGAACGTTTTTACCCGCAACTTCAACAATACCTATATATGGATAGAAGATAGTGCCATCAGCATGTACCCAGTTCCCCGCTTCAGCAGAGCTGCGATAAGAACCAGCAGGAATAGTTAGTTCTGGGTGATCCCAAATAGTAATGTTTAGTATATCTCCAGGGCCAACCTCATACTCATAAGAGCTAAGTTGGCGATCTAGTTCAGGGTTGGATTTGGCTTCTATCCCCAAAATTTTAAGTTGAGATACTTTATCAAGTGTAAGTGGAAAAACATTGAAATCAGAAGTGCGACTAACATTGCTGTCTTCGACGAAGTTTTTTCCATCTGTGGAAAGGTGACTACCGGGTACAGTACATCCAGAAAGAAGTACTGAGGAAAGCACTAAACTAGCTAGCTTTTTATGTTTGAAATTCATGTTTTTTCATTCATCTGACGTAAAGAGCGAGTTGCTGGTAGCAACATTCTTTTCCAGAAAAGACTTCACAACATAACCTTATAAGCACCACCTTCTTCTATTTATAAAGTGCTCAATAAGGGATTGATTGCATCTGGAGGCATGAACTCTAATGAATTTCAATGGTTAGAGCAATAGACAGTAATGCAGCAAGTGTCCAAATAAATATCGTATTTTTATGTTTTCACTTACAAGATTTCATATTGCGGATAAAAAACTTGTTCAATTAGCTCAAATTTTGTTTATTAGCTCTATATGTAGTGTTTTCTTTCTAAAATACAACCAAGAAAGTCTACCGACTAATTATCTCGTTGTATTAAATAGGATTATTAAAAATGTGACTCATGTCTCTTTTTTTGTTTTGTTGTCTTTCGACATGGTCACTTCTTCGCTAACCCCTTCCCATTCAAATACGGAAGGATGTGCGGACGTGATTCGCCAGCCAGTTTACTGGTGACTTCTTGTGACCAAGTACTCTGTTTTTGATTGCTCGAACGGTTTGCATAGTAGTTTCGCATAGTTTGGTCATACGTCTGAATATCATCCAAGTTTAGATATTGATACTGATTCTCATGCACCACGACATGCTTAGGTAGGCGAGGTTTTACTTCAGGGGCTTGATCTGGATGACCAAGACACATACCAAATAAAATGGCGGTATTTTTAGGTAAACCTAATAATTCGTCTACTTTTTGGGCATTGTTTCGTAAACCACCAATATACACACCTCCTAGTCCCATCGACTCCGCCGCAAGCAAGCAATTTTGTGCCATGATGCCCGAGTCTACAGCGCCTATTAGCGTTAACTCGGTAAAATCAGCTTGAACATCTGGGTTGATACTGGCGTGGCGCTGGTAATCAATACAAAACACCAAAAACTCAGCCGCGCTTTCAACGTACCCTTGATTTCCGGCATATTGAGCTAATAGCGTACGTTTTTCTTTGTCGGTCACGCGGATAATTGAAACGACTTGCAACATGCTTGATGAGGACGCCGCAAGGCCGGCTTGAAGAATGGCATCTAATTGTTCGCTCTCAATCGGTTGTGAGGTGAATTTTCGAATTGAGCGGTGATTGAGAATTGTTTGAATCGTGCTGTTCATGGTGACTTAACATCCCCTGTTACGTGTAAAGGCTGAAGACTCACCTTAGCGACATTTGATGAGTCGGTAAACTATCTCAAAAGAAAAACAATGCTTGGCGCATAAGTGTGAAGACGAATCGAGAATACACCACTCGTTCTGTTTGAGAGCGTATATACTGTTTTTAGAATCAATAATTTAAATGCAGTGGAAAATATGAAAGAACTCATTGTTCATACAGTTACGGTGTTTATGGGCTTCTTTGCCATCATGAACCCTATCGCCAATATTCCCATCTTTTTGAGTTTAACTGCTGATGAAGATAAAGAAACCATCCGTTCTATTGCGCTCCGCTCGGTTTTTATTGCATTTATTATCATCGCGATATTTTCTATTGCCGGTAAGTTAATTTTTGATTTGTTTGGTATCACGCTTTATGCATTGCGAATAACAGGCGGCATTTTGGTGTTTTTGATAGGTTTTAACATGCTTCAAGGTGATTCGACGCATCAGAAAACCAAAGAGAAGGCGTATTCACCAGCTCAGCAACGGGCGGCATTGAGTATTGCAGTGTCTCCACTGGCGATGCCAATATTAGCTGGGCCTGGAACGATTGCTACCGCGATGAACTTTGCGACAGCGGGTGGTTTCGATCAAACCATTATTACTATCGTTTCTTTCGCTGTCCTGTGTGTGATCACCTATGTACTGTTTTTATTTGGAGACAAATTGGTCAAAGCGGTTGGGCCAAGTGCTCTAAATGTTGTGACGAAAATGATGGGCTTAATTCTAGCGGTTATTGGTACTCAAATGTTCATTGATGGCGCGGGCGAAGCCTATAAAACGATTTTCTCCTAGATTTCTCTTAGGCATTGCCACCTTGGTTCAACCCGCAATTACATTTCTAACGGGTACGGATTTTTTGAACTTTAGTTTTCATTTTCTAAGAGAGAAATAAATAGACTTCACCTATTTCAATAATAAGAATATTCAATTGTTGTGATTGCACGAATTTCATTACTCTTTTGGCAAGGAGAATGGGGGAAATATGGCAACAAAAGCAATTGTAGTAGAAGGTGGCGCGATGCGAGGCGTCTTCGCAAGCGGAGTGTTAGATGCGTTTTTAGAGCAGAGTTATAAACCGTTTGATTTTGCAATCGGTGTATCTGCTGGTGCATCAAATTTGATTGGGTATTTGACCGACTACCCGCATCGCAGTATTAACGTCATTACTAAGCTGGCCACAAGCAAACGCTTTTTTGACCCGACTCGCTTCGTTAAAGGTGGGGACCTCATCGATGTGAAGTGGCTGTTTGAAGAATCTAATCGCTTGTATCCCGTCGATGAAAATAAACTGTTTAATGGCGTTCCTTTTCTCGCAGCGACAACAAATGTAGATACAGGGCAGGCAGATTATTACCGCGTGACACGTGATAATTTTCACCATGCGATTGAAGCGACAACAGCATTACCGATTGCCTACAAGCATACCCCTTGTTTTTCTGGCGGTTGTTATACCGATGGTGGGGTCGCTGATTCTATCCCAGTGCGTGAGGCTTATCGTCGAGGGGCTCGCGACATAACCGTAGTACTCTCTCACCCACTGAATTATGCCAAAAAGCCAGTTAAGACCACATGGCTGATGAAGAAACTTTTTGCGGAGCACCCCAAAATGGCGGATGCGATGTTAAGACGTGCAGATAACTATAATCAATCATTAGAGTTTATTCGTAACCCTCCACCAGGAACACATGTTAGGGTGATTGCCCCACCAGATAATTTTCATGTTCAGCGCTTATCAATGCGACAATCCGTTTTACTAGAAGGGTATGAAATGGGGCTGATTGAGGGGCGAGCGCATCTCACTAGTTTATCTGGTGTTCATGGTTTAGACCGAGAAAGCTGTCATTTTTGCGTTTGATTGTAAAAGAGCCTCATCGTGAGGCTCTTTTTACGTAACGTTCAAAGGGTGATTTAGTTGACTTTATCCCAAGCCATCTCCCAGTGTGAACCTATTCCAGGCTCGTAATGGTTTGCGCTTTCTTTCCACTGCATACAGTAACCAGAGTATGGGAAAGGTTTACATTGATAAATGCCCCCGTCGCTGGCAAGCACTTTTGTGCCCGCCGTGTAGCTAGATAGTCCTTCAGGGAAGACAAAATCGTACTCATCAGATGGTGGTGGAGTAACTGACTCTTCTTTTAAGTGAAAGTCGAGTGTTTGCTGATCCACCAAGTTGCCATCTTTATCCTTAATACGTGTTACGAGCATATGGTGACCCGGCTCCGATTTACTTAAAGCGAGCGATATCGCCTCTACCGAGCCGTCTTTCATTTCGTTTGCCCAACTTGCAAGTGGTTCGCGATGGTGATTGTAAACGGTGAGTTCTGCATTTAAATCGCCTTCAGCAGTTAGTGTCAGATCCAACGTTGTCGGTGTTGACTCAATGATATACTCGTCTGCTAAGCCATCTACTGTGAGTGAGTATTCTGGAACAGGAGTTTCAATGTTATAGCCGATCTCTACTCGCTCAAGGCCGCTATTTGCTTGCAGATACACCGGATTAGTACCATAAACAGGAGTGAATTTATCCTCTGCATACTGCCCGGCTTGCAGTTTTGCTTGTTCTTGGTTTAGCTTAGTCGCGAGTGCGTAAGACCAGTTTTTCGCTTGGCCCATTGCTGCATCGGTAATTTCTAGTTCAGTTCTATACGCCACGTTTTCACCTGCTTGATCAAATACGCGTGTATAAACCGAATCCCCAATATTTAAATCCATTGTAGGAATAATTTGACCGCCTTGCTTCCAATCTGGAATAACGGGACTGTCACCATCAAATTTCACATCGATCACGTTATAAAATGAGGCTGCAGTGTCGCCAACATCCCATACTGCCAGGATGACATGGTATCCCTCGCGAGTAGGCACATTACATTGATGGCTTACCTGTTTCGGGGGTTGAACCATATTGCCGTCGACGACACAGAAAGGAGTTAGATCAAAAGAGTCTCGTGATAGTGAAGCGTTTGGGTTCCAATCAGGCTTGGTGATGTAATATTTCCAGTCGCGCGTCACGTGGTTAGCGGTAAATGTCCATTCAAAAGTTTGTGTACCTGCTTGAATAGGGCGTTTTACCCAACGGTCGGCAGTTTGCTCATCAAGGGCAGCTGCTAAAGCGGTTTCGGCACTCGCTATTTTACCATCGCGAGGCCCTGTTTCGGGAAAGCCATCAGGGCCTTCAACGCTTTGCGGTTCATATTGAATCGCACCGCAGTTATTATTTTTTTCGTTAGTATCTGGCGTTGGATACTTACATAGTGCCGAGCGACTTGCAGCGACACCACCATTGGTTTCTGATACATAACCGTGAGCCGCAGCACCTGAGCTAATGCTCGCAAGTGCTAACGCGAGTACGGATTTGGTTGGAAATGATTTCATCACATGTCCTCTGTTATGGCTGACAAACTAATGTCACACCCCGGCGCATGCTGAGCATAAAGCAACGCTACAGCAATTGGACTTCTGTAACACTGCGTTATGGTAACCCCGCTATCATGAGCATTCTTTTAGATTTTTAAATGCTGACAGACCGGAAGCTTTGCGTCCCACCCTTTCGAATGGTTTGCCGAAATGTGATTGAGCAGCCAAAATTTAGCTTAAGAATTTACATGTGGAAAAGTAAACGTCACTGACATGGAATCCTGTTCTCAAATTGAAAGATAACGATATCTTAACCTCGTCAATATTGTGCAGTGTCGTCTTGCAAGATATTGATTTTAATTTTGTTTTTATATTTTTTATAGCCAC
This sequence comes from Vibrio sp. 1167, assembly GCF_033340375.1. NCBI lineage: Bacteria > Pseudomonadati > Pseudomonadota > Gammaproteobacteria > Vibrionales > Vibrionaceae > Vibrio > Vibrio sp. 1167. Next base: position 625,145 of record NZ_JAWOWK010000001.1, on the reverse strand, counting down.
AGTGAATGAATGGAGGTTTGTTGGGGATAAGTGGAGAGGAACCGTGCTAAGGGTGGAAGAAGTTCTGTCTAAAGGGCGGAGTGTCCCGCCCTTTGAATGGTGTTATTTCGGCATGATGACAGTATCAATCACGTGAATGACACCGTTTTTAGCTTTCACATCGGTTGCAATGACATTTGCATCGTTAACCATGACTTTATCGCCCATGGTTTTAATCATCACATCTTGCCCCTGAACCGTAGTCGCTTTGTCTAGCTTAACAACATCGGCAGCCATCACTTTCCCTGGGACGACGTGATAAGTCAAAACAGATACTAACTTGTCTTTGTTTTCCGGCATTAAGAGCATGTCGACTGTGCCGTCTGGCAGTTTTGCAAAAGCGTCATCCGTTGGTGCAAAAACAGTAAATGGGCCTTCCCCTTTGAGAGTGTCAACCAAGCCCGCTGCTTTCACCGCAGCAACAAGCGTATTGAAAGAGCCGTTTTCAGCGGCAACGTCGACAATATCGGCTTTCATCATGCCATGCTCATGAGCCTTGACGGGAAGCATAAAAGATAATGTCGCCATCAGTGTAGCCGCGATAACTAAGATACGTTTGAACATAGTGTGTTCCTTACTAGTTGAGGGTACAGCGGGTTCCCTTGAGTGTGTTTGCATTTGTACGCATCGTGATTGAAAGATGATCATCGCGTCCTACTTTCTTTTGAGGGCCTAACATGTCGCGCAAGAATTCGTCTGCCTTCTTGTTTCACATCGGCTCGTTTCCGCCACGCCCATAAGCGCTCTCTTGCTGCCTTAGCTGTGTTGTCTGGTGCGATAATAGGTGCAAGGTAACGGCTATCTGGCTGCAACTGATACATGACAGCTTCCATCTGGGTCATTGTCCAGGGCTCGAATAAAAGAGGGGGAGGAACCATTTGTAACTCAGGCACCCACTTGTAGATGAACGTACCGTTAGGATCATGTTCTTGGGCTTGCTTGATCGGATTATAAATACGGATTGTGTTAGTCCCGGTTACTCCTGCTTGCATTTGGAATTGTGGGTAATGAATTCCAGGCTCAAAGTCGAGAAATAGTTGCGCTAAATGCGTTACACCTACTCGCCAATCCATGTTCATGTGGTGAGTAAGAAAGCTAACCAGCATGGCACGCATGCGAAAGTTAATGTAACCAGTGTGGTGCAAACAGCACATGCAGGCATCAATCAAAGGTACGCCAGTATGCCCGGATTTCCATGCTGCTAACTTTTCTTCATCGAAAGTACTACTTTGTTTAATCAATGGTTCGTAAGCCCGATTAACGCAGTAAAACTCCATGTCGTATTCCGATTCGAATTTTTGGATGAAGTGACAGTGCCAATGAAGCCGTGAAGACAATGCAATTAAGCTGCGACGAAATCCAGCGACTTGCCAGTGTTTCAAAAGGTATTGATAAACTTCACGCAAGGATATGTTACCCCAAGCGAGGTATGGAGAAAGTCGAGTACAGGCTGTGCGTGAGGCTGTGGGACTAGAAATGCTTCGATAGTAATCACGACCTCGACGATGAAAAAAGTCCTCTAGTGTTTTCCAAGCGAGCCGGCTTCCTCCCGTTTGCATTCCTTTGCATTTTGATAGCCAGGATGATGGTGGCGAAAACGAACAGCCGAGAGCTTCTGCATCCAATGAATGCAATAAGTCGGTTTGGAGCTCAATAGGGCTTATTGAGGCTCTCATGACAGAGTCCCAATGTTTGTCCCAACCTTGCCGGTTTTTTGCACCTCTGATAACAGCACCGTGTTCGAACTCAAACCAGTCGATGTTCTGCTCATACAGCCAAGCGGCAACTTGTTTGTCGCGCTCAAAGGTGCAGTTGAGTCCTATTTCTTGGTGAGAAAAAACAGCGTTGATTTGATATTGCGCTTGAATTGATTGGAAACATGCTAAGGCATCGTCATACAGCACCGTGATTCGATGCCCATAGGCTTTGAGCGTCTCATCCATGTCTTGCAGTGATTGCCAAACAAATCGCCAGTGGCGCTCAGAATAGTGTGGGTTATTCAATAGCAATGGTTCAACAATATATAAAAGCACAGTTGGGTGCTTTGTTGATAATGCTTGAGTTAGTGGTTGATGGTCAGTCAGCCTTAAATCTCGTTTTAACCACACGACATTGATTGTTTGCATCGGAATCCTCTTTGTTTCCGATGTTGTACGCAAGTAAACCGAAGAAATCTCATCCAATGATCGGTTTTATTCCACAAAACGTAGAGGTAACTTTTAGGGAGGTGACACATGGCAATACCATTGAGTAAGTTACAAAAATACTTCCATGTAGACAAATTGGTCATTCATTCGCTTGATCTCGCATTGTACCAGGCATCTGTCGTGATTGATGGAGAAGCGCAATTTATCACTAATGACAACGGTACCTTTTTGAGGGCTCATTCCCTGATCGAGATGCAAAAGAAGTGCAGGAATATCAAAGCAAATAAGCAGGTTTTAGTGCATCAAAGTGCTTATGATGAAATGGTGGGGTTACCCGAAGGTAAAAGAGGCAATCAACTAGAAGTATTGGTGAGGGATACAAAATTGTATTGAAAGAGTATTGGTGCGTAGTAAAAGCGAGCCACCTTACGGCAGCTCGCTAAATATAAGGAGAGTTGGGCTTAGTCTTGTTTACGCTGCGCTTCTTTTTGCGCGTACTTAGCGGCACGTCGAGCTTCTCTTTGCTTGGCACTTTCACCACCAATATGCTGCTCGCCTCGCTGCTCTGCAAGAACAATTTGTTTTTCACGCTCGCGGAATCGAGCAATTTGTTCTTCTGAGTGTGTGCCGTGACATTTTGGACAGCTCACGCCTTGCTCGAACAATTCTGACTGTTTGTCTTCTTCAGTTATCGGTAGACGACAAGCGTTGCATAAATCATAATCTGCTTTTTCTAGCTGGTGGTTCACTGCAACACGCCCGTCAAATACGTAACAATCGCCTTCCCACATGCTCTCTTCTTGAGGAACTTCTTCAAGATATTTAAGAATGCCGCCTTCTAGGTGGTAGACCTCATCAAAGCCCTGTTCTTTCATGTAAGCCGTTGATTTTTCGCAGCGGATACCACCGGTACAGAACATCGCAACTTTCTTGTGTTTTGCCGGGTCCATGTTTTCTTTTACATAGTCTGGGAATTCACGAAAGGTTTCAGTATTTGGGTTTACAGCGCCTTTGAATGTCCCGATCTCGATTTCGTAATCATTACGTGTATCGACAACAAACACTTCAGGATCAGCAATAAGATCGTTCCACTCTTGAGGTTTCACGTAAGTCCCCACTACGTGGCGAGGGTCTATACCTTCAACACCTAATGTTACGATCTCTTTTTTCAATTTCACTTTGGTGCGATTGAATGGCTGGGTCTCAGAATACGACTCTTTGTATACGGTGCCAGTCAAACGAGGTTCGTTGTTTAGCCACTCCAGTAGCGTATCAATACCTGCACGATCAGATGCAACAGTACCGTTGATACCTTCACTTGCCAGTAGTAATGTTCCGCGAATATGGTGTTTTTCCATCAACGCAAGTAATGGCTCGCGTAGCTCTTGATAGTTATTCAGCTCAACAAACTTGTACAGCGCACAAACTACATACTGACTCATGAGGTTTCCTTTAAAAATACAGGTGGTCAACGACCTTAAAATTTTAGCGGCACGAAGTATACCTGACTAAACTAGTCGGAAATACGGACAAATTATACGGATATTATGAGTAGGCGGGGCCTGGCGGTCTTTGATAGGGGGGGGCATGTCCGCAGGTGAAGCCGCTATGTGTTCAAATTATAAGCATTAATTATAGTGAGTCAGGTAGGTTGGGGCCGATACTTTTGGTTTAAATTTATGTTGTTATTCTGTTTTAGGCCCTTCAAAAAAGTTAGGCGCAAGAAGCACCAAATAATCACCGGAGTCATTGACAAGGAAAGGACATGTCGCAGTTTTATACATGAGGTGGTGAGGGATAAAGGTTTAGGGACAAAGAGTGAATGACTGATCGCCATTGTTCATAAACCGCTATAAACGCCTTTTCATCAAATACTAAAAAGGCGTATTTCTAACGTCTGTCCTGCTTATTTCAACGCAGCTGCGGTCTGTTTACCCATGGCAATGAGCCTGTCGAGAATGCGTTCACCGTCGGCACGTAAACCGTTGTGCTCGTACTCATTGGTGATCCACGCTTTTGAATTTGGTATTAACGCGAGCGTCTCTCGACTGATATCCATTTCAACAAACATATCATCGGCGTAAACGGCGCAACTGACAGGCACTTTGTTTTGAGCCAATTGTGTTTGATCGTACAGCGCAGCCCAATCTTCTTTCGCTGCCAATATTTCTGCGGTGTCTTTTAGTGGCTTGAGGTTAACGTATTGGTCGAACATCCATGGGAAGACCATTTCCCCCGTAAAGTAAAATGGCTTGCCAGATTCATAATTAAACTCTGATCGGGTTTGGCGAACGCGGTGCGCACTCCAATTCGACGCGAAGCTTTGGCAGTAAATCGATTCATGCAAAATGGCGTAGATCGGGTTGGTTTGGAAGTTTTGCTGCGCCAACATATCGTTTAAGAACTCATAACGAAGTTGTGGTTTGCCGTTCACTTCAATCAACGCGCTTTCTAGCCAATAGTAAGTTGGTAAGAAAGTATCACTCACACCAAAGTTGATGCCGATTTGTTGAAATTGCTCCACTGTGAAGCGTTGACCATTTGGTAGGTACTCTTCATTTTCCAGCAAGTGATTCGCAATGTTTTGGCAAAGTTGTTGCGCACTTGGAAATTGTTGGAAGAACGCTTGGTTTTTCTCCATGGTGCGTTTGAAAGTGGCTTCATACACATCGTCGGCATGACGTGAGACTGATGGCACGCCACCTGTGATGTAGCTTTGTAGCAAGCTGTCTGGGAACAAAGACAAATAGGTGAGGGAGCAAAACCCACCAAAGCTTTGACCTAAGGTCGCCCATTTTTCGACGCCAAATTGCTCACGAATGTATTCCGCGTCGCGCACGATGTTATCCGCTCGGAAGTGGCTCAAGTAGTCTGCTTGTTGCTCTGGCGTGAGGTGAGCAAGCGTCTGGTGATTAATTACGCTGCTGTTGCCCGTACCGCGCTGGTCGAGAAGCAAAACTCGGTACTCTTGCAGGGCGCGTTTTACCCAGCCATTATTGCCGTTTTGACGTGGAGAGGGAAAGCCAGGCCCGCCCTGAAAGTAAACCAACCAAGGTTTGGTCGATTCTTCATCGCCAACTAGGCAAACCGAACGGGCGAAGACTCTAATGGTGCCTTTGCTTGCGTCTTGGTAATCCAGAGGAACGGTAAAACTGTGGGGAGTGTAATGCAATCCTGCGTCGATAAATGATTGAGCGTTCATTGTTATCTTTATTTCCTTATTGAGGGGTAGCGCTACTTTACTGCGAATGGCGCGAAGAACCAACGCTATTTCCCAATTGCCTCTTCAGTTCTATACCTTGGTCAAATCAATGTAAGTTCAAGAAAATGAAACGATTAGCGACTGGTGCAACTGGTTGAGTGAGCTATGCTCAATAGAGTTGCGACAAAGTAAGAGCATGGAGGAAGTCGGATGAAAGTGTCACTGGCTCGATGGACAATTGTGACTTGTTTAATAAGCGTACCTACTTTTGCCGTTGTTACGCCCAACCCACCTCAGTTACAGGCAAAAGGCTACGTATTAATGGACTTTCAATCCGGTGCCATTATTGCCGAGTATAACGGGCGAGCAGGCCTTGCTCCGGCGAGTTTAACCAAGTTGATGACCGCTTATGTAGTTGGACAAGAAATCAAAGCGGGGCGTTTGAAATGGGATGATGTTGTCACCGTGAGCGAAAACGCGTGGTCGGCCAAGTTTCCCGGTTCTTCTAAAATGTTCATCAAACCGAAAGATGAAATTAGTGTTGCGAACTTAATGCGCGGCGTGATCATCCAATCAGGAAATGACGCGTGCGTTGCACTGGCTGAGCATGTTGCAGGCAGTGAACGCGGCTTTGTTGCCTTGATGAATGGTTGGGCGGAGAAATTAGGACTGCAAGACACCTATTTTGTGAACTCCCATGGTCTTGATAGTGATGGCATCCAAACCTCACCAACCGATATGGCAAGACTCATGCAGTCGATCATCAGCGATGTTCCTGATGTGTACGCGCTATACAGTGAGAAAGTCTTCAAGTGGAACGACATTACGCAGTACAACCGCAATAAGTTGTTGTGGGACAATTCCATTGATGTCGACGGGGGAAAAACCGGCTACACCAGCAATGCCGGATACAGCTTGGTGAGCTCGGCCAAAGAAGGAAGAATGCGCCTTATCTCGGTGGTGATGGGTACGCCAAGTAAACAGGCTCGGATCAGCCAATCGAAGAATCTACTCAGCTATGGTTTTCGCTTTTATGACACCAAGCAAGTTGCTAAACAGGGGGAAGTTGAGTCTAAAGTTCGCGTTTGGAAGGGAAATGCTAATCAAGTTGAGGCGATCTTTGCTAAAGATGCCTATCTCACTCTGCCTCGTTCAATGACGGCTGGGCTTGATAAGAGTGTGGTGTTAAATGAACCGTTGATTGCGCCGATCGCGCAAGGAGATGAGATTGGTAAGGTCGTTTGGAAAAGCGATGACAGTACCGTGGCGAGTTATCCCTTGGTCAGCAGCCAAGCAGTAGAAGAGGGCTCGTGGTTCGCTCAGCTTTGGGACAGTCTGGTGCTGTGGGTGAAATCGTTCTTTAACTAGAATAAAAACGAGCAGAAGTGTCTTTCTGCATTTTTTTGTTGATGGCCGCCCAGCTAAACGCTGGGCGGTGTTTTATTTAACGGTTTATTCCGACAAGGTGATGATTGGTAAATCGTCCCAAATCTTACTTTCATCCGATGCGCCACCGGAGAAGTTCCAAGGGCCTTTGTCTTGTTCTAGCGGACGGTAAGTTGCCGAAAGGCCGTCTAAGTCCCAAGTCGTGACATAGAAGCGGATACCATCGAGCGAATCTGGGCGGCCTAGTGCATCGCTAGCAAAGTCCATTGAAATGGTGTTGTTGGCTTTGTCTACTGTCACTGTTGGTGCTGGCGTTACGGCTTCTCCCCATGTCGTCGCGTTTGCGCCTTGAGTGTTGTAAATCGAACTTTGCCAGCCGAAGACCACGGCATTGCGACTCCATGTTCCGCTTGGCATAGAAGCGTTGATCTTAGGCAGTTCCGTTAGGTTGGTTGCCGCTTCTTCCGGTAAATCAATGAAGATGGTGAAACCAACGTGGTCAAAGCCGTTTGGTGGCAACCAAGTATCGGTGATCTTGTCCATAGTGAAGGTCAAGCGCACGTTACTGCCGACGGTAAATACCTCAGCTTTGTTGATTGCGAGTTGGCTGTTATCTTTATCGAACGTTGGATCCGTTGGTAGCGAGTAGTTACCGTTAGGACCGCCCATGCCATCTTGCGCATCGCCTGCGTCATCAATAGTGTCGTCTGGCGTGTTTGACCAGCTTAAGTCCGACACAAAGTTTACATCTTCAATGCCCGCTTTTTTCTCAGTGGAGTAAATCGCGAAGCGGTGCTGTTGCTCGCCAATTGCAAAGTGACGGGTAGATAAAGTCACGCTAAATTGACCGTCAGCACTTACGGTAATGGCTTGTGCGGTTTCTAGATTACCGTCCACGACAAGGTTCAATTTCTCGTTTGCGTTAGCAGTACCAGTAATCACGATGTCATCAGTGATGGTTTGTCCTTCCCAATCCTGTGCCAGTTGGATGTTGAGATCTGGGGTCTCTACCGATTGGATGTCGTTAGTTTTCGAGTAAATCACGGCAGATTTGGCTGGTAGCTCAAGGGTTACGTGACCGTTTTCATCGGCGATTAACTGTTCTGGAGCTTCTGCCCAGTTCGACATGATTTGTTGTTGGAAAACGGTGCCGCCCGCTTGCTCTACATCGAGTTGGTTCATCAACATTGGGGAGTTAGATGTGTTCATTACCACTAAGACTTCGTCGTTATCCAAAGTGCGGGTAAAGGCGAACACACCTGCACCAGCTTTATCGCTGCCAATGACTTTCATTTCGCCGCGTGTCATGACTTTGTTTTCGGTACGTAACTTAGCAAGCTCTTGGATGAACAAGTACATCTCGCTGTTTTGGTCGAATGAATCTACGTAGTCGCCGTCTTCACGGTAACCGCCAGCAAACATCGCATCGCGCGCTGCTGGCATCGCTTGCTCTGTACCTTGGTAAATCACAGGGATGCCCGGTACCGCCATCATTGTGATCAGAGCTTGCTTCATATCGTTGACACTGCCTTGCGATAGAAAACGTGGCATATCGTGGTTATCAATGAAGTTCGGCATGATGTATGGATTTGGGAACATGTCCATCATTTTCTCAAGACGGAAACGTAAATAGTCGGTCGGTTGCCCTGATGCAAATACGCGCGTCATGGTCGCTTGCAATGGGAAGTTCAGTACCGAGGTTAGCTGTTTCGGCGAGCCACTTTCACCGATGTAAGTCAGCATCTTCTCTTCGCCTTCGGTGTGGTAAGGCGTAGATGTTTCGAATACTTCACCAAAGGTCAGGAAGTTATCGCGACCGGTATCAACCGCTTGCGTCATCACACCATCGTCGGCGTGTAGGAAGTCATTCCAGAAATCATGTTCAACAAACTTCACCGTATCGATACGGAATCCGTCGACGCCGACTTCGCGAATCCATTTTCGGTAGCTCTCTTTTAGATAAGCGCGTACTTCAGGATCGGACGTATTAAGGTCATCCAAATCAGAGAGCTGCCAGGTTTTTTCTTGTACTGGATCGTTGTGGTCGGTGATGGTCGGCGTCCAGTGGTAGCTGCCTGTGCCGTCTGTTTTACACTCGTTCATGTTGAGTGGGTACGGCAGTTCTTGCCCGGCGGGTAGTGCATTTTTAATCAAACGGAAGCCTTGGCAAGGTAGGCTTGGATCATAACTGTAAGGATCATCGTAGGTGAAGAAGTTGCCTACATGGTTGGTCACGATGTCCTGAATTAAGAACATGTTACGCGCATGCACTTCGCGTGCTAACGCTTGGTAGCTTTCCATGTCACCAAAGTGCTCATCCACTTTTTGGAAATCGCGCGCCCAGTACCCGTGGTAGCCGCCGTAGTTTTGCTCTGCATCCCACCATTGGTTAGCAACTGGCGGAGTAATCCAGATCGATGTGGCACCGAGATCTTCGATGTAGCTTAACTTATCACTCACACCAACGAGGTCGCCGCCGCTAAATTTTTTATCCGAAGTCGGATCGAATTCGTTTTGCCCTTGATCATTAAGAGCGCTGTCGCCGTCGTTAAAACGGTCGATCATCAGGAAGTAAATGATTTGATCTTGCCAATCAGGAGATGCCACGTGGCTGCCTGTATCGACTGGTGTGGTTTCGTCGCTTCCACAGCCAGAAAGAGCAAGAGCGATCGCTAAAGGAAGTATTTTTATTTTATTCATTGGTTTAGGTAGAGTTTCAAACACAGTTTTTGCCTCCGTTATGCAGCAATGCAGAAACGATAAAGCAAAGGTTTGAAATTGAGAGTGTCATCTCACGCCAAAAAAGACGTGAAATGATGTCACGAAGTGATGGTTTTGATCTGACCGACAGTTTTAATTGAGCGGTTGCACAATAGGATATTGTATCGGGTAATGCTCTTTCGCGAGCTCGTTGTCGGATTCATCATAAAGGCGGAAACGGCACTGCTTTGCAGTTTGAGTGAGCGATAATTGCAGCACCCAACAAGCATAATGTTGCGAGTGTTGGGTCAAGCGCATTGCGTGAGGTGTGGGGTCATCATCGGCGTAACAGTCAATCCTCACAACGTTTTCAAGTCGGCATGCCAGTTCGATAAAGAGCGTGTATTGCGCCCCAATATTAATAAGCTGCCGAGTCGGGACAATATATTCCGTTGCGCCAATTAAAAGCCCCTTAGAAACCACATAATCACGCTGGTGGTTATTCTCAATGTAACGTTCTCCATCGACTTCATAACACAGGCGAAAGGTAAGGGGATGCGCTACCGGAAGTTCGGTCGTTGCCCATAGCTCGGTACCATGACTTAAAAAACGCTCGAAGAAGGCGGGGTAGCGCCGCCATGCGCCATCACGGTCACGGCATTCTACCGAGACCACTTTTTCAAACGCAATATTGTCCACTTCCATCCAGATTTTGCCGACAGGTTGGTCGATGTGGTTATCGTCGAAGGTATTGGCTTTGGCGTAGTATAAGCGGATCGGTTGTTGATTTAGTTGAGTTCGGTTATCCAAACATTGTTGGCGATATTGCATGGGTGAAAACGGATACCAACGACGAAAAGTGCGGTGAAAGTTCGAAGGTTCTTCATAACCAAGTTGATAGGCGATTTGCTGCGTTGTGAGTTGGGTGTCGGCAAGCAAAGTGAGTGCTTGCTTTCTTTTAGCGAAATCAACGCATTGAGAGTAGCTCATTTGCTTTTCTTGCAGTCGACGTTGCAAGGTGCGTTTGGAGACGCCCAGTTGCCTTGCCGCTTGCTCTAACTTGAGCGCGTAATTACTGTTTTTGATGAACAAGGCGTTCAAAACACTCAGCAATTCTGGCTGTTCAATTGGTTGGTGAGAAAGCAGCAAATAAACATGTTTCACCAGTTCAAACACGCTTGAACTCGTTTTAGAATCTCGCGTTTCCTCTAGAAAAATATTGGCCGCGAGTGGATTGTTGGCGTGAACTTGTACCTGTATTGATTCGCTTAACTCAAGCATTTCCAACTGCATTTTGAGCAAGCCAAACACCGACTCCGCCCAATTTGGCATATCGCCCGTTCTACATTCGACTTGCAGATGGATTTGGGCATCACCATGTTGCAATGTGACGTACAAACGGCGGTCGAATAATGAGACACTTTTGCTCCACCAAAGCAGCCCTTCTTGGAGGTTAGGCGCTTCTTTCAACATCATGCATTGCAAGGCCACCAACTTCTCAATGTGCCAATATTCGCCGGCAATTCGAAGGTGATTGTGACCGAGCTTTTTGCACAGAAAGGATGTAATAACGTTATCTTGAGGCAGCATGAGTTGAGTTTGGTTGCGAGCAAACATGCATTATTGCTGAAAAGATGAAGAAGTTCAGTGAGAACGCTCAAAGCCTTTCTTATCGTTTTATTTTCAAATTTATTTTGAAAATGTTTTTAATCGAAATCGGTTTTTCCCTTTATCTCATGAGGTTATGCTGTTACACAGCTTAAATTCATTAATTGGAGAACCTCATGGATATCGTACAAGCTGCAAAATCTCGTTACTCAACGAAAGTGTTTGACCCAACGCGCAAGCTACCTCAAGAAAAAATCGACGCAGTTAAAGAGCTGATTCGTTTTAGTCCATCGAGTGTGAACTCCCAGCCTTGGCATTTCATTCTGGCAAGCACAGAAGAAGGCAAGCAGCGCATCGCTAAAGCGGCGCAAGAGAATTACGCGTTTAACGCGGCGAAGATTCTCAACGCTTCTCACGTATTGGTGTTTTGTGCAAAAACAGGCATTGATAACGACTACATTGAAGCGCTAATGGTGCAAGAAGAAAAAGATGGTCGATTCCCAACTGAAGAAGCGAAAGCGGCTGTGCGCGGTGGTCGTAGCTACTTTGTGAACATGCACCGTTTTGATTTGAAAGATGCAAACCATTGGATGGAGAAACAAGTTTACCTCAACGTGGGTACGTTGCTGTTGGGTGCTTCGACGTTAGAAATCGATGCAGTACCAATTGAAGGGTTTGATCCAAAAGTGCTGGATGAAGAATTTGGCTTGCGTGAAAAAGGTTACACTAGCGTTGTAATCGTGCCGCTTGGCTACCACGCGGAAGATGACTTCAACGCGAAAACGCCAAAGTCTCGCTGGGACGCAGAAACCGTATTCACCGAGATCTAATTCGAGCTTACTTACAGGTGACGTAGAACCCTGTAATCAATATATAAATCGCAAAAGAGTGATAAAACGATGATCCACTTAGTCGCAGAAGTGAAAGCCTATCCAGACCGTAAGGATCAGGTGGCGAATTTTCTTTCTGGTTTACTAGAGCCAACTCGCAAAGAAGAAGGCTGTTGCCAATACGAGTTGTATCTCGACGAGAAAGTTGAAGGCCTATTTATGTTCCAAGAAATCTGGGCATCGCAAGAGGCCTTGGATAAGCATTTGCAAAGCCCGCATATGGCGACGTTTCTTGAAACATTGGAAGAGAATGATTGGGTTGAATATACCCAGATTCGTCCTCTTCGATTTATCGCCTAATTACAGAAGGTTGCCAGCACGTTGGCGCGTTGCTGGCAGCATTTCTGTTGGATAAAGTCGCGGAAAGTCCGAATCGTTGGCGTCAATAATCGACGATCGGCGCACACCATGTAGAGCGGCACTGGGCCGCAATCCCACTCTGGTAACACTCGCACCAATCTTCCCTCGATTAAGTCTCGGCTGATGTCCATCAATGATTTATTCGCAATGCCTTTGCCTTTGATCGCTAACCGGTGTGGCAAGTCACTATCGTTGCTCAACAAGTTACCGCTGACCACGATTTGTTCTTTCTCGCTGCCACGCGTGAGCGTCCATTTGTTGTAGACCGAATCCGCGACCATGTAGCACAAGCAGTTGTGTTGCGTTAAATCGGCAGGAGAGGCGAGTTCTGGATGTGTAGCTACGTACTCTGGCGATGCACATAATATCCGTTCATTTGACCCACATAATGCCAATACGACCAGATTGGAGTCGGCCGGCTCGCCGTAGCGAATCGCAATATCGACAGGCTTGGTGTACATATCCGTCAAGCTATCGGACAGCTCTAGTTTAATGGAAACATTTGGGTAGAGACCGATGAACTCATCCACCCAATCGAGCAACATATTGCGACCAAAATCGGAGGGTGCAGTAATGTGCAGTTGACCAGATAACTCGCCACGCGCGCTTGAGATCTGATCCAACCCCTCTTGCAATGTTGCCAACGCTTGCGTGGTTTTGTCTAAAAACAGTTCGCCCTCTGAGGTTAAACGCAGGCTTCGGGTGGAACGCACAAACAGTGGGAAACCGATTTGCCCTTCAAGACGCTTAATCGATGCGCTAATGGCGGCAGGTGTCATGTCCATGCTGTTAGCGGCTTTTGAAAAGCTGCCTTGGCGCGCGGTTTCGACAAAAATATTGAGGTCGTTGAGGGCTTTCATAATGAAAAGGGCTTTTAAGAAGTTTGGGCTACTATAGGGGAGAGTCGTAGGCCAATTCAAGGTTAAAACATTAGGTTGCACGGCGAGTTTGAGTTAGATTAGCGCGAAACTTCACTTTACCGGATCAATAGCATGAGCCAACAGCAGCCGAATAACCCACTTCACGGGTTGAGTTTAGAAAAAATCGTCACCCGACTAGTTGAACACTTTGGTTGGAATGGCCTGTATGAGCGCATTCGAGTGAACTGTTTTAAGAAAGATCCGTCGATCAAATCTTCTCTGAAGTTTTTGCGTAAAACGCAATGGGCAAGAGACAAAGTCGAAGCGCTGTATATTGAGACGTTTTGCTAATCACTCTATGTCCAGCAGCAAGCGGTAAGTAGATTCTAAGTCTCGCTTTGGCTTGCTAGAATGACGCCACTTTTCTTATCGCGTAGGCTAGAAGAGTCGCTCTGCTGTTACGTTTAAAGCGTGATTCAGAACCTATCCTCAGGCTTGTATTGAGTCTATTCATAGCTCTATGGGCCTACAGCAGCGGTAAGTAGATTCTTAGTCTCGCTTTGGCTCGTTAGAATGACGTAGCTTTTCTTATCGCGTAGGCTGAAAGAGTCGCTCTACTGTTACGTCTAAAGCGAAATTCCGTATGGTCACATAGGTTCTTCTGGAATCGCTTTTTAGATGGTTTTGTAGAGATCAGAGCCAAACTCGAACCGTCATTCTGAACCGCGAGGAACGAGCGTGATTCAGAATCTACTCTCAGATTGTATTGAGTTTATTCATGGCTTTATGGTCTGCAGTAAGCGGTAAGTAGATTCTTAGTCTCGCTATGGCTCGCTAGAATGACGAAGTTTTTCTTATCGCGTAGGCTGGAAGAGTCGCTCTACTGATACGTCTAAAGCGAGATTCCGGATGGTCACATAGGTTTATCTGGAATCGCTTTTTTAGATGGTTTTGTAGAGGTCAGAGCCAAACTCGAACCGTCATTCTGAACCGCGAGGAACGAGCGTGATTCAGAATCTACCCTCAGATTGTATTAAGTTTATTCATGGCTCTATGGTCTGCTGCAAGCGGTAAGTAGATTCTTAGTCTCACTTTGGCTCGCTAGAATGACGAAGTTTTTCTTATCGCGTAGGCTGGAAGAGTCGCGCTGCTGATGCGTCTCAAGCGAGATTTCGGATGGTCACTTAGGCTTGTCTGGAATCGCTTTTTTTAGATGGTTTTGTAGAGCTCAGAGCCAAACTCGAACCGTCATTCTGAACCGCGAGGAACGAGCGTGATTCAGAATCTACCCTCAGATTGTATTGAGTTTATTCATAGCTCTATGGTCTGCAGCAAGCGGCAAGTAGATTCTTAGTCTCGCTTTGGCTCGTTAGAATGACGTAGCTTTTCTTATCGCGTGGGCTGAAAGAGTCGCTCTACTGTTACGTCTAAAGCGAAATTCCGGATGGTCACTTAGGCTTGTCTGCAATCGCTTTTTTAGATGGTTTTGTAGAGATCAGAGCCAATCTCGAACCGTCATTCTGAACCGCGAGGAACGAGCGTGATTAAGAATCTACTCTCAGATTGTATTGAGTTTATTCATGGCTTTATGGTCTGCTGCAAGCGGTAAGTAGATTCTTAGTCTCGCTATGGCTCGCTAGAATGACGTAGCCTTTCTTATCGCGTAGGCTGGAAGAGTCGCGCTGCTGTTACGTTTAGCGAGGTTTCGAATGATTCACTTAGGCTCATTAGAGTGACGCTAGTTTTCTTATTACGTAAGTTGGAATGGTACCTCAGCATCATTCCCGATAGCGATGAAGAAGCGCTGTCGGGAACCTCGCCTTTAATCTCTCGTTTATTGCTACTCCAAATGATGCGTACTACCCACGGTTCCTTCCAAGTCTAAAATCGACTGGCGAACGTGATCTGGAATCGCAGCTTTAACGTTGTTCTTAAAATCAAACATCACACCAGTGGCGGTCGCGATGGTCGCAATTTTACCCCACTTCTTACTCAGCACTTGGTACTCCATCGTGATGCGATCTTCTTGCATGTCGATTACGCGAGAACCGACTAATAGCGTGTCTGGGTAAGTAACAGGCAATTTGTAGCGGCATTGAGTCTCGCTCAGTACTGGCCCAATTTGCGAGGTCTGCAGGTCGACCAGCAGGTTAATTTTGTTGAAGTAATCTAAACGTGCGGTCTCGAAGTAGCGAAAATAGACCACGTTATTAACGTGTTGCAGAGCATCCATTTCACCCCATGCGACTTTTATCTCTGTGATAACGGGAAAGTCCTTTAACAGTGTGTCCATTTCTATTGCTCCTTTTTCATCTGCTTTGCCACAAATTGCGACGCGACTTATCACTTTGAGCATTTATTCTAGATGTAATCATTTAATATGTAATAAAATTGTTTTTAAAATGTGAAATGAAATAGTGGTTTGATTATGTAAACTAGAAACTTTACATAATCGAGTTGAAGGCGTAAGTTTAACTAAGAGTAACCAGATAGGAGGTGTCTCATGATTGAACTCAAAGGTTTCAACCTCGCAAGAGTTGAGAAACGCATTGATTGGACAGGTGAGCTGTTCAGTTTGAGAATATCTGGCGCGCCTCTTTCCTTTAAAGCTGGCCAATTCACCAAGCTTGCTTTGCTTGATGATGAAGGTAAGCCGATCAGCCGTGCTTACTCTGTGGTTAATGCGCCAAGCGAGCAATTCGATTGGTTGGAATTTCTAATAGTAGCCGACCCTCAAGGACAACTTTCTCCACGGCTCCAAAAGCTTAAATCTGGTGATAGCATTTATGTCGGTACCACCGCACATGGCGATTTAATCCATGATTCTATTCCTAAACAGGCTCATGACCTGTGGCTGCTATCTACAGGTACGGGGATTGGACCGTTTTTGTCGCTGCTGGATGATATAAACTTACCGCCTCACAATGAGCGCATTGTGCTGGTTCATGCCGTTCGTTTCGAAAAAGATCTGGTTTATAAATACCTAATTGAACAGCTTCAGCAACGATATGAAGGCAGATTAAAGTATATACCGATAGTCAGCAGGGAAGTGGTTGATGGTAAATTACAAGGCCGAATTCCTGAACTCATCGAATCGGGTTTACTGTCCAACGCCGCTGATGCGCCATTCTCAGCTCAGCGTAGCTTTGTCATGATGTGTGGGAATCCACAAATGATCAAAGATACCGTGCCCGTTTTACAAGAGCTAGGCTTGGAAAAGTATCGCCATCAAACTGGGGGAAATATCATTTACGAACGTTACTGGTAGCGTTTTGTTAAATTGATACGGTTATGCTCAAGATGTAATGATTACTTTTGAGATACGACCGCGATTTAGTATGTTCTTAGTTGAATATTATGTTGGCAATACCTAAACTGCGCTCACCATTGCGCGTCTGTACACTCAGTCATTCTCGCTTAACCAATTACATTGAGGTGACTGAAGTCCATGTATGCTTTTATCGCGAGCAAGCAACAGAGAATCATTGCTGGTTTTATCGACCTGCTCTTTACGATGGTGGTCGTGTTAATAATTGCATTGAGTATTAACTCTTTTCTTAACGACTTTCAGCTCTCTTTAGCAGATAACCTCACGCTTGTTCGTGAAACTCAGGCGTTTTACTTGCTTTCTTTACCAACGGTTTTAATGATCAACTGGAATGCATTGAGTCATGGGCAAACCATTGGTATGCGCATGATTGGTATTAAAGTTGTAATGAAAAATGATAGTAAGGCAACGAAAGTTACAGCAGGGTTAAGGCTTGTTATTAGCTACTTGCTGGAGATGCTCATTCCGGGGATCCCGTTGGTAAATTTGGCATTGTTGTTCTTTCATCCGGAGCGACGATTGTTGCATGACTTGATCGCCAATACTAAAGTTGTCCAAGCTTCCTAATTTTTGATCAAAAAAGCCACGTGAAGTGGCTTTTTTAATATCGATAAAGTTAACCAGATTTACTGTTGATTAACATATTTCTTAAAGCGAGCTTTGGTTTCTGCGTCTGCTTTTTGGTACCAGAAGTGCAGCATCTCTTCAGCTGTCGAATCCGCTTTAACCGCAGTTGCTCTCACTTGCTTCATATCCGCAGGAACCTTTGCAGGAAGCGTGACTGGCTGCATGGTTGCTGCGCCAGCAAAAGCCACGGCTGCTGCACCGCCAGCTTGGTTATAATCTTCGATTTCACGTACGTAATCACGACCGATTTGCATACCCGGTTTGAGCAACTTGTCTTGGTCAACCGCGATTGCGTTGCCAGAATCATCAACCAGTTTCCAATCTAAGTCTTTGATCTTCTCTTCCGCATCACGTAGGTTGCGGTATTCTGGCATTTGTAGAGTGAGTTCGGCATTGGTCGCGTCAAATCGTGTAACGATAACATCGCTTTCAACACTTAAACGGTCATTACCTTGGTTGAAGTAAGGGGCGAAACGAAATACGACTTGGTTAAGGCCATCAGGTAACGTCAGTGTTCTTTCAGAGGCGAAAAAACCACCCGAAAGATCTGCTTTTTCACCGTTAGCCGCTAATACTGAAACGTTGTCAGGAACACTCACGGTTACATCTGCGAATGCCATGCCACTCATTGCGAGAGCAAGCGCACAAGTTAAAGGCTTGATCAATTTCATTGTTTTTATCCTAAGCAAATTAGTGGTCATCGAGAGTGCATCGTTCATTGCCCGATTGCAACTCCCAAGTGTAATAAGTATGAAAATTTAACAAGAACGTCATTTTTATCGCATTTATTACGACGAAACTGTGATCCAAATAGAATCAAACCGCTGAAATGCAGCGGTTTGATATCATAAGTTATGGATTAAATTTCTTTCTAACTTATTGATTTATTAAATGCCAGCACCGTGTCCAGGTTCTGATTGGTCATCAGAAGCGTCTTGTTGTTCTGCCATTTCTTCTTGCTGTTGTGCTTTCTCAATGCTCAACCACCAAACAAATAACTCATACCAAATTGCTAGGATAACGGCACCTAAGAACAGACCAACGATGCCGTAGAAAAGCATACCACCGATGGCACCGAGCAGAATCACAGGCATTGGCACGTCGACGCCACGTCCCATTAACATTGGTTTGAACAGGTTTTCAGAAAGAGCCGCAACTACGACCCAAACAGTAAACATGGTTGCTGTTGAGGTGTCTTGGGTCATGTACATGAAGCCAATCACAGGTAGCACTGCGAGCAACGCCGGGAGCTGAGCGATACATAAAATCATTAGAAGCAGTGTGAGTAAACCTGCTGCCGGAACGCCAAATACGAAGAAACCAGCACCGATCAACAGTGCTTGAATCGCCGCTACACCGACTACGCCAAGCAGTACGCTTTTAATTGTCGCAGCGATAAGCGTGGTCCAGCTTTTTGCGTTTTCACCAGCGGTTCGAATCGCGATGGTTCTTAAGCCTGATGCTGCAGATTCAGAGTACGTCATGAAACCTGCTGCAATCGCAAGTGACAAGATTGAAAGCAGTAAACTTCCCAATACGCCCCCAAGTGTACCCAGTAAAGATGTGAGTCCTGCCTTTATTTGTGGCATAAAGGTTTGAATCGCTTGCTCAAGATTAGTAGCGAATAGGGTCCACACTTCGTAGAGCTTATCACCCACGATAGGCCAATCCGCTACGGAAGGTTTTGGCCCTGGTATTTTCACTTGTCCATTTTGTAGTACTTCAAGCGCGTGCGTTGCACCATCCACAATGGAGCCTGATACCATAACAAGTGGTGTGACAAGGAGGGCAATACCAAGTAAAGCAATGGTTGTGGCTGCCAGACCTCTGCGACCACCATATACACGCTGCAATTTTTGGGTAAGCGGCATTAAAGCGACGGCTATAATAGCGCCCCAAATAACCGGAAGGATGAAGGGTTTGATGATGTCGTACGTAAACATCAGCAAGACAAAGATCAAGCCAATGCGTATTGCCGATTCCACCATATTACTGATGAAAAGCTTACTGTCGATTTTTACCGATTGTTTATCCATTTTTGTTTACCTGATGATCAATGTTAGAACTGACGAGACTTGAAACAACAATCGCCATATAAAAAACACCTGTGATGGCCTCTAAATACACCACGACTTGAGCCAGTGGTGTTAGAGGACTAATGTCGCCATAACCGAGCGTGGTTAAGGTAACGAAACTGAAATACGCTGCATTGGAGAAGTTCTGCCCCCAAGAAATCGCTTCCATACCGGTAAAGGCTTCAGGCGAAAACTCAAGCAGAATGAGGTAGGCAATCGCCCACATCAGACCAAGCAGCAAGAAAAGCGCGACCGAGCCAATGACTTTGTTGCTGTTGACATGGCCGGTGAAAAGAATCTGTCTTGCGATGGATTTAAAAGTGCCGAAAAAGAACGCAAAGGTGAGGGCAAGCATCACCACATTCATCTCTCTGATGTCGAAAACGGTCTTGATCACAATCACAAGAACCCAAATACCAAACAGGCTGTAGAGGAAACGAGACCAGGTTTTGTCAAAGCGAAGGCTCGCAAAACAGACGATAAACGTCAGAACCGTGAAAGCCTGAAGTATGTGTTCAATCGTCCCTTCACCTACGACTTGTGCCATCGCACTCCCTAGCAACAAAATCACTAGTGCTAAGGTTAGATAGAAGAAGTTGTTTTCTTCATTAATATTTTTGAGGTTTTTACCAATGACCATGGCTCTTCTCACTTAGTTATTGTTCACTTTCTGCGGATGACTCTTTCATCACCATGATGGACGCAGAAAGCCCGAATCGAAGATCAACATCTTCAGGAAGTTCTTGTAGGGAGATTCGCACCGGAATACGTTGTGCTAAGCGAATCCACTGAAAAACAGGGTTTACGTTTGGAAGAAGGTTGTAGCCGACCGTGCCGTCTTTGGGCGCAATACCCCAACCAATCGAGTCAACCGTCGCGTCAATTGGCGTGTCTGGGTGAGACATCAAAGTGACACGCGCTTGGCTGCCAGGTTCGATTTGCGCAAGTTGGTTTTCACGGAAGAAACCAAATACCCAAAAGCTGTTTTTGTCGATCAGTGCGAGCAGTGGTTGGTTTGCGACCGCTTGCGTACCGTTTCTAATATCGAGGTTAGATACAAAACCATCGACGGTCGCATAAACTTTGGTAAAGCTGAGATTAAGGCGTGCTGATTTTAGTTGCTCTTATGCAGATTTGATTTGCAGTAGCGACTCTTCGTAAGCGATTTCACGACGAATCAGATCCTTGTGAGAAACCGCGCCACGGTCTTTGGCACGAATGTCTTTTAAGCGGTCATATTCGATTTTTTTACCGCGAGAGCTAACAATGGAGCGCTCCAGTGCTACTTCGGCTTGAGATAACGCAACCTGGTAAGTCGCAGGGTCGATTTCAAACAGTAAATCCCCCGTTTTTACTTCTTGGTTGTCTTGCACCGCGACATTTACAATTGGGCCTGATACGCGAGGAGCCACTTTGATGACGTTAGCACGCACTTGCCCATCTCGTGTCCATGGGTTATTAAAGTATTCCTCAAACTTTTGATAGCCGAGCCAAGCTGCGCCACCAAGAATGACAAGATTGAGTGCGATTACGAATAGTTTTTTCATCTTGTTTGGCACCTAAAATTGAATATAAAAGCTGTCGATGGCCACCACATAACCGACCATGATGGCAATAAACGTCAGAGACGGAAAAGCGATGAAGCGAGACAAACGTGTCTTGTTCAATATCATCACCGTTATCCACGTGGCCGTGACGGCGAGAAAGAGCACGAGTAGCGTAGGAGAAAAGTAAACGTCTCCCCAAGAGAGTTCATGAGGCATTACCGATCCTCCGTTTTGTTTTCATCACTGGTCTCAGCCGGAGTTTCGAGTCGCAAAGGCGGCAATACGCGGTTTTCTTCATTTAAATAACTTCCCCAGTCAGTGCGCTCTGTCATCTGCGTGGCAATCGATTCACTGATGAAAGGCTTGCCTGTTTGGGTTTGCCAGCCTCCACCGAGGGCTTTGTAGAGCGCGACAACTTGGTTCGCAACATTACCTTTGATCGTTGCGTAGCTGTCTTCTGCGCGGGTCATTTTTTCTACCGAGTTAAGCAGACGTTCGAATGAAATTTGTCCGTTTTCGTACTGTGTCATGGATATGTTGAACGCACGAATGGAAGAGTTGACCGATTGCAAGCGTAAATCTTTTTGCTGCAAATACAGGTCATACGCTTCGATTGCATTGGTGACTTCATTAACGGCTTGCAGTACCTTTTTGTTGTAGTTCGTCAGCGTTTCTTGGAAGCGAGCATCTTCGAAACGAATGTTATTTTTCACGCGTCCGTATTGGAAAATGTTCCAACTGAACGTTGGGCCAACCACCATGGTGAGCGAATCGCTAAAACTGAAACTGCTGCCATCGGGAACCGTACTGTCGATACCGATGGAACCGAACAACGAAAAGCTTGGGTACAGAGCGGTTTCTGCCACGCCAATCTGCGCACTTTGCGCGCGAGCTTGCATCTCAGAGACTTGCAAATCCGGACGTCGCATCACTAAGTTAGCATCCACTTGCGTATCCAAAAGCGGTGGACGTGGCACAATGGAGCGCTCGTCGGTGCCCGATAGCGCCGATTTTCTGCCCGTTGATTTGAACTGGGCTTCGTACTCAGCGATTTGCTTGTGCATCCCATCCGACTGTAGCAGTCCATCTACTTCTTCTGGTAACAGACCCAGTAGCAAAGCCAACACAGTACGTGATTGCTTCATTGCCACTTCGAGGCTCGGTAGCGCTGCTTTGGTGGTGTAGAGTTGGTTTTTAGCTTGTTGAACGTCCAATTCTGTAACGTTGCCAGAGTCGAACTGCACCTGTGTAATGCGGACGACACGCTCTTGAATCTCGATATTGCGGCGAGACAGCAAAATACGTTCTTGGAATGTGCGATAGTTGATGTAATTGCGCGCCACTTCGGCGGTTATGGTGACCATGATGTCGTGATACGATGCGATGGATGCGTAGTAACCCGCTTCTGCCGACTCAATTCCGCGAGCATACTTGCCCCAAACATCCATTTCCCAAGCAGCATCAAACGACAAAGTGGCGTTATTCACGCCCTGATCATTTACGTAGGCACGCGCTAGGTTTCCTGACACGGTTTGAACTTGTGGGTATTGCAAGCCAGTCGAAATACCAAGGAATGAACGTGCTTGAACAATTCGTAGCCCTGCGGCTTCTAAATCGAGGTTTTGTTTGCTCGCCAACTCAACCAGCTGATTAAGAGTTGAGTCATTAAATTGCTGCCACCATTGTTGTAGCTGTTGCTCTGATTGCTGCGTATCTTTGGCTGCTGTTTTTTGCACCGACCAGTCACTTGGCAGTGGCGCCTGCTTTGGATGAACATAATCTGGTCCTACCGTGGTACACGCACTGAGTCCGAGCAAAGAAAGTATGGCGAGGCTTGGTTTGGTTAGTTTTGGAAGCATCATATCCCCACCTTTAAAAACGCTTCTGTTGTAAGTTCACCCAATCGATATCCTCGTAGGTTTGCTTGCAATGCTTGATTGCTTCGAACACGTTCCGTTTTAAATTCAGCAAGATATAAAAACCGGCTATCTCTGAATAAGCGTAGTCAGATAAATCCAACTCACTAAAAAAATCTTCCAGTTTATCTTCGAATGTTTGGTAATCTTGACTGTATTGGTCGAATACGGAGTCGAGTTCTTGTGTTGCTTGATGGCTGGCTAAAGCGCCCGCCATCAAAGGAATGATGGAATCGCGGTGCTGTTGGCGAAGCTGAGTAATTAGTGGATTGGTCATCAACTTTTTCTCGGCGGCCATTAAGATGTTGATGTGATTACTGAGTACATCACACGCTTTGCTAAACGCGCCAATCGCTTCTGGCGTGGTTTTATCAAAGTGTTTGTGGTTGATTTTCGAACCCCAGACTTTGAGCTTTTTCGATGAGACATTGAGCGTCACCAAGTGTAAGGCCCGTTTGAGCGGCGTAATAACCGAGCTAGACTGCTGTTGATAGGTAGTGAACAGCTCTCGGGTATGTCGGAAGTAGCGTTCTTTTATGGTCAAAAAGAGGTGTTCTGGTCGTGAGCTAAACGGGAAGTAGTGCGCGAAAATAATCATGAACACCACCATGTAGAACAACAGCATGATCGTCATGAGGATCCCGAAGTGATAAAACATGTTGTTGTCTAAACCGAGAACAAACAAGCCAATCATATAGAAAATCGTCACTGGCCCGTTAAACAGATAAAAACCGATAAAGGTGTAGATAAAGATAAACAGGCCAAGCTCTAACCCGAGATCCAATTGCGGAAGAATGAAGACGTAAGAAGGCACCGCGAACAAGAAGCCGAAAGTGAAAAGCACTAGCAACAAAATCGGGTGCACAGGCACGAACGACAGCAAAGACATAAACATGGTCGAGAAGACCACGAACGAGTAGCCGCCTGGTGGATTGAAATAAATCCAAATCAGTCCTGCAACCCAATAAGTGACAAAGGTTTTGACCGCGGTTTTAAAGTTTTCTGCGTCCCACCATAGAAACTTGCCTTTCGGTTTCGGCAGCGGCACGTCAAAGGAGACATTGTTCGTCACAGAGTCAATACAGCTAATGCTCTCCGCTAAACGCGACAAATTTTGATGCATCAGTTCCAACAGGTGACCAAGCGTAAGCGCAGAGCCTTTCTCTAGGTGCGCTGCGTCTTCTAGCAACGCTTGGTTGTATTTGACTTTGAATTCCTGAGCACGATAAGCGGGTTCTTTTTCGTCCCAGACTTGTTGGCAGGTATCAAATAGCGCGTCAATTTCCGCCACGGCTTGATCAAAGTTGCTGATGCTTTCACGGTCTTGCTGGTGGCTAAAGTGGCTGTGCGCCGCGACGGTCAATTGTTGCGTTACCTGCTTGTTCAAATGAACTGCCAAGCGCCACTCTTTCATGTAGGCCGACACGTCACTGCATTCCACACTGACCGTGGAAAAACGCTGTTCGAGCGCATTTTGAGCGGCAAACATCTGTTCGATGAGAGTGTCCACGCTAGGAGGTTGTGGCTCTTCCGCTTCTGGATTTTCTTCTCCGCCTTCTTGAGGAGAGATTTGCCCTGCCGATTTTTGCTCGAAATTTTGCAAGATAGCGGTGAACAACGCGCGTTGTGCTTGGTTGAGTTGTTCGATGAGCTGTCTTAGGTTTTGTTCTGTTTTGGTCGGGAGTAAGAAAGTTCCCACGAGTGTGTAAACCACCACCCCAAACACCGTCATATAGGCGCGGTCAACGCCATAAAGGAACGCACCTTCTGCGTCACCGCCATTGGACATCATCAACGTCATCACACCGGTCAGCATGAGTAGCGTAGGATCTTTTTGATAGGCATTACGGAAGTAAAAAATGAATGAGACCACAACCGACACGCTCAGCATGTACAGCAAGCGGTCTTGAGCAAACAACCCCACCAGTAACAAGCCAACCACGGCACCAACCAATGTACCTAACACGCGTAAGGTACCTTTGGCGAGTGATTCACGACGACTGCCTGTCGATGCAATCAGCATTACAGTAGTTGCGGCCGTCGATGCTTGCGGCCAACCCATGGCAAACGGGATCAGATAAGCCAGAGTCAGGCTAAGCGATACTTTAATAGCGAATTTTATTTTGTCGTTCATAGTGTCAAAGTTTGCTCAGGCTTATCGTTATAAGTTGATGAATTTCTTATATGAATAATCAGAATCTTGTTCTGAATAAATTCGGGGGGCGGAATATAGCGGGTGAAAAAGTGTGCTTTGTAAACCCTTTGTCAAAACAAAAAGTGCGTATTTGGCTTGATCTCGTGCTAGCCCTTGGCGTTATTGGTGAAACGCCTAAAACGAGCAAATTCGCGATCTGTGATGATTCTCACTTATGAAACAAAATCGTTGCATTGTGTGAGCCAATTCTCACCTTATATTCTTTGCCTGGTACCAAAGCAGACCACTTGTACCATCTGCAATGAGCTTTACTGCTTTAAAAAGCATAGATGATGAATGGGTATTTGAGAGGGAAAGTTATTACTTTTTATCGGCTTGCTGATTGTTCGTTTGTTTTTTTGGATCGAGATAAAAAAACCAAAGCGATCCCACCAAGAATGATGCCGCTGGTTAAAAGAATATGCAGTGAAAGAGGCTCGTGGAGTACGATGCTGCCGAGTAGCAAAGCAATGGCTGGCACGGAAAGTTGGCTGACGGCGGCTTGAAGTAAAGAGAGCTTACGCACGACTTGGTACCAAAGTGTATAACCAAGGCCAGAGGCAATGGCACCAGATGCGATAGCGAGCAACACTCCGCTCAAAGAAAGGTGGATTGAGGACAAGATTAATGGCGAAAGGAGCACGCCAATTATTGATGCAGCGATGAATCCCCACGTGATTCCACTACTTGGAGAAGGCGCTTGTTTACCGAGCGCAGTAAACGCAGCCCAACAAACGCCAGAAATCAACATGAGAAGTGCAGAGCTAATATCGGGGCGCGTGGCAGATGGCAACATCAACCAAACAAATCCAACAATTGAAAGGCCGATACCGATGATTTCGAGAAACTGAAAGCGCTCACCTTGCCACCAATAGATTGCCAGTAACGTAAGTTGCACGGCACCAAACAAAAGCAAAGCACCGGTTCCTGTCGCCAGTTGTAAGTACGCGAAAGAGAAAAGGGCAGCGTAACCAAATAACGCCACGCCAGCAAAAAAGCGAAAGCGAGACGTTGGCCGATCGGTTTTCCACTGACCTCTCACGACAAGCAATGCGATTAAGATAACAGCGCCAGATATCAATCGAACGAGCGTGAAGCTTCCTGCATCAATTAACCCTTCGGCCAATGCAAGTCGGCACAATAATGAATTGGCAGCGAACGCCAGCATTGCAATAGCAGTGAGTAAGAAGGTCGACATCCTTGATCCTTAGCGTGTAAATGAACAGCTAGTGTAGATCCAAAAGAACATTTTTATTAGTTGATAAAGTGATTAGTTATAGCTATCAGAGCAAGAAAGTCATTAAAAATAACCAGAGAAAACCTGACCTTAGCCTGAGTCTTACTGTGGTTGGGAAGGTTGTTTGTACAATGACTTAATGGTGTTTTTCAACCATAGCAATTTGGGATTGTACGCATTGCGTTTATGCCAAATCATGGTAAATGGAATCAGTAACTTGTCTTGTTGAGCTTGGTCTAATGGAATTGGCAAGCACACCAAATCGAGATGCAGCTTTTCTGTGTAACTTTTGCAATAGTGCGGCGCGGTGGTGATCATGTCATGCGTCGGCTGCGCTGCCATAAAAAGAGATTGCTCAAAGTTGGACATCGTCAGCCCGATAGAGCGCTGTAGCCCTAGTTCCGTTAATACTTCATCCAACGCCCAAGTTTCACTTTTTTCCCAAACAATATTGATGTGTTGGTAGCTCAGAAAGGTCTCGAGATTCCACTCTTGCTGTAATGCCGGATGATCTTTATGTAAATACACCATCGGCAGGTCATAAAATAGAATCTCAAAATCCAAGAAATAAGGCAGAAGATCCAACGACTCTTTCGATCTAGGGTGGCTTTCTCGGCCGGTAAAACCGATATCCGCCTCGCCTCGAATGATGGCGTCGAGTGAGTCGTAATCCCAGTTACTGGTTTTTACTTTCGCTTCAGGGTATCGCTGGTGGATAGCGACGATGAGTCTGTCCAGCATTGTGAGCACTAATGGCGACTCAATCGTGATATCAAAACGCACTCCTTTAGGCGTAATATCGCTGCGTTTTTCTGCAATCTGGCAGCCAATTTGCAGCCATTCTGCAAGATCTTGCTCCATGCTTTGCGCCAAGGGCGTTGGCGCAAGACCTTTAGGTGTTTTGACAAACAAAGGATCATCGAACCAATGACGAAGTTTGTTGAGCGACTTACTTACGGTAGAGGGCGTAACGTTCAGCTTTTTCGAGGCTTTCGAGACGCTTTGTTCTTGCAGCAATAATTGCAGAGTGAACAGTAAGTTAAAGTCAAGTCGCGCTAGGGATTTCTTCATAATGGGTATCGTGAACAGGCTTTGGAATCAATAGTATTAGAGCAAGGCTGATTACGCTACCTAACACTAAGATAAACACCAACATATTCAGAGCACTAACGCCGATGAAACCCATAAACCAAATATAGAACGCTGAACTACAAACTTGAGCAATGCCCAGTAACGAGCTCGCCACGCCAGCTTGTTGAGAGAATGGGCTGAGCGCTTGGCTCATGGCCACGCCAAAGCCACAAGCGAAGCCAGCGCAAATCAGCCCAAGTCCGAATACATAGTAAAGAGATTGTCCATCATGGAAATGGGCAGCACTGAGCACGATGGCTGCGCAAGCGAGCAATACTTGAGAGGTGATCATTAAGGTTCGCTGCTTAAAAATCCCCAATGCCAATGGCGCCGAGAACGAAATCAACATACTGATCGTCGCAGTCCCTGCCATGATGGAAGAATAGCCGCCGCGATCAAAACCAAGCATGCTCATCACGACAATTGGTGAAGCGTTAACAAAGGTCAGAATGGTGGTCACTCCAAGCGCAGTAATGATCAGCCTACTGATAAAAAATCGCTCGAAGAAAGTATCTTGATGGCTCTCTGGCGCTGTCTGTTCTTCACGTTGTTGGCTGGGTAGTGATTCCTTGAGAACAAAAATGGCCAATACACTGACGAGAATGCCCATTCCTGCCATCGTGGTAAACAAACTCGGCCAAGGAAATTTCAGCATAATCAAGTGACCAATCACGGGGGCGATCACTGGAATGATACAGGTGATGCCATTGAGCATCGACAATACTTTCGCGCGGCGTTCATCGTCTAACGTGTCGCGTAAAATCGCGAATGCGACGACATAGCAAGATCCAGCCCCGATGCCTTGGCAAAAGCGAGCAATCAAAAAAGTGTTTGGGTGCTCAGCCATCCCGCCGAGAAAGGATGCGAGCACGAAGATCATCGCGCCGACGACGGCAACAGGTTTTCGTCCCACAGAGTCTGCAATTTTCCCCGCGAATAACATGGTGGTAGCCATGCCAGCTAAATAGATCGAAAACGCAATATGCAACTGAGATTCACTGGCATTGAGATCTGACGCAATTTGAGGCAAACCAACAAGATACAAATCAATGGCAGTAGGGTAGAGTAAAACGAGTGCAAAACTACAAAGTAAAAAACGGGACATGGAAACCTCTCTATCGAATGGTGAGGATAATAGAGTGCTAAACGTTTGCCTGCGAGTGGGAAATACGACACTAGGTATTTCTATTTACGACATACCCTGTATGAATTGAGCATAAAAACAACAAGGAAGATTATGATTACTATTGAAAAGTATTCGCCTGAGCGACATAAACAAACTTGCGAACTTAGCGTGCTAGAAGAGCAATCGCAGTTTACGGTCGCGGATGTGGGTGAAATGCTTACATGTCTTGAACCTACAGAACTTCCGCATCTGATTTTGGCAGACGATGACGTGGTTGGCTTTTTTCTATTTGATGCAGCTTACAGCGAGAAATACGATTTTTGCCCGAAAAACAGTTTAGGCGTGCGTGCTTTGCTGGTGGATCATCGCCATCAAGGTAAAGGCATCGCCAAGCAAGCAATTCGCTTGTTTGGGGACTTTGTTAAATTGCACTATCCAACGTTTGAGTTTCTCTACCTAACGGTTAACTGCCGAAATGTGCCAGCTTATCAGTGTTACCTCAAAGCTGGTTTTGAAGATACTCATGAGCTCTATCATGGTGGTCCAGTTGGACCCCAACACATCATGCGTCAGGCGCTGTAAAAAGGGCTTAGTAAAGATTGTATCCACTCAGCTTTTGCAATAAATTCGATGCAATTAAATGAATAAATCAAGGAAGATATGTGAAGATTGAAGTCGATAATTTAGAAAGACCAGAAGTCATCGCGCTGTTAGAAGAACACTTACAAGATATGTATGCCACGTCACCGCCAGAGAGCGTACATGCGTTAGACCTGGATAAACTAAAACTACCAGCCGTAACGTTCTGGACTGGATGGAAAGATGAGCAGCTGTTGGGGTGTGCTGCGATTAAAGAGTTGGATGGCCAACACGCGGAGCTGAAATCCATGCGCACCACGCCAGCGGCAAGAAACCAAGGAGTGGCATCTCAATTATTGATTCATGTGATTGAGCAAGCGAAGCAAAAAGGCTTGCAGCGCTTGAGTTTAGAAACGGGCTCGATGGAATTTTTTAAACCTGCGCGCCTGTTGTATGAAAAGCATGGCTTTGTGTACTGCGAGCCGTTTGGGGATTACGAACTCGATCCGAACAGTCAATTCATGACCCTAGAACTGAGCTAG
Source organism: Vibrio sp. 1167 (assembly GCF_033340375.1). NCBI lineage: Bacteria > Pseudomonadati > Pseudomonadota > Gammaproteobacteria > Vibrionales > Vibrionaceae > Vibrio > Vibrio sp. 1167. The sequence goes on along the minus strand of NZ_JAWOWK010000001.1, from coordinate 595,651 downwards.
GGCCATGAATTTTTAGAAGCTAAATCCAATCGATTTAGAAATTCAGATTCAAGTTGATGGTTGGCGACAACAGGTCTGAACGCTCGTCAGCCAATCGCTTTCTCTTCTCTTTCAGACGTTTGGCATTGTCTTTGTCTGGGTTGCCATCAAGTTGATTATCGATGACGGAGATTTCAGTATCGATTTCTTGGATGCGTTGCTGGCGTTGATATTCTTGATGACCTAACTGGTAGTTTTCAATGAACTCTTTGCTGCTGCACACGCCGTAATATTCTTTGCCTTCGATACCGACAGTGTAACCATTGTCTGGTGAGCAATATAGGATAGTGCCTTTATCAAAGCCTTCTTTCCATTTCGCTCGGTCTGGTGTCACACCCGCTTCACCACAGTCTTCGGTATAGCTATTGATAACGTTTGGATCGTTGCCGTCTCGGCCATCTTGATAACCTACCTTGTACCAGTTCGCCGTCTTGCACTCATCCGGAGACATGCTGGCGCAACCAGAGAGCAAAGTGAGTAAAGCTAGGGGGATTAGCGCTCTTTTCATCAGTTACTGTCCTTTAAACAAAATCGAATTGATAACTCGAGTGTAAAATGAACACTGTTCATATCAATGGTTGAAATCATTGTATTCACAATTGTAGTGACTCATCAGTGTGAGTGATAAGTCCACCACGCTGAATGAGAGGGTGTTTGATTAATATTATTCACGGATTTTGCCTTTGTGGTATCAATCCGATAGCCTTTGCGCCAAAGTAAGTGAACAAGATGTGCATCTAAACAAGTATCGTCAGTGAGGTTAGAACATTGAGCGACCAATCAACCGTCGTCATTATTGAGGATGAATCTGCCATCGCAGAGAACCTGATTCATGTATTAGAGATGGATGGCTACCACGCAGAGTGGTTTGTAACGGCAGGAGAGGGCTTGGCCTTTTTGCAGCATAACTCTGCAGCGTTACTTGTGTTAGACGTAGGCTTACCGGATGGCAATGGTTTTGAATTATGTAAAACCATCCGTGAGTTTTCTGATATTCCCATTATCTTTCTCACCGCAAGAAGCGATGAAATTGACCGCGTAGTCGGCTTGGAGATTGGCGCGGATGATTACGTGACTAAGCCATTCAGCCCGCGTGAAATGTTGGCTCGCATTAAACTTCGAATCAAAGCTAAAGCGCCAATGATGGAGCACAAACCAGAGCCTGTAGCTGTTCCAGAACAACCTCATTTGAACCATGATTTAGTCGCGCAAAACTTCGATTATGGTGTTGGCGGGCAAATGCTTGGGTTAACTGCGGTGGAGTTCAAGATCCTCGATAAACTGATTTCTGTCTCTTCCAATGTATTGAGCCGAGAGCAGCTCATGGTCGCGGCAGACATGGCGCCAGAGGCCGCATACGAGCGCAATATCGATACTCATATCAAAGCTATTCGCCATAAGTTGAAGCCGTTTGGGATGTCTGAACGCATCTGTACCAAGCGTGGCTTTGGTTACTTCTACTGCATTAAAGGTGAATGATGAATCGCTGGCCGAAGATCCCTCTTGGACTCAGACTGTTTTTTCTCTACTTCATCTTAGTCGGGATGACGGCTTACATGGTGAGCAAAACTGTCGTCCAAGAACTTAAGCCAACCGTGCGTCAAACCACTGAAGAGACGCTGGTGGATATGGCGAACTTGCTCGCGGTATTGGCAGAAGAGGACGTTGCAAACGGAAAGTTGTCTGAGAGTCGCTTCTCCAAACTGCTAGCGGCTTATGGGCAGCGAGAACCTCAAGCGCGCATTTGGGAAATTGGCAAAAAAGCGATTAACCATCGAATTTACATCACCGACAAACAAGGCATTGTGATTGCGGATTCTTGGCAGCAAGATGTTGGCAAAGACTATTCGCAATGGAACGATGTGTATCTCACGTTGCGTGGTCAATACGGTGCGCGCAGTACCATCGAAGACCCGAAAGATCCGCTCTCAACCGTTATGCACGTTGCTGCACCCATTTATCACAAAGGCGAAATCATTGGCAGCGTGACGGTGGCAAAATCCAATCGCTCAGTACAACCCTTCATCGATCTTTCTAAACGCAATGTGCTGTTTTGGATGGTGTGGATGAGTGGTTTAGTGCTATTGGCAGGGGCATTGTTTGCTTGGCGAATTCACTCGGCACTGAACAAGCTAGAAGACTACGCGACCAAAATGGGTGAGGGCGAAAAGGTCTCTAAGCCGACATTTCGTATCTTTTATGAGTACGGCACGCTAAGCGACGCATTAGAGAAAATGCGCAACCAGCTCGATGGCAAACAGTATGTGGAAGAGTACGTACAGACGCTGACTCATGAGCTGAAAAGTCCGTTATCAGCGATTAAAGGCGCGAGTGAAATATTGCAAATGCCGTTGCCTGAAGAAAAGGTCACACGCTTTGCTGGCAACATTGAGCGAGAAAGCGATCGCATGCAGTCATTGATTGATAAGCTGCTAGAACTTGCTCGTCTTGAAAAGCGCCCTGAACTAGAACAAGTCGAAGCTATCTCGCTAAAACAAATGGTCAATGAAGTGGTTGAATCGGCGGATGCGCGTTTGAGTGCTAAGTCGGTCACTGCCAAAATCCAAATTGATGACCATCTCTCCGTGTTTGGTGATGCCTTCTTGCTGAAACAAGCCGTTTTTAACTTGATGGACAATGCGCTGGATTTTGTTGATTCGGAGGGATGCATTGAATGGAAAGCTGAGGTCGCGAAAGAGAAAGTGTGCTTGTCGATTTTCAATTCAGGTCCTCACATTCCTGACTATGCGATGCCTCGTTTGACCGAGCGCTTTTATTCCCTCGCTCGGGAAAATGGTGTTAAGAGCACTGGGCTCGGGCTGAATTTTGTTGAGCAAGTGATCAAGCTGCACAAGGGTAAGTTGCAAGTCGAAAACGTCGATTCTGGCGTGAAAGTGACGCTGGTTTTACCAACTCCATAGAAACTCCACGTTAGCTCCATTCGTTCTCCAAATTGCTGATTTAGATTACTCCCATCAGCAAATGGAGAATGAAACATGAAAAAGATCCTCAATAACCAACTCGGCACGAAGTTCGCCTTCGTGCTGTTTTTGTTTGTCTTACTGCAAATCCCGCTTTCAATGGTCACAGGGCTGATCTCAGAACGCTCATATCGCCAAGATGAAGTCAGAAACGACATCGCACGCAGCAGCAGCGGCGAACAGCGCATCATTGGTCCGTTCATCATGGTTAACTACACCGAAACCAGTTACCGAGATGACAAAGTACAGATTAAAGAGCGTCGTAAATTCCTCCTACCTAGCACTTTTGATATGAGCGCGAATCTGGACAGTTTTGAAAAGTACCGAGGCATTTACCGCGCGCGTTTATACAAAGCACAAGTGGCACTGAAAGGCACTTTCGATGCAGACGAGCTCGCGGCGTTGCAGGGGCTTGATATTGACAACATGAGCCTAGTGGTTGGCATTGAAGACAGCCGCGGATTGATTCGTTTGGATGACATGACCATGGCGAGCTCTGATATCGAAGTCGCACCGGGAACAGGGTTAAATCAGCTACCACAAGGCTTCCACAGTGCTCTGACACTCGCAGACCTAAACGCAAAGCAACCTTTGGCTTTCGATCTTAACTTCTTGCTGCAAGGTATGGGTCAGCTTCAAGTCACACCAATCGGCAGTCAAACAACGGTTGAATTCTCTTCAACTTGGGCACATCCAAGCTTTATCGGTGATTACTTACCAGTTTCGTCAGAGGTATCTGAAGATGGATTTAAAGCACAATGGGCGAGCAACAACTTCTCAACCAATATCGCGCAGCTGTTCCAAAGTTGTTTGTCATCGAATCACGCTTGTCACGAGCTTGAACAGCGACAAATGGGCGTAGATTTGATTGATCCCGTAGACCACTATTTGAAATCTCACCGAGCCGTTAACTATTCACTGTTGGTTATTACATTAGTATTTGCGAGTTTCTTCTTGCTGGAGCTGTTCCAAGCGCGTCCGGTTCACCCAGTGCAATACGGTTTTATTGGTCTGGCTTTAGCGCTTTTCTATCTATTGCTGATTTCGATGAGTGAACACCTCGGCTTCAACTGGGCGTATGTGGTGTCAGCAGTCGCATCGACGGGGCTTTTAAGTGTGTACGTGAGCGGTATGTTGAGCAACACCAAACACGGCGCGATATTCGGAGCGTGTTTGCTTACTCTCTACGGATTACTGTTTGGCTTGCTACAAGCAGAGAGTTACGCATTGGTAATGGGGACATTACTGTGTTTCGCGATTTTGAGCTTCACTATGGTCATTACACGCAACATCGACTGGTACGCACGAAATAAGAAAGCGGAAGAAAGCGCAAAGGCGAATCATGAAGATGTTTAAACGAGCAATTCTCACAGGGCAGCCAAGCAATATGTTGGAAGAAACGTGCGCTATCCGCCTGCAATTTTCTGCAAAAAATGGACTGAAAAGCTTGGTGTGTTTTATCACATTGGTCGTTATTGCGCTCTATGTTCGAGACAGCTTTATTCGTCCGACATTTGGTGATGTTCTGGTTGTGGTTTGGCTCTACTACTTTCTTGCAAGCTTGTTCTCCATGCCCGTTAACTGGATGGTTTCACTGGTGGTGTTGATTGCGTTTGCCGTCGAGTTGGGGCAATTGCTTCAGGTCGCAGCTTGGCTTGGTATCGAATCTTCATCGCCTCTGGCTGTAATTTTGGGCGCCACATTTGATTGGAAAGATCTGCTGGCTTACTGCATCGGAGGTCTACTGTGTTGGTGGATGGAAAAGAAATGAAAACCGAGATGAAAGCCATTGTGCTACCAAACCGACTCCGCCATTCCAAACGAGGTATTCGTAAGAGGGTCAAAATCAGTTTACTCAAGCGCGTGTACCTTTGGTCACTGACCAATAGAGAACTGCTGTAAACCTCGCCTCTTTATATGAAATACAAAAAGGGAATCTTAACTCACCGGCGCACAGGGTGAGTTAAGATTCCCTTATTATTGACTAAGATATTGAGTTCTTACTTTTAATTAGCTTTCAAATGAAAGTTTCTCGCCGAACGTCTCTTTCCAGTCTTTATCGAACTGTTCAACCGCAGGTTTTACTGCTGGGTGAGCGAACATTTGCGCTGCCACATCGGTTGGCAATGTAATGGCTTCGATGCCCAGTTTCATCACCTCCATCGCTTGTTGAGTGTTCTTGAAGCTGGCTGCCAAAATCTTCGCTGGTAGTCGGTTTTGATCGAGCAACAATTGAAGATCCGCGACCACTTCAACACCGTTGCCGTTCATCGCATCAATGCGGTTTACGTAAGGTGCTAGGTAGTCTGCACCGCACAGTGCCGCAAGGAAACCCTGTTGAGCTGAATAGATAGCGGTAGCAAGAACCTGAATTCCCTCTTTTTTCATTAGCTTAATTGCCGCTAAGCCGGTTTCTGTTGCTGGCACTTTTACCACCATATCGTAAGGCAATTCATTCAATTGGCGTGCTTCTGCCACCATGCCTTCGACGGTTGAACTCACGACTTGAGCGTGAAAGCGAGGTGTACCGCCAAGTGCTTCTTGCATGCCTGCTAGGGTTTCATTCAGTCCCTGTTTTGACTTCGCCAAAATGCTTGGGTTTGTCGTCACGCCTTTTAGCGGTAGGCACTGGTTAAAGCGTTTTACTTCTGCCACATCAGCAGTATCTAAATAAAGTTCAATCATGGTTTCTACCTTAAACAAAATCTTCGTTTTGATGATGGGATCACTATAGATCTGACAATCGAACGAGATCTTGATTTTGATCAATTGAAATTTCATTTGAAACTATAATAATTTCATTAAATGAAAGTTAAGTGAAACTTGTAAACGCTCAAATGAAGCTTTCAGTTCGAACAAAGAAAAGCCGCTGATAAGACTTGACCAGCAAGAAACGGATTAAGTACACAGCGGTAGCACAGACCAAGAGGCAAGCAGAGATGTATTTCAATATCCAACGATTCTCTACCCATGATGGCGATGGCATTCGTTCCATTCTTTTTCTTAAAGGATGCAGCTTGTCTTGCCCTTGGTGTCAAAACCCAGAAAGCCGCAGCGAAAAGCATTCACTGTTGTTTGATCAGCGAAGCTGTATGGAAGGTTGCCAGCTGTGCGTTTCTGCTTATCAAGCCACAACTCTAACCACGGAGGGTAGTGAAACGATGGGTGATGGTATTCAACGTATCGACAACCAGATCATCATCAATCGCAAAGCCATCAAAGAAGACCAACTGATCGCGCTGCGCAATGTCTGTCCGACGCAAGCACTGACCGTTTGCGGTGAAGAAGCGAAATCAGACATGCTGTTCGACACCTTAATGAAAGACAAACCTTTCTACGATCAAAGCCAAGGTGGTGTGACTTTCTCCGGTGGTGAGCCACTCATGCAAGCGGATTTGGTGGCAGAACTCGCGCAGCGTCTGCGCGACAACCAAGTCTCTACCGCTATTGAATCGTGCATGCATGTGCCGTGGAAGAACGTCGAAAAAGCCGCGCCGCATATCGATTGTTGGTTGGCAGATTTAAAACACACCGATGAAGAAAAGTTTCTTAGTTGGGCGAAAGGTTCACTAAAACGCATCAAAGACAATTTCCGAAAACTGGCACCTATCGCGAAGCGCATTGTTATTCGTGTTCCCGTTGTGCCGGGGTTCAATGACACCATCGAAGAATTGAAAGACATCATCGATTTTGCGGCTTCACTAGAAAGCTGCCAAGAACTTCACTTGCTGCCGTACCACACGCTCGGCATCAATAAATACCGTTTGCTCGATATGCCTTACGAGTGTTCTGACAAGCCATTAAACAAAACAGAACTGCTAGAAAGCGCCATGCAATACGCAAGCGAAAACACCCAACTTAACGTGATTGTAAGAGGTTAACTATGGACCTGAATTACCTTCCTGAGCGTATCAAAGCGCACAAATCGGCACTGGTAAATATCGTAACGCCACCTGTCTGTACCGAGCGTGCAGAGGCATACACTCGTGCTTATCAAGCAAACGAAGACAAACCTGTAATTGTCCAACGTGCGCTAGCACTGCAAGAGCACTTACGCACTCGTACTATTTGGATTAAACACGATGAGCTAATCGTCGGTAACCAAGCGAGCAAAGTACGCGCTGCGCCTATTTTCCCAGAATACACAGTGCGTTGGATTGAAGCGGAAATTGATGAGCTAGCCGACCGTCCTGGTGCAGGCTTTGCGGTCACTGAAGAAGATAAGCAAAGCATCCACAGCATCACACCGTATTGGCGCGGTAAAACTGTTCAAGACCGTTGTTATGGCTTGTTCACTGATGAGCAGCAAGAAATCTTAGCCAGCACCATCATTAAAGCTGAAGGCAACATGACTTCGGGTGACGCGCACCTTGCGGTGGATAACGAGAAAATCTTGAAGCTAGGCATGAACGGCTTGTTAGAGGATGTTCGTCAGCACCGTGCTAACAATGATGTTTCGACCTTTGAAGGCTTGAAGAAAGAGCAGTTCTACAAATCGGTCGAAATCGTACTGCTTGCGATTCAAGATCACATGGTGAGCTACGCTGAATTGGCGGCAAAAATGGCGTTAGAAGAGACACGCCCGCTGCGCAAAGCTGAGTTAGAAAGCATTGCGGCAAACTGTCGTCATGTCGCGAGCCACGCTCCAGAAAACTTCTGGCAAGCACTGCAATTGAGCTACTTTGTTCAATTGATGCTACAAATCGAATCGAACGGTCACTCGGTTTCTTCCGGTCGTATGGACCAATTCCTCAACGAGTTTTATGTTCGCGATATCGAAAACGGCGCGATTGAAAAAGACTTTGCACTAGAGCTTTTACAAAGCTGCTGGTTGAAGTTGCTTGAAGTAAACAAGATTCGCTCTGGTGCACACTCAAAAGCATCGGCAGGTTCTCCGCTGTATCAAAACGTGTGTATCGGCGGTCAGAAGTTGAATGAAAAGGGTGAGCCTGAAGATGCAGTGAATCCACTTTCTTGGGCGATTCTGGAATCTTGTGGTCAGTTACGTTCGACGCAACCTAACTTGAGTGTGCGTTACCATGAAGGTTTAAACCAAGAGTTCTTAATGGGCTGTATTGAAGTGATTAAATGCGGCTTCGGTATGCCAGCGTTCAACAACGATGAGATTGTTATTCCTGAATTCATCAAGCTTGGTGTAGAGAAAGAAGACGCTTACAACTACGCATCTATCGGCTGTATCGAGACCGCAGTTCCGGGCAAATGGGGTTACCGTTGTACGGGCATGAGCTTCATTAACTTCGCTCGTATCTTGCTAGCTTCATTGAACGAAGGTGTGGATGCAACAACGGGTAAAGCTTTCTTGCCACACGATAAGTCATTAGCAAAAGGTAACTTTGAGAACTTTGAGCAAGTGACAGCTTCTTGGGCAGAGCAAATCCGCTACTACACCCGTAAATCGATTGAGATTGATACGGTAGTGGACAGCGTGCTTGAACAGCAGGCACAAGACATCTTCTGTTCAACGCTAGTGGATGACTGTTTGGCTCGCGGTAAAACCGTGAAAGAAGGCGGCGCGAAATACGATTGGGTATCTGGTTTGCAAGTCGGTATCGCAAACTTGGGTAACAGCCTAGCTGCCATCAAGCACCTTGTTTTCGATGACGCGCAAATCACCCAACCAGAGTTGGCAAAAGCATTGGCAGAAGATTTCGACGGCATGGAGAACGAACAGCTTCGCCAACGTCTTATCAACTTTGCACCAAAATACGGTAACGATGATGACGCAGTAGACCAACTACTGGCAGACGCTTACCAAGTGTACATTGATGAGCTAGAACAGTTCGTTAATACGCGTCATGGGCGTGGTCCAATTGGCGGCGGTTACTACGCAGGTACATCAAGTATCTCGGCAAACGTCCCATTCGGCGCTTCAACCATGGCAACGCCGGACGGTCGTAAAGCGAAAACACCATTGGCAGAAGGTGCAAGCCCGTCGTCTGGCTCAGACCGTTTAGGTCCAACAGCTGTGTACAACTCGGTCGGTAAGATCCAAGCGAATAAGATCCTTGGTGGCGTGCTGCTTAACCAGAAGTTAAGCCCGGCGGCGGTTGAGTCTGAAGGGGATAAGCTCAAGCTCTCTATGCTGATTCGCACCTTCTTCAACCACCACAAAGGTTGGCACGTGCAGTACAACATCGTCTCTCGCGAGACCTTGTTAGCCGCGAAGAAGAACCCAGAGCAATATCGTGATCTTGTTGTGCGAGTTGCAGGCTACTCAGCCTTCTTTACCGCGCTATCACCAGATGCGCAAGACGACATCATCGCACGTACTGAGCACGAGCTGTAAGTACAATCACTAACTAAAACGAAAGGCACCGATTGGTGCCTTTGGTTTGAATACTTAATCCGCAAATGACTATACCTGAACGCATTAAAGCTTGTGCAAAATGGTCACGCATTTCTTCGTGACGTTGTCGTATTCTTTCGTCATGTAAGCGGTAGTGATCGCGCCCTCTTTCATGAAGCAAATGGCATCGAGTAATGAAGCGTTGTCTGATTTGAGATAGCGTTGAATTAGCTCTCTGACTTGCTGCTTATGGTAGCGGCAATACGTTGCGATCTCGCCACTGTCGTCACTGAATTCCGCGGACGTATTGATGAAAAAGCAACCGCGAAACTCGCCCAACTTTTCTTCAGAGCCATGAAACCAGCCGTTGAGTGCTGTAAATAACTGATCGATCACTTCCGCGCACGTTTGTGCTGAAGAAAGCTTTTCCTCCAACCATTCCATAAATATTTCGTGGCGTTGTTCTAATGCGGAGATGATAAGTGCTTCTTTGCTCTCAAAATGGTTATATAGCGTGCGTTTAGCCACGCCGGAAACATTGAGGACTTCATTGATGCCAATAGAGTTTATGCCTTGTTTGTAAAACAGTGACAAAGCTGTGTCGATCAATAACTGTTTCTTTTTGTTCATAACTACGTCCTCAAAAAGTTCCATAAACACATATTGACAAAGGTAGACAGGTTTGTCTATTTTATTTTGTAGACAATTCGGTCTACTTTGAGGTGTTTATGAATAATTTAATTTTATCGTTGGTTGCCGGGCTTGGCGCTACGTTGGCTATTGGTGTGTTGTCTTACGCCGAGGTATCTCTTACTGAGGTAGTACTTCTCATGGCGCCATTTGGTGCTACGGCGGTGTTGGTGTTTGGGGTGCCTAGCAGCCCTCTCGCTCAACCCAAAAACGTGATCATTGGTCACTTCATCACGGCCTCTATCGGTATTGCGTTTAGCCAGTATGTTGACGTCACGCCGGTCACGCTCGCGATTGCGACGGGGCTAGGTGTGTCTGCGATGCTGATTACGAAGACCACTCATCCACCTGCGGGTGCAAATCCAATTTTGATCATGGCGTCTGGGCAGGGATGGAGTTTTCTCTTCACGCCTGTCCTGATTGGCGCGGTAGTGATTGTTCTGGTCGGTAAAGGGTTACAGTTGCTACAAAATCAGTACCTAAACCCTCGACTGAATGGTCAGAAGACCTAGTCGGATTGTAGTTAGAGCCGCGAAAGGGAGTGATCTCTTTTGCGGTTTTATCTTTTGTCGGTTTGCAAAAACAAAATCTGATTCTCTCTTGGTATTCAGTCGTATACATCAACATGGTAGTTAAATTGGTACAATGCGATGAACAGAATCCACCCTAAGAAACTATTGCACAGTAAATGGACGGCAATTTCACCTAAAAACAAAGAGAAGCATTTTGTCGTGACAGAAATGGAACTAGATGAAGATGGTAACGTTGTGAGATGTGTCATCGAGGCAGTCATGAGTAAACGCGACCGAGAGATGAACTGGCAAGACCTAAAAGACTCTGAGCAATGGATGCAAGGGTGGAAGTGAGTGACGCTTTGTTGTTGGGCGAATCAAGCAGAAACGTGCGTTGCGAGTAGGCAAAAGTGGTGCTATCTGATACGTTGATAATTCGTTCTAACGCCCACTCAAAGGATTAATTATGATTGATTTCGACAATTCCTCTGTATTTAAGCTTAAGCCGATTGACGTTTCTAATGCCAGAGAAGACTTCCTTAAGTTCTTGATTGATGGTGAGACTATTTTCGCTGCTTTTAAAACAGTTCGTGACCAAGTGGTGTTTACGAACAAGCGAGTGATAGCGGCAAATGTGCAAGGGATTACCGGCTCAAAAGTGGATTACACTTCTTTGCCTTACAGTAAGATCAATGCATTTTCTATCGAGACCTCTGGTACTTTTGATTTGGATTGTGAAATCGAGTTCTTCATGAGTGAGGTGGGAAGAGTGCGTTTTGAAATTAAAGGCTCGTTTGATTTGATTTCTTTCAACCGTATGGTTAGTGAGTATGTACTAGGTTAAGGGATTAGAAATGAGAGCTTCGCTGAGAGACAAAATTATAGAGGTCTGTGACAAAAAGATCGCGAGTAAAGGTGAATTGGTTGGTCTCTCATTTTATGCGTTTTTCGCTAATAAAAATGACGACCCAGAGCTGTTGATGGAAGCGGCTACGTGGTGGATTCAGACTCATCAGCTCGACCACTTCGAAAAAGCAGTAAAAATAAAATCAATGGTCGAGTCGGGGAGCTAAATTAAAAAAAAGAAGTAAAGAAAGCAGACAAATGCTAATAACGTTGCGGATAAAACAGGGTAGATAATGTAAGAGTCCTGCTTGTTGGTTCGTTGAAAACATAGCGAAACAAGTAAGACGTTATAAACTACAAGTAACAAGCTGATCATGGTTCCGCTGTTTAGTGTCATACTTGATAGCTGAGTTAAGAAAAACGCCAATAAAAGGTAATCGAAGACAATGAGCCATAAAAAGGCTTTCTTTAGTAAGTCGCTTTTTCTTTTTTCGGATGATGTTATGTGCATATAGAACTCAACTAAAAAGTCACAGTAACAGAGGCTTTGGTTAGAGAGGTCACCAAAAGAGTGGTGACCTTTTAAGATTATAATTCTTGAATTTTTACTTCGCTGGTGGCGGTATCGCCGGAGTAATTGATGACTTCTTGACGAATGACTGGTTGGTTGAATTCAGCCTTATCTTTCGCTTTTTGCAGTTCGCTTTCTTGGTGGTTGCCAAAAAGGGTCTCAAGCACTTTAGCGGCAGGAGTCGTTAAAACAAACAGCTCAATACGACGGTTTTCGCTAGAATCTGGCTCATCAGGATTAAGCAGCGCTCTATCTGACATACCCGTTACCTGCATTACTCTATCATCCGGCATACCGCCTTCAACTAACGTATTTCTTGCTACGTCTGCTCGAGAGGCTGATAACGCCCAGTTAGATTGACGACCAAAACGCTTTTTAAATGGAATTGCATCTGTGTGTCCGCTGATGATCAGAGGGTTGTTAACACGATGAAATACAGGTGCTAGTGCGAGCAGTAAATCTTCAAAAAAAGGAGTAAGTTCTGCACCACCACGGCTGAACATGTGCTGTTTGTAATCATCTTGAAGGACGATACGCAAACCTTGTGGTGTCACCGTGACGTTTACATTTCCCTGCGCATTAATTTGGGCAGTCATTTGCTCAATTACTTTCGCTAGTGCGGCAAGTTGCTCTTGAGTATCGAAGTTACCAGGAATCAAAGAATCAATTTCTGGTCCATCCCCATCACCTTTGAAGTAGGAGCTTACCACATGGTTGGAGTTGTGTTTACTTGGCACAGAAGAGTCCTGTGCCAAGTCGATAGGAGAAATACTTTGTGACGTATCAAATGGGTTGCCGTAACTCTTGTCGAATACGCTTGAACTATGCAAGTGGGCAACAATCGCTTTACGCTCTTCTTTGTCTACCACCTGCATAACCCAAAGTACAAGAAACAGCGCCATTAGGGCGATCATGAAGTCAGCAAACGCGACTTTCCACGCGCCGCCATGAGACGACTCATCATGGCTGTATACTTTGGCACGTTTGAACACTACATGCTCTTGTTTTTGCATTATCCCTCCTGTTCAGCTAACCACTTCTCCATTTGGTTGAATGTTGGTTTGATGTCTAGCTGAATATGTTTACGACCAGCGTCAATGGCGAGCAATGTCGGCTTTTTCGCTACGTAGGCAACCAAGGTTGCACGAACGCACTCAAAAGCAGTCATATTACGTTTTACTCGCTGAGCCATGGCGTTACTTAGTGGATCTAAGCCACAGTAACAACCGAAAATACCAATGAATGTACCAACGAGAGCTGCCGCAACGTGATAACCAATCATAGCGATTGAGCCATCAATAGCTTGCATGGTGATAATGATGCCACCAACTGCTGCAAGAATACCGAAGCCAGGTAGTGCTTCTGCTGTACGCTGTAGTGAGCGTGAAGGTAAAAGCATTTCGTTCTGTATTGCTTCGATTTCTTGCTCTAGCAGTCCCTCTAATTCATGAGGCGACATCTGTCCCATTGCCATTAAACGTAAATTGTCAGTAATGAAAGAAATTAGGCGATGATCTTCTGCGATCGTCGGGTAAGCGAGGAACATAGAGCTTTGCTCCGGAGCCTCAATATGAGAATCCAGAAACTTGTATCCGCGGTTTCTCGCTGTCTCTAGCAAGTTGTTGAGTAGTGCCATTAATTCCATGTAGTACTCATGCTCTTCTGTTGGACCTTTAATGGTCGCTGGCACTTGGCGACGCATTTCTTTCAGTACATGAGGCGGATTACCGATGATCAGAGAACCAGCAGCGGCGCCAATAATGATAAGGAATTCGGCTGGCTGCCAGATAGCACCTAAGCTACCACCGGCCCACATATATCCACCGAAGACGCACACCAGGATAGTGAGCACTCCAAAAAACTTTTGCATCTTGTGACTCCTAAGAGGACATTAATTGGTTGAGTTGTTTCAGCGCTTGTTTGTGAAGCTGACATATACGAGGTGGTGTCAGATCCAATACCAGAGCTATTTCGTGTAAGTTGAGTTCATGTTGATAGAACAGAGTCAGGAGCAGTTGATCACGCTTAGGTAACTTACCCAAAGCACTGTCTAAACTACGACGAATATGTTCATGTTCCATGCCATCGTATTGTCCGCCAATGTAGCTATCACCGCTGCTCTCCATCAGTTGATCAAGGCTTTGCATCTCGCCTGCGAGAGCGGCATTTTGACGGTTGTAATAATCTTGCTCATTCGTCCCTAAAGCCTGGATGATTTCGGCATCCGTTGGCATTCGACCTAACGTTCGAGTGAGATCTCGAGTCACGTCGTTGAGCTCGTGGGCTTGTTGACGAGTCTTACGTGAACGCCAATCTAGTCGGCGTAATTCGTCTAAAATAGCTCCCCGAACTCGACAAACGGCGAAAGCAGGAAAGTGAGGATCGTCAACATCGCCATATCGGCGTCCAGCCTCGACTAGAGCGATAAGGCCTATCTGCTGCATATCTTCAATACTACAGTGAGAAGTGGCATGAACGCGCAGCTGGTTAACTACGCGTTTTACCATGACCTGATGACGTTGTAGCAATGCGTTTTCATCAATTGGTCGTGACGGTGTTGTCACTTCCTCTTCTGTGGTGTAAGTGTCTTGTACATTCATGTCTAACATGGTTGTGCTCCGTTATTGCACAACATATTTAGTCAACAAAACATCGTCGATTTCTCGGACGATGTCTGTTTTAGCAAAAGCGAGTAGAAGCGTTTGCTTCACTTCGTCTTGCAGAATATCGATGGCACCCGCTTGCTGTAACTGATCAAACGTTTTGTCGCTAAACAGTTTTAATAGAGAGTTTTGTACCATAGGCATGTATTCATCGATCTCTTTGATACGCTCTGGGCGGCGTGTCTCAATTGCCAGTTCTAGCATCACAAAGTGAGTCTGTTTCTTGCCTTTAACGGTCAAAACGACTTTGTCCAAAGGATGGAAGCTAGGACCTTTGCTTGTCGGTTGTTCTGTGACCAAAAAAGACAGTGGAGAGTCTTCGATCAGTGAACCAGAGTCAGGTGACTCTTGAGCGTGTTTGTTTAAGTACCAGATTCCGCCAATAATTGTGACGGCCGAAACGAGGGCACTGGTGATGATCATGGCGATAAACAGGGCGATCATTTGTTGTTTGGTCATAACCTTTTTCCTCGAAGATTTACTAAGCTTGAGTGCTTAGCCAGTGTTCTGAATAGTTAGTTGTTGTCGTGGTTTGGAATGCACCAGATTCTCGTGCGGCGAAAATATTGGCGTCTTCTTCGTTTGCATGTGGGTCATTTCGACCTTGGTTTTGATCAGAGCCAACATTGACATCGACATGAACGAAGTTTTGCTCTTGTAACTCAGTACGCAATCGTTCCGAAACTTGCATTAAAGCTTCTCGTGTTGCTGCGGCATTGGCGTTGATGTGGACACTCAATCGGTCACCTTCAACACGTACAAGTAAATCCAATTTCCCTAAGTCTGGTGGGTCTAGGCGGATTTTTGCTTCTTGTACATTTTGTTGAGCTTGGAGCGTCACGCGATCATGTAATACTTGCATCATTTGCTCCCCCCACTTTCCTGCAGTGGTATCAACACGCACCGCTGCCCACTCAGAGCCTTGAGCTTGAACATGACTCGTCGCAACCGGTGAATGTGCAGGTTGTGTTGTAGGAGCTTGTGCTTGAAGTAGAGATGCGGTTGGTTGCCCTTGAACAGGTTGATTCAAAAGAGTTTGAAACTCAGCACCGGAGATAGGCAAACGCGAACTCGATGAAGTCGGCAGACTTTGCTTCACATCTTGTTTTGATGATGTGTTTAACATAGCGTTAGACGAATCTTGAGTAACAGACTTAACTTCGCTCGCAGTCATTAAAGATGACGCTTTTCCTAGTTTCTCAGCCTGCTTCTCTGCCATGGTAATCATACCCTGGGTTAAAGCTTGAGCTTGCGCTGCAAGATCAGTCGATTCTGTTAACCCTAGTGTACTGGTCAAGTTGGCATCCGGATCTGAAGCTGAGCGGTCATCAGTATCAAAACCATGACTTTGTACTTTGTTTGCGCTGTTCAAAGTAGAGGCCGTAAGGTGAAAACTCGGTACCGCTGACGCAGAGTTAAAGTCTTGCTCACCATTCTGCTTGTTCCCTGATTTAAAACCATGAGAAAAGCCGTGTACCGAGTTCGCTTGCTTGATGTGACCCTCATTGTTAGCTGGCGAATTACCCGAGTGCTGAGTTGAAGAAGGTATGATCATTGAGTTAGCTCCATGGTCATTGCTAATTGATAGGCCATAGCGCGTTCTTGATGGTCATTGACCATGTTCATCTCTTTTTTCAACTCGTTGGTCGACTTCTCTAATACTGCGAAGGCATTAGCGTGCACTGTTTTCGCTCGCTGGATTTCAGGTGCAAGCTTAGGATCTTTCAAAAAAGGCTTGTGACTGATCAAAAGCTCTCGCAACTGCAAGTCGTACCGCTTGAGCGCATGCCAATCGGCCGTTTTTGCGGCGAACTGGATGAGCTGAGATAAATGACGGAATCGCTCTGGCGATACTTTATGCTTGTTGTCCAAAATTCATCCAACCTTCACGAATGTTACCCATTACACGCTCAACGTTAACCAAGCGATTTGCATCGTTTTGCACGCTAGCGTAATAAAGTTCGACTTGGCAGAAGTCATACAGCTGGCGTAGGTTTTCCGCAATTTCACCGCCGTTTTCATCATCTAAAGCACTTGTTAGTCCAATCAAGATGTTCATGCATTTGTTGATTCCATTCCCTTTCTCGGCCAAACGATTTGCGGCTAGGTGGCCGCGAATACGTTCAACTTCATCGAGTAGGCCATCGATTAACATGATGACCAATTGGTGTGGATTTGCTGCTGCCGCTTGAGCGTCGAGATCGACTTGTTGGTACGAATCGTAACCAGAATCCATAAGCATGAATATTTCTCCTAAATTTGGAACCAAATGTCTTATTTTTGAGCATTAAACATGGACATGGTTTGGTTCATTTGGGTCATAATTGAATTCATTTGAGTGAATTGTTTGAGATAGCGGTTGTACGACATTTCGTACTTACGCTCTAAATTGGTTTGTTTATCTTTGATTCGGTCTAAGCTTGACTGTATTGCGTCTTTACGCGTGCTGAAGGTTCCTGATGAGAACTTCAAGAAAGGCTCTACCATCGCGTCAAGAGAATCTAGCAAAGCGTCATCCCCATTAAACAACGCCTCTAAGCCTGCGCTGTTTGTTTGTTGAGCTTCTTTGAACTTTTCTTGATCAACTTTCATTTTACCGTTGCGGTCTAGGCTCACGCCGATTTCGCTTAGGCGCATACCATTGTGTTCACCTCGGATTAACCCCGTTAACTGACTCTCAATAGAACGCAATGTCGAGTCGCTAGCGAGCACGCCGCGTTTCTGATCTTCACCGCCAATTTGGGTGTACTGATCGATAGTCGAAACAAGGGCATTGTAGGTTTCCACAAACTTATCTAGTTGTTCTTTAGTGCCTTCGCTATCAGCTCCAATTTTTAAACCGATTGGCGAATCTCCCGCGGCTTGCGGTTTAGATACGGTAATGTCAACACCGTCGATGACACCTTCAAAAGTATTACTTGCGTTGGTTAGTTTCAGGCCTGAGTCTTTTGCACCTAGCCACATAACCGCATCTTGCGGAGCGTTAATTTGCTTGAGGTTGGTGAAGGCGTCTTCAAACCACGCTTGGCCAGTACCCGATGCAGATACGTTGATCTTATTTTCGACACCAGTCTCAGTGCTCGATAGCATAAAGTGTGTTTGACCATTCGAGCGAACTAGAGTGGCGTTAACGCCAGGGTTATCCGTGTGATTGTTAATCGCACTGGCTAAATCGCTGATCGTTGCAGTGCCGTCACCATTAACATCAACGGAGGACAAGTCTAGAGTCATTGTTTCACCGTTGATGGTGAATTCTAAAGATCCAGTTGTTGGTACTTCTGTCGTTGCCTCAAGGTCTGCAGGCATACCTGTAGATACTTGATGCGCCGTTGCCACTTTTTCTACAAAAATCTGATAGTTACCCGTTAGCGCTTTAGCATCCGCGTTTGCAGTAAAGTTACCTTCTTGAGAGAGTGTCGCACTGTTTTTGATGATGCTGTTTGTGCTGTTATTCATCTCTTTCATTGCAGTACGAAAATCACGTAGTGCGCTTTCAACTTTATTAAAAGCTGACAGTTGTGACTGGTACACATTAGCTTGCGCTTGGTAACGGTTTTTGAATGGGTTTGTGTCCAATTGTGCGAATTGGGTTGCCATTTTTACTGGGTCTAAAGAACTCATGAGGTGTGCTCCTCTCATCTCTTATTGGCTTGAATACTTTGAATGCTACGCCTTAGTTTAATTATCAGTGGCAAGATGCGTGCCGTATATTAAATTCAATTAAAACAAAGGTTTAGAGCTATTTTGTTTTCTTGGGAGGAAGTGGTGTTTCCACCTTGTTTGTTCCGCCTTCCTCCATGGAAAAAGTAATTTCCTTATAAGAAAAGGCGACCTAAACAAAGAAAATATTTAATTGTATTGACGGTTCTAATTAGGAGAGATGTTTTAATTAGACGTTATATTCAGCCTTTACTTCAGCTTGATTCAGATAATTCTTACAGAGTGCATTAATTGCGTTCTGATATTATTTTTGATAGTGCGATGTGCAAGTGTTCTCACTAAAAATTAAATTTTTTACGTTTCAAAGAATGTCAGTTATGAATGAATTTGCGTTACGATTGATGAAATGTGCTCGTGCATATGAAGAGTTCATTAACAAAAAACTATTAAGTAAACAGAGCATCAATTCTGATGAGATAGCTAGTATCTTAAAGGAGGCTAAGTTCAATTTTCCTGAACTTAGAGATAGTAAAATAGGAAGCAAATTAGAGACGATAGAATTAGAACTGTTTAATAAGGTTTTATTTAATATTATGTTGAAATTCGGATTCAGAGTGCCTGAATCTCACAAAGATAATACGAGCTCTATTTATATTCGTAGATAAAAATAAAGCCTTCCATAGGAAGGCTTTATAATTAAGACGATTTAAATTAAGCGCACTATTAACTAAGTAATTAGCGTAGTAGTGACATTGCCATGCTTGGAAGCTGGTTAGTTTGAGACAGAACAGTTGTACCTGCTTGCATCAACATTTGGTTCTTAGTCATGTTTGAAGACTCTACTGCAAAGTCTGTATCCATGATACGACCTTTAGATGCTGTAACGTTTTCTACCATGTTACCAAGGTTAGCCATAGTGTGCTCAAGACGGTTGATGTTCGCACCGAAGTCTGCACGAGAGCTACCAATTTTTTCTACTAGACCGTCAGCGCCGCTGATTTTGTCTAGTGCTGCTTTTGCTTTAGTCGCGTCATCGATACCATCTGTAATTGCTGCATCAGCAAGAATAGTAGTGATTTCACCGATACCTGCGCTTGCGCTTACAGTCAATGTTTCAGCAGAAGATGCACCGATTTGGAATGTTACGTCACCTGCACCGAAGCCGCCGCCTTTAAGAAGGTTTTGACCACCGAACTTAGTGTTGTCTACGATGTTGTTTAGTTCTGCAGTAAGCTGTGTGAACTCTTTGTTAAGAGACGCACGGTCTGTTGCACTGTTTGAACCGTTCAACGATTGTGTAGCAAGGTCGTTCATACGGTAAACGATGTTTGTCATTTCATCCATCGCACCTTCAGCAGTTTGCATCATAGAGATGCCGTCTTGTGCGTTACGCATTGCTACTGACATGCCGCGTGTTTGCGCTTCTAGACGGTTAGCAATTTGAAGACCAGCAGCGTCATCAGCAGCTGAGTTCACACGGTAGCCTGTGCTTAGACGTTCCATTGCTGTGTTTAGAAGTCCGCTTGTTGTGTTCATTGTGTTTTGAGTTACAAGCGAAGCGTAGTTAGTGTGCATTGATAAAGCCATCTTAGTCTCCTTAGTTAGTCACTATATCTTTCAGGCCTCGGGATATTCCCTTGTCACTAACTAGAGGCGGTCGGTCGGCTTTAATGATTAATTTGAAAATTAAAAAATTTCTAAAAAAGATAAAAATTGATGATTTTTAGTGATTTGTATTCCATGAAAACCGGGAAAATCATCATATAAGCCTAAATTTTTAGTTAAGTTAAAGAAACTATTGCCCAATGATCTTGTGGTTATCCGTTATAAATAAAAAAACAGCACGAATAAATCGTGCTGTTTTAAATATAAATGGTTGAGTTTCAACTATTCCTCATCAAAAGACTGAAAGGAGAGAGAGGTTGGGATATCGCTGAAATAACCAAAATAATAACTGGCACCCAATAAACGATAACGGTTAAGTTCCGTTTGACTCGCTACACGTCCGGCAACCCAAGTATATTTATGCTTTCTTAAGAACTTAGCAATAGGTAGGAAAGCGTGTCTTTCTTCTTTATCTTCTAGTGTGACTGACAATTTGATCATATCGGGACTAAAGTCTGCGACGCGCTCGAAGTTCACTTGCGATGTCGCGACTTCAAACCAAAGTGAATATGCATTCTCTTTTAACTTTTTGGTGAGTGTGGCGACTTTATCACGATCACATAACGTTTCATCAGCTTGAAGAGAAGGAATCACATGTTGAAAAGCAGAAGAGTGGAATTGAATCGTCTGTTCGAGAAAATAAACCCCAGGCTCCCACAGTAATGCATCCACGCGAATCGGCACGACAACATTACTAATCAAGTCGTGATGAAAGGCTTCTAACTGAAATTGTGTTTGTCTTAGTGCAAGGTAAAGACTGAACAAATCCAGGCAGTACTGCATTTGTTCAGAGAGTTTGAATTGATAGACACTTTGTTCTCCACGCATACCAAATCTCAACGTCAGGTGTTGGAATTCTACTTCCCCTGATTGAGCTTCCCTAATTGCTTGGCATGCGTGTTGGACATCATTGTGTTTTAAAGCATCAAAGACTAATTGATCGTCATCCGTGACGATGTGTTGTACTGCGAGACCAACCAAATGTTCGTACATCGCATGTGTTGAAATAAGATTAACCAAGGTTTCCTACCACATTGATTTGTTTGTTTTCTGGGATTTCGTTGTAAGACAATACTGCTAGCCCTTGTGTAAATGTGCGAGCGTAACGCGCTAGAAGAGGGCGCAGCTGTGGCATAACGAGAAGGATCGGAGGTAGCCCCTGTTGTTTAAGCTGTTGTCTGATCAATGGCAAGTTTTGTTGGAACTGACCAAGAATGTTTGGCTCAATTGGGAAGCTATCTAGTGTTACCGTACCAGAAGATTGTGCTTGTTGCAGTGAAGTTAGTAGCATTTGTTCTAACTCATCAGACAGTGCGTAGACATTTAATTCGTTCTTTTGTCCTGCAATTAAGTTAACAAGCGTACGCTTTAGTGCACAGCGTACATCAGATGCAAGTAGGATCGGGTCCTTTGTATTTTCCGCGGATTCCAACATTGTGTTGGCAATCGTGCGAATATCTTTTAGTGGCACTTGGTCCAATAAAAGCTGACGATATACTTTCAGCTGCTGCGCTGGATTAAGTGCTGCTGCTAATGCTTCTGCTAGTTTCGGGGCTTGTTGTGTCAAACGCTGGGTTATTGCTTCCACATCGTCGTGCGTAAACAACTCTGCAAGGTTTGTCTTCATGATTTTACTAATATGAGTGGCAATAACAGTGCCATCATCGACAACTTGGTAACCCATATTAAGTGCTTTTGCTTTATCTTGATGCTCAATCCACACAGCTGGCAACTGATAAGCAGGATCGCTACCCAAAATGCCATCTACCTCACCGTAAGTTTCGCCAACCGCTATCGCCATTAAACGCTCTGGTTCAATAAAGCCTTGCTCAATGACTTCGCCATTTAGAGAAATTGTGTATTGGTTTGGCTTGAGGCTCAGGTTGTCACGAATACGAACTTCAGGTAATAAAAAGCCAACTTGTTCAGAAAGGTTTCGACGCACACCGCGGATACGTTGTGATAAAGGAGCCCCTTGTTCTTTGTTGACTAGATGGACGAGTCGGTAACCAAGCGCAAGTGATAATGTTTGGACGTGAGGAATATCATCCCATGTCAGCGGTGTATCATCGTCTTGCATCGCTTGTGAAAGTGCTTCGACCTCTTCAATCTGGGAGTCTTGCACTGGCTTCTTGGTTTGACGCCACCCTGCGAACGCTAATGCGCCAGCAAACGCAAAAAAGGCTAGGTGTGGCATACCCGGTACCATACCGATTACCGCCATAATACCTGCGACAGTAAATAGCGTTGCAGGAGTTGCCAGTAATTGCTTTTGCATGGTTTCCGACATGCCATTATCGCTATCATTAATTCGCGTAACGATAATCGCGGCAGCCGTTGCCAATAGTAGTGAAGGAATTTGAGCAACTAGACCATCACCGATTGTGAGTAGGGCATAAGTTTTAAAGGCGTCAGACGCAGCGAGTCCATGCTCGAAGACACCAATACTAATACCACCAATGATATTGATAAACAGAATCAACAAACCTGCGATGGCATCGCCACGCACAAACTTTGATGCACCATCCATCGAACCATGAAAATCGGCTTCGTTGGCGACTTCTTTACGGCGTAAGCGAGCCGTTTCCTGATCGATAAGGCCAGCGTTTAAGTCGGCATCAATTGCCATTTGTTTGCCTGGTAAAGCATCCAACGTAAAGCGG
This sequence comes from Vibrio sp. 1167, assembly GCF_033340375.1. Classification (NCBI taxonomy): domain Bacteria; kingdom Pseudomonadati; phylum Pseudomonadota; class Gammaproteobacteria; order Vibrionales; family Vibrionaceae; genus Vibrio; species Vibrio sp. 1167. The sequence goes on along the minus strand of NZ_JAWOWK010000001.1, from coordinate 573,054 downwards.
GCTGAAACCTCAGAAATACGTTCACCACCTTTGGTGATTACGACGAAGTTGATGATCATCAAGATGACGAAAACCACCATACCAACGACGTAGTTACCGCCAATGACGACTTCACCGAATGCTTGAATGACCTTACCCGCTGCGTCACCACCATTATGTCCTTCTAGGAGTACAATTCGCGTAGAAGCCACGTTCAATGTGAGACGTAATAATGTTGCGACCAGCAAAATAGTTGGAAAAACAGAGAAATCTAATGGTCGCTTTGCGGTTGTGCTGACGAGCAATACTAGAATTGCTAAGACGATATTAAAGGTAAACAGCGCATCCAGTAGCAGAGGAGGCAAAGGAAGAATCACCATTGCTAATATCATTAGCAAGACGATTGGAATGCCAACGTAGCCTTTGGTTGATGTTTGAAGTTGTTTTAACCGGTTAAGCATACTTTCGTGTCCTTGGATAAACGCGGGTTAATCAGTGCTGCAAATGTTTTGGAATCGAAAAATGAGGTAAAGGAATTGGCTCTTTTCCCTCACCTTTACGAAAGGCTTTCAATTGCAAAACGTAAGTAAGAATATGTGCCACTGCGATGTACAGTTGGCTTGGGATTGCTTGTTCAATCGCCGTCGTGTGATAAATCGAACGGGTAAGTGGCGGGGAGTTAATGATTTCCACTTTGTTTTCTCGGGCGATACGTTGAATGTGCATAGCAGTTTCGTCTACGCCTTTTGCGACGACAAAGGGCGCGTCAGAAAGCGAAGGCTCGTACTTCAGTGCGACTGCGTAGTGCGTTGGGTTTGTGATGATCACGTCAGCCGTCGGCACCATTTTATCGATCTTACGGCGCGCAAACTGTTGCTGTATTTGACGAATACGTTGCTTTACTTCCGGACGACCTTCATTATTTTTAAATTCCTCTTTCAATTCTTGTTTCGTCATGCGGAGTTCTTTTAGGTGTTCCCAACGCTGATAAGGAATGTCGATAACCCCAAATAACAACAAGGCGAAGCCCATTAAGAGTAAGCCTTCAAACAGAATGGACATTACTAGAGAAAAACCTTGGCTGAGTGGGAGGTTTTGCATGCCAAGTAATGGCTGTAAGTGGTTGTCTAAATAGCCATATAAGATGCCGAAGATCACGGCTACTTTGAACGTCGACTTTAAGAGCTCAACCACTGAGCGGGTCGAAAAAATGCGCTTTATCCCGCTCAAAGGATTAATTTTGCTGAGCTTTGGCATCACGTTCGCGGGACGGAACATCCAGCCGCCTAGCACAAGGCTACTACCACAGGTCACGATAATAATGACGGTAAACAATGGTAATAGCATGTCGATGATGACCGCCAAACTTTGTCCCAATTGCTCGACAAGTTGTTTAGGATTTTCTAGGTCGGCTCGCGTCAGCATCATGTTGTAGCGAAAGATCCCCGACATGCTTTCCCAAATACTATTAAGCTGAGAGTAAAAGTAGAGCGCCACCGCTAGAAATATCACCGCAGTAGTAAACTCTTTCGCGCGAGGAATTTGTCCTTCCTGGCGGGCTTTCTTTACCTTCTGCGGTGAGGCTTTTTCAGTTTTGTCTTGAGAAGATTGATCGCTCATGCTCCCCCCAACATAAAGTTACTCAAGTGTCTAATGGTGTCGTGAACGAGCGCCGTGTAGCGACCAGGAACACCAGAAACTGAGATTAATACGCTGAATAGACCCAGCAGCATCGTCATAGGAAAACCTAACGCATAGACATTAAGTGATGGTGCGGCTCGGTTCATTACACCAAAACTGATGTTGGCTAGAAGCATGGAAACAATAGCGGGCAAAGCCAAAGCGAGTGAAGAGGCAAACATCCAACCGAAAATATTGACAACACCTTGCAGAGAAAGCGATGTGATACCAGATCCGACTGGCCAAACAACAAAGCTTTGAATCACGATATCTATGACGAGTAAGTGTCCTTCTAGCGCAAGAAACAACAAGGTTGAGAAAATCAGAAATATGCGTCCCAAAATGGCGACAGAAAGCCCGTTAATAGGATCATTCATCATCGCCATACCTAAGCCCATTTGCAGAGAAATCACCTGACCAAGCATGGTGAAAACGTTAAAGAGCATGTGCAAAATTAACCCAAACATTACTCCCCAAATAGCTTGCTCAAAAGCAAGGAACAGAGAAGTCATAGAGAATAACTCGACTTGTGGCATGGGTGGCATTAACGGTCCAGTAATGACAACGATCGAGAGGGCCAGTAAAGTACGAACCCAAACAGGAATAATCGCATCACCAAAGAAAGGCATTGAAATAAATACGGCTCCCACACGAAAAAACGGCCACCAGAGTTGACCGAGTATCGCCGAGAGCTCTGCAAATGTGATGGCCATTAGCCAATCATCCCTGGTATGTTGTGGAACAAGAAATCAAACAGTTCCATGATCTTACGGAGCATCCAGTGACCTGCAAAAATCACCATTAACAAGGTAACGAGCAAACGTGGCAAAAAGCTGAGTGTTTGCTCGTTGATTTGTGTGGCAGCCTGAAATACGGCGATACACAAACCGACAATTAAGCCTGGAACAACCAATACGGCAACCATCAAAATGATCAGCCATACTGCATCGGAAAATAACGTTACGGTTAGTTCTGGGGTCATAACTGCTCCTCGTTAACCGAAGCTGGCAGATAAGGTGCCAACTGTCATTGCCCAACCATCCACGAGTACAAATACCACCAACTTAAAGGGAAGTGAGACAATTAAAGGTGATAGCATCATCATACCCATTGCCATCAGGACACTGGCGACAACCAAGTCGATGACCAAAAACGGGATGAAAAGCATAAAACCAATTTGGAAGGCGGTTTTTAGTTCACTAATGACAAATGCAGGCAAGACAACGGCAAATGAAATATCCTCAACGTTTTGGTCGAGAGGCTCATTGGCAATACGTAACATTTGTTCAAGAGAGCTTTGGTGCGTCTGTGCCAGCATGAACTCTCTCACTGGTTTCTCTGCAACAGAAAAAGCCTGTATTAGCGTGATTTCGCCGTTGTCGTATGGCTGAAACGCATTTTCATAAATATCGCTCCAGACAGGGCGCATAATCAGTAACGTCAATGCGAGAGCGATCCCGACCAACACTCTGTTAGGTGGGCTTTGTTGAAGACCAAGAGCTTGGCGCAAAATCGCAAGGACAACGACAATTCGAGTAAAGCTCGTCGCCATCAAAATAAATGCTGGAAGAAAACTGAGCGCCGTCATCAACAACAGAATTTGCAGTTTAACGCTGTATTCTTGTTGTGTGTCGCCATCAGAAACGGACAAGATAGTTAAGCCGTTGTCAGCCGCCATTGTTGGGAAAGCAAACAAAAGTGACACCAATACCAAAAGAGGTAACCAACGGTGCCAAGCGCTCAGATTTTTCATTGTGATGCCTACCTAAGATTATTGACCAACGCCACTCAATGCAGAGTCATGTACATCGATCAGACGAAGCCCATACTTATCATTGACAACGACAACTTCAGCGTGGCCCATAAGAGAACCGTTTACTTTCACGTCTAAAGGCTCGCCATTGAGCTTTTCCAACTCGATAACCGTGCCTTCACCCGCTTTCATTAAGTCCCCAAGTGGGATCTCCTTACTCGCAACTTCCAGCGTGACTGTGACAGGAATGCTTTTGAAAAAGCTAAGGTCACGTTCCGCAGTGGCTGGTTCTTGTTGGAGCGTATCTTCGGCTTCAAAGTCTTCTAATTGAAAATCATCAAAGTTCAGTTCTTCTGCGTCGAATGCATTAGTTTCTAGCGCTTCGCTCATCGCTGCGGTTCCTTATCAGGGTTAAAGATCAAAACAAGTTGGCCGTCTTGCTCGGCAATACGACCTGTAAATAGAGATTGGTTGCCAATGCTTACTGGAACCGTGTTAAGAAGCTCAATAGGTAAAATATCGTTGGGTTGTAAGCCAACCACATCACTTAAAGGCATCTTCTTTTTACTTAGAACAACGTTCAGTCGAACGGGGGTCGTCTCTAAAGAACGACAGAAAGGTTGAAACAAATCGGTATCAGGCTGCAGTTCAAGCTGCTCGATTAGCGTTTGAATAAGATGACCATCTAGCTTGAGATGAATTGAGCCTTGATGATCGTCAAACGCAATGTTTAATTGAACGTTAATGCCAATACCTCTAGGGGTCTCATACTCACCCGTGTCCCACATTTCACCAGGAGCAAGCCAACCGATGATGATTCGACTGATGCGCTCTTGTAAACGTAAGTCACTGGCCGTCAGAGTAGCGGCTGAACGCTCTGCACTTGCACCATAAAATCTATCAGCCAACTTTATTAGCGTGTGAGGGTTACCATGGATGAATACCATGCCGCCTTCCTGATGTTGATAGGTCGACGTTTGCTCTTTGTCCATCTCAACCGATGTAAAGCGGTGCAAGTCTACTGAGGTTAAGCTAGCTTCCACTTTTCCTGTGCTGAGCCAATTTTGTAATTCAGTCGTAAGGTTTGAGCAAGATTCTGAAATTAAATTATCGAGCTTCTCACGAATGATATGAATAGGTTTGCCTAATAATTCTACATCAAGTAGTTGACTATCAGAAATAGGCTCGCTAACTCTATTTTCCATTTATATTTTACCGTGCGTTAACAATCGAAAGTGTTTTAACTTAATAGCGTGTAGTCTACACAGAAATTTTAATGATCTTTTAGCTCCAAACTCTAAGATTGTGACTTTAGTTCACATGTTGCTTTGTTCATATAGTCATAATCTTTTAATGAAATTTAAAAAGAGTTAGTTTTCTTTATAAATCGCTTAATAAATAAAATAACAATGTTGAGCGGTTTAGTTGTTATAGATTTTTTAAATTGCCTTTATGGCGTAACAACAACTTCAAATAAATAAATTATAAGATACTGTTTTTTATGCTTAAAGCTTCCATTGGAGGCTAAGCGTGCTCTCTTGAGCGTTTTGTAACCAATTTTAATATTCAGAATAGGTAATTAAAATGATTAGCTATGCCAGTTCTCTCGGCTTGGTGGCATATTTAATTAAACGGTTTAAGTCATGGGAATGTAAGATATACATGAATCATGTCCGTTTGATAATTTGTAACACAATTATTGTTATCAGTTTTATTTTTTCAAAAGTGTCATATTCAGAAGAAGTCTTAACAATCCCTATGGACCTCTCTAAATGGACATATGAGGGAAATAAATTCAAATGCAACTTGTTGCAATCAAATGGTGACTATGGGAAGTTTTATTTCCTAGCGGAACCTAATAATAAATTCTATTTTATTTCCGATATAGAATATGAAAACAATAAATGGAAAACGATTGCTTTAACAACTCAAAATGCTCCTTGGAGTAATGAGCTTTATAGAAAAGAATTTGGCTCCCTTGAATTTACCAAGCCGTCTCAGCGTTTCATCTTTAATAAAGGCGCTGAAGAATTCATGGATTCAATTGCTTCGGGCAGTTGGGTGACGCTGTCACTTAAAGGAAGTAATGCTTCCTCTGTTTCAGAGATTGTGATTCCTACTCTTCAAATTCAAAACCCATTGAAATCATTTAATGCGTGTCGCGCGCGATTGCCTAAATTGTCTTTTTCAGAGGCAAGGGATATGGCGCTCTCATTTGAGTTTGGTCAGAAGACGTTAAGTCGTGGACAGAAAGCAACACTAGAAGCGCTGTATAGCTATGTATCTGTGGATGATCGAGTGACCAAAATCCTCATCGACGGTCACACCGATAACGTTGGTTCAAGTTTAACGAACCTTTCTGTGTCACGTACTCGAGCAGAGCAAGTCACCAACGCTTTGATTGAGCTTGGGGTCGACGAGTCGATGATCGAAACACGAGCTCATGGTTCACGTTACCCAATTGCCAGCAATAACTCGGTTAATGGCCAAGCAAAAAACCGACGTGTCACCCTGCGTTTAGTGAGGGACAACGAGTATACGGCTGCGAAACACCACCCAGATCTACAATCACAAAATCAACAAACGAAAGTTAAGGTTCAATGATGACGAAAACGAAAATTTTGTTGGTTGAGCCAAATGAAGCTCTTGCTCAACCAGTATTGGATGTGTTGCAAAATGCAGGTTACACCGCGAAACACACTCGTACTGGTCGAGGCGCTTTGCTTGAAGAGCGAGCAGAAATCACTTTAGTGAGCTCTACGCTGCCGGATATGTGTGTTCGTGAGTTTGTCGCGTGTCACCAAAAGCAGCGAAATTCGGGTGTTGTTATTGCGATTGTCGACCAAGAACAAGGCATCTTGGCTGCTGAGACGATGAAAGCGGGCGCTACTGATTATCTATTACGCCCATTTGAATCTAATCAGTTGGTTAATCTGCTTAAACGTGTTGAAGCGTTAGGTAAGCCAATGGCCAACATTGTTGCGGAGTCTTGGAGAAGCAAACAAGTTCTGCAATTGGCGCATCGTGCAGCATGTACTAACGCGAGTGTGCTTATTACAGGTGAATCGGGAACGGGTAAGGAAGTGCTGGCGCGATATGTGCATGAGCACTCTCCGCGTATCAATGGTCCATTTGTGGCGGTTAACTGCGCCGCCATTCCAGAGTCAATGTTAGAGGCTGTGCTATTCGGTCATGTAAAAGGCGCGTTCACCGGAGCGACAAATTCTCAAAGCGGTAAGTTTGAAGAAGCAAATGGCGGGACGATTCTGCTTGACGAGATTGGTGAAATGTCACCTGCGGTTCAAGCTAAATTGTTACGCGTCCTTCAAGAGCGTGAAGTAGAACGTGTTGGTAGCCATAAAGCCGTTCAGCTCGATATTCGTGTTATTGCGGCAACCAACAAAGACTTACGTGAGGAAGTTCAAAAAGGCACGTTCCGTGAAGATCTTTATTATCGATTAGATGTGCTGCCTCTGCACTGGCCGCCTTTGCGTGAAAGAAAAGAGGACATTCTACCGATTAGCCAATTCTTTATTGAAAAGTATCAAGATAGCAGCCGCTGTCACTTATCCCAAGATGCGATTAGTGCGCTGAGTCAGTATCACTGGCCGGGCAATATTCGTGAGTTGGAAAATGTCATTCAACGCGCTTTGGTCATGCGTCATGGTGATTACATTACAGCCCATGACCTGATGCTGCCTATTGAGCTTGTCGCGTCAGTTCCTACAGCAGAGCCAACTTCAAGTTTTGGTCATGTAGAAGCGAAGAAGCAAGCTGAATATCAGTTTATTTTGGAAAAGTTACGTCAGTTTGGTGGAAACCGAACGAAAACCGCAAACGCGCTTGGAGTCTCTACTCGAGCGCTACGCTACAAGCTCGCAGCAATGCGAGAACATGGTATTGATTTACAGTCGGCACTAGGCTCGGCTGCCTAATAGGAGAAAAAATAGATGGCAAGTCAACCTACTCATGCGGTCTCGGCAGAGCAACTTATGTTGTCAAAAATGCAGGCGATGCAGGCACAAGTGCAGCCGCCAGAGTTTATCGTGAGTGCAAATCCTTTAGATCAACAATCACTAAACGCACCTTTATCGTTCTCACAAGCGATGACAAATGTGTTGGATACAGTGAATCAACATCAATCAGTGGCTAGTCAAAAAATGACGGCCGTAGAAACAGGAAAAAGTGATGACCTAGTTGGTGCAATGGTCGCGAGCCAAAAAGCCAGCTTGTCCTTTAATGCTTTGATGCAAGTGCGCAACAAAGTCGTGACCTCATTTGAAGATATTATGAAGATGCCGGTGTAATTCATGTCAGAACTAACCCCCCAAGTCGCCGGAAACACAGCTATGGCTACCGGCACAGCACAGACATTTTCTACTGCCAACGGCATGGACGATGTGACAACGAAGCTGAAGCAAATCTGGTCTAGCAGTCAGAGAAACTTAGTGCTATCTGCGGTGTTAGCTGCGATTGTTGCAGCGATTATTGTGGTTGCACTATGGAGTTCCTCGCAGAGCTTTCGTCCGCTCTATAGCCAGCAAGAGCGTTTTGATATCGGCGAAATTGTGTCGGTATTAGAAAGCGAAGGCGTAAGCTACCGCATGCAAGAGCAAAATGGACAAGTTCTTGTACCAGAAGGTGAGGTTGCGAAGGTACGCATGTTGCTTGCATCAAAAGGTGTTAAAGCTAAGCTGCCGACAGGTTTGGATTCGCTCAAGGAAGATAGCTCTCTTGGTACGAGCCAATTTATGGAAACGGCGCGTTATCGTCATGGTTTAGAAGGTGAGTTAGTACGTACTATCATGTCTTTGAACTCAGTAGCGAACGCGCGTGTTCATTTAGCCATACCTCGTCAAACTCTATTCGTCCGCCAAAACAGTGAGAATCCATCAGCATCTGTCATGCTTGAGCTCAAACCTGGTGAAGACTTAAAGCCTGAACAAGTTGAAGCGATCATTAACCTAGTGGTCGGCAGTGTCACGGCAATGAAGCCAGAATTTGTTTCTGTCATTGACCAGTATGGCCGTCTTCTTAGTGCGGATGTCGCTTCTGCGGAAGCCGGTAAAGTAAACGCGAAATATCTTGAATACCAGAAGAGTGTTGAAAAACAGATCATCCAACGCGCAGCAGATATGCTTACGCCGATTGTGGGGCCGAGTAACTTCCGAGTACAAGTCGCTGCCGATCTGGATTTTAGCCAAGTTGAAGAAACACAAGAAATTTTGGATAACGCGCCGGTTGTGCGTAATGAGCACACCATTCATAACAACTCGGTTGATCAAATTGCGTTGGGTGTTCCAGGTTCTCTAAGTAACCAACCGCCAGTGACAGGATCTGGTGAAGTGGAAACGAACGATAGCCAAAACACGAATGCGCGATCTGAAGTGAATCGTCAATATGCTGTAGGTAGTAGTGTTCGTCGTACTCAATACCAACAAGGCCAAATAGAAAAGCTTAGTGTCTCGGTTTTGTTGAACTCGAAAGCTTCGCCAGATGGTGTGGCGTGGAGTGAAGCCGATAAAGAGCAAATCTCAAACATGATCATGGATGCTGTTGGTATCTCTGCCACACGAGGTGACAGCTTAAGTTTAATGAGTTTCAACTTCACCCCAATTGAAATTGATGCTCCTCCTGCACTGCCGTGGTGGCAAGACCCTACAGTACAGCAGCCAATACGCTACGTTATTGGTGGCTTGTTAGGCTTGGCGATGATCTTCTTCGTACTGCGTCCATTAATCATGCACCTAACTGGCGTTGATAAACCTGTGCCTGAGCTAAATTTTGCTGAGCCTCAGGAAGAACCTGACTACGAAAACTTGCAAACGCGTGAAGAGCGCGAGCATGAAGAAGTACTTGATCGCCGCCTATCTGAAAAAGGCATCTCAGCCTCTTCAGGTTTAGATGTAAACAGCGACATGCTACCACCAGCAGGTTCGCCATTAGAAATTCAATTGAAACACCTACAGCTTATTGCTAATGAAGAGCCAGAGCGCGTAGCCGAAATACTGAAACAATGGGTAAACATCAATGAACACAGTTCTATCAAAGCAGACGCTTAGTTATGTTGAACAAACCGCGCTCGTGCTATTAGGCATGGGCGAGGATGCCGCAGCGAAGGTTTTGCAACACTTTAGCCGTGATGAAACCCAGCGTGTGACTCGTGCAATGGCGAAGTTAAATGGCATTAAGAGCGATTCTGCTCGTGGTGTTATTCAAACTTTCTTTGAAGATTTCCGTGAGCACAGCGGTATTCGAGGAGCCTCTAAGGAATACCTATCTAATACATTGCGTAAAGCATTGGGTAACGATTTGGCAAAAGGGTTATTAAATACCTTATATGGCGATGAAATTCGCAACAATATGCAGCGCTTACAGTGGGTGGAAGCAGAAACTCTCGCTCGTTTCATTGTGAACGAGCACCCACAAATGCAAGCAATTTTTCTAGCGTATTTGCCAGCAGACAGCTCTTCAGCGGTATTGAAGCACTTGCCACAAGATTACCATGACGAAATCTTGTTCCGTATTGCTCAATTGCAAGATATCGATCATCAAGTTGCCGTTGATTTGCATGAACTCGTTGAGCGTTGCATCGAAAAAGTATCCGCAAGTCAAAGCACGCCGTTATCAGGTGTTAAGCAAGCAGCAGATATCATTAACCGCTTTGAAGGTGACCGTGGTTCATTGATGGAAATGCTGAAGTTGCATGATGAAGATGTTGTTAATGCAATTGAAGAAAACATGTTCGACTTTATGGTTCTTGGCCGACAACGCGAAGAGACTATGGACATGTTGGTGCAGCAAATCCCGCTAGAGTTGTGGGCAGTTGCGCTAAAAGGTTCCGATATTACCTTACAACAAGCTATTAAGCGTTCAATGCCGCAACGTATGGTGAAAGCGCTAGAAGATGACATGGACGCACGCGGTGCTGTTGCGTTAAGTCGAGTTCAAAAAGCACGTCAAGACATCATGCAAATGGTACGTGAGCTGGATGAATCTGGTGAAGTTCAGCTGCTTCTCTATGAAGAGCCAACGGTGGAGTAAGGTCATGCTAGAGACAAAATCAAGTACTATGCGATTGCCTCCGAACGGGTATCGTTTACACCGTTTTCCGCCTTTAGCGCAACCTAAGACTATCGAAGACGAATTCGGGCTAGATAACCAAGGCTGGCAAGAACCTCAAATTGATATCCAACAGCAACTTGAAGAAGGTTTTCAACAAGGTTTGCAACAAGGACATGAGGAAGGCTTACGCCAAGGTATCGAACAGGGCAAGCAACAAGGTCTGTTGGAAGGTCAAAAAGAAGGTTTCCAAAAAGGCTTTGTTTCCGGTGAGCAGTCTGGAAAGCAAGGCTTTTTGGAGGCGGCGAAGCCTGTCAATGAACTTTTTCACGCCCTTTCTCGTTGGCAAGATGAAAAAGAACAGCAACAACGCCATATGATTTGTGAACTGGTACAAAAGGTAGCTCAGCAAGTGATTCGTGCCGAGCTCACTTTAATGCCTCAGCAGATCCTAGCTTTGGTGGACGAGACATTGTCTGCCATGCCTGGTAAAGCGGAAACAGTAACTGTGCATTTAAATCCGCAAGATTTAGAGCGTATTACTCACATCAATGCTGATTTGCCGCAATCTTGGAAACTGGTCCCTAATACGGAGCTTCCTATTGGTGGCTGTCAGTTAGTGACTGATGACGCAGAAGCGGATGCGAGCTGCGACTCTCGTTTGGAAGCCTGTATGGACAATGTAAAGCAACACCTTTTGGATGAAGTCAGTATTCCACAGGTAGAGTCTGAGCATGAGTAATACCCTAAGCCATGAACTATTAAGTGAGCGTTTGAGCGAAGCCTTGGCTTCGCTTGATTCAATCCCTGTTGCTCGCGTAACAGGGCGATTGATAAAAGTAAACGGCTTAATGTTACAAGCCGTAGGGTGTCGGTTTAAGCTTGAGCAGCGTTGTCTCGTAGAAACCGCGGAAGGCGATATGATCGAAGCGCAAGTTGTGGGCTTTGAACACACTATTGCTTACCTCATGCCTATCCGCCGTTTAGGCGGTCTGTTTGCAGGTGCAAAAGTCATCCCTCTTGATGGTGACAGTACCGTGCAGCTAAGCTCTCAGTGGTTAGGACGCGTACTGAATGGTTTAGGTGAGCCGTTAGATGATGGGGCACCGCTTAAGGGGGGGGATCGAGTTTCACTTGAACCAAAACCGATTAACCCACTGAAGCGACGCCCAGTTGATACACCACTCAACGTAGGCGTGCGAGCGATTAATGGACTATTGACGGTAGGCAAAGGCCAACGTATTGGTTTGATGGCTGGCAGTGGCGTCGGTAAAAGTGTGTTAATGGGGATGATCACCAAAAACACGGAGGCCGATGTAATTGTGGTCGGGCTTATCGGTGAGCGAGGCAGAGAAGTACGTGAGTTCATCGAGAGAAACTTAACCCCAGAAGCGCGCAAGAAAGCGATTATTATCGCGGCTCCTGCTGATGAATCCCCGCTAATGAGGTTAAGAGCGACACTACTTTGTCATCGCGTTTCAGAGTATTTCCGAGACCAAGGCAAAGACGTTCTACTTCTGATGGACTCTCTAACCCGATACGCCATGGCACAGCGCGAAATCGCTCTTTCGCTCGGTGAGCCTCCAGCTTCTCGTGGTTATCCGCCTTCTGTCTTCAGCGTGTTACCTCAACTCCTAGAGCGAGCGGGTAACAGTGAAAATCAACATGGTAGCTTAACGGCAATTTACACCGTATTGGCAGAAGGAGACGACCAACAAGATCCTGTCGTGGATTCCGCGCGCGCCATCTTAGATGGGCATGTCGTTTTATCGCGTCAACTGGCTGAGCAAGGGCATTATCCCGCGATAGATATCAACGCGTCTATTAGCCGTTGTATGAATACTTGTACGCAGTCCGCACACAGCACGATTGCGAATAACTTCCGTCAAATGTACTCCAACTACCTTCAGGTTAAAGAGTTACTGCCATTAGGGGGTTATCAACCAGGACAAGATCCTGAGTTAGATCAATCTGTTGCTATGTATCCAAATTTGCGTGCATATCTACAACAAGCTGCCAACGAGTCTGTAGATTACCCAACCAGTTTGACCGAGCTCGCGCAGCTTTTTCAAAGTGCTTAATCAAATGGGAGTGACAAGGCTGAAATGAAATCCAAGTTAAAAGCCGTAGGCAAGTTACAGCAAATGGAAGAAAAACAGCGTGACCGTGTGGGTCAACAACTTGATGCCATGCGTCAGCGTCACTCCCATCTTTCAATGCAATTGGAACAGTTGTCGGCGTTGAAAGGCCACGCTGGACAATCAACCCGAACCGGTCCGACGCTGACGAGCGCGGCTTTGATGAACTTTAATCGTGTTGACCAAATGCTACAAAGAATGCTTCGTCACCACGAGCAAGAGCAAGCCGTTATGCAAGCGGAATGTGCATCTGTACAGAAAACGCTAGAAAACAAGCACGCACGCGTTCAAGGGTTAGAAAAAGTGCTTGAACGTTGGCGTACTAAGCAGAACTATGAAAAAGCGAAAAAAGAGCAAAAGATGATTGAAGACATCATTAACTCTCGCGTTAAGCGCAAGATATTATGATGTCTTGTTGACGCTACTAGGAGCGCGAATAATTTCTGCGGTGTCTTAGCCAACCAAACCAGCCTCCAAGCATGATCAACCCTGATCCGAGAGCACCGCCGCCACTGCTGCCGTTGTTACCAAAGCCAGATGTGTTGGTATCGACAGGCTCAAAGCCAGAGTCCCCTTCGCTATGATAATCTTCCGAACTTGCTAAGAGGGCGTTATAACTGGTTTTTACACCTGAGCTGGTTTGGGTCTCAATCCATGTTGCATAGTTCAAAATCTCGGTAAACACACTTGGAATCGCAGCGGATTCGCAAACTGAAGAACCGTAGCTCACAATGCCAATTTGCTGATACATACCATTATTGTCTTGATAGGTGAGAGGACCGCCTGAGTCACCACGACAGATGCCAGTGTAGCTTCGTTCAGGAAATCCATTCGCACATAAACTTTCTTGAGCGTTAAACCCTGTTACCAACGAAGCGCATTGGGTGTCGGTAAGGGGTTTTACTTCTGCCCAGCGTAAATAGTTAGGGGGGCTTTCATCATTGGTTGAGGTCTGACCTAAACCGAATATCTGATAAACTGACTTGCTGCTGTAGTCTCCAAAGTCTTGCGGTAAAGTGATGGATTGGACGTTATCGGTGATAGGTCTAGTCAATTCAAGGACAGCGATGTCATTAATCCATAAATCGCTAGGCACATAATCAGGATGAATCGTGATAGAGCGAACATCTTTGAATTCTTCAACAAACACGTCATTCATCGTAGGGTTTTTGACTAGCACTCGTAGATCGTTGATTGTCCAGCCATCAGTAAAAACGCTTGGTTCTACGCAGTGGGCCGCAGTTAAAATGAAGCGGTCGTTTACAATGGTTCCCCCACAAATATTGGCAAACTGATTAGCGCCAGTTTTATGTAGAATAAGACGTGCAAAAAAAGGAAGTTGGTTTTGGGTAGCCTGCTGACCCCCAATAATTGCCGTGGAGATCCCTTGTTCTGAAAGGCGGTTATCATTTTCTGCTTCAGCGGTCGTACTCAAAGATACTGCAAAACAGAGTGCGCTTAGCCATATTTGATACTGCTTCATAAACCATCCTTGGATGAAAAGTGCTCTTCTAACTTTATACTAGTTTTTCAGTGAATGTGCTTAACAAAAGTTTCTAATAGTTGAATGATTGTTGTAGCCAAGATCGCAACAGATGAAACGATTCAAGCTTTAGCTTGTGTGGCGGGCATACAAAGTAAAGCTGTTGATGAGGATTAATGACGGGTTCACCCAGCTCGATTAGCTGACCATATTTGATGTCATCCTTCACAAACAAGCGATGAGTGACCAATAACCCCAAACGACGAGTTGTGGCCTGGACGGCTTGTATCGACATGTTAAAAGTGATTGGTTTTTTATTTTTAGGTCGCTGGATACCCGTCGCGTCCTGCCACACGTTCCAGTCGTTTTTTCTTCGCTCGTTAGTAACTTCAATGATGGGATACTGCTTTAAGAGTTGAGTGATGTTTGAGTCCTTTGTCGTCGCTAACAATTCAGGGCTGCACACCAAAACCAGTTCATCTTCACTGAGCTTTTCGCAGTAGTAATCCTGCCATTCTTCGGGATTTCCATGCACCAAGGCCGCGTCGATACCTTCTTGTTCTAAATTGAATCTGCCAGACAGGTTTGATAAACGAACGTCTAATTGAGGAGCAAACCCTTGTAAATCTGACATTCGAGGAATCCACCAGTGAAGAGCCAATGAATTCACCATATTGAGCGTAACACGTTGCAAGTTCTGATCTTGGATGAGTGCTTCCGTTGCATCGACAATTTGCTCTAAAGCGGGTGCCACCTTTCGGTAATACTTTTTACCGTCCGCATTGAGTTGAACTTGTCTGCCTATGCGATCAAACAAAGGCTTGTTGACTTGACTCTCCAGCGATTTAATCGCCTGACTTACGGCTGAGTGGCTCACACTTAATATCTGTGCTGCTTCTGTCATGCTGCCAGACTCAGCTACTGCAACAAATGCGTAGATGGACTTTAAGGGGACTAGTTTCCGCATAATTTAAAAACCGTAGCTGGTGATAGATAAGTTAAACTGTAAGTTTTTCTTACATCAATGGTTAATATTACTCGCTATTTACGATAAGTGATGTCTTTTAAAATGCTCCATATATTAAGGAGTATTGAATGAATGCTGTAAATAAATCTATCCTTTTCATGTTGATGTCTACGTTAAGCTTATCTGTTACTGGACTGTTAGCAAAGCAGTTGTCAGGCGAACTTTCCGTCACACTATTTAGCTTCTTACGTTTTTTGGTGCCTGCGCTTATCTTGCTTATCTTACTTCGTGTGAAAAACCTTACCTTTCCTAAAGCGGGCACGCTAAAGCCTATTTTATTGCGTGCTCTTTGTATCGGTTTGTCACAACTTTGCTTTATCGCGTCATTACAAACGTTAACGCTGGTAGAAGGGGTTGTGTTGTTTGCTACTGGCCCATTATTTATTCCCTTGGTTGAAAAGCTGTTCATGAGGGGGCGCATTCGTGTTTCAACATTGGTGGCTTTAGCAATGGCGTTCACTGGTGTGGTTATGTTAGCGGGCGGTGGAAGTGAGATTACATGGCGAGCGGATTTATTGCTCGGTTTGGCTGGGGGACTCTTCAATTCTGGTTCTCAGCTTACGTTATATAAAGTGAGTAAAACAAATATGTCGCCGCTAGAAATCAACTTTTGGGCGTTTGGATTTGCTGCCGTATTTCTGTTGCCGCTAACTTTGTTTAACGACTTCGACGTGTTACTTAATATGAGTGTTATGGCGCCTGAGATTTCTTCAAATACGCTGTGGATCGGTATGATGTCTCTGATGATCATTAACACCCAAGTTTTTCGCTCCAAAGCATATAAACTGGCAAGCAGTGGCTCTCAACTTGCGCCACTCATTTTTACTAACTTATTGTTCACTGCGGTTTGGCAGAGCCTGTTTTTTGAAGACCGAATGAGTCAAAGTCAAATTGTTGGGATGAGTTTAATAGTGCTCGCAATCATACTGAACACATGTTGGGTTCGCTTTAAGGCGCATCGCAGTGGCGGTTTACAAGCGAGAACTTCTTAGTCTGTCGGAAAATGAAGGGGGCAGGTAGATAAATTGGTCGTGTGGTTTGATTTTTCCTGAGTATGGGCTAGCGTCAAGAAAGGTTCAGGGAGAGAAATCATGCTTACGCTAAATTATTACGTCGAAATTTCGGCGACACCGCAACGAGTGTGGGAAGTGCTAACCGATGTTGAGTTGTATAAACGTTGGGCACAAGCCTTTTCACCGCAGTCTCAATTTGAAGGAGCTTGGGAAGAAGGAGGTGGCATCACTTTTTTTGATCCAGATATGGGCGGGACAAGGGCGATCATAGATACGGTGCTACCGCTTCAAAAACTTGAATTTCATCATGTTGCCATTTTTAATCCGGATAATCGTCAACAACTCGATGCTGACCTAGCATCTAGGTGGATCGGATCGCGAGAGATCTACCAGATCGATACCAACAACGATCGTTTACTACTCAATGTTACCATTCATACTCACAACGACTTTGTTTCTATGTTTAATCACGGATGGGAAAAAGCCTTACCCTTGATAAAAGCCATTAGTGAAGAGCAAGCTTAGGGTTCTTGCTTATCTTGGGCTGACGATGCGTTGCCTGAAGGTATACAATAGCACGCAAGATAGCGCACCTTAGAGAGTGGATGATGGAATTTAAAGTTGATACCCATACACATACGTACGCAAGTGGTCACGCGTACAGTACCTTGATTGAAAATGCAAAGTTGGCAAAAGAGAACGGGCTGGATATGTTCTGCACGACCGATCACGCAGAATCAATGCCGGGTGCGCCTCATTACTGGTTCTTCTCTAACCAGAAAATTCTGCCTCGCTTTCTTGAAGGCGTTGCGATTATTCGCGGCGTTGAATCTAACATTATGAATACCGAAGGCGACATTGATATTCCACTGAGTGTGGACCGCAACTTAGATTGGGTGATTGCGAGTTTTCATGAACCCGTTTTTCGTCCTGCAAACAAGCAAACTCACACGGAAGCACTTGTTAATGTCATTCAGAGTGGTCGTATTGATGCGCTCGGTCATCTTGGTAATCCAAATTTCGACTTTGATTTTCAGACCGTTTTAGCGTGCGCGAAAGAGCACAATGTCGCGATTGAAATTAATAACACCACGCTGAAAGGCAACAGCCGAGTAGGCAGCGTAGACCGTTGCCACGAGATTGCACAAATCGGGAAAGATCTCGGTGTTTTCTTCACCACGGGCAGTGACGCGCACTTCTGTCACGATGTTGGTAATCTGGATTTGGTTGGAGAGTTAATGGACAAAGTGGGTATTGATAGCAAGAAAGTGATTACTCACACCGCTCAGCAGTTTTTGTCTTTCTTAGCTTTGAGAGGCCGTAAACCAATTGCAGAATATGACAGCATTCTCAACGCATAAACTTGATTACATTTAAGGTATGCACCCGACGCCAGATTGCTTTACACTGCGACCCGGAAATACTCAACTAAGCTAGTTTTTCGCCTTTTATGGCGTAGGTTATTTGGGTGAATAAAGCCGACACAGAATTCGGCACTATAAATGGAGAAGTGAAAAATGTTACGTCCTTTAGTCCTAGGGTGTGCGATTGCGTTTGGCTCAACATACGCAATGGCAGAAGCGGTTGATTTAAAACAAAACATGAAACAGATGAAGATGGAATTCAAACAGGCGGCAGAAGCATCTGATGTCGAAACCATGAAATCTGCGATTGATAGCTTGCAAGCGATTGTTGAACAATCTAAGCGTGGTAATTACCCACCAGAGAAGTTTGATACTTACTTAGAAGGCTTTAACAAGCTGACGGTAACGCTAGATAAGATTGAAGCGGATCTTGATGCGGGCAAGCTACAAGAAGCAAAAGCTCAACTGCGTGAAATCGATAGTCTTCGTGAAGAGTACCACGACAAGCGCAATCCAAGCATTTGGAGCAAGTTGTTTGGCTAATTATCTACTGAGCGGAGCATTTGCTCGTGGCAGTGGATTACGCGTTATCTCTAAGTAATGAATGAACACATTATCAGCCTGCCATTTCGGCGGGCTTTTTTGCGACTGTCAATCGATGCATTCAAGAAAACCTGTGAGGTAGCAAGCACTTATTGATCCTGTTTTTGAGCTATCACTCAAAATTGGTTACGCTGTGTGAAATTTGTTAAGTCACCGTTATGCGTAGATTAATTCCTTTTTACCGCTCGATGTTATTTGCTAGTGCTCTCAGTTGGGTGCTAGTGACGCTGATGCCTGTTATCAATGCTCATGGTAACAGCATGGGCGTGTGGGCGACGTTATGTACGCTTAACGGTTTTGAGTTGGTCCAAATAGAAGAGGGCGACAATTCGGTCAGCCACAAAGGCAAGCCTTGTCCGTTTAGCCACTTCTCGACTTTTCATCACGATACACTTCCAACGACACCGATACTTTCAAGACAGAGCTTGGTGACTTCTGACAGCTACGCTTATTTGGCTCTAAGTGTGCGATTTGAAACACCAGTTCCTAGAGCGCCGCCAGTTTCCCTTTTCTCATAACGAAAACAATTACACGATACCCAAGTAACCTCGAGATGCTTGGTTCAGCGAGAATGACTTGGTTTGTAGACGCGGCGGCGATTTAAAGGTCTAGTGGGTCTAAATCAAGATATCGACAACAAAGTATACAAGCCAAGGCAACTCGCCCTTCGGGAGCGTGTCATTGCTCCGATTGCTGCTTCAAACAACTTGGAAAGAGTTGTCTATTACACAGCGTTGTTTTCTTTGCACTCGAATCAATGACAACGCTCTGAATCCAGCATCTTGAAGTCACTTGGGTATATAGTCAGCAACACTGCCACTTCGAGCAGTGGTACTCCTGAATCTAAGTCAATTAGCGCCGCATACGAATGCGTATGTGCAGGATGCGTTTGGCTCAATTTGGGTGTTCAACAATGAAAAAAGGAAAATACACATGTTGAGAAACTCGGCAAAGCCTCAACTCAAGGAAGCCTCACGCTTAAAATCCATCTACTTTATGACGTGGCGATGGCACTTTTACGCAGGTTTGTTCGTCATTCCATTTATGCTCATGCTTTCCCTCACGGGGTTGGTGATGTTGTTTGATGACGAAATCGAATTGGCTCGATACGAAGCGACATTACAAGTTTCACCACAAGAACAAATGGTTCCTGTCTCTGCACAATTAGAAACCGTAAAGCAGGCGTATCCCGATTTTAATGTCACTCAATTTGTACCTGCTAAAACGGCCGATATTGCCAACCGATTCTCGATTCAAAACCAAGAAGGCAGCTCTCTGATTGTTGCAGTAAATCCTTACACAGGAGACGTACAAGGCACCATTAATCGTGGTGATAGCATCTATGAACTGATGAACAGCATTCACGGCACCTTGCTCATCGGCGACCTAGGTGACCGCTTAATTGAAATCGCCGCAAGTTTGGGGATTTTGCTGTTGGTGTCTGGTTTGTACCTTTGGTTACCTAGAGACAATGCCAGCCGCGCCGGCTTTTTGAAAATCCGCTTTAACAATGGCCCTCGAATTTTGATTCGTGACCTGCATGCGAATTTAGGTGGTGTGCTGTCGATTGTGCTGTTGTTCTTTTTGATTTCAGGATTGTCGTGGGCAGGGATCTGGGGTGCGAAAATGGTACAAGCTTGGAATACCTTCCCAACCTATTACACATGGGGTGAGAAACCGGAATCCACACTGACACATAAAGATCTTAACCATGGTGCATCAGAAGAGATGCCATGGAACTTAGAGCTTGCTGCTGTGCCAGAGTCGAAAGATAAGCCCGCTCATGATCATGCCAATATGAAGGAAGAGACGGCATACGCAGGCAGTCATGATGCGCTCTCCATTGATGATATCATCCTCAAGGCTGAAATGATGGGCTTCACTGGCTATAAGCTGTTTTTGCCACGCTCTGAGACGGGCGTTTACACCGTTGCAGCTAACTCTATGGGTGGCGATATCTCTGACCCAAGACAAGATCGCACCAGCCACTTTGACCAGTATTCCGGTCGCTTGTTGGTGGATGTAACGTGGCAAGATTACAGCCTATTTGCCAAGTTCATGGCGGCAGGTGTGTCATTGCATCAAGGTGATGTGAGTATATTGAACAAAGTACTCAACGTAGTGTTCTGTTTGGCGTTCATCTTAATCTCAATCACAGGCGTGGTGATGTGGTGGATTCGTAGACCAAGTCGCAGTGCTGCATTAGGGGCGCCACCTAAGTTTCAGCAAGACAGTATTTGGAAGCTTGGCTTAGTAACGTTAGTGATATTGTGTCTCGCGTTCCCGATGGGCGGTTTCGCGATTGTTACGGTTCTTGCACTGGATTGGCTGTTGTTTAACCGCGTTGAGAAGCTGAAAACAGCGTTGAATTAGTAACAGACAAAGAATGGAATGGTAAAAGAGCCAGCGACGTGCTGGCTCTTTTTATTTCTGGTAAATCTCCAATGGCAAGCCATCTGGGTCTTGGAAGAAGGTAAAGGCTTTGCCTGTGAATTCATCAATACGAATTGGCTCAACTTCAACGTCATTTGATTCTAGGTAGGCTTTCACCTGTTCAACATCATCAACCAAAAAAGCGAGATGCCGTAGCCCTTGCGCTTCAGGAAAGCTCGGTCTCTCTGGTGCGCCCGGAAAGCTAAACAGTTCAACTTGACTGCCGTCAGGTAAAGCGAGGTCAAGCTTGTAGGAGTCTCTGGCTTCACGATAGTTCTCGGCAATGACTTTTAACCCCAACACTTCAGTGTAAAAGCGTTTTGACCTTGGGTAGTCGCTGCAAATGATCGCGACGTGATGAATAGCATTAAACATGGTTAGCCTCTTCAAACATGGCTCGTATCCTCAAGCATGGTTAGTGTCCTCGGAGACTAAATGCTCCTTAACGAAGTCGATAAACACGCGCAGACGAGCAGGCATGTATTTGGTTTGTGCATACTGCATCGCGATAGCTCCGTGGTAGTTACTCTTGATCATCCAATCCGGCAATACTTCCACCACTTCTCCTTGCTCTAACGCGTCTTTGATCACAAAGTCATGGAAGATCCCAATTCCTAAGCCTGACTTAACGCCATTCAAGCGCATTTGAGAATGGTTAACGGCGTAACGTCCACTCACGGCAATCGAGTGGAACGCTTCTTCTTTAAAGAAAGACCAGATGTTGTCTTTGTCGTTCTCCGCAAGATAAATACAATCGTGCTGCTCAAGCTCAGTCGGATGCTCTGGCATACCGTGTTTGGTAAGGTAATCTGGAGAGGCGCACAAAACAAGATTGGTCTTGCTGATCTCTTTGAGGACCAGATTCTCATCGGGTTTGTCGGTGAGCTTAAAGGCGACATCAATACCTTGGCGGAAAAGATCAATCTCACCATCTGCTGCACGCAGCTTAAGCTGAATATTTGGATAACGTTCTAGGAATGGCAACACAAACGGTTGAAGAACCGAATTAAGAAATGCTTCAGGGGCTGCTACTGTGAGTGCGCCTGTTGGCTCAGAATGATCTTCCGCAGATAGCTCAACGGCTTGCTGCGCGGCATTCACCATTGCAATGCTTTGGTCATAAACCTTTTGTCCTGCTTGAGTGATGATCAACTTACGAGTCGTGCGCTCAAACAGTTTCACCGAGAGGGCTTGTTCCAACCGTGTGATCAACTTACTTAAAGCCGATGGCGTCACGCCGAGTTGTTTGGCTGCAGCGGTAAAACTGCCTTCGTTTACCACCAAGATAAACGAAGCAAGATCAGGAAGTAGGGCAATGAGTTTTGGATTAACCATAATTGTTCAGTTCTGCGCAGCGGAATAACGATATTGTCTGGTACGGTTTCACGAGGTTCAAGTGTCACCGTCTCGCTTTAACGATATTTTGCCAAAAATGCATTGAGTGCAGGCAAGCCAGATTCACCAGTATGGTATTGCTGCCAACAGTGATAAATGGCCGTTTCATGGTCTGCAATTAACTCGATAGCTTCTCGCTCAGCGATTGAATACTGTTGTGAAGCGTTCACTTCTTCATGCCACTCTCGATATTTGACCTCATAAGGTTCTACCCACTTCAGAAGAGTCGCCACCAACTCTTGCCATGGTAAACCAATCCACTTAGTTGCATCTGCCAAGCCTTTATCCAGCATCTCTTGGTGTCGACTTTCGATATCCATGCCATTTGTTAGCAGTACAGGTTTGAGCTTTTCTGCGGTTAGCTCTTCCACTTCAATCAAGGTTTGCCACAGTGTTTGTTGTTCACTTTGGGTGTAATGGCTCAAGTAGTGGTTGAAAAAAGCGATGCCGTAGATTTCGCCATAGTAGGCAGACAGAACGTTATGAATCATGGTGAGAATCGTGATTTAAACAGGGAATATCGCATTGTAGGAGGGGAAAGCGCGACGTGTAAACACCTGATTAAGAGTAAAAAAGTGCTGCTGACAGAATTCGAACAGAACTTGTGAGAATTTTATGAGAATTCGATGAAGTTGCTGATAGATTTGCTCGTCATTCTTAGAGGCAAGAACGCAAAACGTTCGAAACGTAATGCTTAACCTACTCAAGTCACGAACAAAGAAGTAAAGCCGTACACATGGGCTTGGGTAGTTCAACCCTCATTAAAGGATGGAATCACAATGAAAAAACGTACCCAACTCGGACTCGTCATGACTTCAGTCGCTATGGCACTAGGCTCTGCATCAGTGAATGCGGCGGAATTGGAAATCACCGTGACAAACGCAACCAAAGGCATCTACTTTACGCCTCTTATTGTTGCCGCACATGATTCTGATCTTCAAATGTTCAGAACGGGTCAAGCAGCAACGCCAGAACTAGAAGCAATGGCAGAAGGCGGTGATATCTCTGGTCTTGCTAGTGTGATTGGTAACGCTGGTGGTGCGGTGGTTGAGAATCCTGCTGGTGGCATTTTGAATCCGGGTGTTGCAACCACCTTCACCTTGGACAGTGGCGACCACGGTTATCTTTCTCTGAGCGCGATGTTGTTGCCAACCAATGATGGTTTCGTCGGTCTGGATAGTTGGAAGATTCCAACGGAAGCGGGTACATACCGAGCAACGCTAAGAAGTTACGATGCCGGTACAGAAGCGAACGATGAACTTGCGTCTAGCATGCCAAACCCACCTTTCATTACCTTTGGTACTGGCGGCACAGGCGTTGAAGCAACGGTAACTAACGACAAAGTTCACGTGCATCCGGGTAACCTTGGTGATAGCGATCCAGCCGGCGGCATCAGTGACCTAGACAGCAGCAGCCATCGTTGGTTAAACCCAGTTGCAACCATCACAATCGTTGTGAAGTAAGGGGGATGTATGAAATACAGAATCTTACTAGTTGCAGCTTCAGTCGGCTTGCTCGCCGGTTGTCCAAGCGATGATGATAACGATGTAGTGAAATCGTACCGCTACACCGTCAACGTGGCGAACTTGACTGCGAATCAACCTATGTCTCCGCTCGCGGTACTCACTCACAATGGTGACTACCAACTGTTTGAAATTGGACAAGCCGCATCTGTTGAACTTGAGCATCTTGCCGAAGGCGGGAGTAACGCTGAGCTGATTGAGTTGATGAACAGCAATGACAGTGTTTACCAAGGTATTTCGGGTAATGGATTGGTGTTGCCGGGTGCATCGGACGAAGTCACCATCACGGTTGACCCTAGTCGTTACGGTTACTTGTCTGTTGCGTCTATGTTTGTGAATACCAATGATGCCTTTGTTGGCGAAACGGGGCTATCGCTCAAATCGCTCGCAGTGGGTGAAAGCTATGAAATGAGCATGAACGTTTGGGATTCTGGCACGGAACTGAACGATGAACTTGCCGCAACCATTCCAGGCCCAGCAGGTGGCGGTGAGGGTTTCAATGCCGCACGTAATGACAGCAATGACATTGTTGCTTTTCATGCGGGTGTTGTTAGCCAAGATGACGGATTAGTAAACTCAGCACTTTCTGCGAACCATCGTTTCCTGAACCCAGGTGCGAAAGTCACCATCACTCGAGTCGAGTAACACAGGCTCCGATGACGTCTCCTTTCCAAAGCGCTTGTAGCCGAGCGCTTTATCCCTCATGGCGTCATCGGAACCTTTTTTGAAAGAATTTCTAATTTGTTCCGGTCATGTGCAAAGTGAGGATACTCGAAGGCAAGGAAAGGACCATGGAACAACAGGCAATCAATTTAGTCGCGAACATCTTGTTGGTGGAAGATGACGATGATTTGGCAGAACTGGTTCAGATGCATCTCAAGTTTCAAGGACACCAAGTGTCGCGAGCCACAAATGTCGCCGATGCTAAAGCGCAATACCAGCAACAACCCTTTGATTTATTGATCCTTGACCGAGGTTTACCAGATGGTGATGGCCTAGACATCTGCCATTATTTGCGTCAGCAACAAGATTGGAGCCCAGTGCTCATGCTGACAGCCAGAGACGGTGAAATGGACAAGGTTGACGGTTTAGAAGCGGGCGTTGATGACTACATCACTAAGCCATTTAGCGTATTAGAATTCCAAGCACGAGTGCGAAACGTGCTACGCAGAGTCAGCCAAACCGTAGAAGCCAAAGTAGCAAATGAAGTCCTCAATGATGCGATGGATTTTGGTCCGCTGAGAATCATTCCGGAGTTGCACCAAGTATCCTTAAACGACAAGGATGTCACTCTTACCGCGACAGAGTTTACTTTGCTGCAGTTTCTCGCGACTCGTCCGGGCAGAGTCTACAGTAAAGATGAATTGCTCGATCACGTTTGGAATACCAGTCATTCTGGTTATCACCACACGGTGTGTAGCACCATAAACCGTTTACGCAGCAAGTTGTCTTTGTCTGATTCTGATCATCACTTCATTCAAACTGTTTGGGGTGTTGGGTATAAGTTTCAACCAAGACACTAATGCAAGAAAGTAAGTCAAAACATCAAGCCAAGACAGTAAGTCGGCAGTTGTTTTCACCGTCACTTTTCAATCATCACGGGTGTTTCTAAAACATCGCTGTTTAAGGAGGCGATAGGATGAGCTTCAAATCTCGCTTGGTAGTATTTACTAGCTTGTGGTTCTGCCTCGCGGCGGTGGTGATTGCACTGACTTACAATTGGCAAAAAGAAACCATTGAGTTACGCACTAAGCAAAGCCTGCATAAAGAGCTAGCTAGCCATATGCGTGACGATAATCCGCTAATGATCGGCACGGATTACAACCCTAAAGCGCTCAAGTCGATTTTTCACACGCTCATGCTGATCGGCCCTGATTTTGAAATCTACTTCCTCGATAGCCAAGGTAACATCACCACCCATGCAGCACCGGAAGGGGCAGAGATCATGGGGAAGGTGGATCTCAATCCCATTAAGCAATTCTTAAATGACCAACCTTTTCCTATTTTGGGTGAAGACCCACGTAATCGTGGTGAGCACAAAGTCTTTTCTGTCGCGGCGATAGAGGAATTAGGTTCTACGGTCGGTTATCTCTACGTGGTGATTGGCAGTACCCGACATGACGCTATTGCCAATGCTCAAGTCGATACTCCTTACATCGCGCTGGCAGGATTGGTTTTAGTGTCCATTTTGGGCTTTGCTCTTGGGGCTTATGTGCTGGTGAAACGTAGCCTGTTGAACCCGATTGAGCGTGTGACCAAGCAACTTCAACAGCAAGCTGAACATGATTTCCGCCTGCAACCTGATTTTACTCACCAAGTGCCGGAGCTCGTGCCGATTGCGCACTCTTATCAGATGATGGCGAAGCACATTCAGCAACAGTTTTTACAGTTGGAATATCAATCGTCTCATCGTCGTCAAAGCTTGTTGCAGCTTAGTCATGATTTAAAAACGCCGTTATCGAGCGTGCTTGGCTATTTGGAAACGTGGCGTTTGCAACATCCGGAATCCGACCCTTTGATTGACGTTGCTTTCCGAAATTGTGAGAAGCTCTCAACTCAATTACATTCTTTGTTAGACGCTGCGCGCAAAGAAGCTCCAATGCCAAATTACGAGTACCGCCCCGTAGATCTTGGCGTGTTGATGGCAGAATGTGCCGAAACGATGCAGAGCCAGTTTTCTCGTAAAGAAGTGGTGTTGAAAGTGGATATCGATAGCGAAATCAAAACTGTGGGTGACAAGGGGCTATTGGAGAGGTTGGTATTGAACCTGCTTGAAAATGCATTGCGCCACAGCCCAATCGGCTCGGAAGTGCATTGCCAAGCGCATTTGAGTGAGGATAAGTCGCGTATCCACTTTACCTTCGTCAATCACATCGAGGAAGAAGCGGAGGGCGGTTCTTTGGGGATCGGGACGAAGATTGTCCAATCGATCTTAATGCTTCACCACAGCTATCTTGAGACCAATGCAACCTCCTCTCAGTATCAACAGAAGTTCACACTTCTCGCAATCTAAAGAGAAGTGTGAGACATAAGTTAATGTTTATTCAATAACACCACATACGACGCGAGCGCCACCACCACCTAGCTTACTTGGGTGATCGGAGTGATTGTCACCACCTGCATGGATCATTAACGCTCGACCTTTTAAATCCGATAATTTTAGGCGAGGCGCGACAACGGGCTGATTGGCATTGCCGTCCATGTCCACATAGAGTGGAGGCAAGTCGCCTAAATGATTGTCATCGGTCCAAGGATAGCCATGCTTCCCTGTGTTGTTAGGATCATAATGGCCACCTGCTGCGCCGCCTAATACGGTTTTGTCATCCTTTTCTATGCTATCGCAAGATGGATTAGTGTGAACATGGAAACCGTGCACACCTGCTGACAAACCTGATAATTGAGGCGTAAAAACAACGCCATAATCACTTTGTGAAATCTCAATGGTACCCGCACTCTCATTGGTGTTGAGAGCAGTCATTTCTACCGTTTTTGCTAGCACGTTAGGGGCGGCGACAAGAGCGGATGCAACTGAAATGCATAGCAATCCTTTTAACATGGGACCTCCTTCTTTTTGGGTGTACGCTCAAGCACATATTAGTGAAAACCTGTTTTACTTATGCCTGTTGAGCGGTGAGTTTATGTCATAGAGTGATGTGTATCACTTTATGGTCTTAAACTGATATCTCGATCCGAAATCAGCTTTCTTTTATTTAGTCTTAACATGTTGAGATCGTTAAGATATAAAAAGAATAGACGCCAATCTTAAAATAGCCTGAATATCTTTAAATTAACGCAAAGTTAAATTTTTAATGACTTTATAACAAAGCTCATAATTGTTTTATAAAGAATTTGGTGGAATTGTCCGCAATAAAGAATAGTCAAATTAACGAATATATTAATGTGAACATTGTTGTTTATAGATTTGTGGTCAAACTGTTGCTTATATCATCAAATAAGATAAAAAATTGGAACTAAAGTCACTTAATGGCAGAGGAAAAAATTAAACTCTGATTGTAATGGGTAATAATGTTTTAGTAACAGATAGTTACGCACTTAAAATTAATAATATGGCTAATTTCCGACAAGGATTGAAAAAGATGAAAGACAAGGAATCTATTCAGACTAATAGCAGCCGCCGTAATTTTCTGAAAGGCGCAACAGGAGCTGTTGTTGCTGGTGTGAGTGCTTCCGCTTTCTCAGGCGTAGCTCAAGCACGAGAACAGAAAATTGATTGGAGCAGCCGCGGGCTAGGTAGAAAACACGATAAGCGCTTCTGGCGTAAAGTGCGAAGACAGTTCGTTTTGGACAAACGAACCACTTACATGAACATTGGTACAACAGGTTCAATGCCAAAACATGTTCTTGAAGATTACGAGCATAACAACAAGCTAGTGGCTAAATATCCTTGGGATATGAAAGGCAAATTTGGCTCTTGGCCGTATGTTTCTGAGATGGTTAAAGACGTCGCACCAGGTTTTGGTGCTAACCCAGAAGAGATCATTCTCAGCCGCAACACTACTGATGGCTTATGCTCGATCATTAATGGCTTACACTTTGAACCAGGTGATGTGATTCTAACGACACACCATGAACATATTGCTGCAACATCACCTATGAACGTAGCGAAACATCGTTTTGGTGTGGATGTGGTAGAAATTCAACTACCAGTATTTACTGGTACCGAAAACGTTTCTGAGCAAGATTACATTCAAGCGTTCCGAGACGCGCTTGATGCGAATCAAAACGTTCGCCTAATTGTTTTCTCTCATATCACATACAAAACAGGAACCGCGCTACCAGCAAAAGCCATTTGTGCTTTAGCAAAAGAGTATGGTGTACCTACTCTTGTTGATGGCGCGCATACGGTCGGTATGTTTGACCTTGATTTCCACGATATGGATTGTGATTTCTATGCAGGATCTGGTCATAAGTGGCAGTGTGGTCCGGGCGCGACGGGTATTCTGTATGTTCGTGATAACGGTAACCGGTTGAATGAGTATTGGAGTGACCGAGAGAACCCGTTATGGTTGATCAACTCCTCACTTTCTCATGCTGATTACCTGGGTAAACAGCTGCAAATGCAATACATTGGTAACGATAACTATCCTGCGAAACAAGCACTAGTTGATAGTTGCAAAATGTGGGATGAGATTGGTCGAGACCGTATCGAAGAGCGAGTTGTAAGCCTTGGTAGTTTATGTAAAACCTTGCTTCAAGAGTACTTACCACAAGCCAAAATGTATTCACCAAACGTGGAAGGCTTAACCAGTGGCTTAACGACGGTTAACCCGTTCTCCGATGTAACTAATGAAGAGATACTGACGGAATTCCGAGATCGTTTACGTGAAGAGTATGGTTACATCATCCGTACGACTAGCTTTAAGCTGCATAAGGATGATGACTTTGATACTTACGCGCTGCGTATCTCTACGCATTTGTTCCATGACGAACAAGATGTGGAAGGGCTCGTAGTGGCGATGACGAATTTGTATTACTCGTCGTTCTAACATCGTTGTTTATCACTCAAGCGCCCATTATTGGGCGCTTTGTGAAAGGTAAGGATATTATTATGTCAGTCATAACATTCAAAAGAACTTTAGCGACGGTGGCGCTCATGGTTACCTCTGTTGCGTCGTCTGCCGCTTGGTCAGACGATTTACAACAAATCCGTGAACGCGGTGTACTGCGTCACATTGGTGTCCCGTACGCTAACTTTGTCTCCTATATTGAACAAGGTGAAGTGGAAACTTTGACTGGCTTGGATGTAGAGATAATAAAAGGTTTTGCCAAGTCGTTAGGTGTTCAGTACCAGTATGTTCCAGCACAGTGGAGCGACGTGGTTGGTAAGTTGACAGGGCAAAATGTGCAATATCACAACAAGCAGGCTGTTGTCGGAGAAAGTGTTCCAATTGAAGGCGATTTGATCGCAAATGGCGTTACTATTCTTGATTGGCGCTCTGAGGTTGTCGATTTTTCACAAGATTATTTTCCTTCAGGTGTATGGTTGGTTTCCAGATCCGACTCTAGTCTGAGCCCGATTAAACCAAGTGGGTCGGTCGATGAAGATGTTAAAAACGTCAAGCAGCTGATCGATGGTCGCGAAGTGTTAGCTTTAGAACATTCTTGCTTGGATCCTAACCTTTATGACTTATATGACACAGGTGCAAAAGTTATATTACCTGATGGGGCGCGTCTCCTTAATGAGATGGTTCCAGCGATAATGAAAAATGATGCGGAAAGCACATTATTAGATGTTGCGGATACGCTAATTGCCCTCGAAAAATGGCCGGGTGAAATAAAAGTCATTGGCCCTATATCTGAAAATCAAAAAATGGCTGTTGCATTCCGTAAAAATTCCCCTGAATTACGCAAAGCATTTGATCGTTATTTAGACTCGATAAAAAAAGACGGTTCATACGAAAAACTAGTAAAAAAATACTATCCATCTATTTACTACTTTTATAACGATTACTTTATAGAAGATAAAAAGAAAGTCCGATGAATAAGGCCGTTAAAAAATTTTCCAGTAAAAGATTTATTACAATAAGCGCAATATTAGTTTCAATTTACTTAGCTATGCTTATTACTGTGACTAGCGTAGGTCAAAATAAATTAAAAGAATCTCAATACAGAGAACTAGATTTAAAAGTAAAAAGTTATGCAAGCACACTCGATAATTTATTTACCATAGCGAGTGAAGATGTTGATAATCTAGCTACAGATAAAACAATACAAACATTCTTTGGTAATTTAGCTTCTGGCATGTCAATGGAGTATGGATTAGGTGCCAGTCTAATTAATTTAAAGCGTCGCTTCGATGAGAAGATAGACAGTAAGCTAATTAATAGCAGCCAAATCTATAAGAAGCTCACGCTGGTAGGCAGTGATGGAGTCACCATTGTCACCACTGGATCTGAAAACCTTGCCGAGCACAAAATGGACATACAAACCTTAATGACTCAACACGGGCATCCCGAAGAGGTTTGTGCGACGCGATACAATGATGACGTTCGCATTCAAGTCATTAAGCAAGTTAAGTTCTCCGGAAAGCCTGTTGCCTTTTTAATTGCCGATCTTAATAAGAATATTGTTATTGACCAACTTACTAACCAAGAACACGAAGATAGTTATAGCCGAATGGTGCTAAAAATAAAAGACGTGGAAATGGTTGTATGGGATACCATAAATAAAACACCTTCTCACAATAAGGATGAGAACTATTTCGTTTCTGAGGCTATAGACGGAAAAATTTACTTTGAAGTGCCTGTGGATAAACATCACTTCAAATTGATGGCGTGGTTCGAGCCTTTGAGTGAACGAGATATATTTACATCACGGCTCTTTATTATTGGTTTGAGTATTCTCGCCGTTATGATCGTCATTGCTTTATGTTATGCATTCATCACGAACAATAATAGGATTGAATTGAAAATTAAGCTTGAGGAAGAAAAAAAGCGTAAAGATATTCTTTCTAAACAGAATAAAAAATTAACGAACGAAATTGAACGTCGAAAAGCGTCTGAAAAAGAACTCGCCTTCCAAGCTAAATATGACACATTAACCAATTTACCTAATCGTAGTTATGGTTCCGAGCGATTGGCTTTGGAGTTAATTAGGGCATCGCGTAGTGGGTCTAAAGTTTTGGTGATGTTCATCGACTTAGACCACTTTAAGCAGATTAACGATTCAATGGGACACTTTGTTGGGGATGAAATCCTTAAACTCAGTGCTCAGCGACTGTATCAAGTCGCAAGAAAAACAGACTTATTGGCGAGAATTGGTGGGGATGAGTTTTTACTCGTCATCCCAGACTTGCCTGATAATGATACTGCAAAGCGAGTTGCTTCAAGTGTGCTTTCGGCGTTTAACGATCCGTTTGTTTGGAACAACCATGAATTCTTCTTGAGTAGCAGCGTTGGAATGTCTGTGTTCCCGGATGACGGAGACAACGCTGAGCAGCTCCTTGCATGTGCTGATATGGCAATGTATCGGGCGAAACAAGATGGGCGTGATGGCTTTTGTTTTTATAACCATAATATGAACCAAGATTTGCAACGCTATTTGGATCTGGAAAATCGTCTGAGAAGTGCGATCTCCAATCAGTTATTAGAGCTGTATTATCAGCCAATTATTGAGCTGAGTAGTGGTAAAATCGTAGGTGCAGAAGCGCTAATGCGTTGGAATGATGACAAGTACGGATTTGTAAACCCTGAAGAGTTTATCTCTATTGCAGAGAAAAATGGTTTAATTCATCAAATTGGTGAGTTTGCTATTCAACAAGCGTGTCGACAAGCGGCACAATGGCAGAGTCTGACTCCGTTGTTTGTTTCTGTAAACTTTTCTAGTGTTCAATTTAGGTACTGCGAGCGCTTACTTACGTTTATTAAACACAGCCTTGAGGAGTCTGGTCTTCCGTCAGATAAGTTCGATATTGAAGTGACAGAAAGTCTCCTCTTCAATCACGATTCTGAGCTATTAGACATGCTTAATAACTTACGAGCGTTAGGCACCAAACTTACTATTGATGATTTTGGTACTGGTTATTCTGCGCTGAGTTACTTGCAGAAGTTTCCGTTCGACCGCTTAAAAATTGATCGTAGCTTTATGCAAAATATGTTCGAGAACGACTCAGACCGCGAGCTTGTCAACGTAATCATAGCAATGGCGAAAGCGCTGGATCTTAAGATCGTCGCAGAAGGCATCGAAGAACAGCGTCATGTGGATTACCTGAAAAACCTAAACTGTGAGTTCGGACAAGGTTTCCACTATAGCCGACCATTACCTGCTAAGGACTTTGAAGCACTTTTGGCTAAGCCTACCTGGCTATAATTCCTTTTATAACAACCTCATAGAAAAGCATTAATTGAATTTGTGCCTAGGATTCATTAATGCTTTTCCACCTTAAGGTATAATCCTTCCTCCTTCCTTGAATTACACTACAATTAATTGATGAGTGATAGCCCGTGACGACCGTCACATAAAGGCTAAGCCTAATTCTAAACGAGTAAATACTCGCCAAAATAACTAGGAAGGAATTTCAAATGTCTTCTGCATTCTACCAACAGATTCAGCAGCAAATCGAAGAAGTAAAGGCGGAAGGCCTTTACAAATCAGAGCGTGTCATTACGTCTCAACAGCAAGCGGCTGTTAAAATCTCTACTGGTGAAGAAGTACTAAACTTCTGTGCGAACAACTACCTTGGTCTTGCTAACCACCCGGCACTTATCGAAGCGGGTAAAGCAGGCATGGACGAGCACGGCTTTGGTATGGCTTCAGTACGTTTTATCTGTGGTACGCAAGACATCCACAAAGAGCTTGAGCAGAAGCTTTCTAAGTTCCTAGGTAAAGAAGATACGATTCTTTACACATCATGTTTCGACGCAAACGCGGGCCTATTTGAAACTATTCTAGGCAAAGAAGACGCAATCATCTCTGACGCTTTAAACCACGCGTCAATCATCGATGGTGTTCGTCTATGTAAAGCAATGCGTTTCCGCTACTCAAACAACAACATGGAAGAGCTAGAGCAACAACTGATCGCTGCGAAAGAAGCAGGTGCTCGCCACATTCTTATCGTAACGGACGGTGTGTTCTCAATGGACGGCGTAGTAGCAAACCTTCCGGCTATCTGTGACCTAGCAGAGAAGTACGGCGCGTTGACTATGGTTGATGACTCTCACGCTGTTGGCTTCATGGGCAAAACAGGTGCAGGTACGCACGAGCACCACAACGTGGTTGACCGTATCGACATCATCACTGGTACGCTAGGCAAAGCAATGGGCGGCGCTTCAGGCGGTTACACATCTGGTAAAGCGGAAGTGATTGACTGGCTACGTCAGCGTTCTCGTCCATACCTATTCTCTAACTCTGTTGCACCAGCAATCGTAAGCGCTTCTATCCGCGTTCTAGATCTACTAGAAGAGAGCGGTGACCTACGTGATCGTCTATGGGAAAACGCAGCACACTTCCGTACTCGTATGGAAGACGCGGGTTTCACAATGGGTGGTGCTGACCACGCAATCATCCCAATCATGCTTGGCGACGCAAAAGTAGCAGCAGAATTTGCAGAGCGTGCGCTGGAGAAAGGCATCTACGTAATCGGCTTCTCATTCCCTGTAGTACCAAAAGGTCAAGCACGTATCCGTACTCAAATGTCTGCGGCGCACTCTCGCGAGCAACTAGACCGTGCAATCGACGCGTTCATCCAAGTTGGTAAGGACATGGGTCTTATTTAAGATTCTAGGCCTTAGACAATAGGGCCTTTAATTAAGGTTACATTATGAAAATTAAAGCATTATCAAAGCTAAAGCCTGAAGAAGGCATCTGGATGACTGAGGTTGATAAACCTGAAGTTGGCCATAACGACATTCTGATCAAAATTAAGAAAACCGCTATCTGTGGTACAGACGTACACATCTACAACTGGGACGAATGGTCACAAAAAACCATTCCAGTGCCTATGGTTGTCGGTCACGAATACGTGGGTGAAGTGGTTGCGATTGGTCAGGAAGTTCGTGGCTTTGAAATCGGTGACCGCGTATCTGGCGAAGGTCACATCACGTGTGGTCATTGTCGTAACTGTCGTGGCGGCCGTACTCACCTATGTCGTAACACGATTGGTGTGGGCGTTAACCGCGAAGGTGCATTCGCAGAATACCTAGTGATCCCAGCGTTTAACGCGTTCAAGATCCCTGAAGGCATCTCTGACGATCTAGCGTCTATCTTTGACCCGTTTGGTAACGCAGTACACACAGCACTTTCTTTCGACCTAGTAGGCGAAGACGTGCTTATCACAGGTGCTGGCCCAATCGGTATCATGGCAGCGGCAGTAGCAAAGCACGTTGGTGCTCGCCACGTAGTGATCACAGACGTGAACGAATACCGTCTAGAACTTGCTCGTAAGATGGGTGTAACACGCGCAGTAAACGTGGCTGAAGAGAAGCTAGAAGACGTAATGGCTGAGCTAGGCATGACAGAAGGCTTCGACGTTGGTCTAGAAATGTCTGGTAACCCAGCAGCATTCAACTCAATGCTAACCACAATGAACCACGGTGGTCGCATTGCACTACTAGGTATTCCACCGTCAGACATGGGTATCGACTGGAACCAAGTTATCTTCAAAGGCTTGGTGATCAAAGGTATCTACGGTCGCGAAATGTTCGAAACTTGGTACAAGATGGCTTCACTGATCCAATCTGGTCTGGATCTATCGCCAATCATCACGCACCACTACAAGATTGATGACTTCCAAGAAGGCTTCGATGTAATGCGCAGCGGTATGTCAGGCAAAGTTATTCTTGATTGGGAATAACTTATTCAAGTAAGAAATGCGCTCCTTTTTGGGGCGCATTTTTGTTTCATGAAGATTTTTGTTTCGGGAAGAAATGGTCGCCAATCTTTTCTAAACTTCTCGTATCGTTCTGCTACTTTTTTTAGATTTTTTCCACTCAACTTCACCCTACCTTCTAACTCATTGTCGATTCTGTATTTGGAATAAGATAATAACCATTTGTTTTTAGTGGTTATTTTTTAGCATTACATGCTTAAAAATCGTCATTTTTAAGTTTAATGTTTTTATTTTCTGTTCGTCTTTATCCTTATCCTGCTTCTTTTTATTGTTTTACATTTTATATGCATTTGGTTTGTCATAATTGAGCTATAACTAATAAAAAGGTTACCGATATACAGTGGAATGTAAAAATGGAGCTTTATATGAAAAGATTTTATCTGATGATGCCTCTGCTCTTAACCTCATTTAGTTGGCAAGCGAATGGAGCGTCAGTGAGCGGTACGATTGATGTTTCAATTAACCTTGTACAAGGTTGTGTGATTAATGGAAATAATGCGGTAGATGCAGCTTCTGGCGTTGGCTTTGGCTCACTTGCCTTTGGAGACGTGCCTGCAATCTTCAGTGAACAAGATGGTGTGGTAAATGGTGGTAGTGCGACGGGTATTGAAGTGCTTTGTAGTAACGGTGTGACACCGACGTTTACATTGGGCACCGGATTGTATGATGCAAGTGCGACCGTTGGTACCTACGCGATGTCAAATGGCGCGCAATTTATTGATTATACGTTGTTTACCGATTCAGACCGAAGCACACAAATTATACAAGGCGGGACGGTAGCTCTGTCTGAATTTACTAGTGCAACATCGCAAACTATTGAGCTTTTTGCGAAAGCTTACGGTACGAGCAGCATTGCCGGCACATACTCCGATACCATCAGTGTGACGCTAAGCTGGTAAAACGTGACGCTGGTTGTTAGGGGCTTTTCACTTGTCGCGATGAGTTTGTGTTCTTTAACTGTGCTGGCTGATGCGACACAAACTTTTCAGGTGTCTGCCACCGTAGATACAGGTTGTTTGATTAACGGCGCAGTACAAGAAGAAAGCGCAACCCAAGCCGGGCAAATAGGCACGTTAGATTTTGGTGAGCATTCTTCAGTTTACGCGACGGAAGTACAAGGCAGCATCACTTACAGTTCATCACTCACATTAAGTTGTACTCCGGGTATTACGATGAATGTTTCCGTAAATGGCGGGATGAATGCATTGGACGGTGTACGTAAGCTAAAGCACAGTGAAGAAGCGACAACGGTAGATTACTTTTTGTTTCAAGATCTAAATTATACGCAGGTGCTTGATATTGACACGCAATACTCCGTCGATACCGACCAAGACCCAGATAATATTCAGTTTCCTATCTGGGCAAAGGCGACAATAAATGGGAATGAAATGGCTGGAATTTATATGGATACGCTTACGCTGACATTAGAGTGGTAAGTGAACTTTGGAGGGGTGAAATGGAATTCATACTCAAAAAACTATTATTAATAACCTTCCTTTTTGTTTTTTTCTCAAATGCCAATGCTAACTCATTATTAATTTGGCCGATTTACCCCAAAATATCAGAGGAGAGTAATGCAACGTCACTTTGGATGGTGAATAAAGGCAGTGCTGATTCTTATTTGCAAGTGAGAATTTTTAAGTGGGAACAAAACGAAGGAGAAGATAGCTATTCAAGTCAAAGCCAGTTAATTGCAACTCCTCCGTTTGTCAAAATTGAACCAGGTGAAAAGCAGTTAATCCGCATCATCAACCAAGATGAGGCCTCTGCGGGTAAGGAGTATGCATACCGAGTGATCATAGATGAATTACCGCCAACTCAAAACCCTCAAACAGAATTGACGGAAAATGAACTCGCTGTAAAAGTCCGAATGCGTTACTCGATACCTTTGTTTATTTACGGGAAAGGGCTGACTGATACTCAAAAACCAAACCGTGACAGTGAATTATGGGGTGATTTACAGGCACAGTTTATTAAGAAAAATAATCAGCGTTTTGTTCACATTAAAAATTCAGGAAAACACCATGTTCGCTTAGTGAATTTACAGTTGAATCTACCAAATAAAGATCCTGTCGTTATTTCCGATGGACTAGCTGGCTATATTCTTCCTGAACAGTATAAGGTTTGGTCTATTCCCCATAGTAATGTCAGACCCTTGAGTTTGAGCGCGAATATTGGAGGTAAACGTTACCAAATACCATTGAAGCAATAATGAATAGATTTAATACAATGAATGCTTTCTTTTGGTTGGTATTACTTAGCGTAACGTGGAGCAGTATTGGTCTTTGTGCAAATTCAGCAAACCACTTCTCTGAGCTACCGAGTCCTGAAAATTTCTCATTAGAAAAGTTTGAGAATATTAGCCTCAATCTGGAGTTGGTGATCAATCAAAGAGCAACAGGGCTTGTTGCGAAAGTTGAGCGAGTTGGCGATCAGTTCTTTTTGCTCCGGGAGGACCTCATTTCAGTTGGGGTTACCGCCACGTCGTTGCCTGGAACCGAAGAGAGACTTGAGGTTACGTCTATCCCAGGTGTTAACGTGCGTTACTTGCAATCGTCATTGTAACTTGCAATTGACGTACCGCCTAATTGGTTACCGATGCAGAGCTTATCAGCGCAGGATATGGGGCGATTTTCCCCGGCTCAGTTTGGGCGTGGTGGCCTGCTTAACTACAACGTATTTGGTGTGTACGAGAACGAAAGCCGACAAAAGGAGGTTTCTATAAATCATGAAGTCAGAGCCTTTTCTGAGTTTGGCGTTTTTTCTACTACCGGGATATTTAAATCTAACTTTCATCGCGATGTTCAGTCCCAGCAAAGCAGCCAGTACACTCGTTTTGATACGAGTTACGAGTACGTCAATCAAGAGAAGCGAATTCGTATAGAGGTAGGGGACTATATTGTTCGCCCTTTATCTTGGAGCCAACCAGTAAGACTGGCGGGTATTCAGTTGTCACATGATTTCTCTATGCGTCCGGATGTCGTGACGACGCCGTTACCTGCATTTTACGGTGAGGTCACTGCGCCCACTACGTTAGATTTGTTTATCAATGGCTTTAAAACTGACTCAATGAATGTTGGGCCCGGTCCTTTCATTATTAACGATATTCCAATGCTCTCTGGTGCTGGGGAAGCAACGGTAATTGCAACGGATGCTCAAGGTAAGCAAACGGTCATGACCAGCCCATTTTTTCTCTCTTCCGATCTACTCAAGACCGGATTTACATCTTACAGTGCGAGTATTGGTGCGATCAGAGAAAACTTCGGTAATGCATCTAACGACTATGGAGACGGTGGCGTGGTTACCGCTCTGCGTCATGGCATGACTGATTGGTTAACATTAGAAGCTCAAGCTGAAGCAAAAGATGACCTGATCGTTGCGGGGTTGGGCTTTGTCACCAATGCTTTCAACTTGGGTACGGTGGATGCCTCGTTTCGTGTGAGTAATTTTCAGGATCAATCTACCTCATATGCGCTAGGTTATAGTTATCAGTCTCGGTTGTTTAGCTTCGCTGCTCGAACTCAAGTAGAACAAGCCGACTTTTATACCTTATCTCATTTACCAAATTACGAAATGCTCGATGAAGGCAAGGACGCTTCACTCGCGTCGCGCCATCTATCACAAATCAATATGGGAGTGCGTTTGGGAGATTGGGGCTCACTTTCTGGTGGGTACTTTGATATTCAACAATCCGACTCAGATTCACGTACCCTAAATCTTACTTATAGCTACGCTCTGCCTTTTAATATCAATATGTCCCTTTCTTACAACCATAGTATTGGTGGTCAGAGTGTTACGCTGGCGCAATTCTCTCTACCTTTCAGTTCTTTGGGGGGAAGTTCGGGGTTAACGCTGAAAAGAGAGGATGATGGCGATGTTAGAGGGCGAGTGGGTTACAGCCGCCTTGCGCCAATACGAGGTGGGTGGGGCGTCAATTTAGCGCATGATATTAACGAACACCCAGAAAACCGTAAACAGGCCGATTTGACCTACCGTGCGTCATGGGCGCAGTTCAGAGCGGGGTTAAATGGCACCAGTGGCGACTATGATTATTTTGCGGAAATGGCAGGTTCGGTCTCTACGTTGGATGGAGAAATATTCCCGGCGAATGAAGTGTATGACAGCTTCGCAGTGGTGAGCACCAGTGGTTTTGAAGGTATTCCGGTTAAATATGAAAATCAAATTGTCGGAGTGACAGACGATGAAGGTTACTTACTTGTTCCTTGGGCTACGGCGTATTACACCGCCAAATATGAAATCGATCCACTTAATTTACCTGCCAATGCTGCGTTTTCTGCAACAGAGCAGTTTGCTTCGATACATTCGGGCTACGGCTACCTGTTAGAGTTCCCAATAGAGCTACAAGTTGCACTGAGCATGACGGTGGTAGACGAAAATCATTTGTTCCTTCCGATTGGTACATATGGCCGCTCAGAAACGGGCTTAACAAGCCAAATTGGTTGGGATGGTTTTACCTACTTTGAAGGCGTTGACCCAGGCCGCTACATTCAGTTTTATCCTCAAGGACAGCCGCCATGTAAAGTGTTTATTGAGGGGTTGTATCAGCGTGAGAGTCAAAAAATACAAACATTGCCTGAGCAGGTTTGTATCAAAGCCGAAGAAGAGGCCGCACTATGATTTTGCGCCGCTGGCTTGCTAGCCTACTTCTCTTTTTCTCGTGCTCGACAATGGCTTGTCAGCTCACGGCGGCAACACCTTTAATCTTGTTTGGCAATGTTTCTTCGTTTACTGTTTCAAGCTCTCAGCAGCAAAGCTCAGCTCAGCCTCATGCGGGGATTACGTGTGACTTTTCTACACTTGTGTCTTTGTTAAGTGGCGACTACGTATCAGCAACGTTTAACAGCATAAATAATGGTTTGCTATTAAATGAGGATGATCCGAGTTCGGAGCTCAGCTATCAGATTTTTGGCGATCCAGGTCTTTCACAAGAGTATGTATTCGGCCAAACTTACAATTTTTTTGAAATCGGGTTAATCGATTTACTCGGGTTGTTTGGCACTCAAGCCGAGTTTCCGCTCTATGCTCGGACGGGAGTGGGTAGTAATCTTTCCGCTGGGACTTATAAAGACCAAATCACCGTATCCTGGATTTGGGATTACTGTAAGGGTATCGGGGTTCTAGGGGTATGCATTGGCCGCGCCAATGGCAGCGCTCAAAGCGTGATTACGGTTGAGTTGGAAGTGACCCCTGATTGTATGATCACAGCGCCAGATATTGATTTTGGTTCGTCCCCATTAGTGGCCGGTTTTGAACCAGTCAGTCAGGTTATATCGTTAACTTGTACCAAGAATAGTTCCTTCTCCATTGGCTTGAATGACGGCCTAAATGCGTCCGGCGGTCAGCGGCGAATGATTTCTAGTGGTCACTATTTGGAGTATGAAATCTATAAGTCATCAACGATGGAGCGCTGGGGAGGAACCAGTTCTGAACGTCGTGAACACAGTGACGTCGATACTGGCGGCTCCATTCCTGATGGTATCACTCCACAGAATTATAATTATCGCGCGCAGATACTAACCAGCCAAACGACCCCTCCTGCAGGTACTTACACCGACTCAATAATCGTTGACGTTCAATTTTGAGCATCATGTCAATTACATCATTAGAGGCTTCTATTCCAAAAATCTTTTGTAATCATAGTTTTCACTCTGTCACTGCTTAATTTTGTGAGATTAGTATGGCTTTATTCTCACGGAATTTAACTTTCAGAAATAAGGAAAATGATGAAGAAGTCACTAACAACATTAGGTTTGGCACTGGTATTTACAGGAACAGCTTATGCAGCAAGCTGGGGCTACGAGGGAAACCATGGGCCAGCTCATTGGGGTGAGTTTGCATCTGAGTGCGCGAAAGGTCAAAACCAGAGCCCAATCAACATTGAATCGGCGACCGAAGCGAAGCTAGAAAAATTGAATTTCGACTACGAAGGAAAGGCAATTTCACTGCTGAACAATGGTCACACTTTACAGACTGGTTTAGAAGGTAAAAACACACTCACCATTGATGGTAAAGAGTTTACGTTGAAACAGTTCCACTTCCATACGCCATCTGAAAACCATGTGGATGGTAAAGAATACCCACTAGAAGTACACTTTGTGCATGCCGACAAAGTAGGTCATCTAGCTGTTGTCGCGGTGTTCTTTAAACTGGGTGACACGAACCCAGATTTAGCTAAGATGCTAGCTAACATTCCAACTAAAGATCAAGATGTTACCATCAAGGTTCCATTTGATGCGGATGCCCTTATCCCAAGTGATAAAGACTACTACCGCTTTAACGGCTCACTAACGACACCACCATGCTCTGAAGGTGTGCGTTGGTTGGTGATGAAAGAAGCACAAACTATTTCTCCTGAGCAGATAAAATCTTTTTCGGAAGTAATGGGGAAAAACAATCGCCCAATCCAACCGCTGAATGCACGTATGGTGTTAACGCAACAATAACCACTTCATGCGAAGAAAAATAAAAAGCCCGCTTAAACATAGCGGGCTTGATTATTTGGGTATTGGTGAAAACTAGAAGCCGTGATCTTCTTGCTCTTCCGCTTTTACCATTTGTATAGGATCAAGCTTAAGCGTCTGAGTAGGGAACGCGATATCTGCATCGTGTTCTTTAATGATGTTGATTACCTTAAGCAGTATGTCCTGCTTAA
Organism: Vibrio sp. 1167; assembly: GCF_033340375.1. Taxonomy (NCBI): domain Bacteria; kingdom Pseudomonadati; phylum Pseudomonadota; class Gammaproteobacteria; order Vibrionales; family Vibrionaceae; genus Vibrio; species Vibrio sp. 1167. The sequence goes on along the minus strand of NZ_JAWOWK010000001.1, from coordinate 531,581 downwards.
CCTCATGGTATCTCACCCAATTCACGGTTTTAGTAAAGGTATAGATAAAGAAGTGCAATGATGATGGACCGAATGTATCGAAATTAACGATAAGTGTTTGGCGTGCATCAATGTCTTTGTGATTTTTCAGCATTTCTTTTACCGCGGTGATAATTTGCGGCATTTTTTCTGCATCGTCGTAACGAAGTCCAATTTTTTCGTAGATACGTCGGTTCAGCATGCGAGATGGGTTTTCTACGACAATGCTGCTAAACACTGAGTTTGGTACATACAGTGGACGCTTATCGAAAGTTCGGATAATGGTCATGCGCCAGCCAATGCGTTCTACTGTCCCCTCTATTTGTCGGTCTGGAGAACGGATCCAATCGCCAACTTTAAATGGACGATCGAAGTAGATCATAAGACCTCCAAAAAAGTTAGACAGCAAATCCTTCGCCGCTAAACCGACGATCAAACCACCAACACCACCGAAGGTAAGGAGGCCCGATAGTGACAGACCAAATGCCTGCATTACGGTTAGAATTCCGACGGTAATAAAGAACAGGCGCGCGACCTTAGCTATCGCTTGTACTGTTGTTTCATCTCGGTTCTTTTGTTCGAGAACATGCTCTTCAACATTGGTAATGAGCCGCATAACGGTCCATACGAAGATGCTGATGATTAAAATCAGTTTCAGCGTACTTAACCAGTTTATTTTATCGTTGAGCTCGCTCTCCAATATGATGCCGATAGAGACGGTTGCTGGCCAACACCAAATGAGTGTACTGACTGGCGCTTTTAGCGCATCAAGCAACATATCATCCCAGTGGAAGGGCGTTTTCTCTACGAGCGCAGCGAGGCGAGAGCGAATCAGCCGCCAAGCTATCCAAGCTATAAAGCTAGCGAGCGTAATGAAAAGGACGCTCCCACTCCAATTTTGATGAGACGTTTCAATGTAGCTTTGTAATTCGGTAAACCACTGTGGCATATGTAACTTATTTCTAGTGAACCATGGAAGGAAAGGTAGCAGATATTACTCCTTCACCCCAGTGATTTCCTTTAAATCATTTACTTATGTCTAAACCGTCCGAGATGGACTTTTCCTTCCGATGACAAGAGAGTCACCTCAATGTTCTGTTGAGCGACCGCCTCATGCATGTTCAGAGGTACGCTACCAATGATTGAGGGTTGATATTTGGACGATCAATTATAACTTCTCTGACTTATCGCTAACATTTATCTTAAGTAAGTGTGAGAGTGTATTGGCTCTTGAATTAGCGGAGGCAGATATGGAATTTACAGAGCTGGATCGAAACGCGCTCTACGACATCTGGATGTCACAAAAAGCCAAAATGCACATCACTCAAATGGAAATGGCGAAGCGCCTTGGTTTGAGTCTACACGAGTTTTCTGGCTTGTTACGTGGTAATTCTCCACTGACGCTAGGTTTTGTAAAACAGCTATGCGAGCAGCTACATGTACGTCCTGGTCAGGTGATTCCGTCTTTGACGGAGCGTGACCTATCTGCATCTGGTACCGTTTATTTACAAAATCGTGTGACGGTGGATGGCGATATCAGTAACGTGTTTATCGACGGAAACCAAGTCGTGATCGAGTACGTTCACCAAGTTAGCTAGCTTGCTCGTCAAATTATCGGGTTGAAGAGCAATAAAAAACGAGCCACTGTTGGCTCGTTTTTTCGTTTCTGTTTTGCTCGATTGCAAAGATTATGGGATTTTCACTAGCGAATCGCGTGAAAGATCCGCGATAGACTTAGCGCCAGTCAGCGTCATTGCTACACGCATTTCTTTATCGTACAGATCCAGTAGATTTTCAACGCCTGCTCCGCCTTGTGCTGCCAATGCGTACACAAATGAACGGCCAAGAAGCGTACAGTCTGCACCAAGTGCGAGCATACGAACGACATCAAGACCAGTACGAATACCAGAGTCTACGAAGATCTTAAGATCACCTTTTACCGCATCCGCAATGCTTGGTAGTGCTTTAGCGCTTGAAAGTACGCCATCTAACTGACGGCCACCATGGTTAGATACCACAATGCCGTCCGCGCCGAAACGTACCGCATCTTTCGCGTCTTCTTCATCTAGAATGCCTTTGATAACCATTGGACCATCCCAAAAATCACGAATCCACTCAAGATCTTTCCAGGAGATAGAAGGGTCGAAGTTTGCGCCTAACCAGCCGATGTAATCTTCTAGCTTTGTTGGTTCGCCACGATAAGTTGAGATGTTACCTAAGTCGTGCGGTTTACCAAGTAGACCCACATCCAGCGCCCAGCTTGGGTGGCGCATCGCCTGGAATACACGACGCATGGCCGCGTTAGGGCCACTCATACCTGAATGCATGTCACGGTAACGTGCGCCAGGAACTGGCATATCAACGGTAAACACCAGCGTTGTTACGCCTGCTGCTTTTGCACGCTCAAGTACGTTCTTCATAAAGCCACGGTCTTTAAGTACGTAAAGCTGGAACCACATTGGACGTTCAATTGCAGGTGCGACTTCTTCAATCGGACAAACCGAAACAGTCGACATAGTAAACGGGATGCCTTTTTTCTCGGCTGCTTTTGCTGCTTGCACTTCGCCTCGGCGCGCGTACATACCAGTTAGACCAACAGGAGCTAGCGCGATTGGCATTGCCAGTTTCTCACCGAAGATCTCGGTTTCGAGGCTCAAATCTGTCATATCGCGTAGGACGCGTTGGCGAAGAGCGACATCACCTAAATCGTCAGTATTACGCTTCAGCGTGCGTTCGTCGTAAGAGCCGCCATCAATATAATGGAATAGAAACGGGGGAAGCTTGGCTTTCGCGGCAGCGCGGTAGTCAGTAGAAGCTGAGATAATCATAATGGTGTCCTAGCGGTTATTCTAAGCAAAGTTGTGGAGCAATTTGCTCTTTCGTTGAGCCTTCATCGCAAAGCAGTGAAGACATCAAAATGAGTATAGTTACCTATGGTTCACTTACGTTTGAATCGGTGATGTTGGTAACCCATTTACATAATTGGTTGAAAAATTTTATTAAATCACTCAATCAGTTATGCAAACTGGAAAGGGTGACACAGCTGTCGGGGGAATTGATGTAGCAAGCTAAATCAACATGTCGGGGTAGTAGTGCAGACAGCTGTGTCAAATTAGGCAGGGCTGTAAACCCTGCATTTCGCGTTACTTCATTAAGACATCTGTCATTTGGAAGCCATAAATCAGCACCAATCCAATAATGCCTGTCATTACAATGTAGTAGAACGTAGGGATAATCGTTTTACGCAATGTTGCGCCTTCTCGACCAAGCAAACCTACCGTGGCTGATGCGGCAACAACGTTGTGAATCGCAATCATGTTACCTGCAGCAGCACCGACGGCCTGGAGTGATACAACAATCACACTCGAAATAGACAACGTTTGTGCCACTTCGAATTGGAACTGGCTGAACATCATATTTGATACCGTGTTTGAGCCAGCGATGAACGCACCCAGTGCACCAACGGTGGCACTCAGCGCTGGGAACGCAGAACCAACAAGGTCAGAGGCGAAGTTTGCGGTTGTGACGGGCATACTTGCTAGGTCAGCACCGTTGATGCCTGAGTTGATAAAGATACGAACCATCGGAATGGTAAATACCAAGACAAAACCCGCCCCAATCAGTGTTTTGCTTGACTCGCCAAACGCTTCACGCAATGGCTTTACACTGCCGCTTTGTAACATTGCAGCAAGTAGTGCGACAAACACCAGAATGCCACCAGGAAGGTATAACGGCTGAATAGCAGCGCTAACGCCAGTCTCACCAAGAATGTTGCTGAACGACAAACTTACGCTTTGTACAAAGCCTTTCAGCTCAGGGCTAACGCGGCTTGCGACGAGAATAACTGCCAGCATTACATATGGAACCCAAGCTTTTACGATGCTCATTGGCTTGCCCGGATTGTCGTTTAGATCGACTTTTAGCGAGCCTAACCACTCTGCAGGCCATTTGTCTTCGCTTTCGAAATCCCACTTAGTCTTTGGTACTAAGAAGCCTTTTTTCGCTGCGGTAACAACGATAGACAGACCAACCAAACCACCGATAAGTGAAGGAAACTCTGCGCCCAAGAATACGCCGGTTAACGCGTATGGAACGGTGAAAGAGACACCAGCGAATAGCGCAAATGGTAGAATATCCAGGCCTTCACTCCAGCTTCTGTTCTTGCCGAAAAAGCGTGTTAACATCATCGCCATTAATACTGGGATCATCGTACCTACGACTGCGTGAATGACAGCAACGTGCGCTGTGATATCTTGCAGGTACATTTCCCACGTTGCACCTTGTGCGGCCAACGACTCACTGATGTTATGGGTGTCTAAACCTTTGTTTACACCTACGATGATAGGCGTGCCTACCGCGCCGAATGAAACAGGCGTAGACTGAATCATCATGCCCATTAGGACAGCGGCTAGCGCAGGGAAGCCGATTGCAACCAGCAGTGGTGCAGCGATTGCTGCCGGGGTACCGAACCCAGATGCGCCTTCAATGAACGAGCCAAAGCACCAAGCAATGATGATGGCTTGTACACGGCGGTCAGCCGAAATATCGGTAAATCCATTACGGATTGTGGTGATCGCTCCAGTGTGTTTTAAAGTGTTGAGCAAGAAGATGGCACCAAACACGATCCATAGAACAGAGACAGTAATGCCGAGTCCTTGGAATACGGAAGCCAGTACGCGATTGGCTGACATATCCCAAAACATAAGTGCGATAGCGACGGTTAGACCGAACGCAACAGGCATGGCTTTTTTAGCAGGCCAGTTGAGACCAACCAATAAGATGGCGGCAACAACAATTGGCGAAAATGCCACTAGGGCAAGTAGGGTTTCACTCATTTGTACATCCTTCGTACGCTGACTTCTCGAACGGTGTCAATCCGCTGTAGAGGTGACTTTTTGTTGTAATGGTTTTGTTAATTTGGCGTGAATTTACTCCTTTATTTTTTGTTGATATAGGGAAATAATGAAAATAATTAATTCCAAAAGTGACATAATGGTATGAGAGCAGACGACTTAATCCTATTTTCTCAAGTAATCGAACTTGGCAGCTTTAGTAAGGTTGCAGAGGCAAATAACCTTACAAATTCGGTAGTTAGCAAAAGAATGGCGAGGTTGGAGGAAGAAATAGGGGCTCAGCTATTATATCGAACAACGCGCAAATTAACCTTGACCGAGGCAGGTAAGGTGTTACTCCACAGTGCTAAAAATGTGAAGCAGGCCACTCAGGAGGCTATGGATGCTGTTGCAGGCTTTGGAGAGAATGTGAGCGGTCATATAAAAATGTCCGTGCCGTGTATCTCTGGAGATTTGATACTTGCTGATGCTGTTGCCGAGTTTTGTAACCTTCATCCGGGTCTGACCGTGGACATGTCATTGGATAACCGCTTTGTCGATTTAGTGGCTGATGGTTACGACTTAGTCATTCGAACTGGCTACCTAGCCGACTCCAGTTTGATCGCACGACATATTCTCGATTCCCAATGGGTGGTATGCGCGTCCCCTTCATATATCGCTAAAAATGGGAAACCGATCGAGCCGATTGATCTCACCACGCACAATTGTCTGCAATACGCTTACCAAACCACAGGTGCAACGGATTGGGAGTTTAAAGGAGAAGATGGCAATTACATCGTCAAAGTATCGGGCTGCTTTTCTACTGATAACGCGACCGCATTACGTAAAGCCGCTCTGGGCGGCCATGGTATAGCTTACGTCCCGCGATGCTTGGTGTATCATGATATTCGCAATGGCCAACTGGTGGATATTTTTCCTGAACTAGTAGGTAAAAAGTTGGGTATCTACGCGGTGTATCCGTTTACTCGTCAACCACCGAACAAAGTGAAGCTGCTTATTGAGCACATTCGTGACCGGTACTTAACGATATCTCATTATTTCTAGGTTCTTCATAGATTTAAAACAATGTCGTTGAAATCAAAATTGGGTGCTCTAAGGTAATCACCGCAATAAAACGATTGAAGATAAACAATTTAATAAAAACAACGGAGTAACACGGACGTTATGCATTACCCAAAAACACGTAAAGATTCTGTCGTGGACACTTATTTTGGTCACGACATTGCCGACCCTTATCGCTGGTTAGAAGATGATCGCAGTGAAGAAACCGCACAATGGGTTTCGGGTCAAAATTCGGTCACCTTCGATTTCCTTGGTCAGATACCGTACCGCCAACAAATCCGTGACTTAGTGGCGAACAGTCAAAACTACGAAAAATATTCCCAGCCATTTGTACGTGGTGACTACACCTACTTCTACAAAAACGACGGTTTGCAAAACCAAAGCGTATTGTATCGACGTAAAGGCGAGGGAGAAGCCGAGGTTTTCCTTGATCCAAATACTTTCTCCGAAGAGGGCACGACCTCTCTTGGCGAAGTCAGCTTCTCTAAAGACTGCCGTTTGGTCGCGTATTCCATCTCAGAAGGGGGTAGTGATTGGCGTAAGATCTTTGTCATTGATACGGAAACCAAAGAACAGTTAGAGCCTGAGATTGTTGATGCGAAGTTTACGTCGATTTCTTGGCTGGGCAGCAAAGGCTTCTATTACTCAAGCTACGATAAGCCGCAAGGCAGCGAGTTGTCTGCTCGAACTGAGCATCACAAGCTTTATTATCATGAACTTGGTACCCCTCAATCTGAAGATAAAGTGATTTTTGGTGAGTTGGATACGCAAGTTCATCGTTATGTGTCTGGTACGACGACGACAGATGATCGCTTCCTTATTATCTCTGGCGCAGAATCTACATCGGGTAATCGTCTGTTTTATATTGATTTACAGTCTGAGTTACAGGCAATTGTGACGCTGCGCGAGACAACGCAAGGCGACACCTACTTAATTGATAGCCAAGACGCAACCTTGCTGCTTTACACCAACCTAGACGCGCCGAATGGCAAAGTTGTCAGCTACAACACTCAGACAGAACAATGGGCTGACGTGATTGCTGAACAAGAACAGCCGTTAGAAATCAGCAAAGGTGGCGGTTATCTGTTTGCGACTTATATGGTAGATGTGCTTTCTAAAGTGCAGCAGTTTAACTACCAAGGTGAGTGGATTCGAGATGTACAATTGCCGGGAGAAGGCACGGCTTATGGTCTGGCGGGTAAAAAAGAAGAAACCACACTTTATTACACATTCACTAACTACGTGACGCCTCCGACGATTTTCTCATTTGATGTCGAATCTGGTGAATCCACACTGTTTCAGGAATCAAAGGCACCGTTCGATCGTAATGAGTATGAATCAAAACAGGTGTTTTACACCTCAAAAGACGGCACGCAAGTTCCGATGATCATTTCATACAAGAAGGGCGTTGCACTTGATGGTAGATCACCAACCATGTTGTATGGTTACGGCGGTTTTAACATCAGCCTCACTCCAATGTTTTCTGGCAATGTAGCCAACTGGCTAGAGTTGGGTGGTATATACGCTGTCGCCAACATGCGAGGCGGCGGTGAATACGGTAAAGCCTGGCACAACGCAGGCACTCAGCAGCAAAAGCAAAACGTGTTTGATGACTTTATTGCGGCGGCGGAATACCTGATTGAAAACGACTACACTAGCTCGGATCGCCTAGCGATTCGCGGTGGTTCTAATGGTGGTTTGTTAGTTGGAGCGTGTACGACGCAACGCCCTGAACTATTCAAAGTCGCGCTGCCTGCGGTTGGCGTGCTTGATATGCTGCGTTATCACACGTTTACTTCTGGAGAAGGCTGGAAGTATGACTATGGCACGTCTTCGCAAAGCGAAGCGATGTTCCAATACTTGCTTGGTTACTCTCCTGTTCACAATGTAAAAGAAGGCGTGCAATATCCTGCTACCTTGGTGACAACTGCTGATCACGACGACCGAGTTGTGCCAGCACATTCGTACAAATTTATTGCGGAGCTGCAAGACAAACAGCAAGGCGCTAATCCAGTATTGATACGCATTGATGTTAATGCCGGTCATGGTGCAGGAATGCCGCTGAGTAAGCAAATTGACCTCACCACAGACGTGTATGCATTTACGTTACATAATATGGGTATTGAGTCGATTTAATGCCCTAGTTGTTAGAAACTTCTGAGAATAAAAAAATGCCGCGACAGTGTCGCGGCATTTTTCATGGTTGGGGGAACTCAATTCATACTGTTTGCCAGTATTTGAGCCAGGTTGACTAAGTCTGACTCTTGAACCAACCAGTCTCGGCGGCCAAACCGAAAGGCAGCTACGCCATTCTTAAGACAAGATGAATTTATCACCTTTTCTTAATCCTAGTTTATGAATATGAAACTGTGATGAACCTAAGCCGCATTGTGCTGATTTTCATTGTTTTCAAGATCAAATGAGGCATCTATCAGTTTTTTCGTGTAGTCATTTTTAGGGTTTTGGAAAATCTTTTCGGCCGTACCTTGCTCCATGACCTCGCCCTTTTGCATGACTAGAACACGATCAGAGAGTGCTTTAACTACTGATAGATCGTGGCTAATAAACAAGTAGCCAATATTGTGTTTTTTCTGCAAATCTTTCAGAAGGTCAATCACTGTCAGTTGCACCGAGCGGTCTAATGCAGAGGTTGGCTCATCAAGCAGAATAAACGAAGGTTCAAGGATCAGTGCTCGCGCGATAGCAATACGCTGACGCTGGCCTCCTGAAAACTCGTGCGGATAACGGTTGATGGACGCGGGATCTAAGCGGACCTCACGGAGCACGTCGCGCGCTTTCTGCATACGTTCTTTTTTACTCAACATTGGTTGGTGGACAGTTAATCCTTCTGAGATGATCTCGCCGATAGTCATACGAGGAGAAAGCGAACCATAAGGGTCTTGGAATACCATCTGAACGTCTTTTTTCAGCTCAAAACGTTCTTTGTTTGTCAGCAAGGCCATATCTTGGCCTTTATATTCTATTTTGCCAGTTGAGGGCAGTAGACCTATCAAAGCTCGGCCGAGTGTAGACTTACCTGAACCGGACTCCCCAACGATCCCGAGGGTCTCTCCTTGTTTAAGCTCAAGAGAAATGCCTTTTACCGCTTCGAAGTACTCATTCTTGCTCGCAATAAAATGCGACTTTACCAAGAATTTGACTCGTATATCGTCGGCCTTTAAAAGCTGTGTAGCACTTTCGCTAATAGGCTCCTTACTGCCTTTAGGAATCGAGTTGATTAGCATACGTGTGTATTCGTGCTTTGGGTCCTCGAAGAGTGTTTGCGTTTCGCCTTCTTCGACGACTTCTCCTTTACACATCACAATGACACGGTCTGCAAAGTGTTTTACGACGCCTAAGTCATGAGTAATAAATAGGATTGCCATGCCCATCTGAGCCTGAATTTCTTTAATCAGGTGCAACACTTCTGCTTGAACCGTGACATCCAACGCTGTTGTAGGTTCGTCGGCGATCAAAATATCGGGCTCGTTAATCAGTGCCATCGCAATCATGATGCGTTGCAATTGACCACCAGAAAATTCGTGTGGGTACTTGTTGTACGCTTTTTCTGGGTTTGGCATATGAACCAATTCAAACAGCTCTAACACCTTTGCTTTTGCTGTTCGTCTGTCGACCGGGCGGTGACACATGATGGCCTCAGCGACTTGGATACCCACCCGCATGTACGGGTTTAGTGAGGTCATCGGCTCTTGAAAAATCATGCCAATGCGATCACCGCGAATACTTTGCATTTCACGCTCTGCTTTATCCAAGATGGAGCTACCCTCGAACATGATGGATGAGTTTTCATGCAAAATAGCGTTGTCTGGCAGTAGTTTCATCAGTGCATTGGTTGATACTGACTTGCCAGAGCCAGATTCGCCAACGATGGACAGCGTCTCGCCTGCTTTTAAATCGAAGCTAACATTCTTTACTGCATCGACGATCCCATCGTTTGTCGTAAAGCTGACTGATAGGTTGTTCACCGAAAGAATGGTTTTAGAAGACATCACAGATCCTTGTGGTTGATAAAGCAAATGATACTCAAGCAATGGACAGTACAAACCTAGCTGGCCTCAATGCTTGAGCTTTAGATTAATTATACAGGTGAGAAGGCGAAGCTTTTGCCGAACTCATTGCTTGCAAATGTAAGAACTGCTCATGCGCGCGCGTTACGTGCTCGAGTTCTATCATCCATTGAGCATTACGTTGGGCAGAGCAAAATGCCGCCATGTGAGCTAATAAGTCTTCGCTCTGTTGACCAAGTAGGTGACCTACGCGCTCAATCAGTTCATGGCTCTCTAGCTGCAAAAATTGAAATAGCGCGTAAGTTTGATTGAGTATTGAGAACGCATCATGCTGTAAGCCGAGTTTGTTGAGAATCTCTGATTGCGTCACGCTAGCATCTCTAAGTCCCGTAATGAGACATACAAACTGGCAAGGTTTAGTTTGTGCATTTTCTAGCGCTAAATGAATGTGGTTGGGTAGATTGTTGAGCACGTCGTCATATAAACGATGAGCTTCTGGCCAATGGCCTTGTTCCATCAGTTGCTCCGCTTTTAAGTAGCGCATCCAGCATTGCTCAATATTCATATCCATCTCCACAACATTTGATTTGTTTAGATATTAAATGAAATTGATTATCAATTGCAAGTGCGTGTTAATATCACTTATGTGTTCATAAAATGTCCAATCAATCTAGGGTGGAAGGTAAATCACTTAAAATTAAGCAAATAATCTCTACACTCAAATAACGAAAATAAGAAAAAAGGAAGTGGATATGGCAATACTAAGATTGGAAGCTAAGCAGCTATATTCTGTAGCAGATCTAGAGAATATGCCATGTAAGTCGACCAAGGAGTTACCTCCAATTGATGAAATCGTGGGCCAAGAGCGCGCGCAAAAAGCGGTCGAGTTTGCGATGTCCATCAAAGAGAAAGGGTATAACATCTACGCCATTGGTCAGAATGGGCTAGGTAAACGCACCATGATCTTGCGCTATCTGAATCGTCACCAGCACGATGCAGCAGCCCTGTTTGATTGGTGTTACGTTGCGAACTTTGAGGATACCCGTACACCAAAGGTATTAAAGTTGCCTTGTGGTATCGGAAATAAGCTACGTGTTGATATTGAAGCTTTAATGGGCAAATTATTGAATGCTTTACCCCTAGCATTCGACAATGAAATGTACTTTAGCCGCGCTGAGCGATTAAAAAATCAATTGGCAGCTAAGCAACAAAACGAGCTGGATCGTATTAGTCGAGAGGCAAAAGAAAAGGGCATCAGCCTAACACTGACTACGCAGGGGGATTATCAGTTTGTCGCCATGAACGGTGATGAGCTTCATACGGAAGAGTCTTTTGATGTACTAAGCAAAAAAGAACAAGAGCAATTCAGCGATGCTATTGATGAACTCGAAGTGAGATTGCGCTCGATGGTTCGTGAGCTTACGGAGTGGGAAGAGACATACAGCGATAAAATCAAAAAGCTCAATGATGAAGTGACACTTGATGTGATTACTCACTTCATCAAAAAACTCAAAGTGGATTACGCGCAATATTCCGAAATCAAAACCTACTTAACTGAGCTGCAAAAAGATATTGTTGAAAACGCAGATATCTTCCTTGACCAAAGTGGCGAGCAAGGCGAAATTGCGACGGCATCCTTGGATAAAAAATTGCCACGTCGTTATAAAGTGAACGTCTTGGTAAGCCGTAAAAGCAGCGAATTTCCTATCGTTGTTGAAGAAAATCCCAATTATCATTCACTCTTCGGGTCGATTGAGACTGCCACTTTCAAGGGAACGGTGTTTACCGACTTCTCGCTGATTCGTGCAGGGAGCTTGCATAAGGCGAATGGCGGCGTTCTATTAATGGATGCTCAGAAAGTACTTGAACAGCCTTACGTTTGGGATGGTTTGAAGCGCGCATTGCGTGCTCGTCAATTGAGTTTTACGTCTCTAGAAAAAGAAGTCACATTGACGGGGGCGGTATCACTCGATCCTGAACCGATTCCGCTTGATATCAAAATTATCTTATTTGGTGATTACCGAACTTACCAATTACTCCAACATTACGATCCAGAGTTCAGCGAGCTGTTCCGTGTGACGGCAGATTTCGAAGATGAAATGAAACGTACGCCGGAGTCTGAGCTGCATTACGCGCGCTTTATCTCTAGCGTGGTGCATGACAACAATATGCTGCATTGCGATCGTAAAGCCATTGCTCGGATCATCGAATACAGCTCACGTTTGTCTGGCGACCAATCCAAGCTATCTCTACATTCGGCTAATATCGCCAACTTGCTTCGAGAGTCGAACTACGTTGCTCGTCAAGCCAACTCTAACATGATCCGTATTGGGCATGTTGAAGAGGCGCTCAATAACCAAGAAATGCGAGTAAGCCGATTACGCGATAACGTAATGGAAACCTTTATTAACGGCACAACGCTGATTCGCACCGAAGGAGAAGCCGTAGGCCAAGTGAACGCACTTTCGGTATTGAGCACTAGTGACTACATGTTTGGTGCACCGAATCGCATCACAGCGACGACGTGTTACGGTGATGGGGATGTTATCGATATCGAGCGAAGCGTGGATTTGGGAGGCAGTATTCACTCTAAGGGCGTGATGATTTTGTCTGCCTACTTATCTTCCGTATTTGGTAAAACGGCACGAGTGCCATTAACTACAACCATTACCTTTGAGCAATCTTATGGTGGTGTTGATGGTGATAGTGCCAGCATGGCTGAGTTATGTGCGGTTGTGTCTGCTTTTTCAAAGCAACCAAACCGACAAGACATTGCGATAACAGGGTCGATGAATCAATTTGGCCAAGCTCAGCCTATTGGTGGCGTAAACGAAAAGATCGAAGGATTTTATGATGTGTGTGTAATTAAAGGTCGTCATGACGGGCAGGGGGTCATTATTCCGCGCTCTAATGTTCACAATCTAATGCTTCGTTCCGACATCGTGAAAGCAGTCGAAAAAGGCGAGTTTAATATTTGGGCGATTGACCATGTTACTGAAGCTATCGAATTGTTTACGGGGAAAGTTGCTGGTGAGCCAACCGATGAAGGCTCTTATCCAATCGATACCATTTTTGGCCTTGCCCAAGCCAAGCTCAATTCGTTGAGAAAATAGGCTGAAACCGTCCTAAATGTGAATGTATCTCATCATAAGTGATCATAATTTATCATAACGACAATATCCCGACGCCACTGTCGGGATATTGTCAATAACAGATTGAAAATGGAGAGTTTTTGTACTAGACAAAAGTGTGATCGACCTCTAATATTCGCCACTTGTTTATTCGTCTGGGATTTATCCCGTCGCAAGGAAGCATAGATATTCAAACTGCCGAAAAGTAACGTTGTTATAAGCACAGCTCGAGTTTGTTTGGATATAGACATCACGCATACAACTGAGGCCCTGTCATGCAGTTATCACTGAAAAATTTGTCAGTACGAACGCAAATTTTGGTTCCGGTATTATTTACCGCGATTGTTTTGTTTATTGCTCTTTGGATTACTAAAAACAATCTTCAAGCAGAGCAAGATGTTATTGCTTCCAACCAAGAATCTTTGGTTTTTCACAAAGACACATTGGCGAGTATTGACGACCAAATTTACCCTCTGCGCATAAGCGCGGTTTACGCTATTTACGATGCTTCTCTTCGTGAGAATTTTCTAACCGAATTGAAAGAAGGCTTAAAGCAAGTTGATGCCGATTTAAGCGCAATTGAAGCCCGAAATCTATTCCGTGACGATGCCGTTAAAGTTCGCCAAGCAATTGAATCCTATGTGCGATATTCAGAGCGCTCAGTTGCTTTCTTCAACCAATACGATCAAGGTTTGAAATCGGATAGCGAGTACCGTGCATTTGTCAAAGAGTATCGCAATGTTGGCCGAGAAATGGTCCAACAAATTAACACGCTATCAAAGCATGTAAACGAGCAAGCTGAACAATCTACTATCAGAAGCCATCAGCAAAATGAACGTGTGCAAAATAACGCTATGTTGACGGTTTTAGCGGTATTTGCTTTCTCACTGATAGGCGCTTGGTTCCTATCTGGCATGATTGTTACACCAATCCAAAAACTGCAAGAAGTGATGCGTCAGTTAGCAATGGGTAATCTATCAGTACGTGCAGATGTCGATGGGGACAATGAGATCTCTAAGCTGAGCAAAGATGTAAACCAAACCGCAGAGCAGTTATACAACACTGTGGACCAGTTAACCCGTATTAGTGAGGAAGTTGCATCTGCATCGACCGAATTGGCTGCGGTAATGACGCAAGCGGAAGCGAACGCTCAACAAGAGTTGGCGGAGATCGAGCAAGTTGCATCTGCGGTTAACGAGCTTGCAAGCACTGCGAATAATGTGAGTGATAACGCGACCTCTGCTGACGCAACCGCGCGTGAAGCTGATGGACTTGCTCAATCAGGTTTGGCTATCTTCCAAGAAAGTGCGGAAGCAAGTGCGCAAATGTCTCAAGCATTGAACGATGCAGCGCAAGTTGTTTTGCGTCTAAAAGAGCAATCTGTACAGATCAACGATGTTATTGAAGTGATTCGCGGCGTATCTGAGCAGACCAACTTGCTAGCATTGAATGCTGCGATTGAAGCGGCGCGAGCTGGTGAATCTGGTCGTGGTTTTGCGGTAGTAGCTGATGAAGTACGCATGCTAGCAGCGCGTACTCAAGACTCGACACAAGAGATCCAAACGATCATTGAAGAGCTTCAAGCGCAGTCTGGGCTGGCGAATGACAGTATGCAAGTCAGCCTTGATATGCTTAGCCGCAACAACGAGCTGACGCAACAAGCGAATGACGCGTTGGTTGGAATTACCGAGTCGGTCGCCAACATCAACGATTCAAACACGCAAGTAGCAACCGCAGCCGAAGAGCAGTCTCAAGTTACTCAAGATATCAATCGCAACGTGGTTAACATGTCGGAGCTTGTAAACCAAAATGTAGCGGGCATCAGCCAGAGTGCAAGTGCGAGTACTGAGCTTTCATTACTTGCAGAGAAGCAGAAAGAGCAATTAAGTTTCTTTAAGCTTTAATTCATCATCTACTTATCAAATCTCTAAATCCCTGAGTGAATGCTCAGGGATTTTTTTGTTTGTAATAATCGGATTTATTATCAATAAGTCTATCTAAAACAGTCAGTTAACAAGATTTTTTTGCGGGCAATATCACGTTTTGTGATATTGTTTTTACATTTTTTTCGTCAATTTTTTTTTGACGCGAACATTTTTTTTAACTCAACCGATAACTTGATGGTTGAGAGGTATTCATATCGTCATTTTAAGTGGTGTTTTCTTCTATAAGCGCTGTTTATTCAACACGTTGCGTGAAAAATAACAGCTGCTACTATGCCGCCAGTTTTCTCGTTGGTACAGAAAAGTCCTGTTTTTCTGGTGAGAAAACACATATAAAACAATGATATGGAAAATAACAATGAAATTAAAAACTTTAGCTGTAGCAGTGGCGCTAATGGCATCAGGATCTCAAGTTGTCGCTTCAGAACTATACAACCAAGATGGCACTTCTCTTGAGATGGGCGGCCGCGCTGAAGCGCGTCTTTCTATGATGGATGGTAAGGCAGAAGACCGTACTCGCATCCGTCTTAACTTCCTAGGCAAACAGGAAATCAATGAAAACCTATACGGCGTTGGTTTTTGGGAAGGTGAGTTCAAAACAAAAGAAGAAGGTGCCGTAGATAACAATAGTGATCTTGAAACTCGTTACGCTTATGCGGGTCTGGGTGGCAAATACGGTGAAGTAACTTACGGTAAAAACGACGGCGCACTAGTGGTTCTTACTGACTTTACTGACATTATGGCTTACCACGGTAACACAGCAGCACTTAAACTGCCTGTTTCTGACCGTACAGATAACATGCTGTCTTACAAAGGCCAATTCGAGCAACTAGCTGTACGCGCAAGCTACCGTTTTGCTGATCGCACAACAGATGCACAAGGCTTTACAGACAACGAGGAAGATGGCTTCTCTCTATCTGGTGTTTACGCGTTTGCTAACACTGGTTTTGAACTAGGTGCTGGTTACGCAGATCAAAACGACAGCGATGAGTTCATGCTGGTAGCTGCATACTCTGTAGGTGACTTCTACTTCGCTGGTAACTACACTGGCGCGGATATGGATGTTGCAGGTAAGACTTTTGATTACAAAGGCTACGAACTAGCCGCTGCTTACACTATGGGTCAAACTGTATTCACTTCTACGTTCAACAAAGGTGAACTAGAAGACGCAGATACTGTAGAAAACCTAGCTGTTGATGTAACTTACTACTTCAAGCCTAACTTCCGTGGCTACGCATCATACAACTTCGATCTAATGGATAACGAAGGCGCGGCTGAAAAAGATGAGCTAGCGCTAGGTCTACGTTACGACTTCTAAGTCATGACTCTTATCTAAGATACTGCCTTATTCTTAGTAAATAAAAACCCCTTACTGAAAAGTAAGGGGTTTCTTGTTTTCTAGCACTTCAAAGCTTCTTGATAAGCGATAGGGGTTATCAAATCTATCTTTTTAGTGTGAGCTTAGTACCATCAAATTTGAGGTGACTGAGGAGGTTTTTAGCGTTGTTTTTACCAACCTCATCAAACTCCATTCCGTAGCGAGCATAGTGCGTTGATTTTTGTAAATTACAAATACGACCTCGCAATGGCGCTAGCATACGACTTTCTCCGGGCATCGTTAGATCCAATGAAACGTGGTCACCAACCTGAAGTGGCCGGCTCATTGGTGATGTTACAAAACGACAGCCACTACGAGATAAATCTCTTATTTCGCATTCAGTTCGATAGGCTTCTAAACAAACACGCGCTCTCAAATTTACTTCGTAACGCACTTCTTTGCGAAGCTGAAAGACCTGCATAGTGTTGGGTAGGTCTAGCACCAAAATTGGGTACGGATCGCCTAGTCGATGCTGTAATTGGGCCCGAAATGGGATAACGGCCCCTTCACCTCGATGAGAGTAGGCTTTTACATTGACCCAAAAGCCTTCTTGAAAATAGAACTTCAAGTCTTCATCGGAGATGTTCGGAACCTCTATCAATGCAGTATTATTTGAGTGACAGCCAACAAATGTGCTGGTTGTAATAAACTTTGTACCAACGGGGGTGGTGACGTTTAAGCTCACTTCACTGCCATGTTCGACCATTGCCATTGCATCGGTGCTATTTAATGTACTTGCCTGACGTTCTGGTGCCTTCTTGCTTTGCAGAGGTAGCTTGCCGTCTCTGGCAATTGGGCTCATATTTCTCATTATAATTGTCGTACCTGATGTAAGAAGGTAATCGCGTGAGGCGAAGCAGCACTCTCGCATGGTATCGATTTTATTCAGTGATATAGTTTGATTCAATCAATCTGTAACAAAAATTAGAGAGCAAGATATGCATAAAGTAACTCATGAAGCCACGAATAGTACATTCTGGGTTGATTTAGAGCAGGGCTATAAAGCCAAGTTAATTTATCAGCTTAAGGGTAATGTCATGCACATTACATCAACGGTTGTTCCTGAAGCACTGCGAGGTAAGGGGTACGGAAAAGTGATGATGGAAGCGGTGTTGCCAGAAATTGAGTCACTCGGTTATCAAATAAAACCAGTTTGCCCATATGTTATTCACTACATGGAGAAGAACCAAACGTGGTCACATCTGCTCGCATGATGAGTAACAACCACCAACGCTACCAAACTATTGGCCAGGAACTCAATCTAGGTAATTACCGCTCTGTAGAAGTCATACAATCGCTATGGGGAGGCTATGGAGAGTTAGTCCGAGTTACTTATTCTACTCGTTCGGTGATCATTAAGCATGTAAAACTCCCTAAGCCTTCAGAGCATCCTAGAGGCTGGAATACGGACCGTTCTCATCAAAGAAAGTTGCACTCTTATCAGGTGGAAGTGAATTGGTATGAGTATTTTTCCGGAGGGGTGGATACTCGCTGCCGAGTACCACAAGGTCTAAAAACGTTCCAATCGGAGAATGAATGGCTCATTGTGATGGAAGATCTCGCCGAGGTGGGCTTTCCAAAAGTCATCACAGATGCACAGCTAGAGCATATACAAGCCTGCCTCACTTGGTTGGCGAACTTTCATGCGCGATACATCGATGTTCGTTCGGATAAGTTGTGGCATACCGGAACATACTGGCACTTAGCAACCAGACCCGACGAGCTTAAAGCATTGCAAGACACTGAGCTACAAAATGCGGCTCAATTGATTGATCAAACGCTTTCGCAAGCTAAGTTTAAAACACTAATACACGGTGATGCCAAATTGGCGAACTTCTGTTTTGATGAAGAAGAATCAAGCGTTGCTGCGGTTGACTTTCAATACATTGGATGCGGGTGTGCCATGAAAGATGTGGCACTGTTTATGAGTAGCGCCGTTAAGCCAGAACGTTGTGCAGAGATGGAAGTTTGGGTTTTGGATACGTATTTTGCTCAGTTGCAACACGCGCTAATGGTCTATCAACCGAATCTTGACCCTAATGAAGTCGAGCGTGAATGGCGTCCTTTGTTTGCTGTGGCTTGGGCAGACTTTCAGCGATTTGTGAAAGGTTGGAGTCCCGACCACTGGAAGATCAATCCCTACACAGAAGCATTGACTCGCAGAGCGTTGGCTTACTTACGAAAGTGAGTCGAAGTTTAAAAAGAAAAGCCTCCAATTAGTAGGAGGCTTTGTTTTATCTTTGGCCTGGTCTGATGCGCGCCATGTAATAGGTATTGATGAATTCACCATCACGGAAGGAACCGTCAATCGCTTCACCCTCAATTTGAAATCCATGCTTTTTATAAAGCCCAATGGCGGCGTCGTTATCGGCATTGACCTCTATCTGAATTCTTCTCACATTTAACCAGTTATCTGCTAGTTCAGTGACTGTTTCTATCAATTTGCTACCAATACCGAGTCCATGGAAACTATCATGTACTCCGATGCCAAACGATGCCGTGTGCATCGTTCTTGGACGTAGAGAGTGGTGAAAGCCAATATTTCCGACGACTTTACCATCAATTTCAGCGACATAGCTATAAACACCATCAGGTATGTTTGACAACCTTTCCACCCACATCGCGAGCGAAGGCTTTGGGAGTTGCAGGGTTTCACGTTGTGCTTTTGGTTGTGAATAGATTTCTACGAGTGCCGCTGCGTCTTCGACGGTCGTTGGACGTACGATAATTTCCATGCCTCTCTCCTTCGCTTTTTAGTTTTAATTTTTAATCTAACCACAGTTTTCTTATTTGGATAGTGTTTTTTTATGTTTAATGGATAAATGCCTTTTAAATTAGCTTGTTATGATGTGTTTTTTTGAATTTTTAGTAGTGATTTGTCATCGAATTGAACGAGTAGATTGCAAAGGTGTTGAATTATTGTACTGAGAATGGCGCGTACTGCAGAGTATCGTGGTGAATTTCATGTCGCAGTAAATAAACGCATTTAGTCAAACTGTGACGACGGCACTGTGCGTCAGTTGACTTGAATCAATAGAGGATGGGGTTACCTCCTATGAGGTATAGGGAAACGACACGTTTAGGGCTATTTATGCTTAACTTGATAAGGGAGTTTTGTTGAGGAAATAGCATGAAATCCTCTCAGCCTAAAATATCGCAAAGTCGGCGCCGATTTTTGCGTGATACAGCTCGGATTGCGGCTGGTGTTGGCGCAGCTGCGTGTGTATTGGGCTTACAATCGCTACAAAGCCAAGCTCGAGAAACCAAAGGTGTGCCTATTCGTCCGCCTGGTGCATTGCCGGAAGGCGATTTCGAATCAACTTGTATTCGATGTGGCTTGTGTGTTCAGGCATGTCCTTACGATACCCTGAAACTTGCGACATTACTTTCACCCGTCGCGACTGGCTCACCTTACTTTACTGCACGCGATATTCCCTGCGAAATGTGCGAAGACATTCCTTGTGTTGTCGCTTGTCCGAGTGGGGCGCTGGATCCGAAACTAACCGATATTGATGATGCTCGAATGGGTACAGCGGTTCTTATTGACCATGAAACTTGCCTTAACTGGCAAGGGTTACGATGCGACGTTTGTTATCGCGTTTGTCCGCTGATTGATGAAGCCATCACGTTAGAGATGGTTCACAACGACCGAACCGGCTATCACGCCAAACTTATCCCTACAGTGAATTCCGAAGTGTGTACCGGATGTGGTAAGTGTGAACAAGCGTGCGTGTTGGATGTCGCTGCTATTAAAGTTGTCCCGACGGATTTGGCGAAAGGCAAAGTGGGCAGCCACTACAATTTTGGTTGGAAAGAGATCGACAAACCACTCGAAAATATCCTCCCTAGTGAGACGCCTGTGCCGGAAGGTGCGCTTGAATCGCTAAAAGGAGGTAAGTAATGGCAAAGAATTTAGCTCAAAATGCTGGCAAAGAAGCGCTTGAAAAGCTTGGTTGGTGGCGCGCGCATCGGTTTTTGATTTTACGTCGGCTATGTCAGTTCACCATCATTGCGCTATTTATGGCTGGGCCGACGCTGGGAATTCTAACTGGTAATCTGTCATCAAGTATGTTGCTCGATAACGTGCCGTTAAGTGACCCGTTAATTGTGCTTCAAGCTTTGGCGACAGGGCATGTTCCGGAGTTTAATGCGTTGTTAGGCGTAGTGATTGTCGTGGTGTTTTACGCGATTTTGGCGCCGCGCGCATTTTGTGCTTGGGTGTGCCCGTTGAACATCGTGACAGACTTGGCGGCGTGGTTGCGTCGAAAGTTCAACATTAAAGCGAGCTATCGTTGGTCTCCCATGATTCGTTATTGGCTGATCCCTGTTTTGATGTTGGGCAGTGCGCTATCTGGCGCGATTCTTTGGACATGGTTAGATCCAGTTGCGGCACTGCATCGCGGGTTGGTGTTTGGTATGGGCGCAGGTTGGGTGCTAATCGCCCTAGTGTTTGTGTTGGATTTACTCTTGGTTGAGCATGGGTGGTGTGGGCACTTATGTCCACTGGGGGCTACCTATGGCGTGATAGGCCGAAAAAGCCTGTTGCGCGTTACTGCTGTTCGGCGCGAAGATTGCACCAAATGCATGGATTGCTTTTACGTTTGCCCAGAACCAGAAGTGCTTCGGCAGCCTTTGAAAGAGGGAGATCGTCGAGTTATGGATCAAAACTGCATTAGCTGTGGCCGTTGTTTGGATGTGTGTCCAGAACATGTGTTTGAATTTAAAAATCGCCTATCAGTAAAAGTCATTGATTAAGCCACTGAGCACATTTACTCATGCTTTATTTCTCTTGATACTTGAACATCGCGCTTCGCCAAGGAGTTAAGTGCGATGTTTGTCTTCATAACAATATCCCTCAGCCATATCTGCTTGCTCTGGGCTGAAAATAATAATGATATTGCGAATTTGTTACATTTAAAGCTATGATGATGCCTTCATATTTAAAGGAAACATCATGACTACCTCATCGCACGGCTGGAGAACGCCGCAAAATTTCCTCCTGTTAATTTCCATTATCGTGCCCATTGCTTTTTCTACCTGGATGGCGTTGTTGAACAACTTTGTTATCGAGAAAGCAAACTTTGATGGTGCCGACATAGGCTTATTGCAAAGTGTGCGTGAAATTCCGGGTTTTTTGGCCTTTACCGCCGTGTTTGTATTGCTGTTTATCCGAGAGCAACGCTTTATGCTCGTCTCTTTGGCGATGCTTACGCTTGGTACGGCATTAACAGGTTATTTTCCCACTTTGTACGGTCTACTTTTTACAACCTTGTTAATGTCCACCGGCTTCCATTACTTTGAAACACTCAAGCAGTCTTTGTCTTTACAATGGCTATCTAAAGAAGAAGCGCCAGAAATGCTGGGTAAGTTTATTTCTGTTGGAGCTTTGGCTTCTCTGTTTACCTACGGCGCCATTTGGGTTTCGCTCGAACAGCTCAAACTTGATTTTAAAACGGTCTATTTAATGGCTGGTGGTTTAGGTTTTGTGCTCATTTTGGTGATGGCATTTGCCTTCCCACAATTTAAGACAAAAGTACCTCAGAACAAGAAGCTCATCCTGCGTAAACGTTACTGGTTATACTATGCGCTTACGTTTATGAGTGGAGCACGCCGTCAAATTTTTACGGTGTTCGCTGGTTTCTTGATGGTAGAAAAGTTTGGTTACTCCGCCGCAGATATTACGTTGTTGTTCCTGATTAACTATGTCTTTAACTTCTTGTTTGCGAAGCGAATAGGCCGTTTTATCGGCGTTGTTGGTGAGCGCAAAGCGTTGATGTTTGAATACGTCGGTTTGATCTTCGTGTTCGTCGGGTACGGTTTGGTGCAAACGGCAGAGTGGGCGGCAGCATTGTATGTTGTCGATCATTTATTTTTCGCGTTAGCGCTTGCGATTAAAACCTACTTCCAGAAAATTGCCGATCCTGCCGATATGGCGTCGACCGCAGGCGTTGCGTTTACGATTAACCATATTGCTGCAGTTGTAATACCTGTTACGTTTGGTGTCATCTGGCTTGTTTCACCTGCGAGCGTATTTTACATCGGCGCTGGTATGGCAGCAGTGAGCTTGCTGTTGTCACTCAATATTCCAGCGAAGCCGGAAGAAGGCAACGAAACTCGCTTGTTGAAGTGGAGTTAAGTTGGTACTCACTATCTAATCATTAAAGCGAATACCTGTAATTAGACTCGCTAAAAAGGGTGCTTATGCGCCCTTTTCTTTTTATTGCAAATAGATAATCCCTCCAATGGTTGTCAATGCATGCCACGTCCGTTAGGGTTTAGAACTAAGTATTTCGAAATAACTTGGGCATAACTGACGCGAAACAATAAGAGGGGAGCTATACAGTGCAGATACATGGCAGAGAGTTGGATTTAGATCTAGGAAGCCGTCACATCGTTATTCAGCGCCGCTATGAGGCGTTAGGTGCTGCAAACGACCTACTCATTGCTATTTGGTTTTTAATTGGTAGCTTTTTCTTTTTGAATGATTCGTTGATTGAAAGTGGTACTTGGCTTTTCATCGTGGGCAGTGCGCAGTTGATCATTAAGCCCCTGATAAAACTGATGAGTTTAGTTCATGTTGGTCGTTTGAATAAGCAACTTTCTGGCACATCAGCGAGCCGCTGAAATTACCGCTTCTTTTGAATACTTGCAAGCAAGAAGCCAACAGGCGAGTTATCGAGGGGAAAGACGGAAGATAACGTGTTCGCAATACTAAGCACGTTATCTTCTGTTTGAAGCTTAAGAATTTAGAACGGATACCAGAACAGTTGTGTGTCGATAACACGCTTGCTGATCGCCGCAATCACTATCACCGCAATCCCAGCCATGCAGATCATATCGGCTTTGGTCAGTGGTTTTAAGCTGTACCAAGTGCGAGAGGAGTGGCGGCCAAAACCACGTAGCGTCATCGCGTTTGAGATTTGATCGGCTCGGTCTAAACTAGAGAAAATCAGAGGTCCAAGAATCTTCGCGACGTTCTTCATACGAGTGAACAACGGAGCCTTCTTGCTCAGTTCTACTCCGCGTGCTTGTTGCGCGTGCATGATGTTAACAAAGTCCTTTTTCACTTCCGGCAAGTAGCGCAGCGTTAAGCTTACGGCATAGGCGATTTTGTAAGGCACACCCAAGCGGTTCAAGCTGGCTGAAAACTCCGTCGGGTGAGTGGTAAATACAAACACCAACGCGATTGGAAACATGCTGAAGTACTTCAACGTCACTGTTACTAGGTAAAACAATGTCTCTTGAGTGAGCGAGTAATTACCGGGTAACGAGAGTAAAACCGTTGATGAACCCATGAACTCAGTACCTTGTTGCGGTGCTAACGCGAACATAAACAGGGCATTGATCAGTAATACCGTGCCTGTACCGAATAACAGCGGTTTGTAGACATGAAAGGGCACTTTGGTCATTTTCAATAAGCCCAAACCCAGCACGATCAACAGAGCGATGATTCGCAAGTCAAATGTGGTCAATACCACCGTTACCCAAGCAATGAAAAGCAAGAACTTAGTAATGCCATTCAACTTATGAAGTGGCGATTGGGTATCGATGTAGTTGATACCAAACTTCATTTTGTTGTCTTTCATGCCACTGCTTTCTCTGGTTGGTTTACTTCGTCGCTTTTTTGTTGGCGGTGCGCTTTTTCTACATTGATAAAATGCTGCATAAATCCATTGGTGTCTTCGATGCCAACTTTCGTAGCCAACTCAAACAAACTTGTGGTAGTGAGGTTTGCTTGGTCTAGTAGCTCTGGACTGCTGAATACCTGCGTCATTGGTGCATCCGCGACTAATTTACTGTCTGCAATCACGATAGAGCGCGAGGTGTATTCCAGCACTAAATGCATGTCATGAGAGATGATCATTACGGTTACGCCCAACTCGCGATTGAGCTTTTCGATGAAACTCAGCATAGACGTGTAGTTTCGATAGTCCTGACCTGCCGTCGGTTCATCAAGGATCAGAAGCTCTGGTTCCAAGACCAAAATTGACGCAATGGTTACGCGCTTTTTCTGGCCATAACTCAATGCTTCGATTGGCCAGTGACGGTATTTGCTCAAACCGCACAGCTCTAGGACTTCAAGTACTTTAGCTTCGATTTGTTTCTCTTCAACGCCACGATTACGGAGGCCGAAGGCCACTTCGTCGAAAATCATGTGATGGGAAATCATGTGGTTCGGGTTTTGCATCACCACGCCCACTTTCTGGCTGCGCTCGAAGATGGTCAGTTCGTTTAGATCTTGACCATTCATGCCCATTGAGCCGCTATCCGCTTCAATAACGCCCATAATCAGTTTGGTGATGGTCGATTTACCCGAGCCATTTTTGCCAAGTACAGAGACAAACTCGCCACGCTTGATGTCAAAACTCACGTCTTCTAGCGCATTTTTCTCACCGTCGTAAGAATAGGTGAGGCCACGGACTTCAAGCAAAGTCTCGGCTGGCGTTTTAGGTGGTTGTGCTGTTGAACCATCAAACCATGCTTGTACTGCTGGTTTATATTGCTCCAACGGTAAGGTAGTTAAGCTAGAAGGTTTTGCATCGCCCTCAATCGCGCAGCCTGCTTCTTTCAGAGCCGAAATATAAAGCGGTTCGCGGATGCCGTAATCTTCTAGCAGAGGCGACGCTAAAATTTCATCTGGCGTTGTATCGGCAATGATTTCGCCGCTTTCCATCAAGATAATACGGTCAACTGAGCGATGCAGAACGTCTTCAAGACGATGCTCAATGATTACGATGGTTTTGCCCGTTTCGCGGTGTAGATCATCGATGATCTCGATGGTTTTTTTTCCCGTTTTAGGGTCAAGCGCAGCTAGTGGTTCATCAAACAAAAGGATATCGACATCATCGACGAGAATGCCCGCCAAAGAAACACGCTGTTTCTGCCCGCCAGATAAATCGTGGGGTGAGCGTTCTAGCATCTGTTCCAAGTCGACCATTTTGGCCGTGGCTTTGACCAATGGGTACATGTCGATATTTGAAGTTAGCTGGTTCTCCAGCGCAAATGCAATGTCTTCGCCAATGCTCAAACCGACAAATTGGCTGTCCGTATCTTGCAGTACGGTGCCAACTTGCTCAGTGTATTGGTGCATGTCGAAAGGGGCGGTGTCTTGACCATTGATGGTCAATGTTCCACTGGTTTCCCCTTTGATTGCGTGTGGGATCAGTCCGTTAAGACATTGCCCAAGGGTAGATTTACCACTACCACTTGGACCGATAATGACGATTTTCTCTCCTTTCTCTATCCTTAGATTGATATTTTTTAGCGTCGGTTTGTCCAGCGACTCATATCTAAAAGAGAAGTTAGAAAATTCGATTGTCATTCGACATTAAGCCTCTGTTAAGTTACGGCTTTGCTTGTTACGTTTAGCGACAGATTTAAGAATGAAGAAGCCAACAATAGCAATAAGAATGGTGTTACCGATCGCGATAATAGAAAGCTGGGTAAACACTTTAGTGAACGGTTCTGCGTATAAAATCGTGTCGAGGAATGCAGAGCAACCGTAACCAAATACGTTGCCTAATAGCGCAAGTACTACGAATAACGCGAAGTCTTTCATATTGAAATCACCTTTCTCCAAACGGTAGCGCGTTAGAGAAGGGAATAGACCGATAATCAAACCAACAATACCTGAACCAAGTACCCAAGTGAGCCATACGCCCCAACCTGCAAATAGGTCAGTAACCCAGTGACCAATAAAACCAACCAAGAAGCCAACAAGTGGTCCAAATAGTACTGAGAACAATGCTAATACTGCCATTGCTGGTTTTAGCGTTGTGTTTGCAAACACAGGGATGCCAAACATAGGTAAGCCGCCGATACCGTAAAGAGCAGCACCGATTGCAATAACCACAACAGTTTTAGCGGAAAGATTCATAGATAACCTCAGTTCAATAGTCGATTTTAAAGAACGTTTAATTGTTTTGTCGGAAAGCGTTAGTTATTTGATTGTGTAACATATATTCAAAACAACCAAGCTGCTTATTGTTTGCTCTATTTTTCTTCAGGAAATGTGTGATTTGATTCACGCATCCCTTTGACTGGCTTTGGTTTTAGCAAGCATTAAAAATAAGGCGCGCATTATACAGAATATTAATAAAAGTGGGAATGCTATCTATCTGGATGGCTAGAATGAATCAGGGGCTGATCGTCAGCCCCTGATTACACTGTTTGATGTTATTTTTACCGATAAATGAATGCGCTATATGTTCATTAATGGTCGAGGTATAAATAGTTCTGCCAGCTCTTCATACGAATAAGAACTTTGCGCATCACTGATACGTGAGTAAAGCTGTCTGAATAAACTGCAACTTCAACCGCAGTACCCATTGGTAGGTGGTATCCACTCAAGTCGTCGGCAATTTTCAGCTTCGCAAAAACACGTCCGCTCGTGCGCAAGGCATCAGTCCCAAGCAGAGCGCCTCGCGCTTGAATTTGGCTTTCACCAATGGCTGGAATCACGTCAATGACTTCGCCACGGAACACTTTGCCCGGAATTGCGCGGAACATAAATTCTGCTTCAAAGCCTGGCTTCAAGCGTTGTAATGAGTTCTGTCTGAATGCCGCGGTGTACGTAATGTCTTCGGTATGTACGAAGGTCATTGCCGGGGCAAGTGGCAACGGCACAGCCATAACACCAGGACGCAAAGCCAATTGCGTAACGTAACCATCGGTTGGCGCACGAACGACGGTTTGCTCTAGGTTAAACTCTGCTTTACGCAGCTCGGCAAGAAGTTGCGCGACTTGGGTATTTTCGCCTCCGATTTCAGAGTCCAGAGCGATTTGCGCTTGTTCTTGTTGCAAAATCGCAACGTCTAACATGGCTTCTGCCGCTTTATACGCTTGGCGTCGAGTATCCAAATCTTGTTCAGTAAACGCGCCACGATCAAAGCCCCTTTGATATCGGCTAAATTCCCTTTGTGCTTTATCTCTGTCCGCTTGCGCTTTCAATACAGCAGCTTCTGCCTCTCTTAGATCAGACTCTAAGCCCAACGCACCTTGGCTTGCTTCTTTGACTTTCGCTTCCAGGCGAGCAACTTCTGCTTCAAAAGGCACAGGATCGATTTTGAAAAGAATATCGCCCGTTTTGAGCGGTTGGTTGGCCTGGACTGGCACTTCCACCACGCGGCCACGCACGCCAGAGACGATAGGCGTAGTCGGGAACACTTGGTTACCCAATTGAGTAAATGGGTGGTTGTAGTTCATAAGCAGCACGAGTGTGCCCACTAACACTACGCCGCCAAGTACGGCGGTTGGAACGGTCCATTTGTTTAGAGGAATATTGAAAATTTTAAAAATGGCAATACAAAGAGCTGCGTAAGTCAGAATCAGCAATAAGTCCATTATTCGTCCTCTTTACTTTGTTCAGGCAAAGGCTTTTGCTGAATCTTTTGTTGTTTCAACATCGATACTTCGTTTTTGAGTTCGTTGACTTCATCGATGAGTTCTTCAAGGCGGTGATGAATGTCGTGTGTTTCTTGTTCTAGTTGTTTAAAACCCCAGCCGCGTTCCTTGCGCCATAATGTTGCCCAGATCCATAAAAATGGCCACAGCGCATGCAAAGTGAAAAGGCTGACCCAGCCAGCGTAGTGAATTGCGTCTTGGTGCGGGTGCTCTCTCTCTTTGGCGATTTCATATGGAATATCATGGATGACAATGATTCCGTAAAAGATCACTAAAGCAACGAAGATGAGTAACCCAAGTGCAAAATAGTCTAGAAACATCTTACCTACCTGTGCTTATTGCGAAATGGAAAATCTACGTAAATTAACAATTTAAGTATTTGTCTTAACTACAGATGAATCAAGCGGTTTTTATGTAGGAATTATGTTTATGCGATGTAAGTATCCACTGATGTTTATTGGCAGTTAAGGTGTTGCTGAGTACTTATTTAAACAAGCAGTGAAGTGATATAGGAAGGATAAGTAACAAGTATACTAAAGCCCCAGATATCAACCGGGGGCATGGTTTAAAGTTCGGTACAGACTTGGTTTCTGCCATTGGCTTTGGCGCGATAAAGAGCTTTGTCTGCACGATAAAAAGTTCGCTGAGTATTCTCGCCTTCTCGATGCAAGGTAATCCCTATGGATACGGTCAGCCCCCGTTCACCAAGAATATCGTCCCAACCATATTGATAAATCCGTTCACGATAATTCTCGGCATGCATTTCTGCGCGTTCCAGTTGGGTATTCTCAAGGATCACGAGGAACTCTTCACCACCAAATCGTACGCACGATGCGCCTTTAAATCTGAAGTAGGACGCCAGTTCCTGTGACACACTTTTGATCGCTTTGTCGCCCACCAAGTGGCTTAGTTCGTCATTGATGGATTTGAAGTGATCGATATCGATGACCATCAATGCAAATGCAGTATCGTGCAGAAGTAGATCTTTTAGTTTAACTTCTAACCAGCGTCGGTTGTGTAAAGACGTAAGTGGATCGGTAAAGACGTCCTGCTGTAGCTGAGCAACAGTATTTTTATGCTGCTTGGTGGTTTCTTTTAGTTCTTTGTTTTCTAGCTCTGACAAAATGAGTTTGAGTTGTAACTCAAAGCGTGAAAGTCGGCGTAGTTGAGCAGACCCTAACTCACCGATCGGAATATGTTTTACAAGATCAGATTCGATTCTATGCGCTTTTTTTTCACAATTTAATGCTTCTTGATACAACCCTTGAGAGGCGTAAACTTGACTCATCGCGTTATAAAAATGCTGAGTAACGATAGGAGATAGCTGCTTTTGAATCCTTTTACTGATGGAGTCCAACGTTAAATTAGCTAAAGAAGTGTGCCCTACACCGTTTAGACAATACGCAGTCTCAATTTTGACCATCGTGGATAACCAGTATGTAGTGGCACTACCCGTTGTATACTGAACATTCGAAATAGCCAGCAACGCATTGGGGTAGTCTTCTTGCAGACGATGTAATTTGGCTCGGTAGAGGTGAATTTGTGCGGCGAGGTTTTTATCACTGACGAGAATGCTCAGTTCTTCACATTCACTCAGCAGCTCTTTGGCGTCTGCGGTACGGTTTAAGCTGATATAACAGGCAAGCATGTACAGCTTGTAACGAAGGCGTAGGGATCGACTGCCAATAGCGTGATCGATAGCATCTATTTTTTGATAATAACGTAATGCACGTTGGTGATCCCCATAGGCATCGCACAAATTACCCATTCCAATAATGGCCAATACGTACTCATCAATATAGCCGTACTCGACGGCGATATTGGTTGAAGCAACATACTCGGTTAATGCCGCATTGTAGTCACCTAATTCAACTAAACGCTCACTCAAGCTTGCTTTCACAGAAAGAATATCTTCCACATCTTCTGGTAAAACAAGCAACTCAAGGGCTTGTTTCAATTCACTAATGCTGTCGTTGAGCTGTTTGATCTCTCTTCGATACTCGGCGCTAATGATATAGCAATGCGCTTTATCTCGGTTTGTTGACGCAATATGTAACCCTATGTGTTCCCATAGCGTAATCGCTTCTTCACCTGAAACGGAAGAAGGATCGATACCTGCGTCAGTCACCTTGCTAAGCAGTTGTTCCATTCTTCATTACCTCAATATAACTTTCTTCGAGCTGTTCTAACGTGAATGGGAAGGTCAGGATATCTTGCAAATACAGTATCGGTTTCGGGCCTTTGATTCCGCGTCGCTTCCATGGATAGATGTCTAACATCGCTTGGACAGTGCGGTAGACCTCTTCTGCTGCTTGACCTTTTTCTGCAATTAACATTGCTAGCCTGTTACTGGAAATTCTCGAGATGAGGTCGCTGGAGGTTGTCAATGCATGAACGAGCTCGGTACAAACATCGAGAACTTCGGGGTTTGAATGCTGAATCATAATGATGGCGTGGTTAGAGCGTTTGAGCTCCGTTTTAAACAAAACTAACTGTTCCCACCAGTAGGTCTCAGAAACGACATTAGAGAACTGTTTTTCAGGGTCGTATTCGTGTTGAGAGCGAATATGATTGATCAGCTTACGTGCTCGCTGCTCTAGTTGGCGTTTAGAGCCTCTTGCTTTATCCATGCTGATTCGATGAGTTTGTTCTTTGAGCATTTTGAGTGCGTGCTTACGGTATTTCTTGAACGCGTTAAACGCAGACTCAAAGTCACCTTGTTCTTCAGCGACTCGTGATTGTTGGAAGCAAATTTGGCTGAGTAGCTCACCGTGGTCGAAACTGAGTGCAGACTCTTCTGCTGCAAGTAGCAACTTGGCAGCGCTGTCTGTATTTTGGCGCAAAAGCTCAAGTCTTGCTCGGCTAATAAAAGAGTGTGCTTTCATCCAAACAAGGTCATGCTCAATGGCGAGCTGGTGGGCTTTTTGGGTGGCTTCTTCGGCCGCATCAAGGCGTTCTAGTCCAAGCAGTGCTAACCCTTTAAAGTCCCAGATCTCGGCTTGCCACGTACTGTCATCATGATCTTTTAATACTTCGGTTGCTCCATCCAGTACCGTAAGCATCTCGACAAACTTATTTAGTAAGTAATAGTCCCAAGCTAATAGGATGCGCGCTTTGCCTTCTAACCAAGCAATACGAACATTGTTTGCCACTTTAACGGCTAACTCATGAGTTGAAGCGGCAAGTTGGTGTTCATTAGTGATGCGCCATACATTACCAAGCCCAATTAGAGATTCGATTTGAATTTCAACATCATCAACAAGAGCAGATTGTTCGAGCGCATTAATCCAATATTGTTGCGCGGAATAATACTTTGCTTGGCCCCAATATTGGAGAGCAAAAAGATGGAGAATTTCCGGGAGATGATCGTCGGTTTCAAGCTGTGTTTGTTTGCTGTAAGCGTCTTTGACGAGTTTTAAGCCTTGTCGGTAATCCATTAGGCACCAACAGCATTGCGCCATGATGAGTAAGGCTTTGATCTCTCCGTCCACAAATAAAATTTGTTCCGCGCGGATACGATATTGCTGCGCAATATTAAAGGTATGTTTAGGGGCCGATTTTATTTGGCCTTTAAGCTTAGTGAGATCATCTTCTAGCTGAATTTGGTTTTTATCCAACGTTCACATCCATGACTATCGAACTGGAAATCACACCTAATATTAAGTGGTTAGATGCATGTTTCTTTACCAAAGCGATGCGGATAACGTTTTGGTAAACGATCAGGGGCCGTAATGTATACCGTTACAACCCCTAATTACTACATCTAAATTACCAATAGAATAGCTACGATAGGAGCTGTTTGATTGTCAAAGGTGCATCAGAGACTTCTAACCTTTGTGCAGCGGTAAGACCTTGTTTATCCTGATAGCACAAATTATGCCAAGCTCTGAATATATCTAAAAGAGGTAAAATACCAGCAGGTCGTAATTTGCGACGTGGCTCGTTAATGAAGCTTTCGAAAAGAATCTGAAAGCGGTTTTGATAAAACTTCACATGACGAGTTGTCGCAACGTTAAACCATTTTTCAGGCTCATTTTGATCGCCAGCGAGGTAGCAAATGCCTTTGTGGTTTTCGTTTTGACTAGAGATTGCCCAACGATCGCGCCACCAACTCATATAGGCGATATCGACTTTGCCAAAGGGAGTGCTCATGTCCCAACTAGCGTCCTCTTCTACGTACATCAAGTCGACACTTTTCTCTTTAATACGAGGTAAACAAACGCTCAGTGCAGCTGAACGTAGTAGGGGATCTTGAGGCATGTATAGAGATACACGTTTGTTTGGGCAGCACATATCAAGTACGTGCAAATAGTGTGCATACGAGGTGTATGGCGGACGGACTAATGCCCCTTTTGAAGGGTAATGAAATACAGATAGATTACCAAGAGGGTCTTCTACGTTACCGCGAGCCAAAATTGTTTGGTATTTTTGGTCAATTCGCTCTCTGAGGTGATAAGAAGGTTCCGCAAGCGGCTCACTTGCTTCCGCTACATACTCCTGGGAAACAAAACGAGACACCTCATCGTAAGGATTATGATCGAGCGTTGCGATTGGTTCTTCATCAGCGGAATAATTGACGTGCTGGCAAAGAATATAGCCAGAATGCGCTTCGCCAGAAACAATCCAATACACACCGTTATTGCTGTTCGGTTGCAATGCAATATAGTTTGAGGCCAATTCATAATGCGTTGCGTGGTTTACCCAGCGCGCATCAATGGTTGCAAGCTTGCGGCGGCAGCGGCTAGCTATATGGTCAACATGGTCGTAAAAGGTTTTTGGGTTAATACTAAGCTTACGGCAGATTTCTCGTACGGAATATCCCGTAAACAACAAGCCCATCAAGTTCTCTTGAAACTGAAGCTTCTTGTTGGCACCAGACCACTTGTCGACAAAGGTACTTTGACACACTTTACAGCGGTAACGTTGGCGATCGCCACTGTAACCGAAAGCGTGATAGAGGTGTTTGTGAGTGTGGACAGAAAGTCCAAAGTTGTCGCAATCATCATTACGGCAAGCAGGCAACCCGTCACTGTGGACGTGCCGCAGGCGATGAAGTTCGTTCACGACATCGCGATTATTAAGTAAGGGGGGGAAAGCTCCACATTCACGGCATACCATCGCCGGACGCTTAGGGTTCGCATGTTGCAGAACGTAACGCTTTGCATCACTCAATCCAAAGTTGTCACACGCCAATGTTTTACAAAAGTTGAGTTGTAACCCATCTGCGTCTTTTGGCAGTTCGCCGTTAGACACAATCGCCCCCTCGGGATAATTCGGGCAGCCAGCATAACTCTGGCTGCAAATTATTACTTACTATTTGTTCTTAGATGTTGATTGCAGTTTCTAGTGCAACTTTCATCATGTCGTTGAACGACTTCTGACGCTCTTCTGAGCTTAGTTTTTCACCACGGATGATGTGGTCAGAAACTGTCAGGATAGTCAGTGCTTTCGCGCCTAGGTCAGCTGCTACGCCGTAGATACCAGCCGCTTCCATGTCTACACCTAGGATGCCTAGTTTTTCCATCTTCTCGAAGATGTCTGCTTCTGGTGTGTAGAACAGGTCTGCAGAGAATACGTTACCTACTTTTACAGGCACTTCCTGAGCGCGTGCTTGGTTAACTGCTTCTTCTAGAAGACCGTAATCAGCGATTGCTGCGAAATCGTGGTTGTTGAAACGGATACGGTTAACTTTAGAGTCTGTAGAAGCACCCATACCGATAACAACGTCCATTAGTTTCACGTCGTCACGTACTGCACCACAGCTACCCACACGGATAACGTTTTTCACGCCGTATTCAGCGATTAGCTCGTGTACGTAGATACAGCAAGACGGGATACCCATGCCGTGGCCCATTACAGAAACTTTTTTGCCTTTGTAAGTGCCAGTAAAGCCGAACATGTTGCGAACGTCACAAACTTGTTTCACATCTTCTAGGAACGTTTCAGCGATGTATTTAGCGCGCAACGGGTCGCCTGGCATCAGAACTGTTTCAGCGAAATCACCTGGTTGTGCGTTAATGTGTGGGGTTGCCATAAGTGCTCTCCAAAGTTTTGTTTTGATAAAACGCCTCTATTATAGAACGCTATTACCAATTCTGTTGAACTTGTTCGTTTTCGTTGAGGCAATAATATCGGGACGTACAGTAGCCCCTTGAGAGCTTAGTCACAAAAACCACGCATTTAGAAACTGCAACTCCTATTGATAACTAAATCTGTTGAAACCAAAAGAGCAATCGATTTGCTTTTGAGCAGTTTGTCGATTGCGCGCACAAATTCTTTGTTTTTGGGCCAAACTTTTTTCTGAAAGCTGGTTGATCGAAATACTTTCGAGTGAAGTAAAACGATTAAATTGTACAACTTATTTTCTTGTACAATCTGGAAAGGCTTGCTATAAGTTATACAACAAAACTTTTTGTATAGGGATGCGTCATCATGGAATCTTCAATCAAAGTAGGTATCAGTTCGTGTGTTTTGGGTGAACGAGTGCGTTTTGACTCTGGTCATAAGGTGAGCAACTTTGTGACTAAAGAGCTCAGCCCGTATTTTGACTTTGTTTCGGTATGCCCTGAAGTCGGCGTAGGTATGCCAGTACCCCGTCCAACAATTCGTCTTGTTTCTAATGAAGAGCGTGTTGCATTGGTTGAAACCAAAAATCCAGAAAATGATCATACCGACAATATGCTCACTTACTCGGCCAATAAAGTAGATGAACTTCAAAGCGAGCAGCTTTGTGGTTACATCGTTTGTGCCAAGTCACCAACTTGTGGCATGGAGCGAGTCAAGGTTTACAGCAAGAACAGTGCTGCGAAAGAAGGTGTTGGCTTGTATACACAAACATTGATGCAAAAAATGCCTTGGTTGCCTGTTGAAGAGGATGGCAGACTTAACGACCCTGTATTGAAAGAAAATTTTATTACTCGAGTATTTTGTCTAAATGACTTTTACGACTCGATGGATGGTGAGCCTACTCGTGGCAAAATCATCGACTTTCATTCGCGCTACAAACTGACGTTAATGGCACACCACCCAGAGTCATACCGATCCCTTGGCCGCTTAGTTGCCGATGTCGCTAATTATGAAATTGAAGACTTTTACCAAGAGTATCGTTTAGGACTGATGAAGGCGTTAACGAATCGGGCTAGCCGCAAAAATAACACAAATGTGTTGATGCATTTACAAGGGTACTTCAAACGCTCACTAACTAAAGAAGAAAAAGAAGAGTTAGCGACAGTGATTCACGACTACCGTATTGGAATGCTGCCTCTGCTAGCACCACTTACGTTGATTAAGCATTACTTAAATACTTACCCAGACGAGTATTTATCAAAACAGAAGTTTTTAGAACCGTATCCGCAGGAGATGAGATTACGCTATGGTTTGTAGTTCAGAAGAAAAACTATACGCGATCCGAGATGTCGCAGAAATCACGGGTGTAAAACCAGTTACGCTGAGAGCTTGGCAACGAAGATACAACTTGATCCAACCTCAGCGAACTGAAAAAGGACACAGACTTTATCGCCAGCAAGATCTCGATACGATTCGCGAAGTCCAGAGCTGGCTCGCGAAGGGGATTTCGATTGGTAAAGTGAAGGGGCTGCTAGGAAAAAGCGCCGATGTCGAAGTCAAAAACGAGGTTCGCACACTCGAAGAAGTTGAAAACATGCTGCTTGCGCTGTCTACCCTGAATCGAGGAAAAGCAGAGAGTTTACTTGCCTCTGTTCTTAAAGAGTACCCACTAAAACTCGTTATTGATCAGTTTATTAGCCCAGTATTTGATGCGCTAGACATGGTAAAAGGATCGTTGCGATCCTTGCAGGTAGGGTTATTTCAGACTTGTTTGATTACTCGACTTGCCCTTGTTATCGATTCTGAAAACAAAGCCGCTTCCAAAGGAAAGTGTCTGCTCATTAGCTTTGAACAAAACAGAGAATCTGAGAGTTGGATTCAAGCAGCGAAGCTTTGTGAACAAGGGTATCACACGACTTTGATCGATAAGGTTGATGATGTTTCTGGTCTACTAGATCATGAGGTCATTGAAAATGGTTCGTTTATCTACCTTTTCTCCAATAAAGCACTAGCTGCTAAACAAGTAGCGTCCATCAAAATGCTTCACGCACAGCTAGGTGATCGGATGGGGTGCTCTGAAGTGATAGAGAAATTACACCTAACTTAGTAGACAAAAGATAGGAGCTACCATGATTTTAGTATGGTTTCGACGTGACTTGCGTACGTTAGACCACACGGCACTCAAAGCGGCATTGGATTCAGGGCAGCCTGTCGTCGCTTGCTTTATCGCGACGCCAGAGCAGTGGCGGGAGCATCACATGGCGCCGATGCAGGCAGACCTCATTGCTCGTCGCTTAGCTTGTCTTAACGAGGAGCTTGAAAGCCTTAATATTCCCTTTTTGTACAAAGAGGTACCGTCGTTTTCCGATTGTACAGATGTGATTAGTGGGTGGGCGGAAACACTTGAAGCCACGTCTGTCATGGCAAACATTCACTATGAGGTGAACGAACGAGAGCTCGATACACAAGTAAGTGAAGCGTTAGCTTCTCACGATATCGAATTTGAACTGTTTCATGACAAATGTGTGCACGCGCCAACGACGGTTCTTAATAAGCAAGGCGAATATTTTAAGGTATTTACGCCATTCAAGCGTGCTTGGTTAACGCAGTTCCATATGCCGACGGTAGTAAAACCTCACGAGCAAGCGCTACTCAATAAAAAGGTACTCGAACAATTAGAGTCGGCTCGATTTAATTCAAGCTTCACATTTAGCTATCCTCGAGAATCCAGTGAAGACTGGCTGGCTTCGACTAATGATATTTTGAAGCAGCTTAGGGAATTTGCACGGGAGCGCAGTGACGCGTATCAAAGCGAGCGAGACTTTCCAGCTATTGATGGCACTAGCCAACTGTCTCCATACCTTGCGATTGGCGCGCTATCACCAAGGCAGTGTATTGCTCGTTTGTATGCTGAAAATCAACAAAATGACCTTACAGAAGGGAAAGCAACTTGGTTAAGTGAGATCATTTGGCGTGAGTTTTATCAGCACCTATTGGTTTTCGAACCAAAACTCGTCAAAGGCAAAGGATTTATCGATTGGGAGGATAAAATCCAGTGGTCCTATGATGAGAAGGCCTTTGAGCGATGGAAGACAGGAACAACAGGATACCCAATCGTTGATGCAGCAATGCGTCAGCTCAATCAAACAGGTTGGATGCACAATCGATTACGTATGATTGTCGCGAGCTTTCTTACCAAGGACTTACATATTGATTGGCGATGGGGAGAAGCGTACTTCATGAGTAAGCTGGTGGACGGCGATTTTGCAGCGAACAATGGTGGCTGGCAATGGTCTGCTTCTACGGGCTGTGACGGGCAGCCATACTTTCGTATTTTCAACCCGATAAGCCAAGGCGAAAAGTTCGATGCTAATGGTGAATTTGTGCGCCACTGGGTACCAGAAATCAAAAGTGTACCGAACAAATACATCCATAAACCTTGGACTTGGGAGGGCTTTTCTTTACTGGAATATCACAAGCCGATGGTTGATCACAAGACAGAAAGAGAGATAACCTTACAGCTCTTTAAAAGTGCCAAGGAATAGAGTGAAATGCTTAGCAAAAAGCGATCAATGAGTTTCGCAAAACGTACCCTGCTATCTGTGTCGTTATCTTTAGTGAGTGGTCTATCATTCGCTAAGATGTACGAATTACCAGAGGATGGAAGCCGTTTAATTGGTCGCCTTGAAAACCACGTCGTGCAAGAAGGCGAAACCATGGCAAATATCGCTAAGCTCTACGATGTGGGTATGCTAGGTTTAATGGCCGCAAACAAAGGCGTGGATCCCTTCTTACCAGAAGAGGGGCATGTTCTTACTATTCCGACACAGCTAATCCTCCCAGACGTACCTTATAAAGGTATCGTTATTAATCTAGCCGAGCTGCGCTTATATTACTTTCCGAAAGGAGAGAATATTGTCCATGTATTTCCTGTCGGAATTGGCCGAATAGGGCGCGATACCCCAGTAATGACAACGCGTATCAGCCAAAAACGACCGAACCCTACATGGACTCCTCCAGCCTCTATTCGTGCCGAGTACAAAGCAAAGGGCATTGACCTACCAGCCGTTGTTCCTGCGGGGCCTGATAATCCACTTGGTATGTTTGCATTGCGTTTAGCTTACGGGAATGGCGAATACCTAATTCATGGTACCAACAAGGACTTTGGGATTGGTATGCGAGTCAGCGCGGGTTGTATTCGTATGGACCCAAGTGACATTGAGTGGTTATTTGACAAGGTTCGTAACGGCGAAGACGTTAACATCATTAACCAGCCTATCAAAATGACACTTGAGCCTGACAGAAGTGTGTTCTTAGAAGCACATGAGCCTTTGACTCGTAGTAATGGCGAGAAAGATGAACTCAAAGTGCCGAAAGAGTTAAAGTGGTGGCTGGATGAATTCGGTATGAAAAACGTGAAGGCTAAAGCAGCAATCGCTGCACAGAATGGGGTTCCTGTCGAAATAACCGCGCCTTAACGGGCGTTAAGACGCGGTATCAAATCTTACTTAGTGTAAGACTGAGCGATGTTATCGATACGCTCGTTAGCACGCTCAGCTTCTTCTTGAGCAGCCATTGCTGCTGCGCCTGATTTTTGAACGTCAGATTGAAGAGCTTGTACGTCTTGGCTTAGTTGGCTAACTTGGTTGCTTAGTTCGTCTAATTTTGCTGCATTTGCTGTAGCTGCGTCATCAGAAGAAGCACAACCGGCTAGTAGAAGTACTGAAGTTGCTGCAGCTGCGATCAACGTTTTGTTCATATAAGAACTCCTTGCTTATAGTGAAAGTCTCGCCACTAACTATTATTTTATACAGTAGCGAGGTTAAATGTGGTTACATTTTATCAGTACATGATGTAGCAAAAGTCAAAAAAACCCAAGAATTTCATGGAGTACCTGACGTCAACTTTTACCTGAACTTAACAAAGTTTAACTACCTATCCTTTATTTCGTTCTCACAACAGTTTTCATAGCAGGTGTATTTGCCACGTTCCTGATATCAATAATTTAGACGATATTGACACAAATGAAAGTTTATTGGCCCAAATAACTGCTATTTAAGTCGTTTTGTTGATGGATAGAAGGCATATTTGAACGGCTTTTCTCTAAACTTCCTGTCCAGCTGCTCATCAAAAAGGCTAGTCTTTACTCTGAACTGAGCCACAAATGATGTTTTACCGTTACCACAGGGAATTAGTTTGTGTGATCTCTATCTATACTCCTATGATTTGCGGTATTATACCGAGCTTTATTTTTTTGCTGCGTTAGAGCGGAAACGACACTACAGAGCGCTCAGACGCTGACTGATTTATTGGAGAATACTTTGCAATTTAAAGATCTAGGCCTAGACAACCGATTGTTGAAGAACCTAAAACACTACGATTTTAAAAAAGCGACTGACATTCAGCAGCAGGCGATTCCTGTTGCGATTGCAGGCAAGGATCTATTGGCATCTTCGAAAACAGGTTCGGGCAAGACTTTGGCGTTTGTATTGCCAATGCTTCATAAGTCTTTAAAGACAAAATCGTTTTCTGCGAAAGACCCTCGCGCGGTAATCCTTGCTCCTACTCGTGAGCTAGCGAAACAAGTATATGGTGAGCTTCGTTCTATGCTAGCTGGCCTATCTTATGAAGCAGCACTGATTTTGGGTGGTGAGAACTTTAACGATCAAGTAAAAGCTCTGCGTCGTTACCCGAAATTTATCGTGGCGACACCAGGACGTTTGGCTGATCACTTAGATCATCGTTCGCTTTATCTGGATGGTTTGGAAACGCTGATTCTTGACGAAGCAGACCGTATGTTGGATTTGGGCTTTGCACCAGAGCTTCGTCGCATTCATAAAGCAGCCAAGCATCGTCGTCGTCAAACGTTGATGTTCTCTGCGACATTAGATCATGCAGACGTCAATGAAATCGCGGCTGAAATGCTCAATGCGCCAAAGCGTATTGCTATCGGCGTTTCTAACGAAGAACATAAAGATATTACGCAAAAATTTTACTTGTGTGATCACCTGGATCATAAAGAGGCAATTTTAGATCGTGTTCTTTCTGAGGCTGAATACCGTCAAGTTATTATCTTTACGGCAACGCGTGATGATACTGAGCGACTAACAGAAAAGCTGAACGAAAAGAAACTGAAGGCTGTAGCACTAAGTGGTAACTTGAACCAGACTCAACGTAACACCATTATGAGTCAGTTTGAGCGCGCAGTATTTAAGATCCTTGTAACGACTGATGTTGCTTCCCGCGGTTTGGATATTGCAACTGTGACACACGTCATCAACTTCGATATGCCAAAGCATACCGAAGAATACGTACACCGAGTTGGTCGTACTGGTCGTGCTGGAAACAAAGGGGATGCAATCTCTCTTGTTGGTCCAAAAGACTGGGATAGCTTTAAACGTGTAGAAGCATACCTACAACAAGATCTTGAGTTTTCATTGTTCGAAGATTTGAAAGGTAAGTTTAAAGGCCTTAAGCCACCTAAACCAGATTTCCGCAATAAGAAAGCGACCGCAAAGAAAGCTCGCCCTCAAGCGAAAAAATCGGCGAAAAAACCAGCTAAGCGTGACAAGAGCTTCTACAAAAACGTATCTGTGGGTGATGATGTCTTCATCCCTAAGAAAAAACCAGCGGCACCGAGCTCTGAAGAGTAAAAGCTGCTGTAGTTTCCCATTGATTTTAGTTCTTAAAAATCCGAGTGTTCGCACTCGGATTTTTTATGTCTGTCGCTAGGTGAAATAGCGTCTTTCCATACTCACTCGTTAGTCAGCTTTTATATCTGTCTGGTTGTATATAAACAGCATAGAACGCTAATTTAGGAAGTTATTAAGTTTTATAACCTCGGTCAAAGCAAACGTTTTTCCTCACACACTAGATAAAAATCTAACATGATTATGAAAATGATAATTGATCTCATTTTTATTTAAGGGCAGAATACGCGCCATTGTATTAATCCTATAAATGAATTCGCTCTCTATATGAAATTTACTCATGTTTTTTTAGGGCTCATAATTACCTCTAGTTCTGGCTTTGCTGCTGATGATTTCAACTGGCTTCGAGATGATGCTCGTAAAGATGAGCGAGTTCTTACCTACCTAACAGAACAAAACCACAAAACTGAACAGCACCAAAAAAGTTATCAGACGTTGACAAAAAACCTACTAACGCAGTGGGATACCATTGTGGCAGACAAAGGTGATAAGCCATGGTCGATCGTGAGTGGAAGAGAGTGGACGCTAATGCGTCGCGATGGTCGTTACTTACTATTATCCCGTGCGAGTCAACATGCACCAGAAAACGTGGTGTTCGATTTCGATGAACGACAATCTGCGCATCAGTACTACCAACTTGGTCAATGGCAAGTGAATGGTGACACGCTACTTTTCACGGAAGATATCGACGGCAGCGAACAATATCGTGCTGTGGTTGTTGATTTACTCTCCGGTCAATCTACGGAACTGGCGACGCACGTCGATAGTGGCGTATTGTTGTCACCTAACGGGAAAGTGGCATTCCTCGTTGCAAAAGAAAAGCGCACCCAGCGACCTCATCAGATCTTACGTATCTCCACTGAATCTTTGGCAAAAACAGTCCTATGGAATGAACCCAAGTCAGATTGGTTACTTTCTTTCTATCGTGCGGCAGATAGCCGTTATGCTGTGCTGCAAAGCAACAACGAGTCAACAACAGAGCAGAAGCTTGTCGACCTAGAAACGGGCACTGTCTCAGATTCATTGCGAAAGCCTGAAGTGGGTGTGGAATATTACGCGGATGTGGCGAAAGGTTACATTTATCTGAAAAGCAACCTGGAAGGAAAGTTCGCCCTTTACCAAGCCGAACTCGCACCGCTTGGCGCAACATGGCAACGCTTTACCAATCCTCGTGAGCCGCTTGAACAGTTCTACCTTTATGATGCAGGAGTTGTGGCACTTAGTAAGCCAAACAACTTGTCGACATTGACGGTGTATTCTTACCAAGGGCAGGAAAAAGTGATACTGCCATTGGAACACGATGGTAATGTCGCTTGGCTAAGCACATTGGGCGATTTTGAATCAAACAAAATTCGTATCCGAAGCATGTCGATGACTACGCCTCCTCAGTGGGAAGAGTTCGATGTAAAAACGCTGAATAAATCCTTGTACTCTCAAGATGCTTACCAAGACTTTGATAGTCAGCGTTATGTATCCCAACGTATTTTTATTAAGCACGACGGCGTTTCTGTCCCGGTCTCTTTGGCGTATCGCAAAGACAAATTGCACCCACAATCTCCTGTGATGATTTACGGTTACGGCGCGTATGGTTTTACGATGAAACCGTACTTTATGCCTCAGGTTATCAGTTTACTCGACCAAGGTGTGATTTACGCTATCGCCCATGTCCGTGGCGGTGGGTACTTTGGCGATGAATGGCACGAGCAAGGCCGTGGTGTGCGAAAAGCCAATTCTATTGGTGATTTTGTCGCGGCCGCGAAGGCGCTGCAAACATTCGAACGTGGCAATAGAGAGGTTTTCGCCATCGGTTCTAGTGCTGGTGGTACGTTGGTGGCCGGAGCGGTTAATCAAGATCCTAAATTGTTTTCAGGTGTCGTACTTAAAGTGCCTTTTGTTGATGTGGTTGCAAGTATGTCGGATACCTCACTTCCGCTTACCACACAGCAGTATGGCGAATGGGGTAACCCAACCAAACCTGAACAATTGGCGTTAATGAAGGCGTACGATCCGATTCTCAATATCCATAAAAACGCTTACCCACCCATGTTGGTTCAAGTCGGTTTAATTGATCAGCGCGTGCCATATTGGGAAGGCGCAAAGTATCTGGCTAAAGTTTCAGCGTTAAGTGAGCGCAACGGGCCGTACTTGTTGCAAACTGATTTTAATTCGGGCCACCAAATGGACCCACGACAAGCGCAAGAACAACAAGCAAAAGAATACGCATTTCTACTATCACTCATTAAAACATCTAAAGCGGAGCAGTAAATGAAGCTTACCCCAGTGTCAGCGGCAGTACTTTCGGTACTTGCTGCCAGTCAAGTGCACGCCGAATCTAAGGTTTTCTCAATGGAAGAGGTGGTGGTAACCGCCAATAAAATCGATCAGCCATTGTCAAAAGTGGCAGGTAGTGTCGCAGTTATCACAAACGAGCAAATCGAAGAACGAGGCGAAACCGAGCTTTATGACGTGCTGCGTAACGAACCTGGTGTAAGCGTGACGGGCGGTGCAGGACGTCCGCAAAACATTACCATCCGTGGTATGACAGGTAACCGCATTATGATCGTTCGTGATGGCATTCGTTCTGCGGATGGCTTCGGTGCGAATGACATTAATGATGCAGTTGGGCGAGATACTTTTGATTTATCCAATTTTGAATCGCTTCAAATCATTAAGGGTGCAAGCTCTTCGGTGCATGGCTCTGGCGCAATCGGCGGTGTGGTGATTTTAGAATCCAGTCAGCCGGGTGATTTCTTAAAAGACAAAGACTTCTACACCGATGTTTCCGGTACTTACACCGATATCAGCAACAAGTACAAAGGTACGAGTAACCTAGCTTTCCGCTCCGGTGATACAGAGAGTTTGTTTAATGTTTCATACTGGCAAGGGCAAGAGACACGTAACTTTGATGAAGATTTGTATAACCGCGACCTAGATGGTTACAGCGGTGCTTATACGATCAACCACTTTTTCAATGAAGAGGTGATGTTGAAAGCCAAAGCGGAACTCTACACCCAGAATCAAGAGCGTTTGGAGGGTTCACCGTCCATTCAACCTGATGGCATCTGGCATATTGAAGACTTTGCTGAAGATGAAACCTCCGAAGAGTACAGCGCTTACATTGGTGCAGAGGTGACACCGATTAATCCAACTTGGTTCGAAGAGTTGGATACCAAAGTTTACTGGCGTCACACCGAAGTCGTGGAAGACACCAACCGTTTAATGCGTCAAGTGGATCACAATGGTTTGATCACCAAACGTCGCGAGCTGGAACACAAAACCTTCATTGACGAGACAATTGGCTTCCGTGGTGACTTCACCAATACGATTTATGCAGCAAATGCAGAGCACCAATTGGCTTACGGTGTCGAGCTTTCTACTGACTACTACGAACGCACAGATAGCGATTCCAAGATTGATTGGAACGGCGTAACACCTTCGACCAAACAACCTTTCGCTCCTGCTCGTGCTTATAACATTGGTTTGTACGTTCGAGACATGGTGGAACTGGATAAATGGACCATCACAGGCGGCCTGCGCTTTGATGCGCACCGTTTAACACCGGACGGTGAGGGCGAAGTAGGCGGCTTCCCATTAAAAGACATGGATAGCTCAGAGGTGTCTCCAAGCCTGTCGGTTTCTCGTGAAATGTTTGCCAACAACATCGTTTATGTGTCGTACAACCACGGTTACCGAGCTCCGGAATACGACAAAGCATATGGCTTCGTGAACCATGATTTCGTACCGCTAACGCCTTTTGTTATCGCGCCTAACTTAGACCTAGAAGCTGAGACTTCGGACTCATTTGAAATCGGTAACAAGTTCGATAACGGTCGTGCGTATGTCTATGCGTCTGTGTTCTACAACAAGTTTGAAAACTTCATCGATGTTGTGACCACAGGCTTTGACTCAAGCACTGGTAATTACGTCAAACAGTACCAAAACCTTGATGGCGTAGAGACTTATGGCGCAGAGCTTTCTGCGGGTTACGCGCTCACCAAACAATGGGACATCAGCACTAAGTTTGGCTACGTAGATGGCAAAGACGCGGAAGGCGAATACGTTCGAAGCATTACGCCATTCGAAGGT
The DNA here is from genome assembly GCF_033340375.1 of Vibrio sp. 1167. Lineage (NCBI taxonomy): Bacteria > Pseudomonadati > Pseudomonadota > Gammaproteobacteria > Vibrionales > Vibrionaceae > Vibrio > Vibrio sp. 1167. The sequence goes on along the minus strand of NZ_JAWOWK010000001.1, from coordinate 486,903 downwards.
AATGCTCAACTGAAATACGCCAACCAAGACTTCAATGCTTACGTGGCTTGGAACTGGGCCGCTGCTATGGATCGCGTTCCTAAATGCCAGACCACGCTTGGCCTAGCGACAGAGTGTGCGCAGACAAGCGCGTGGAATACGTTTGATATTGGCGCAACTTACTACGTTTCCAAAGACCTTCGTGTTAGCGCAAACATCGTCAACTTGTTCGACAAAGAGTACATCCGATACCAAGACGTAGCGGGTATCGCTGAGGAAAGTAAGCGTTACTCAACTGAGCCTGGGCGCTACTTCACGCTAAATGCAAAATACGAATTCTAGGACGAAATCATGAAGCTAAAACCATTGGCGTTTTCACTGCTTATTGCTTGTACCCCTGCGGCGCAGGCTGCAGAGTGGGATTATCCTGCAACGGACTCTATTGTAACGAATGAAGCGCAAGCGAAAACTTATCTAGACAGCCACTACTCAGAAGCGGGCGAGTTTAAGTTCCGTTACAAAACCCAGTCTCAGCTTGGTGAGCATTACAATTTTGATGTTTGGGTAAACGGTGAATATCAAGCACAGCGTGCCCTAGTAGTAACAACCGATAAAAATCATCACGTTGTGCGAGTGTTTAAGAGCCTTGAAGATACGATCATTCGCAACGGTAAACCAACGGTTGCAATGGAATTGGAATCGCCTCGCCAACTGCAGGCACAAGAGCCACCTGCTCTGAGCTCTGGAAGTCTGGTTCATGTTGAGGTTTCTTTATTCAACCCAGATCTTCGTACCATGCAACAGCAAGCGGCACCAGAATCGACATGGTCAGCACTGTCCGATTACCCTCAGCCGATCGAGTACGTCACCAAGTCGATTGAGGTTTTAAAGTCGGGAGGTAAGTTCTATCTCTCTAACCCAAGATTAAAGCAAGTGGATGCGACGGGTTTATTTTCAGCCCCAGCACCTGGTGAATCGCCTGTACTCGATACGTTGGACTTCCTCAGCGCAGAAGGGGTTCAAGCATTTGACAGTGTTGATGAGATGCAAAGCACCGAGTTTGGTGACAATGCGTTCCCACAGTTGATGGCTTTTTATCATCTTGATAGCTCGATCCAATATCTGACAAGCCTGACTTACGACTTGTTTGATGAACCGCTTCGTTTTGATGCTCGCGGTTTATCAAAAGATAACTCTACTTACTATTACGGTCCGAAAGCACTCATGCTGGGTGTCGGTGGTGTTTCTCCGGATGCAGTCGATGCTGATGTCGTGATACACGAGCTTGGGCATGGCATTCTTTACCAAATCGTACCGGATTGGGCGTACGGTCACACTGGTGCTATCGCAGAGGGTTTTGCTGATTACTGGGCGGGCAGCGCGAGCTACCGCATTCAATATTTGGATGCTTCGCGTCGTGGTCAAGAATTCGAGTTAGATACGGTGTTCAACTGGGACGGTGTGTTCGGAACACGCAAAACAACTCGTAGCTTATGGAACCAAAGAGCACGTTACTTCGAGAGCTCAGAGTACCCAGCGCACGTCAGTGTGGGCGGTGAACTAGGTGACGAGCTATGGTCAACGCCGCTGTTTCAAGCGCTTAAAGCATCGGTTGAACGATACGGTGATGATACCGATAGGGTGTTCCGCGAGTTTGACGCCATTGTTCTTGAAGGCATGTACGGCATTGGTCGTGGCGTGAAAATGCATGATCTGGCGGAGTCGACCGTGTTTGCCGCAAACACCTTGTTCCCAAATAAAGACTACGCCCAATTCCTGACGGACAGCTTCAACAGACACAACTTACTTAAAGCGCCTCTTCGTGTTCGCTATGACGCTCGATACATCGCACAAGGTCAAGACGTTGGTTTGAGCCTGAGCCAAACTGGCCGTGAAGCGAGCATCAAAGGGCAATGGAAGCTAAACAACGCATCTGTTTTCGACTTTGATGAAACGCTTTCTGACTTGACCTCAATGAAGGTGGCGTTACTAAGCGGTCTAACATGTGGCACGCAATTCGATTCCTCTATTTCATTGGATTATCAATTTGCTGAAGGCCTAAAGACTCACCAGTGGAGTGAAAAGGTGATGCTGGTTAATGGTACGCCAGAGCTTGATATCCAGCCTCAATCAGTGAATTCCGCTTTACCGGAGCAGGGCGACAGACTGTTCTCTCAGACGCTATCGGACAAGTCACGCACGATTGATGATTCGTTTGCGGTTTACCTGAACATCGAACATGACTCACTGCAAGATCTGCAAGTGACGCTAGTGTCTCCACAAGGCAAATCGGTCGTGCTACTTAGCCATCAATCAAGCAATACCAAAGGATTTAAAGGTTACTTCACCGCTCAGTATGACGAGGAGTTACAAGCACTTGTCGGTCAACCGAGTTGGGGTACTTGGCGTCTCGAAGTGTCTGACCGCGTGTCAGGGAACTCTGGGGTGTTGAAAGAGTGGGGTGTGAGTCACTTTGCTCAGTATCAGTGTAGTGCTGATACCACTAAAGAAAGCAGTGGCGGTGGTTCAGGTGGCAGTGGTTCGCCTTGGACCTTGTTAGGACTTTTCCTGCTTTCAATGGTGAGAGTGATTCGCTCTCGTTAATTAAAATCAAAAGAAGATAAAATCTATGAAGTTTCAATATTCTTTCGTTGCTATGTCACTAGCCCTAGCTGGCTGTGGCGGTGGTTCTGGTGGTGATACGTCGGCACCGACCTATGATGTAGCTGGCACCATCGTTTCTGCAGGTACACTTCTTGATACGCCAGTGTGCATCGATTTAAACCAAAACTACGTTTGTGATACGACTGAACCGAGCACTAAAACGGATAATGCCGGTAAATTTAGCCTGACTTCAAGCGACAAAAACATACTAACTAGCACCATTCTTGCTCAAGTTGAGCAAGGTTCAAACCAAACGTTGCGTCTTGCGGCTCCAGGCCAAAATTTAGCAACGGGTAACACAATCAATGGTGTAACAACGTTGCTCGCGGGTCTTGTGGTTGACGGTAAAACCGTTGCTCAAGCTGAAGAGATTGTGAAAGCGCAACTCGCCGATGCTGGCGTTTCTCTTTCTGGTACGGTGATGTCTAACGCAGAAGCCAGCGAGCTAGACAAGCTAGAGCAAAACACGGTTGCACTATTAGCTGCAATGCAGCCACAACAAATGACCCAAGGCGTAGCGCTGCTTGCTCAAAGCCTTAGCTTCCAGGGTAAATCATTGGCCTCTGATCTTCTGTCTGAAGTGGAAGTGAGTGCATTTGCTGAAGAAATTGTAGCGGTTGCTGAACAAACGGTTGGTAGTAACGATACGGGCGCCGTTCTTTATTTTGCTGAAGGAGCAGCAGACGTAGCAGAGGTTCAAGCGTCTTACCCTGGTCAAGATGCGGAATACGGCTTCGACAAAGAGGACAAGCAAACGTCGACAGGCGCTGGCTTTAAGTTCGTTAAGCTAGATTCACAAGGTGCAGCTTTAGCTGCAGATGCGACTGAGTGGGCTTGTACTATGGACGAACGTACTGGTCTTGTTTGGGAAAATAAGAGTGCGGATGCGAGCTCGGTTCAATTTAAAGATCGCCTGTTTGCGTTTGAGTCTGAAGCATTTAAGCCATTTAGCAAAGATGTAGAGCTTGCAGGCTGTAAAGACGCTGGTGATGAAGTTTGTACCACTAGCCAATATGTTGAGTACATAAACAAACAATCGTTATGTGGAATCACTGGTTGGCGCTTGCCTACTTACCGTGAGACTTATGACTTACTAGACTTTGGTGAACAAACACTGTTTGCTCCGAACGATGAATATGCAAAATACAACGTCTATGGTTTTAATGTTAAATACTTTCCACAGCAAACCATAGGTAGCCCTTATTTAGGATATGGTGCGTTTTGGCATAGCGACTTTAAGTTTACGAATGCATCATCACAACTTATTGATGGCGAGATTTATTTCCCTGCGATTGTCTCCCGGGGCAAAGATAGAGGCACTATTTCATACGTCGAGATTCGATCAAGCAACACAAGTGCGGGTGCCGATGATTCTTACCAATTCCCAATCCGTCTAGTCGCAGTTAAGGGGCAATAAGATGAAGAAATTAATAACTGTACTATCTCTTACTTTGGCTTCTCAAACTGCAATAGCTGCACAAGAGTGTTCTACTGACTTTGCTAAAACGGCACCTAACACGCGTTATACATATTCTGAGAGCGGTACCGTAACTGACCTGAAAACAGGTCTAACATGGATGCGCTGTCCAGTTGGTATGACATGGAATGTAGGAAACCAAGAATGCCAGGGGACGCGATCTACAATGTCATGGCAACTCGCTCTCTCCACAGCCAAACAAATTCGTAATAAGGACGGCAACCATCCTCTTCACAATTTTGCTGACAAAAAAAATTGGCGACTAGCAAATATCAAAGAGCTAGTATCTCTAACTGAGCGAGCTTGCCACAGCCCAGCCATAAATAGTACAGGGTTTGCTAGCGGCTATAGTCTGACAGATGGAGATGATGTTCTAGGGCGTTATGTCTGGAGCAACACACCTAATGGCGACGGTAAGCATGTTGCAACTTTTGATACGACTAATGGTGAGGTTTTCAATAGAGATCCGTTAAACTCAAGTTTCAAAAGTTCTCTCTTGTTAGTGACAGATGAATAATAATTATTACGTTAATAAGGGTTGATAGCTTTGCCTTTATAATAAGCTCCGCCAGTGCGGAGCTTTTTCTTTTCTAACCTTTGGAACTTATCGTGTTGAGCAGAGAATTTAAACTTGGAACTGCTTAAGCTGATGTTTTTGGTTTTCTGCTAAACCAGACAACTCTTGCGCTGCCGCGGCTGATTGAGTGATACCAGTGACGTTCTGGCTCACTAGTTCATAGATGTTCGTTAAGTTGTTGTTGATATCAGCCGTGACCTGTTTCTGCTCTTCTGATGCGGTCGCAACTTGAGTGTTGATTGAGTTCAGATCGGCGATAGCATTACTGATATTAGCAAGTGATTGGCTAACTTCTTGTGTCAGAGCTTGGTTGTCTGACAACATGGCTAAGCTGGAATGCATACTTTCATTTGCGTGACCAGATTGTTGCTGTAGCTCTTCTATAATGGTTTGGATCTCTTTGGTGGACTCCTGAGTTCGCGCTGCCAGCATACGTACTTCATCGGCCACTACCGCAAAGCCTCTGCCACTTTCGCCCGCTCGTGCAGCTTCAATCGCTGCATTCAGTGCAAGGAGATTCGTTTGCTCAGAAATACCTTCAATCACTTCGATCACGCGACCAATGTGTTCTGATTGATCTTTTAGCGAAGTCACGACGGCAGCGGCTTCGTTAAGTTGTTCCGCCATCTTTTCACTTGCGCGAGTACTTTCCCCAAACATGCTTATACTTTGTGAGGTTAACGTACGTGCTTGATTTGATGCACTATCTGCTTCTTGTGCATTGGTCGATACTTCAGCTGCGGTCGACTCTAGCTGATTGATCGCCGAGGCTACTTGCTCAACTTCTTGCTTTTCTTGATCCGAGTTGACGCTGCTTTGAGTCATAACAGTTGCTAACTCGGTTGATGCTGATGCCACATCTTCACTAATGCGAACCAATGCGCTTACAGTTTCACGCAGTTTTTCTATGGTCTGGTTTACATCTCGAGCCAACTGAGACACTTCGTTTTTCCCGATGGCTTCGGCCTTAACTAGTAGGTTTCCCTTCGCGACTTCCTGCATCGTTACTTGAAGGTTACGAATCGGCGCAACGATGTAGCTGGCGAGTACCCAACTAATAAGTGAAGCAGCACTCAAGATCACCGCAAGCGAGACGGTGCTGTAAGTGAGCGTGGTTGAATGTTGTTCGCCATTCGTTTCGACTTCATCGGTGACGATTTGATTCAATTGTTTAGATAGTTTGTCGATGGCGTTGATCATCGCTTCGCCAGCTAATCGATACTCAGCCATTGCAGATTCGTACTTTTGATTGAAATCAGAGGTGGTGTAATCAGAAGAGTGTTTAGTGGTGAGCAGAGGTGTCATGGTAACGCGAGTGAAATCAACATAGTGATTCATGGCCTTACGCATAGCATTGACTTCATTTTGAATGCCAGGGAGATTGTCGATGGAGTTAAGAAAATCGCGGTTTTTGTTTTGTCGCTCAGAAAGCTCTTGGTTGAGAGACTGAACATCTTCGGCTCTAAATAGACTATAAATGGCTTTGATGCGCATGGCGTAAGTGTTGTCTACGATGCCGCTAAGTTCCTCTTTGTGAATGATTAGCTTATGGGTGGAAGCCGAAACCTTATTGAATGCTTGATCGAGTTTACCGATTCCGACACTCAGTCCAATGATGAGTAATATAACTGTGAATAGAACAGGCAGAAAAACCTGAAGTTTAATAGAAAGCGTACTAAGAAATTGACGCATGAGATTGACCCTCTATCGGTTTAATTATTATCTTTTTTATAAATAAGTATTTCGATTTTAATTGTTATATTTGCCAAATCAATGAGTTACTCATATCTAATTGTTATGAAATGTACCAAAATCGATGGGGTTATCATCTTGAACATGAGGCAACTTATAAAAACGTTACGTTCAAATTGAGAGAGGGATAAGTCGCGGAATTAATAGTTAGAAATGACAACGTGTCATAGAGGGTTCAACTAAGTGAAACACAACTGTCATATTCAAATTCTAAAGTGAGCACCGTTCAAGTGAAACACAACGGCAATAAAGCCACTTAAGGAAATTGTGATGAAAAAGACAGTAATCGGTGCAATCGCACTTCTAGGCGCAATGGCAGTGACTCCTGTTTCTGCTAAAGAAACTATCTCTGCAGTGGGTTCTAGCAGCGTAACTCCACTGATGGAAGTTTTCTCTGAAACGTACATGAAGAAGAACCCTAACGTATTTATCGAAGTTCAAGGTCCTGGTTCTTCAGCTGGTGTAAAAGCAGCGAAAAATGGTTCAGCAGACCTTGGTATGTCTTCTCGTAATCTAAAAGACTCTGAAAAAGAATCAACACTAATCGAAGAAGTGGTTGCTCGTGATGGTATCGCAGTGGTTGTCAACCCACAAAACAAACTGCCAGGTCTAACAGCCGAGCAAGTGACTGCAATCTACAAAGGCGAAGTATCAAACTGGAAAGAAGTCGGTGGTGCAGACAAGCCAATCGTAGCCATTACTCGTGACACAGCTTCTGGTACTCGTGGCGCATTTGAAGACATCATGTCTCTAAAAATGAAGATTTCTGGTAAGAAGGTATCAGCTATCTCTCAACGTGCTCAAGTTGCAAACGGTAACGGCGCACTGAAAACAATGGTTGCATCTAACCCATACGCAATCGGCTACATTTCTCTTGGTACTGTAGACAACACTGTTAATGCGCTAGCAATCGACGGCGTTGATGCAACGGTAGCTAACGTTAAAAACGGTTCTTACAAAGTAGCGCGTCCATTCCTTGTTCTTTACAAAGAAGGCAAGCCATCAACAGAAACGCAAAAATTCCTAGACTGGATGCTAACTGATGAAGCGCAAGCGCTAGTTGACCAAAAAGGTTACATCTCAGTTAACTAATCCCATCGGGACTCTAAAGTTTGCTCAGCCCAACGTTTCGGGCTGAGCCTTTTCTATCCATTGTGTTCAACGGCATTGCCCAGAACCGTGAGATTTTTAAATGACCATCGCAACAAATAGTGAAAAGCTTATGAATACTGACGCTAGAGCTATCAGCAAGTCAGGCCTACGCGAGAAGCGTCGTGTAGACTGGAAAGAGCGCATCTTCCACGGCTTGTTCCTAACGAGTGCCGTAATCGGCATTGTTTCATTGGCCGTTATTGCATACTTCATCGTTCGAGAGAGTATTCCGGCATTCCAAGAAGCAGGCGTATCGGGCATTGTCTTAGGACAAAACTGGTTACCACCTGCGCTTTACGGTGTCGCCACCATGATTGTGGCATCTATCGTATCGACGGCTGGTGCTGTCATTGTTGGGGTTCCAATTGGTGTTCTGACCGCCATTTTTATCGCTGAAATCGCACCAAAGCGATTAGCAGACATCATCCGTCCAGCGGTTGAGCTGCTAGCCGGTATTCCTTCAGTGGTCTACGGTTTCTTCGGTCTGGTTATTATCGTTCCATTGATTCAGAAAGTATTTGATGTACCTGCAGGTAACACTATCTTGGCCGGTATTATTGTTCTTGGTGTGATGATTCTACCAACAGTAATTACGGTTTCTGAAACGTCTATTCGCGCTGTCCCTCGTACTTATAAAGAAGGTTCTTTGGCACTGGGCGCATCGAAAATCTACACCATCTTTAAGTTGCTCGTTCCAGCGGCTCGCTCAGGCATCATGACAGGTGTGATACTGGGTATCGGTCGTGCGTTGGGTGAGACCATGGCGATTATCATGGTTATGGGTAACGCGCCGGCAATGCCAGAAGGCATCTTGGATTCGGCTCGTACACTAACTGCAAACATCGCTATTGAAATGTCTTACGCAAGTGGTGTTCACGCGAACGCACTTTACGCTACAGGTGTAGTACTTCTGGTCTTCATCATGTCGTTGAACGCTGTACTACTGTACCTAAACCGAGAAAAAGCGAAGTAATCGCTCGTTAAAGGTGACTATTATGGATCGCGCAAAACTGAAAAAAGCACGCCAGTTCAAAGATAATGTCTTTAACGCATTTGTCTGGATCTCGGCAGCACTAACGGTAGGTTTTTTGTTCTGGATTATCTGGTACATCCTATCAAACGGTCTACAACACGTAGATTGGAACTTCATTACTGATAACTATACGCGTACAGGTGAAGAGCATGGTATCTTCCCAATGATTGTGGCGACCATTTACATGGTTATCGCTTCTATCGCAGTGGCAGCGCCACTCGGTATCATGACGGCAATCTACTTGACCGAATACGCGAAAGTGGGCAGTCGTTTGGTGAAAATCATCCGATTCTGTACCGAGTCATTGGCGGGTATCCCGTCGATCATTTTCGGCCTGTTTGGTATGACTTTCTTCGTGGCGATTCTTGGCCTTGGCTTCTCGATTCTGTCGGGTGCATTGACGCTAAGTATCCTAATCCTGCCAGTGATCATCCGTACAACGGAAGAAGCGCTGATGGCAGTGCCACAAACTTACCGTGAAGGCTCTTATGGCCTCGGTGCTTCTAAGATTTACACTATCTGGCGTTTGATTCTTCCGAGTGCAATGCCAGGTATCTTAACCTCGGTCATTCTAAGTATTGGTCGTGTCATTGGTGAGTCTGCTCCAGTATTCCTGACAGCAGGTATGGTTGCACGTATTCCGGACTCTTTATTGGATTCAGGTCGTACGCTAACCGTTCACCTATACAAACTGACTACCGAACTGTTTACCGTTGAAGAATGGAATCAGGCTTACGGTACGGCAACAGTGCTTATCGTAGTTGTTCTCTTGATCAACATGGTAACGAAACTGATTGCTAGACGTTTTAACACCGCAACTTACTAACAACACTAATTAAGAACGCACGTTAAAAGACACGAATTCAAGAATTAAGAGATTAAGACAATGAACAAATTTGATATTGAAAACCTAGACCTATTCTACGGTGACAACCAAGCACTGAAATCGATCAACTTACCAATTCCAGTTCGCCAAGTAACTGCACTTATCGGCCCGTCAGGTTGCGGAAAATCAACGCTTCTACGCTGTTTGAACCGAATGAATGATCTAATCGAAGGCGTGAAAATTACAGGTAAATTGGCGATGGACGGCGAAGATATTTACGGCAACATTGATGTTGCTGACCTTCGCATCAAAGTCGGCATGGTATTCCAAAAGCCAAACCCATTCCCGATGAGCATTTACGAGAACGTGGCTTACGGCTTACGTGCTCAAGGTATCAAAGACAAAAAGACAATTGATGAAGTGGTAGAGCGTTCGCTGCGCGGTGCTGCACTTTGGGATGAGGTGAAAGATCGCCTTAAATCACACGCATTCGGTCTTTCTGGTGGTCAGCAGCAACGTTTATGTATTGCACGTACAATCGCGATGGAGCCGGATGTGATTCTGATGGATGAGCCAACGTCGGCACTTGACCCAATTGCGACACACAAAATCGAAGAACTGATGGAAGAGCTAAAGAAGAACTACACCATCGTTATCGTGACTCACTCAATGCAACAGGCGCGTCGTATCTCTGACCGCACTGCGTTTTTCCTAATGGGTGAACTGGTTGAGCACAACGATACGCAAGTGATCTTTAGCAACCCTCAAGACGACCGTACTCAAGGCTACGTAAATGGTGATTTCGGTTAATCCACCGTATTTACAAGCATAACTAAATAACTATAAGCGATGGTAACTTTGCCCCTCTTGATGAGGGGCCTTTTTCTTTTTAAGTCGTAGGCTTAAAACATCTACCAACACAAAAATCTTGTAAATAAGTACAACTTTCCTCCCCAGTTTATAAAGCATGTAACTTATGTGAAACATGGCTTTAAAAGTGCTGAAGAGCTCTCGAATGTAACACTAAGTCTGATAATTTTGCGAATGACTTAACAGCTCAAATTTGAACGTATTGATTGCATATCATGGCCTAAGTAGTTTTTTATCGAGGATAAAAAAGTAGATTAGGTTGGTAGGGTGAGTTTAAGAAGTTTTACAAGAAAAGTGTCTTCAACGAGGGACCATCGGTTGCTAGCGGAGGCAATCTTTGATCATTTAGAGAGTCTGTTCTCCCCTCAAGCCCTCGCTATTTTTGAAGATCCTTCAATTAACCCTCGTCATTCGATGAGCTTCTCTCGCGGAGAGCTTTACCCAACCCAAAACTATCCTGAGACATTCTGGGAGTGGGCAAGTCAGTTTGACACCTCTGAAAGCATCATACCTCTGGCGATCAACACTTGTAACTGGAATCACACCCGAGATTTAGGCGGTGATAGTTACATCATGATGCTCGACAACACGCCTATCAAACGTACCTACCTACTGATTCAATCTGTACATGCTCGCACAGCACATAATATCTATGAAGAAAGTTACGACGCAATGCAGCTCGCAGCGGCGCGTTGGCAATGTATTCGTGCTGAAAAAAATGCCTCGAAAGAGATCAGGCACAGAGATATTCGTGAAGCGCAATATGTTGATGAGATTAGCCAACGCGAGCGCTTTATCGAAAATATGAAGTTAGTTCAGCAAGTTGCACTCGAAATCTCTAACCCTGATTCTTTAAAGGACTTGTACTACAAAGCCGTCGAAGCGTTACGTGAACGACTTGGGTTTGATCGCTCTACACTGATGCTTCTCGATATGAAAAAGCGCAGCTTCAGTGGTACATACGGTACGGATGAGTCAGGAATTACGATTGATGAATTTCACACACAATACGATTTACACCAACTTAGCGAGGAGTATATCACCGCGTTATCTAGCCTCGAGAGCAACTTAGTTATTGTAGAAGACGCGCCAATATACACAGCAGGCAAGGTCATCGGGCAGGGCTGGAATGCGATGTTGATTTTACGCGATGGCAATGAACCGTTTGGGTGGTTCGCGCTAGATAACTTTATTCATCGTAAGCCGATAACGGCATATCAAAAACAGATGTTGGACTCGTTTGGTTCACTCTTCTCTCAAATTTACATTCGTAAGCGCCAAGAACAAAACGTACGCATGCTGCATTCAAGCATGGTTGAGTTATCACGTTGCACTACTGTCAGTGGAGTATGCAAATCGGCCGTCACTTTCGCCATTAAAAATCTTGGTATTGATCGAATGGCGGTGTTTTTAACTGATGAAAATTGCTCTTACATGCAAGGAACGTGGGGTACCGATATTCAAGGTAATGTGGTGGATGAATCTTACTTCTTTGGCGAAACCCAAGATTTCTCTCTTATAAATCTGGCTCGCTCAATGCCAAACGAAGTCGCATTTGAAGAATCAGTGCCTATTTATCATGACTGTAATATTGTTGGCTTTGGTTGGGCTGCGATGACGGTATTGACTTCAAATAGCAGTGGTCCTATCGCCTTTATCGCTGTTGATAATTTGCTGACACGTGCGCCCTTAACTTCTCAGTTACGTGAAGTGATTCGTATGTTCGCGTCCAGCTTAGCTGAAGTATTGCAACGTACTCAAGCTCAAGAGGCGATTCGCGAACTAAACGAAAACTTAGAGCTGGAGGTTCAGAACCGAACAAAAGAGTTAGAGGAAGCCAATCGACAGCTTGAGGTACTTTCTAAGCTCGATCCTTTGACGCGTCTTGGTAATCGCCGCATGTTAGAACATGTGATGCAAAAATATTGTGCCCTAGAGTATGAAGACGACATGTCGTTTGGCCTGATCCTGATTGATATTGACCATTTTGGCTTATTCAATAATCACTATGGTCATCTCGAAGGCGATATCGCATTGATGCGAATTGGCTATATCTTGGATCATCATACCAAAGGTGAAGATGAAGTTTTTTGCCGTATCGGAGGTGAGGAGTTTGCATTGCTCATGATTGGTTCTGAGCAAGAGGAGGTTCGACTGAGAGCAGAGTGCATTCGTCAGTGCATCGAGGGCGAGGGGATAAAGCATCGACATAACCCAGAAGGGGAGTTACTTACCGTTTCAGTCGGTTACTCCTGTTATAAAGCGAAAGGCAAAGACTTTAATTTCGACCATTTATATCAGTTGTCGGATAAGGCACTCTATCAAGCGAAGAATCATGGGCGAAATTGTGTAAGGCGATACGAATACGAGCCCCAAGTGTTTGTTGAGTGAGTGATGTTCATAAGAGCAACTTGATAGGGAAGGGGGCGGCGGTTGGTGCTCTAGATAAAACCGCTAAAGCAAATTTGGCCGGATAAGAGAATTGGCAGCTCATGAGAGCTGCCATTGTTATCTAGTTATTTATAGCTTTTCGAGCTGGTGGTCGGTTTTTGTTACGTTTGCTTTGCCAAGGTTTTGAATTTTCGCTAGCAGCGAATCAGGGCTCCAAGGTTGTTGGTTAGCACTAAAATACGCTTGATTCATGGCATTAAGCTCTTGCTTAATTGCTTGTACGTCGCCAGGGTTTAGCCTGTCTTGATGAGTGGTTAAATACTCATTTACAGAGCGTTCAATTTTCGCAGCATCGCCCTCTTCGATGACTTTTTTTAGCGCGTCGATGCAAAGTGGTTGTTCAGTATTTGAAACCGTTCCACTCGCTGTTATTGACCGCTTTTTCCATGCCCAAATAGCGATTCCCAATGTCATTATCCAAAGCCCTAGGAAAACAAAGGTTAATGTTCGCCAGAGACTGTTTACATCGCCGCTTGATTCAGGACTAGGGGCTGACACTAAAGGCGCTGAAAGAGGCGATTCCGGCAACGTGATTAGCCCAGTGTCATTTTTCTCTACGTCTAATGTTAGCTCTGGTAACGTTGTTTTCTTCGCTTCATCATTTTGACTGTCCCACCAGTTCAAGTCGTATCCTGGTAAGGTATATTTCCCGGCCTCTGTAGGAATAATGACTTGCTTCACCGTCATGGTAACGGTGCCATCTCTCGCGCTATCGAACTTAGGTTGTTCGGGATACACGCGCAGTGAACTCGGGTAACTAATATTGACTCGTGGCAGATATTCGGCTTGTGTACCGCGAGCCTTAACTTGAATGGTTCGAGTGAGTGAAGAGCCTTGTTTTACTGTGTTGATCGCGTTAGTCGACAGTAGATTACCTTGATCGTCTTGCCAGCTCTGTGTCATTTCTAACGCTGAAGCAGGAAGCCATTCACCTTTAAATTCGCTCGGAATCGGTTTGACCGTGATTGGCATGCGTTCCGCTTTGGTGTTGATAGGCATTATTTTGGTTGAGCCCGTCAAGCTGTCGCCATAAATATAAGAACCGGTCAGTTTAGGACCTATCAAGGTATAAGTGCCTGATTGATTGGCCGTTAAGCGAAACGACTGCTCTATGACCGCTACTTCTAACCCATTTAAGATCTTCTGTCTTTGTTGTAAGCCACCCAGTGCCTCAAGCTTCATGCCTTTAATCTGCGGAGGTACTATTTGCGGGTTATCTAGGCGTCGAGTGTCCGCTTTAATTAGAAGTTGTATACGTAATGTTGCAGATTGCTGAGGGTAGAGCGTACTGTTGTCGACCGTAATATTGAAGCTAAATAGATCATCAAGATTGGGGTCTGTTTGGCTCGCGTTGACACGCAGTTTGATCGGCTCCGTTCTCATACCATCAGCGGAAAAACTTGGAATAGTCAGAACACCTTCTTTCATTGGTGCAATTGAGATACTCCACTCGGTACGCACTGATTTTCTTCCGTTAATGTTATTGCTAGAGCGGCCATAACGAGGTTGACCTAAGAAGAAGTCTTTCTCTAGAACATTGAAGTCGATTGAGTCTGAGCTGAGCTCAGTATCTGAAATGATTCTGAGGTTAATCACTTCATTCTTGGCTACTTGTGTTTTATTCACACTAGCTTGAAGTGTCTGTGCCATCACCGAGAAACTGGATATTAGGCTGGCCACAAAAATAAAGACCAGTTTTACGCCTTTGTTCATCACAGGCTTACCACTCCTTTTGAGATTGTTGTGGAGGTTGTTTTTGTTGCGCTTGAAGTTGCATTTGCGCACGGATCAAAAAGCTTGGGTCGCGAGCACTTTCTACTGCTTCTAGTCGACGAAACTCAGGATCATCCTGATGCATTTTTTCGGGATGCGCTTTAGCCTGTATTGGTTCACCTTGATCCTTCACTTGCTTGTCATCTCGTTGCGGTTGATGTTGTTCCGTTTTTTGTTTTTCTTTTTTATTTTCAGAATCTTGCTGATTTTGTGACTGTTGTCCTTGCGCTTCTTTCCCTTCGTTTTGAGACTTTTGTTGCTGTTGCTGTTGCTGTTGCTGTTGCTGTTGCTGTTGCTGTTGCTGTTGCTGTTGCTGTTGCTGTTGCTGTTGCTGTTG